>JAKSJP010000026.1 GCA_024398105.1 Bacteroidales bacterium | reverse complement strand
GTTTCTATACTTCTTTACCTCTTTGTTTCTCTCTCAGTATTGTCAATGATCTCGTCCGTTTTGTTTCAAACGGGCTGCAAATATACGGACAATTTCTCTACTTCCAAATCTTTTTCATCTTTTTTTTGAAATATTTTCAATTTAATCCTTTTAGTAAGGGATACGGATGAAAAAGCGTTATCTTTGGCGAGATAAGTCAATACATATATAATATAAATATGGAAAAACAGAACTTTTCTCTGCCCGAAAACGCACAGAGAGAACTTAGACCCGGAGAGGAGTACAAGCCTCTCCTCAGCCCAGAGAAGAACTATGTCGAGGTGACCCCTTATTCAGTCCTCGTCGGAATCGTCATGGTCATCATCTTCTCGGCCGCAGCAGCCTACCTTGGACTCAAGGTCGGACAGGTATTCGAAGCAGCAATCCCTATCGCGATCATCGCGGTCGGACTCACCAGCGCCCTTAAGAAGAAGGACGGACTCGGACAGAACGTCATCATCCAGTCTATCGGCGGATGTTCAGGCGCTGTCGTGGCCGGAGCGATCTTCACGCTCCCTGCAATCTATATATTAGGAGTAGACGTGAACTTCTGGCAGATGTTCTTCTCGTCACTGCTCGGAGGCGTACTCGGCATCCTCTTCCTCATTCCTTTCAGGAAGTACTTTGTGAAGGAGATGCATGGCAAATATCCATTCCCTGAGGCGACTGCTACCACACAGGTACTCGTAAGCGGTGAAGGCGGCGGCAACAGCGCCAAGACCCTTCTCCTCAGCGGCCTCATCGGAGGTCTCTACGATTTCATCGTCGCCACCTTCGGAGCATGGGGTGAGACACTCACCACAACAGTCTGCGGAGTCGGCCAGACGATCGCCGAGAAGGCAAAGCTCATGCTCAAGATCAACACAGGCGCAGCCGTCCTCGGTCTGGGCTACATCGTCGGTCTGAAATACGCATTCATCATCTGCTGCGGTTCATTCCTCGTATGGCTCGTGATCATACCTGCCATGAACCTTATCTGGGGCGGCCAGGTCATCGATCTCATGGGAACTGGCATAACCATGACCATAGGCCAGATGGCCCCTGAGCAGATCTTCAAGGAATACGCAAGGCATATCGGAATCGGCGGCATCGCGACAGCCGGCATCATCGGCATAATCAAGTCATTCGGCGTCATCAGGTCCGCAGTCGTACTCGCAGTGAACGAGTTCCGCCGCAAGGAAGGCAAGGAAGCCCTTCCTGAGCGCACCCAGCAGGACATCCCGATGAAGACCATCGTCTTCGGAATCGTCATCGCCCTCCTCGCTGTGTTCACATTCTTCGCGTTCGGCGGCGTCGTGAACAATATCTGGCAGGCAATCATCGGCCTCCTCATCGTGACCGTCATCTCGTTCCTCTTCACGACCGTCGCAGCCAACGCGATCGCGATCGTAGGAACCAACCCTGTCAGCGGAATGACCCTCATGACCCTCATCATCGCATCCCTCATCCTCGTAGCCGTAGGTCTCAAGGGTGACGCCGGAATGGCAGCGGCCCTGGTGATCGGAGGAGTAGTCTGCACTGCGCTCTCAGTAGCAGGTTCATTCATCACAGACCTCAAGATCGGATACTGGATCGGAACTACCCCTAAGAAGCAGGAGATCTGGAAGTTCGTGGGCACATTCGTGTCTGCAGCGACAGTATGCGGCGTCATGATGGTCCTCAACAAGACATACGGATTCTCCGGTGACAACGCCCTCGTGGCACCTCAGGCAAACGCCATGGCAGCTGTCATCCAGCCTATGATGAACGGCGGCGGAGCACCTTGGCTCCTCTATGGAATCGGCGCAGTCCTCGCAATCGTGCTCACCTTCTTCAAGGTGCCTGCACTTGCATTCGCACTCGGCATGTTCATACCTATCGACCTCAACCTCCCTCTTCTCGTCGGCGGAGCCATCTCATGGTACGTAAGCACAAGAAGCAAGGAAAAGGAAGTCAACGACGCACGTCAGGAGAAGGGTACCCTCATCGCTTCCGGATTCATCGCCGGCGGCGCCCTCATGGGTGTGGTAAGCGCCATCCTCAAGTTCGCGAAGGTAGACGTCTTCATGTACTCTTGGAACGAGAGCTGGGGCGAGGCAGTCGCAATAATCCCATTCCTCGGACTCATCGCCTTCATGGTCTGCTCATCCCTCAAGGCTGACAAGAAGTAGGCACAGACACAGAAACAACACAACAATCAATATGGAAAAGATTCTTGACAGATTCCTCAGATACGTGTCAATCGACACAATGTCGGACGAGAACAGCGAGACACAGCCAAGCGCCGCCAAGGAGCTTGACCTCCTGAACCTTCTCAACGACGAACTCAACGCGATGGGCGTAGCATCGACCATCGACGAATATGGCTATGTAATGGGAACAATTCCTTCAAACATCGATGCGAAGGTTCCCGCAATCGGTTTCATCGCCCACGCCGACACATCTCCAGATGCATCAGGCAAGGACGTGAAGCCTCAGATCATCGAGAACTACGATGGCGGCGAGATCGCCCTCAAGGGCAACCCTGGCCTCTTCCTCAAGCCATCAGAGTTCCCTGAGATGCTCGACTACAAGGGCCAGACCCTCATCACCACAGACGGAACCACCCTCCTCGGCGCGGACGACAAGGCCGGCATCGCCGAGATCATGGATGCTGTGCAGTATATTGTAAGCCATCCTGAATTCAAGCATGGCGAAATCAAGATCGGCTTCACTCCAGACGAGGAGATCGGCCGTGGTGTAGTGAAGTTCGACGTAGCCAGGTTCGGCGCCGATTTCGCCTACACGATGGACGGCGGCGCAGTCGGCGAGCTCGAGTTCGAGAACTTCAACGCAGGCTCAGCAAAGATCCATATCCAGGGCCGCAACGTACACCCTGGCTATGCGAAGGGAAAGATGAAGAACGCACTACAGGTAGCATGCGAGCTCAACGCCCTGCTCCCTGTCAACCAGCGTCCTGAGTACACCCAGGACTACGAAGGATTCTTCCACCTGATCGCCCTCGAGGGCAGTGTAGAGGAGGCAGACATCGCCTACATCATCCGTGACCACGACCGCGCGAAGTTCGAGGCAAAGAAGGTCACCATGCAGCAGTGCGTGGACTTCATCAACAGCAAGTGGGGAGATGGCACAGCGACAGCTGTCATCAAGGACCAGTACTACAACATGCGCGAGATGGTCGAGCCGCACTACCATATCATCGAGAAGGCCGTGAAGGCCATGGAGATGGCAGGCCTCAAGCCTAAGATCCAGCCTATCCGCGGCGGTACCGACGGTGCGAACCTCAGCTTCAAGGGTCTTCCTTGCCCTAACATCTTCGCAGGCGGACTGAACTTCCACGGCAAGATGGAATTCGTTCCTCTCGAGTCCATGGAGAAGGCGTCCGAGGTGATCCTCAACATCATCCGCAACTTCGCTGAATAAGCAAGAATCAAAACAGACAGACCTCTGAAACAGGGCTCCAAGTAACTTTGGAAAATGTCGCCCTTGTCTCAGAGGTCTGTCTGTTTCATATTCCACCTTCCGGCGGATGATACTACTTGATCACACCGAGTTCCTTGCCGACCTTGATGAAGGCAGCGATCGCCTTGTCAAGGTGCTCCTTCTTGTGGGCAGCAGAAAGCTGGACGCGGATGCGGGCCTGGCCCTTAGGAACGACCGGATAGTAGAAACCTGTCACGAAGATGCCTTCCTCTGCCATCTTCGCCGCGAATTTCTGTGAGAGCGGAGCATCATAGAGCATTACAGCGCAGATGGCTGACTGTGTAGGCTTGATGTCGAAGCCTGCAGCAAGCATCTTCTCACGGAAGTAAGTCACATTCTCCTGCTGACGGTCGTGGAGCTCGTTGCTCTCGCCGAGCATCTTGAACATCTCGATAGCGGCTGCCGCGATCATAGGTGGGATGGAATTCGAGAAGAGATATGGACGTGAACGCTGACGGAGCATGTCGATGATCTCCTTGCGGCCGGTTGTGAATCCACCGACTGCACCACCGAATGCCTTGCCGAGGGTACCGGTGAAGATATCGATCCTGCCGTAGCAACCGTACTGCTCAGCGACACCGCGGCCTGTCTTTCCTACCACACCTGCAGAATGGCTTTCGTCAACCATCACGAGTGCGTCGTACTTCTCAGCGAGATCGCAGATCTTGTCCATAGGAGCGACGTTTCCATCCATTGAGAACACACCGTCGGTACAGATGATACGGAATCTCTGTGCCTGAGCCTCCTGGAGGCAGCGCTCAAGGTCAGCCATATCAGCATTGGCATATCTGTAGCGTACAGCCTTGCAGAGACGTACGCCGTCGATGATGGAAGCATGGTTGAGCGAGTCTGAAATGATGGCGTCCTCCGCTGTGAGGAGAGGCTCGAACACACCGCCATTGGCATCGAAGCATGATGCGTAGAGAATGGTGTCTTCTGTCTTGAAGAAGTCAGAGACAGCCTTCTCGAGTTCCTTGTGAAGATCCTGTGTGCCGCAGATGAAACGGACTGAAGACATTCCGTATCCGCGTGACTCCATGGCCTTCTTTGCAGCCTCGATCAGGCGAGGTGAATCTGCAAGGCCGAGATAGTTGTTTGCGCAGAAGTTGAGAGCAACCGAGCCGTCCTGGAGAGTAATCTCTGCGGACTGTGCCGAAGCGATGTTGCGCTCGTTCTTGTAAAGGCCGGCTTCCTTGATGTCGGTCAGTTCCTTCTGAAGATGCTGCTGAAATTTGCCGTACATATACTTAGCTTTTGGTTATCAATTGAATGACTTACAAATTTACAAATAATTCGTATAAATCTTTTACCATTTCAGGATTTTGACATAAATTTGCCAAGCAAAAACCCACTGATTGGTAACAAAATGAAAAATGTACTCGTAATTGGTTCCACCGGACAGATCGGATCTGAGCTGACAATGAAGCTCAGGGGCATGATTCCAGAAGGGAACATCGTCGCAGGCTATATACCTGGCGCTGAGCCAAAAGGAGCTCTTCTCGAGTCAGGTCCTGCCGAAGTGGCAGATGTCCTCAACGGCGCACAGCTCGCAGAAATCGTAAAGAAATACAACATCGATACAGTCTACAACCTCGCTGCCCTCCTGTCTGCAGTAGCCGAGAGCAAGCCACTCCTCGCATGGAGAATACAGATGGATGGACTGATCAACATACTTGAAATCGCAAGGGAACAGGGCTGCGCCGTATTCACCCCAAGCTCGATCGGATCATTCGGTCCGAACACCCCGAGGGTCGGCACTCCCCAGGACACCATCCAGAGGCCTAAGTCGATGTACGGAGTGACAAAGGTGGCAACCGAGCTCCTCAGCGACTACTATTTCAGCAAATACGGAGTCGACACACGTTCGGTACGCTTCCCTGGCTTAATCTCATACACGACGCTCCCAGGCGGCGGCACCACAGACTACGCGGTCGACATCTACTATTCAGCAGTCAAGGGCGAAGAATTCACCTGTCCTCTCAACCCAGGCACATTCATGGACATGATGTACATGCCGGATGCCCTCAAAGCCGCAGTCGACATCATGGACGCCGACCCTTCAAGACTCATCCACAGGAACTCATTCAACATTGCGTCGATGAGTTTCGACCCCGAGATCATCTACAAGAAGATCTGCGAGCATGTCCCTGGTTTCAAGATGAAATATGTGAACGACCCTGTACGTCAGAAGATCGCTGACTCATGGCCAGACAGGATGGACGACAGCTGTGCAAGAGAAGAGTGGGACTGGAAGCCTAGCTATGACCTCGAGGCAATGACTGTCGACATGCTCGAGAATCTGAGGAAGAAACTCAATCTTGCTTAAGCGGAAGTACAGGCTTTTCCTCCTTGGATTTCTTTTCCTTACGCTGCTCGTATCTGAGACGATATTTCTCAAGGCGGGCAGCGTCTTTTTCTTCCTGACGGCTGCGTGCCTTAAGCACTTTCAGTTTCTTCTGGCGTTCCTTCTCGGCCAGCTTCTCCGCCTTCGCAGCGGCCTTGGCCGCATCCAGACTGTCCAGACGGGCCCACTTAGCCTCCCTTTCAGCCTGCTTCGCAAGTCTCTCGTCCTCTCTCTGCTTCTTCAGAAGCTCCTTCGCGGAGAGTTCAGGAACCGAAACGGCAGTCGAATCCGAGACCATGGTACCTGCGCCGTCGCCGCCACCCTGATCCAGGGCCTCACCATCGGAACCGTCCGTATCCGGAACATCCACGTCAATGCTGACGTCATCACCGTTCTCCCCTGGAGCAGTTGCGTCCTCATCTGCAGGGACGTCTCCAGAAGGGCTTTCAGCCTCAGCGACCTCGGCATCACTCTTCGCTCGCTCCTGGGCATCACGCCTTTCCTGAGCCTTACGCTCATTCTCCTCAATCTTCTTGTAGACGCCTGACATATAGCCAGGGTAATAGATGTCTGTCTGATGGAACTTCGCACGTGGACGTGACGCATACATCTTCCTCTGCGTAGCCCTAGGGACATAGTCCGTAATGTCCTCAGGTCCTGCCGGACGTATATCAGGCTGCCAGTTGAAGCCCTTGAGCACCCTGTCGTCCTTGGCCATCTGGGCCAGAGGGAAAGCATTGTTCTTCGGATCCTGGTAATAGTCCACGCCTTCAAGCTCTCCTTCGCGGAAGGTCGCACTGAGCAATTTCGACTGGCTTCTGTTGACAGTCGCGAAAGTACTGTCCTCCTGCAGATAGAATATTGCATCGGCCCCGCCTAGCGCATCGAAACGCCTCAGCAGGCCCTCCTCGTCAAAGAAAGCAAGCATCTCCGTGCTTCGTATCTGGTCATAGCAGTCAGGAGCCTCCTCGACAGTCACAAACGCATTTGACATCAGATAGGCCTTGTCGAGATTATTCTGACCGAATGACACATATATACTGTCGGAAGCGTACTGGCGGTTACCCTCGTTCCAGACGATAGGTTCCTTGTGCAGACGCACGAGAGAGTCAAGCTCATTGAACTTGAGCGAATCGCAACGCATCTGGAAATCGTCCCTGTAGAGACGCACCTTTCCTATCGCCTCAAGGAAAGCGACCTTGGTCGAATCCTTAGGCGCCTCTGGAACCATAGGCTCAGGTTCCGGTTCCGGCTCTGGTTCCGGATCCGGCTCTGGTGCTGGTTCAGGGTCTGGTGCCGGTTCCGGCTCCGGATCCGGGATCGGTTCATCTGCCTCGACAGGAGATTCGCCTTCGACCGGGGACTCTTCTACCGGAGCTTCGCCTTCTACCGGAGGCTCTTCTATCGGGGCTTCGCCCTCGGAAGGGTCTGGACTGAGCTCTTCAGAAGGCGGTTCCGACTGAGGCTCGGTCTGGGTACGCTGAGCCTCTTCCTGGGCACGGGCATCGCGCTTGGCCTTCGCCTCCTGCTCGGCCTTATAGGCGGCATCGTTCTTCTTGGCATCCTCTGCAGCCTTGCGCGCCTCCTCGTAGGCAGACTTCCTATACGCGCCGACAGGGTCCGAATTAATATCCTCAAGACGCTTGGCCGCATAGGTATATTCAAGAGAATCAATCTCAAACTTCATTATCGAACGCATCCTGAGGACATTGCCGCCAAGATACACAGTATCCCTGGCAGTGCCCGTCGAATCCGTCACGCCGACTATAGCAGGATTCCTGGTCAATGTCACCTGACCGAGAGAATCAATATACTCAAGCCTTCCTGCCACGGCAGAAGCATTCCTTGTCGTATCAGTAAGCTGGACATTGCCAAGCATCTCCACGTCCATGGTATTCCTCTTGAAGAAGAGAGAATCCGACCACGCCTCCTGATCCTGCGTCATGATATGGACTTTGTCACGGAAGAAGAAAGTCTCCTTCCTCCTGTCGTACCATCCTGCCTCAGCAGACAGCATGTCATCGTCCTTCCACGCGTCGGTACTCCTGCCGAAAACCGCGAAATCGCGGTTTGTGTCGTACTCGATCCTGGAAGTCTTCACAAAGATGCTGTCAGTGAACATGTTCACATTGTCAGTGAATGTAAAGAGCTTTATCTTGGAATCATAGGTACCGTTGAGACTCTCGATGATCTGTCCGTCCTTGTCCCTCATGGATGCTCCGTTACGGAACACGGCAACACTGTCCTTGGTATTGTAGTCAAGATGCTTCGTCCTGAGGGTATTGTGGTCCTTGTCTTCCAGCTGAACGACCGTTCCCCTGAACTTTGCCAGGTCCTCCTCGATGATGTAAGTCAGCTTGTCGCTGGTGAGGACGGTCTCGTTCTGAAGGATCTTCACATGGCCCCAGGCCTCGATCTCCTCTCTGTTGACATTCCACAGAGCGGTGTCACAGATGAGATATGTATTGTTGTGGAGGAAGCGGGCAGGTCCTGTGACCTTCCTGTAGTTGACTCCGTGCTTCTCTATGAGCTCCATAGACTGAGCACTGAGCAGATTGACCAAAGAGTCAACCTGCTCAGTTTTCTTCTGTGCGAAGGACGGAACCGACAGGACGATAAGAACTGCCGATAATATCAGATTCCTCCAGAATGACATTACTCCTTTATAACCTTAGTCTTCCAGGACTCACGTGCGAAGTCGCAGTCCTTGTAGAGAGGATCGATGGTGATATGGGTGGATGCGATCTTCTCCTCCAGGAACTTGTCAATCTCATCCATGGCAGCCTTTGCCCGGGCCTCATCGGCAAGCAGGCTGTAGTCGTGCTCGAAGGAAGCAGGATGCGATGGGATGATCTTGTCCACCTTCACTATCTTGTATATGGTGTTTCCACTTCTGCCTTCATTGTCGAGAGACTCGAATGATTCAGATATCTCACCTTCCTGGAGATCCTTGATAGCGTTGTAGTCCTGAGGCTTCAGCTGGTCGATCTCGAAATATGACGATCCTGTGTTAGGATCAGCCATCTGACCGCCATTGGTCCTTGTCGCAGGATCCTCTGAGAAGAAACGCGCCGCCTGAGTGAAGGAAAGAGAATCCACCATGATCTGGTGACGGAGGCTGTCAAGCGTATGGAAAGCCTTCTCGCGGTCGTCGACCGTGTACTCAGGCTTCATGAGGATGTGCCTTGCGTTGAACATGTCACCCTTCTTCTCAAGGACTTCGATAAGGTGGAAACCGTCAGGGGTCTCTACGATCTGTGAGATGACACCTGGTTTGAGCGACATGGCTGCGTCTGAGAACACCGGCCAGAAGATTGACTTGGATGCCATACCGAGCTCACCGCCCTTTCTTGCGCTGCCCGGATCCTCAGAATAGATACGTGCGAGGGTAGCGAATCTCTCGCCGTTGATGATTCTCTCGCGGATTGCGAGGAGCTTCTCCTTCACTGCGAGGTTTGCGGCCTCACGGTCAGGATAGATTCCGATCTGACTGAGCTGATAGCGGACAGGGACCATAGGGAGGTCCTCCGGATCGGTCTGGGCGAGGAATACCTTCACATCGTAAGGGGTGGTCTCAGGAACCCTTCCTGCGATCTCCTGCTGCATCTGCTGGGTAAGGTTGTTCTCCTCGAGCTGCTTTGTCCACTCCTGACGGAGCTTGTAGAGGCTCTTTCCGAAGTACTTCTCCACTTCCTCATCGCCTCCGAGAGTCGTCTTGGCCTGGTCGACACGCTGGGTGACGCTCTGCGACACCATATCGTTGTTGACAGTCAAGGAGTCGATCCTTGCCTGCATGAGGAAAAGCTTCGACTCAAGGACGCTCTCGAGGATATTGCATCTCATGTTTGCATCAGACGCTATGCCTTGGGATCTCATGTACTGGATCTCCTGCTCGAGAGTACTGATCGTGATCATCTCGTTACCGATGACCGCTACAGTCTTGTCGATAAGTCCGTCCGGATATCTCTGTGCGCTTGCTGTAAGAGCCATGAGGAACATGGCTGCTATTGTCAGAAATTTCTTCATCATTAATAAATCACATAATTTCCTTGTTCACGCGCTTCTTCAAGCAAGTCCCGTTCCAAATTGTTCAGCAGGGTCTGCTTTCTTGAGCCAAGGATAATATCTTTAATTCTCTCCCTATAGAATTCCTCGGGGCCCACCTCGCCGGCCTTGATCAGCTCATAGACATATGCGATGTTGTGGTTACCGGCCTCATCGGTGGTCTCGATGTATCCGCCTTTCATTGAGGAAAGCGCTGTCACATAGTCGGTTCCGAATTCGCGGGCAAGGACAGGAGCCTCGACCCAGCTGCCTCCGAAGTCAGTATTCCTGAGGGTCGACATGAAAAGGACGCTGTCGGCAGCCATCATCTGTGAATCATCCACTGAAAGCTCCTTCCTGATCTTTGTAAGATTAGGAGAATCCTTCAGGACCGTCACGTATCGTGCCTTGAGGATAGGAAGGGTAAGTCTGAGCTGGTCCTGATGTGACTTGAAGTAGTCGCTGATCTGGTTTTCAGAGATGGAGGTGTCAAGCCTCTGGTTGACGTAGGACTGCTCATACCTGTATTTGAGGAGAGAGCGTCTGTAGTCATCCAGTTCCTTTGTCACATCAAGGTCAGACTTACTGAGTTCCCTGTTGGCCATGTCCTCATATAGACGCTCCATGGCCCAGGTATTGATATACTGCTGGGCGAACGAGGTGCTGTCTTCCGGGGACAAGCCCTTAGGGATATAAGATTCGAGCTCTGTAGAATAAAGTTCATGGGATCCCGCCTTGGCTACGAGCTCGCCCTCATGCACCAATGAAGTAACAAAGTTGCATGAGACCAGCACTAGCGCCGTCAGCGATATGGCGAGAGCCCTTTTCAATTATCTTGAGTAGTTAGGTGCCTCCTTGGTGATAGTCACATCGTGTGGATGGCTCTCAAGGAAGCCCGCGTTGGTGATGCGGACGAACTTGGCGTTGCGGAGCTCTTCGATAGTATGCGCACCGCAGTAGCCCATACCTGCGCGGAGACCGCCGAGGAGCTGATAGAGAACCTCGGATACAGTTCCCTTGTAAGGCACCTGAGCAACGATTCCCTCAGGAACGAGCTTCTTGATGTCTGCCTCCATGTCCTGGAAGTAACGGTCCTTTGAGCCCTGCTCCATAGCCTCGAGCGAACCCATTCCGCGGTATGACTTGAACTTACGTCCGTTGAGGATGATTGTCTCGCCTGGAGACTCCTCTGTACCTGCGAAGAGAGATCCTGCCATACAGGTGCTTGCACCTGCAGCAAGAGCCTTCACGATATCACCTGAATATCTGATACCACCGTCTGCGATCACAGGGACGCCTGTTCCCTTGAGTGCATTGGCAGCGAGCATGACAGCTGTGAGCTGTGGCATACCTACACCTGCGATGATACGTGTAGTACAGATCGAGCCAGGTCCGATACCGACCTTGACTGCATCTACGCCAGCCTCTGCGAGTGCCATCGCACCCTCTGCTGTAGCGACGTTGCCGGCAACGATCTGGATATCCTTGTTCTTGAAGAAGTCGCAGCACTTAGAGATGACGTCGAGCACACCCTTTGAGTGTCCATGGGCTGTGTCGACGACGACTGCGTCGGCACCTGCGGCTGCAAGCATCTCGATTCTCTCCATCGTGTCAGACTTCACACCGACTGCAGCAGCTACGAGAAGTCTACCCTTTGAATCCTTCGATGCGATAGGGTTGTCCTTGATCTTCATGAGGTCCTTGTAGGTGATGAGGCCTTCGAGCTTGCCGTTTTCGTCCACTACAGGGAGCTTCTCGACCTTGCTCTTCATGAGGATCTCTGTCGCCTCAGGAAGTGAGATGCCCTTCTTTGCAGTGATGAGGTTCTCGCTTGTCATCACGCTTGCGACAGGGAGCTTGGCGTCTACCTGGAAACGGAGGTCACGGTTGGTGACGATACCGATGAGAAGACCGTTCGGATCTGTCACAGGAATACCGCCGATATGGTGCTTGGCCATCATCGCAAGAGCCTCTCCGACTGTAGCTTCAGGTCTGATCGTGACAGGATCGTAGATCATGCCGTTCTCAGCTCTCTTGACTCTTCTTACCTGTTCGCACTGCTGCTCGATAGGCATGTTCTTGTGAATGACACCGATACCGCCGGCTCTTGCCATTGCGATTGCGAGGTCGGCCTCGGTAACTGTATCCATAGCTGCCGAGATGATAGGAGCATGAAGTGCTATTTCGCGGGTGAACTTTGTCGAAACGTTGACATCCCTTGGGATTACATCCGATGCTGCGGGGATAAGAAGAACATCGTCAAAAGTGAGTCCTTCGATGATTTCTGGAATATAGGTCTGCTGCATTTGTGATAAAATTAATGTGCAAATATAAGCAAAAAGCCTTAATTTTGATGAAATCAAAGGGGCAGATATGACATTTTCCGAAGGAAAAAGATACAACACCTTCACAGGCTACTACAAAAGGCTCTACGGAGAGCGTCTGCAGAAGCTTGTGATCGACGCCGGCTTCACCTGTCCGAACAGGGACGGGACGGTCGGCGCAGGGGGATGTACATACTGCAACAACGACGCTTTCCACCCAGGATACAGCACCCCCGGGAAGAGCATCCACCAGCAGATCGACGAGGGCATCGGATTCCACAAGGTACGCTACAGCAGAGCCCACCATTATCTCGCCTATTTCCAGTCATATTCAAACACTTACGCACCGCTTGACCGCCTCAGGCAGCTATACTGCGAGGCACTCTCCCACCCCGACATCGTGGGCATAGTGATAGGCACCAGACCGGACTGCGTCGACGAGGAGAAACTTGACTGGATAGCCGGCCTCAAGGAAGGAAGAAACCTTGAAGGATGGCACAGGGAGATCACCGACAAGCCGCTCGTCACGATCGAGTACGGAATCGAATCCTGCTACGACAGGACCCTTGAGAGAATCAACCGCGGTCACGACTTCGAATGCGCTGCGAAAGCAGTGAAGATGACCGCAGAAAGAGGAATCGACACCGGAGCCCATTTCATTCTCGGCCTCCCTGGCGAGACAAGGCAGATGCTCCTTGACCAGTGCGCCCTGATAAACGACCTTCCCCTGCTCTCGGTCAAGTTCCACCAGCTACAGTTCGTGAAAGGGACGAAGATGGAGGCAGAATACGAAGAGCATCCGGAAGAATTCCTCACCATGGACCTGCCGGAATATATTGATTTCATGGTAGATATGCTCGAGCGCCTGCGCCCTGATCTCTACATCGAAAGGATAGCCGGCGAAGTCCCTCCGCGGTTCGTCAAGAAGACGGCCTGGGGGCTCATCCGCAACGTCCAGATACTCCAGATGCTTGACAAACGTCTGGAAGAGCGCGACACGACGCAAGGCGCCCTGCTCAGATAAGCCGTCCGGCACAGACACGATAACAGACAAAGCAATGAAGAAACTGATACTGGCCATAGGCCTCATCACGATATCCCTCTCAGTCCTTGCACAGGGCAAGGCAGTGGTCGACATATCCGTAGCCAACCTGCGGGAGGAGCCTGACTACGCCGCCGAGATGGGCACCCAGGCTCTGATGGGGACGGTAGTCGAGATCCTCGAGACCGACCGCTACTGGGTGAAGGTCAGCACTCCAGACGGCTACAAGGCATGGGTCAACGAAATGGCTCTCAGCCGCCTGGACTCCGGCGAGGCTGCTTTCCCAAGTGCCGGCAAACTGGTCTGCACCGCCAGGACCTCAGTCATCTACAGCAAGCCAAGCACCAGGTCCACCCCCGTCTCCGACCTCGTCAGAGGCGACATCCTCATCAACGGGCACAAGGACCATGGTACCGTACGCCACGGCATGTACCCTGTCTCGACGCCGGGCGGGCGCGAGGGCTGGGTGTCGAAGAAGGACCTCGTGAGCGAGGCAGCATGGGCATCGGGCAAGGCCTGCACCGGAGCGGCTGTCGTCAAAGAGGCCCTGAAGTACGTAGGCGTCCCATACCTTTGGGGCGGAAACTCCCCTAAGGGATTCGACTGCAGCGGACTGACAAGCTACGCCGCCCTGATGAACGGACGCGTACTGCCAAGGAACGCCTCGCAACAGGCCAGGCTGGGAAAGCCCGTGGACCTGGCGGAACTCGAACCTGGTGACCTGCTGTTCTTCGGGAACCATGAGACCGGAAGGGTAAGCCATGTCGGAATATATATCGGCGACGCCCATATGGTCCATGCGTCGCAGCTCGTCAGGGTGAACTCGATCCGTGAAGGAGACCCGGACTGCTATGAGAATTTCAGCAACTTCCTGTTCGCACGAAGAATTTTTGACTGATTTCCTCTTCAACCTTTGGTTTCTTTAGAAAAATCCCTATCTTAGAGCAACATTTAAAATACCACAATATGAATCTCAGAGATTTCAAGAAAGACGTTGAATACCTTGTAGGCGAATTCGTAGACGATTGCACTCTCTTCCTCGCCATCAACCCTAATAAGGCTTCTGACGAAGTCGCAGCTGTCATCGAGGAGGCTATCGACCTCTACAACAACATGAAGGATGCAGCTAACGAGTCTGTAGAAGGCAAGAAGGCCGCTTACTATGCAGGTCTCCGCAAGGAGATGTGCGAGAAGGTTGACGCTCTCTACGAGAAGCTCAGCTCGATCGTCATCAGCAAGAAGTAATTCCCGGACTAACGACATATTTTTCGCCCTACCACCTTATGTTTTTCCGGGTGGCAGGGCGAAAAATTGTTTAAGCGCAGACCATGAACCAGAAGAAATCGAAAAACAACTCAATCTCAGGCATTGTCCTCATCGCGGCAGTCGTAGCGATAGCACTCTACATGGGCATCCCTGCCACAGGACAGAGATTCCTGTCAAGGGGCGAAAAGAGAATCATCCACAAGTCCGGGAGCGTGATGTATGTCCTCGACGTAGCTGACCGGGAGGATTCGCTTGTCCTGAGGAAGAAGTCCTACGACTTTACAGACTGGCAGCTCAAGTCTCCTGAATTCACTACCCTGGCCAGCAAGATGCTTGCGACAGTCCAGTCCGACCAGCAGGGCGGAGTCGGCATCGCAGGCCCCCAGGTCGGCATCAACCACAGAGTGATTGCCGTCTGCAGGATGGACAAGGAGAACGAGCCTTACGAAGTCTATGCAAACATCCATATCGATTCTCTCTATGGCGAAGTAAGCCTAGGCCCCGAAGGTTGCCTTTCTGTCGCACCTTTGCGCGGAAATGTCCCAAGATACAGCAATGTGGTCATCTCCTACAAGGACCCGAGGTCTCTGTCTGAAGTCACCGAACATATCAGCGGCTACACTGCCATCATCTTCCAGCACGAGTGCGACCACCTCGACGGCGTACTCTATACCGACAAGGCTGATTCTGTCTATGTGAATGAAAGCTGGATGGAAGACCGCAGGCCTTACAAGGAAAAAGGTCTGTACGAGAAGCCTGAATGGATTGCCAGGATCATCAGGAAGACCGGCTCTGAATAGCCGGCAGGCGGTTTCCGCCAACTGCCACTAGTTCTCTTTGGCTATCAGTGCGATCAGCTTGTCTATCTGGCTGAGTATCTTGTAGCTAGGACCGGTGTAATTATTCACCATGACCGAGAAGACGATGGTGTCTTCCTTTCCTCCGTCAGACGGGACGACATAGCCCGAGTAGCAACGCACACCATCCATGGAACCGCTCTTGTAATATACCCTTGAAGCGGCCGCCTCTCCCTGCATCCTGCCCGCCTGAGTACCTTTCCCTGGCTGCGGGAGCGAGTTCACGAAGGACTCGCACACAGGGGTATCAAGCATAGCCTTGAGGAAATCGCAGAAGAAGGCAGGCGACACGAGATTCTTCCTGGAAAGGCCGCTGCCGTCGACGATGGAGATTCCGTTCTCCGTATCAAGCCTGAGCCTCCTGAGGGCATCGGTCTCGGCCACCGCGCACTTGGCATAGTCCGCCGAGCCCTTTTTCTTCTTTCCCAGCATCCTGAACATCGCCTCTGCGTAGAAATTGTCGCTGCGCTGGTTGGTGATGAACGCGATCCTGCGCAGTGTCGGAGACTGGGTGGAGCCAATTGTCTTGAGAGAGCTCTGCTCCAGGGCTTTCACAGTGACGGTCACAGGGTCAAGGGACGTGCGCACCTTGCCCAATGCATCTATGTCGGCCGCGCTTCCGCTGACCGGGATGCCATTTGCGACAAGATTCTCACGGAACATCCACGCGCAGGTATAGGCTCCGAACTTGTTGCTGGTCTCGAGTTTCTTGGTCTTTCTGTCGACGGCGAAAGTGCCTCTCAGTTCAGCGACAGGAGCGACATCTGTCGTATAGAGATAGAGTTTGTCGCCGCTGCCCTTGATGCCTGTCGAGCAGTTGTAGGTGAACTGCATCCATGGTACCTTCGGATAGCTTGGAGCCACCTTGACCGGAGATCCTACCGATGGGCCCGGTGAGACGTTGAAGTCCTGTATGTTGCGATAGAAGCACAGGCCGTCAGCGCCGGTACCATAGTAAGTGCCGATGTCCTCGTAAAGCCAGGACGAGAGTTCCTTTTCGCCGTCGAAATATCTTCCGTCTCCGACTATGTTACCTTCGATCTTCCTGATTCCCGCCTTTGAGAGGATGGATCTCCACTGCGAGAAAAGCGACTCGGCTGTCACCGCGATGGAGTCCTTCGAGGCAAGAGTCGGGTCTCCGCCACCGACTATATAGAGATCGCCCTTGAGGATGCCTTCTTCTATCGTTCCATTGTAGGCAAGGGTCGTCTCGAACTGGAAGCCGTCGCCAAGCTCTGCCATCGCGGATCCTGTCGTGATGAGCTTGACATTGGACGCCGGGACAAGTTTCTTATGGCTGTCGATCTCGGCTATCACTTCCCCGCTGACTTTCTGTGCCTTGACTCCAAGCTGGGCGGAGCGAAGAGGTTCAGTCGCCAGTATGGCCTTGATATAGTCCTGAGCCTCAGTCTGTCTGGCAGGCTGGGCCGCAGATGGAAAGGCAATCAGGACAGCAAGAAGGATTGTAGCGAGGATTCTCATGGCTTATCTGAAAATTGACTTTACGAGTGCAGGGATGTCAGCGACCCTGACTACTTCTATCGAGCCGGCCGCGCTTTTGTCAAGGGAAGAATACTTCGAGACGAAGATCTTCCTGAAACCAAGCCTTTCGGCCTCCATGATCCTGCGGTCCATCTGGCTTACCGGACGGATTTCGCCACTCAGGCCGACCTCGCCGGCGAAGCAGATGTCAGACGGCAGAGCAAAGTCGAAGGTCGAAGAAAGGACAGCCGCGACGACAGCAAGGTCGCAGGCCGGTTCGGTTATGCGGAGGCCGCCGGCCATGTTGAGGAAGACGTCCTTCATGGTGAGCTTGAAGCCGGCTCTCTTCTCGAGGACGGCAAGCAGCATGTTCAGCCTGCGGACGTCGAAACCGGTGGCACTTCGCTGTGCGGTACCATAGGCAGCCGTGCTGACAAGGGCCTGGACCTCGAAGAGGAACGGACGCAGACCGTCGAGCATCACGGCGATGGCCGTTCCGCTGAGCCCCTGCTCGTGCATAGGCATAAGCATCTCGGAAGGATTGGTGACCTCGCGCAGGCCCGTGCCTGTCATCTCGAAGACCGCGAGTTCGGAAGTCGATCCGAAACGGTTCTTGATGCTGCGGAGTATCCTGTATGAGCCTTTGTCGTCGCCTTCGAACTGGAGTACGACATCGACTATGTGTTCAAGTATCTTAGGACCGGCGATGTAGCCGTCCTTGGTGATGTGGCCGATAAGGATCACAGGGATGCCGCTGGACTTCGCGAAATGGAGGAGCATCGATGTGACTTCCTTGATCTGCGAGACGGAGCCTGCGGAAGAGTCTACGTTCTGCGAGTACATCGTCTGGACGGAGTCCACGATCATCAGCTGAGGTCTCATCTCCTGGGCCTGGGCGATGATGTTCTCCATCAGGGTCTCGCTGTAGATCTCGCAGTTGCCGTTGTCGCCGCCAAGTCGGTCGGCCCTCATCTTGACCTGCCTGGGGCTTTCCTCTCCGGACACATACAAGGTCCTGAGATTGCATCCGAGAGGTATCTGGAGGGACAATGTCGACTTTCCGATGCCAGGTTCGCCGCCGATAAGCACGAGCGAGCCTTCGACAAGACCGCCGCCGAGGAGACGATCAAGTTCGCCCATTCCTAGAGAGAAACGGTTCTCCTGTGCCGAGCCGATCTCATTGAGTTTCTGAGGCACACGGCCCTGCGAAGCCGCTGCCGCCACGGCGTTGTGCTTAGGTTTTCCCGTCGCCACCGTCTTCTCCACCATAGTATTCCACTCCCCGCAGGCAGGGCACTTGCCCATCCACTTGGAGTATTCGTTTCCGCAGTTGCTGCAGAACCATACTGTCTTTTCCTTGTTCACTGCCATAGCGTTCATTATTATAGGCCTGACGCCTTCATGTGACTAACGCGGAAGCCTGAAGACTTCCATGTCGTGTATGTCCTTCCCGTCAATGTGGAACCTCAACGCGGTCCTCTCGATCTGCCAGCCCTGGAGGCCGGCCGCACCTGGATTGATCGCGAGGAGATTGTGTTCCCTGTCATTCATCACCTTGAGGATATGCGAATGTCCGCAGACAAAGATATCCGGATGATGCGCATCGATCATCGCCCTGACATTCAGAGGATACTTTCCCGGGTAACCTCCGATATGGGTCATCAGTATCTTCAGGTCCTCACAGTTGAAAAGCTGGACCAGCGGGCACTCGAAACGGATTTCCTGCGCATCGCAGTTGCCATAGACCCCGACCAGCGGCTTGAATGCCGATATCTGGTGGACAAAGTCTATATTACCTCCGAAATCGCCTGCATGCCATATCTCGTCGACCGGTTCGAAGAACTCCTTGAACTCGTCGCTGAACACTCCGTGGGTATCTGAAATGACTCCGATGTACATATTCTACATATATCTGAAATAGACTGCCTCAGCTGCCGTCACGCCGGCGGTCTCAGTACGCAGCCTTGAATTCCCAAGGCTTACCGGAATGAATCCGTTCTCAATCGCAAGGCGGGCCTCCTCCGGAGAGAAATCGCCTTCCGGACCGATCATCACCACGATCCTGCTGCCTTCATAGCTGTCAAGGGCCGACTTGATGGTGACTTTCTCCTTCTCTCCCTCGAAACAGTACGCGATCAGCTTGAGTGCGTCTGCCGGGGCTTCCTTGATGAACTGCTTTACGCTCATCGGCTCCTCAGCGGCGGCAAGCTTCGCCTTCAGGGACTGCTTGGTAGCCGAGAGCACTATCTTGCGGAGCCTCTCCGTCTTATAGACCTTGCGCTCCGAACGGTCGCCGATCACCGGTACTATAGTATCCACCCCGACCTCGGTCGCCTTCTCCGCGAACCACTCGAAACGGTCGTTGTTCTTGGTCGGGCAGACCGCGAGAGTCAGGTCATACGGATGCGAGCCCCACTGAGGAAAGCTCTCCTCGATCGTCGCAGACGCTCCTTTCGGAGAATCGTCGACAAGGCGGCAACGGTACATGGTACCTTCTCCGTCGATCGTGCATATCTCATCGCCGGTGCGATGCCTGAGCACTTTCACGGCATGGGCAGACTCCTCGGCATCGAGGATGCAGAGACTGCCGCTGACTTCACTGGCGTAGAAAATCTCCATGGTCCTAGCTTCTTATGATCTCGATTTCGCCGCGCAGGCCGACCTTCAGGATCTGGGATGCGCTGCCGGTAGATTCCTTCTCAAGATATGGTTCGACGACATAGTCCACCGCCTTCACGATTTCCTCCGGGATGTCGCTGAACTCCTGTGGGGAAGGTTCGCCGGAGATGTTCGCAGATGTCGACACGACAGGCCTTCCGAGCTTGTAGCAGAGGTTCCTGCAGAAATCCATCAAAGGCACCCTGATTCCGACGGTGCCGTCTTCTGCGACGGTGTTCCATGCCAGATAGTGCCTGTCTGCGACAGCCTTCTCTCCCTCGGCAGGCTTCTTTCCCGCGAAGGCGCCAGGATAGATCAAGGTCATAGGCTTGTCATTGACCTCGACAAGCTGGATGGCGATGTCCGGGATCTCCTTGACATATTTTCCGACCATGTCAAGGCTGTCAGCCAGAAGTACGAGCGACTTGCTGTCTGAGCGCTTCTTGATCTCATAGACCTTGGCCACGGCCTCCGGATTGGTGGCGTCGCAGCCTATTCCCCAGATCGTGTCGGTAGGATAGAGGATGATTCCTCCTTCCCTGAGAACCTTGACCGCTTCGGCAAGGATTTCGTTGACAGGTTTTCTCATATCTTAGATATTGATTTTCGAGATTATCGGATAGTGGTCCGACCAGCGGACCTTGTCTACTCTATGGCTGACTGCCGAGCAGTCCTTCGGATAGAGTATATAGTCGAGTCTGAGGAACGGGAACAGATAGGCATAGGTCGCGCCCGGCCCCTTTCCTGCATCGACGAAAGTATCCTTCCTTCCACGGCAGAGCCTATGGTAGGTGTAGGAAGTAGGATTGTCGTTGAAGTCTCCCACGACGATCGACTCGACAGGACATTCCTCGATGTTGTCCATCACGAGGTCGACCTGCTTAGGCCTGAGGGCGATCGAGTAGCGGAGCTTGTCCTCGGCATATTTCATTGTCTCCTTGTAGTTGCCACGGATATTCTTGACTATGTGCGAGAGGGATATGCTGTAGCTCTGGAAATGGCAGTTGTATATCCTCATCTTCGTGCCGTTGATTGTGCAGTCGCACGAGATTGCCAGGTTTGCGCTCTCATCGAAGTCAAGTGTTCCCTTGTCCTGGAGATGGTACCTGCTGAGGGTGACGTTGCCGTAGCAGCCCTTGGCATCAGGATAGACATAGTACTCAGCCTCGTAGCCCTTGAAGTTCTCCTTCATGTAGCTCTTGACCTTGTTCACGTCCTTCATATAGAATTCCTGGAGGCAGATGATGTCAGCATCCAGGCTCTTGAGATACTTCACCACAGAGTCGGCACATTCCTGCTGACTCTTCACCCCGAGCCTCTTGGCAGAGGATGCGAAGCGCCCGACATTATAGGATACGACAGTCACGGCATTGCCGTTGTCCTCTGCACCTCCGTCCTTGAACTGGAAGTATCTGCCGATGACGATAAGCGAAGGGAGAAGCGCGACAAGCGGAATCAGCACCGCCTTTGAGCGGCGGGCTATAGACCACAGGAGCAGGAACAGGTTCAATGCGGCTGCAGGTGCGAAAGCCAGTCCGATGATCGTCATCACCCAGGCCTTGGCCGGATTGAAGAAGACTGAAAGGTAGGTCAGGACGAGAAGGCCTGCCGCTGCCATCATCAGAGTACGCGCGGTAATTCCGAAGAAGGTCGTTCCCTTCTTCTTACCTTTCGACGCCTTCTTCTGACGCGATTTCAGCAATGCCCTCGGATCTTCCATTCCTAGAACCAGTTATCTCTTTCGTAGTATCTTCCTGTCTTTTTCCACCATAGGATGAGCAGCCATCCGAAGAGGGCTCCTCCAAGGTGCGCGAAATGGGCCACGCCGTCTGTCACGCCTCTGACTCCAAGCAGGAGCTCGATGGCGCAGTAGATAAGAACGAACCATTTAGCCTTGAGCGAGACCGGTGGGAAGATGAGAGTCAGGATAGACTCTGGATAAAGCATCGCGAAGCCTACGAGAAGTCCGAAGATCGCACCGGATGCTCCGAGAGTAGGAGTCCTGAGCATGTCCCTGTATGCAACCAGGTTCTGGTTGATGTCCGAAAGGAAATACTGAGCCTGGAGGAACTGGACTCCGGTATGGAGCGCCACTGCTCCAAGTCCTGTGACGAAGTAGAATACCAGGAATTTCTTCGAGCCAAGCGCCCTCTCCACGACTGTTCCGAACATTATCAGCGCATACATGTTGAAGAAGATGTGCATCCAACCTCCATGCATGAACATATGGGTCAGCGGCTGCCAGAAATGGAAGAAGCGCGAAGCCGGATAGAACATCGCGAATACTGATATCATGAAGTCCTCGTTAACCATCGTGAAGATGAACATCAGCACGTTGATGATGAAGAGGTTCTTGGTCACAGGAGGAAGGTTTGAAAGGAATCCTCCCCTGTTCGGTGTGTAGCTATAATATGCCATCAGAATTTCTTGTCTAGATCATCCACCTGGATGATGTTCATAATCTTATGTCCGCTGCAGGTACGTTCTGGATCCTCGCATGCGAAAAGCGAATCTATCAGGCCCTGCGCCTCGGACTGGGATGTGAGAGGCCGTCCTGAAGCGGCGCCCATCCTCGCGAACTTCTCAGCCATTGAAGATTCCATGACCCCAGGAAGGGAGCTGTGGTCCTCGTCGAGAGCGATCAGGACGTCGGCCATCAGGGCCTCTACCTTGGCAGGGTCGCATGAGAAGCCTTCCGGCACTCCGTTCACGACTATGGTGTCATTGCCGAACGCGGATATGTCGAAGCCGAGCGACTCCAGCAGCATCCTGTGCTCGTCGAACACGAGGCGGTTCTGCGCGCCGACCATCACCTGGACAGGGAAAAGAGCGGCCTGGGAGACATGTCCGTTAGCGGTTATCGCCTTGAGGAAACGCTCGTAGAGCACTCTCTCGCGGGCCCTCTGGATATGGACCACCATCAGTCCCGACCTTGCCTTCGACACGATATAGCGGCCATCGACGATTATGTTCGCCGAGCTTGCGAGCGAACGGTCCTCGAAGAGCTTGCCATAGTCCTCGTGCCTGCTGATGTATGAGCTGTACTGCGCGATCGTGGTACCATGGTCATAGGCCTGCTGGCCTGTAGGTTCGTCGAAAGGATTGTAGGTCGGATCAAGGGCCTCGACCGGAGCCTCGACAGTCGGATGGAACTGGTCGAACGAACGGCCGAACGCAGGGATCTCCGGAGCGCCGGCGGTGTCGAAATCGAGTGCCGTTCCGAAGGAATTGCGGCCCAGAGCCTCATGTATGCAGGCATAGATGACCTGGAATATGACCGACTCGTCCTCGAACTTGATCTCCGTCTTGGCCGGATGGATGTTGACGTCGATCGTATGAGGGTCGACGCTCAGGAAGATGAAGTACGAAGGGACCGCGCCGTCAGCTACAAGGCCTTCGTATGCCTTCATGACTGCCTTGTGGAGATACGGGCTGCGGAAATATCTGCCGTTGACGAAGAAGAACTGGTTGCCGGTCGTCTTGCGGGCAAGGTCCGGACGGCAGACATAGCCGGAGACGTCCACTACCGATGTCTCAGCTGCTATGTCGACCACCGCGTCGACGGCTGAATTGCCGAGGAGGTCCTGGATCCTGAACTTCTGGCCCTTGGCTGGACGGAGGACATAGATGTCCTTGCCGTTGTGGTTGAGCGAGAATCCTATGTCGGGACGCGTCAGGGCGACCCTGGTGAACTCCTCGATGATATGCTTGAACTCGACGTTGTCGGACTTGAGGAATTTCCTTCTGGCCGGCACGTTGTAGAACAGGTTCCTTACTGAGAAATTCGAGCCGGTCGGGCAGGAGGTCTCGACGGTCGAAAGGTGCTGGGAATCAGCAAAGGCGACCTCGCAGCCTACGACGTCTTCCTCGCGCCTTGTCCTCAATGTGACTTCCGATACGGCCGCGATCGAAGCGAGAGCCTCGCCACGGAAACCGAAAGTGCAGATGTTGTTGAGGTCCTCGGCGCTGTGGAGCTTTGAAGTCGCATGTCTCTCGAAGCAGACGACAGCCGAGTCCGGATCCATTCCGCATCCGTTGTCTATCACCTGGATGAGAGTCCTGCCGGAGTCCTTGATGACGACTGACACCTGAGTGGAGCCCGCATCGACAGCATTCTCCATAAGCTCCTTCACAACGGAAGCAGGCCGCAGGACGACTTCGCCGGCGGCAATGAGATTAGCGATGTTGCTGGGGAGTATACGGATATCCATATCAGAAGGCTACAGGAGTGTATAGAACTTTGCCATCTGGAAGAGCACGATGCACGCCAGGATGAGGCCGATCAGGCCGATTATCGACTGGGCCTTGGTACCGCCTCTGCGCTTCGCATAGTTACCGTTTCGGAACGCACCCTGGATTGACGAGCCTGGGGCGTCGTTTCCGTCTGCGTCCTTCTTGTTCATGGTACCATCTACCCTGCCGAACCTGCGGCGGCGTTCTTCCTCTTCCTGATCGAAATAGATCGGCTTATAATTGAACACTTTGTGTTCCTGTTCTCCAAACCATCCGAATGATGCCATAGTCTTGTCTTTTAGTCTTAAACAACAAATTTAACTATTTTTCTTTACTTTTGTAAAAAGTAATTTCTACAGGATGAACGACAGTTTAAACGGATGCCCATTCAGAGTCGGCAACGGATATGATGTCCACCCTCTCGGCGAGGGAATCAGGATGTGGTTAGGCGGCGTCGAGATCGACGCTCCGGTTGGTTTCGTGGCACATTCAGACGGAGACGTGGCCATCCACGCCCTCTGCGACGCGCTCCTGGGCTGCCTTGCCCTCGGAGACATAGGCCACCATTTTCCTGACAACTCCGACGAGTTCAAGGGCATCGACAGCAAGATACTTCTCAAGCGGGTAGTCGACCTTATCTGCGAGAAAGGATGGGCAGTCGGCAACTGCGACATAACTATCGCCCTCCAGAAGCCGAAGATCGCCGCCTATGTCCCGCTGATGCGCGAGACACTCGCCCAGGTGATGGGCGTCTCCTGCGACTGCGTCTCCATCAAGGCGACCACGACCGAGAAGATGGGCTTTGTAGGACGTTGCGAGGGTTGCCAGGTATGGGCGACCGCCCTGATCTACAGAAAATAACTCTTCATCCTTCAGTTTTTCAGGATTTCATTGAAAAAATCTGATAAAAACTTTGCAAATTGACAAAACTGTTGTAGATTTGCAGTCCCATTCCAAAAGAATGTCGGAGCATTGAGATATGGTGTAATGGTAGCACTACAGATTCTGGCTCTGTCAGTGAGGGTTCGAGTCCTTCTATCTCAACCAAGGCACGGGTTTTTGCCATCAAGCAGTCCGTGCTTTTTTAATGAAAAGACCTGATGGCGGGGTAGCTCAGCTGGTTAGAGCGTCGGATTCATAATCCGGAGGTCGTGGGATCGTGACCCACTCCCGCTACAAATTACAACACAATATATCGGCAGGATAGGACCTGCAGGCAGAACTTCGATGGACGCATCGGAGTTTTTTTGTTTATATGCCTGATTCCCAGCAAGTTACCCATTTCCCTGTAGGCGAAGTCGCACTACAGGAAAACAGCTAAGTACCTGACGGACAGACAGATAAGCGAAACCCTGTAGTGCGATCGCACCACAGGGTTATGCTTAAGGCGCTGACAGGCAGCGGATTAGATTTTCACAGAAACGGCAGAGCCGTTGTAGTTGACGGTCTTCTGGCCATCCTTGCCGACTACGACGATGCGGAAGGTGCGGCTGCCGAGCATGCCGTTGTAAGAGCCGCTGCGGGCGCCGATGGTGAGGGTGCTGCCCTTAAGGGTGAACTTGATGGTCGAGTATGCACCGTTCTTGTAGTTCTGGTTGTCGCCCTCGTCCTCGTAGAGGGTGAAGCTGCCGTCCGCACCTGGGTAGACACGGATCTCGAGGTCGTCCCATGGCTTCTCGTTGACATACTGCACGTCAGGTCCGATCGGAACGATGCTTCCGGCCTTGACATAGACAGGGCAACGGTCGATAGGTGCGTCTGCCGCGATGGTCTGGCCTCCGGTGTAGACCTTTCCGGTCCACCAGTCATACCACTTCACGCCTGCAGGAAGATAGACGTCGAAGGTCTTAGGAGCGGTCCAGTCGACCTTCTCCTCTGACCATGTCCTCTCCTCGCGTGTGAAGAGCGCCTTGCTTACAGGTGCCACGAGGATTTCGTCGCCGAACATGAACTCGTAGTTGTTGTTCCAGGTGTTCTTATCCTTCGCGAAATCGAAGAAGAGAGCTCTCATGAAGCTGCCGTTGTCAGAAGACACCTTCCATGAAGTGCTGTAGATATACGGCATGAGCTCGTATCTCATCCTGATGGCCTTCTCGATAGCGTCGTAGACAGGTTCGCCCTTCTTGCCGAACTCCCAGATCTCACGTCTTGAGCTCTCGCCATGGCTTCTCATCATAGGGTTGAAGAGGCCGAACTGGAGCCAGCGGACATAGAGTTCCTGGAAAAGAGGATTCATATGGCAGGTCTGGGTCTCGCCCCTCTTGTTGTAGCCGCTTGGGAAGAAACCGCCGATATCAGAGTTGAAGTTAGGGTTACCGGTGAGGGTGAAGCCGAGGCCGGCAGGAATCTGGTGACGGAAGTCGTCCCAAGTAGACTGTACGTCGCCGCTCCATGTGTTTGCACCGGTCCTCTGCTGTCCTGCGTATGCAGAACGGGTAAGGATCATAGGTCTTCTCTCCGAAACGGTGAGCTGCTTGTCGACAACACCTGTGACTGACATGAGAGGGTATGCGTTGAGCACTGACCTGTATGAGCCCATGGCGGTCATCTGGTCGAGGTCGCTGTCCTTATAGTCAAGATGGTCAGGCTCGGTAGAGTCCATCCACCATCCATCGATGCCCATGTTCTCGAGACGGAGAAGGTTGTTCCAGTAGATGTCCCTCGCCTCAGCACTGAACGCATCGTAAGGGAGAACGCCTGAAGGATAGTCCCTGCGAGGAGGCCAGTCACTCAGACCGCTCTGAGGCCATGTTCCGAAATGGAGAAGGAGGCCCTTCGAATCGAGCTCACGGAAAGGCTTGGTCATAGGACCGAACGACGCCCAGATAGAGATGAGCATGTGTGCGTTCTTGGCATGGATCTCATCGATCATGGCCTGTGGACGGCGGAACTCCTCGTTGAGGAACTCCATCGCGTTCCACTGATAGTTGTTGCCCCAGTACTGCCAGTCCTGGATGACGCAGTCGATAGGGACTCCCCTTTCACGGTAGCCGTTGAGAGCGCCGAGGATCTCAGCAGAACTCTTGTATCTCTCGCGGCTCTGCATGAAGCCATAGCTCCACATAGGGAGCATAGGGACTGTGCCTGTGAGAGAGCGGATGCCGGCGATCACGCCGTCTGCGCTTCCGCCATAGATGAAATAATAGTCAACCTGCTCGCCGACCTCGGACTCGAAGACGCAGCCTTCCTCGGCATTGTCACGGAAGTTGGTAGTCGACGGATTGTCCCAGAGGATGCCATAGCCCTTCACAGACTGGATGATCGGCACGAAGTCCTCGGTGTTGTCCTGACGCATGTAGCGCTTCTTGCCCCTGAGGCTGAACTGACCGTCCTGGAGGATGCCAAGACCATAGATAGGCTCCTCACTCTCAAGCGAATAGGTCTGCTTGACGATATACGAGTCCTTGTCGAGGCCTTCAGTCCTCTTTGTGAACGAATAGCTTCCTTCCTTGAGAAGCGTGCCGCCCTTCGCGGAAGCAAAGGTCACGTTGCCGTCCTTAGAGACAGTCACGACAAGAGACGAAGTCGTATAGACCGTGCCGTCCTTGCCCTGCTTGGTCCTGAGCAGGACCTTTTCAGGAGAAACGATGACCGACAGGCTCTCCTTGTCGGAGAATGTCCCGCCCTGCGGGGCCTTCTGGATCCTGACTGTCGAAGGCGAATAGAAAGTCACCTTGACAGGCTGGGCATAGGCAACCACGCCTATGAGCATAAGAATAGATGCTAGTATCCTTTTCATGATTCAAAGTTTGAAAGTGTAATGCAGCAAGATAGCAAAAAAATCTGAAAAGCAGGCCTCGTTTCTCAACGACACCTGCCCAAATGCATTAATTCATCAAAAATGATCTACGTATACGTATATGTCTACCTCAAAGGAATTCCCTTGTAGAAGTCCAGGACCTTTGAGTTGAAATAGCTTTCATATCGGGACTGGGCAAGGTCGGAAAGGGCCTTGACCATGGTACTCCGGCTCTCGTTGAACTCTGTTATATTGGCCTTTCCTGTCTCGTACTTGGCCTGGACGAGGTCGAACGACTCCTGCGCACTTGCAGCGCTTTCCATCGCGCTGATGTACTTGGCCTGCGAAGCGACGGCGTTAGCATAGGCCTGCTGGATCTCCTTGTAGAGGCTCTTCTTGGCGCTTTCGACCTGAAGTTCCTGGTTCATATAGCTGAGCTGGCTGCTTCTGATGCTGTTCCTGATCGAGAAACGGCTGAAAATCGGAACCGACAGATTCACACCGACATACTGGCTGAAGTTGTTCTTGATCTGCTGGGTGAAGGCCGTCGCCGCACGGACAGAAGATGTATAATAGTTAGTTCCCACACCTCCGCTGAGAGAGATCGAAGGCAGACGATAGCTTCTGGCAAGACTGATCTGGGTCGAAGCCGCATCGAGCCTTGTCATCTCCGCCTGGATCGAAGGCTTCACTCCGACAGCGGCTGCATAGACCTGCTCGGGAGTCTCAAGTATGCCCGGCTGGAGCGACGAAGGATCCGGCTTTGCCACAGCGAAGCCCTCCGGAGAGCTAAGTTCAAGAAGCTGCGAAAGATCCAGCAGCGAAAGGTTCAGGTTGTTCTGAGCCATGGTCTTGGAGTACTTGCTCTGGCTGAGTGCCGACTTCTGCTGAGAGAGCTGGACCGCGCTTGCCTTGCCGTTCTCCACCATTGCCTCGATCCTCTCGACCTGGAGCGAATCGATAGCCACCTGGTTCTTGGCGACCTCAAGTATCTCCATATTGTAGAGAATCTGCACGTATGCCTGCGCTACCTGCACGCTGATATTGTCCTTGATCCTGTCAAGATCCGCAGCCGCTGCCGCAAGGTTCAGCTTCTGGAGCTCGATGTTGTGCCTGATCCTGAAGCCCTGGAACACAGGGACATCCGCGCCGAGACTGATACCCGTCGAAGTCGAGTTCGAATTCTCATAGGTATTGTCCGCCGAAAGGCCTCGTCCGAACGAGAAATTCTCAGACATGCTGCCGCTCACACCCGGAAGACGGCTGTTCTGGGCCGTATTCAGCTCGATTTCCCTCTGCGCCACCGAAATCTCCTGCTGGCGCACCGTTATATTATGCTCGAGGGCATAGTCGACACAGTCCGCAAGGGACCATGGTACCTGCCGTTCCTGGGCCTGTACCCAGAGCCCGACCGACGCTGCCATCAATATTGTAAAAAACTTTCTCATAGCCTATTCGTATATTCTGTTGCCACGCACCTTGTCGCCCTCGCCGAGTCCCGACTTGATCTCGATGTCGACTCCGTCGCTGAGGCCTGTCTCGACCTCAGTCCTGACGTACTTGCCGTCCTTAAGGAGATACACGAAACTCCTGTCATTCTCAAACACCACTGCACTCTCAGGAACAGAAAGCACCTGCTCCACTGTCTCGAGGACTACAGATGCGTTCGCGCTGTAGCCGGAGCGTATCATCTGGTCGCCAGGCACCTTCACGGCAGCCTTCACCTCAAACTGGTTCGCGCCGTTGGTCTCAGTAGCCTTAGGAGAGATATACTCGAGGACCGCATCGAACTTGAGATTCTGGAGCGCACCGATGGTGATGGTCACAGGCATGTTCTCCCGGAGGCGTCCCACTTCGGTCTCATCGACGTTTCCGTCGAAGATGAGGTCGTTCATGTTGGCAACCGTGGCGATTGTCGTACCGTCGTTGAATGTATTGCTGAGGATGACGGAGTTACCTACCTTGACAGGGATGTCAAGGATAAGGCCGGTGATTGTCGAGCGGATGAGGGTCGAGCTTGAAGAAGCATTGTTCTTCGACACACCGTCTCTTATCACCTCGAGCGCCTCCTGGGCAGCCGCAGCCTCTTCCTTTGCCTGGGAGAGCTGCTGACGTGACTGCTCATATTCCTCTGCACTCACAAGCTTCTTGTCGTAGAGAGCCTTCTCCCTGTCATAGTTCTTCTGGACCTGCTCAAGGTTGATCTGCGAAAGACGCACACGGCTCTGGGCAGAACTGAGAGAGTTCATGTCAGGGATGACCTTGACCTTGGCGATGACTTCGCCCTCCTGTACCTGCTGGCCGGCCTCCTTGTAGAGTTCGGAGATGATGCCGCTGATCTGAGGCTTCACATTGACCTCGTTACGAGGCACGATCTTTCCGGTCACGACAGAAACCCTGTCGATATCCTTCACGGCAGCCGCAAGTTCTTCGTAATTGATCTGTTCAGGTCGTGATTTCCTGTAGAGGAACGCAAAAGTCCCCACAAATACTATGGCGATCACTGCCATGTAGAAATACTTCTTCATATAACTTGTTACTTTTTAATTATTCATCCCTCATCGCATCCACAGGCTTGATCTCCATCGCCCTCATGGCAGGAGCCAGACCTGAAAGGATGCCCAACACTATTATTATCAGCAGCACCAGCAGAGCTGAGCCGAAACTGACCTGGAACGGAACCGGCATCTCTGAATGGGACACGCCTATCTCCACTATCTGGAGTATGCCCACGGAAACTATGATGCCCAGGATTCCGGCGACCGCAGTCAGCATTGTGCTCTCTGACATGATCTGAGTCAGTATCATCCTCGGAGTCGCACCTATCGCCCTGCGTATTCCGATCTCAACGGTGCGTTCCTTGACGGTCACCATCATGATGTTGGACACGCCGATCGCAGCGGCCAGAAGGGTTCCGAAGCCGACCAGCCATATCAGAAGGTCCAGGCCCTTGAAGAGATTGTCCACGATTCCGAACATCTCCTGCGCATTGATCGCCATGACGGCCTTGGTGTCTTCGGGTTCATAGTACAGCCTGTCGGACAGTATTTCATTGCACCTCCCTATCACGTCCTTGATTCTCACTCCCGGCTGGGCTACCATGGCCACGAAGTCGACCTGCTGTCCCCTGCCGAATATCTTCTGAACGACCGTCATAGGTATCATGACCGAGTTACGGGAATCTCCGTTGATGTTGACAGCCGAATGGTGGATGTCCACACCGACGATCTGGAAATAAATTCCTCCCACCTGGATGAACTTTCCGCATGGGTTCTCCTCATCCGGGAACAGTTCCTTCCAGATATTCTCCCCTATGACGCATACCCTTCTCTCCTGTTCGAGGTCTACCTTGTTCAGGAAACGGCCGTATTTCATTGACATTGCTTCAATATCCTGATAGTCAGGGCTGAGTCCTCTGGCCACGCAGCTGACGGTTTTGTCTTCATAGACCGCATTGTTGCCCCACATGGCTATGATGCCGCAGATTGTCCTGATCTCAGGGACCTTGCGGCGGATCGCGTCGACATCGTCCTGGGTGAAACGGAGAGTCCTGCCGCTCTTGAAGCCCTTGTAAGGCTTGGATGTCTCATTAGGGATGATGAAGCCGGAGTTCGTCGCGAAGCCCTCGAAATTCTTTATCAGCATCTTCTGTATTCCATCGCCGCCACCCATCAGGAAGAGCAGCATGAAGATACCCCAGAACACTCCGAATCCGGTCAGAAGGCTGCGGCTCCTGTTCCTGGCGAGGGACTCGACTATCTCCTTGAAGGAGTCTATGTCAAAAAACTTTTTCATTACCCTCTGAGTGCTTCAATAGGTTTGACTTTCGATGCCTTGTAGGCAGGAATGAGGCCTGCCACGGTACCGGCGATGACAAGGAACATGGTAGCTTCGACAGCCACGTCAAGTCCTACTGTAGGATTGTCGAACATCTTCATCTGCGCGATTCCCATATCTACGGTGTTCCCGCTCATCGTCTTGTCCATTATCTGCGTTGTCACCATTCCCAGGAACATGCCCAGGTAGCCGAACACTGTCGTGATTGTTACGCTCTCTGTCATGATCAGGCTGAGGATAGACCATGGACTGGCACCGATCGCCTTTCTGATTCCGAATTCATGGGTACGCTCCTTGACAGTGATCAGCATGATATTGGAGACGCCCACAATTCCGCTGACAAGGGACATGAAACCGAGAACCCATATCGCTATATGGAGTATGCTCACGGCCTTGGCCACCTGCTTGTTGGCAGTGAAGGAATTCTGGATACGGACTGTCCTCCTGTCGTCAGGAGCAGCCTTATGGTGGATGTTGACCGATGTCCTGTATCTTTTCTCAAGGTCCTCTGCAGCCTCGACGGTCCCGATTCCCTTTACGGAGAAGCTGATCTGCTCGATGCGCTTTCCCTTGTTGTATATGGTGTTGATGGTGGTGTACGGCGCATATACCGTCACCATGGAATTGTCTTCAGGCATATCGAATATGCCTACCACCTTGTAGGAAAAGGCTCCTATGTTGATGTACTGGCCGACAAGCGTCTTCGGATCGTTTCCCTTGCCGATCAGATCCTGGGCAGTCTTGTCGCCCAGGCAGACCACCTTGGTCATCTCCCTGTTATCCCTGGCATTGATGAAGCGTCCATGGATGACGTCGACCTTGAGAATCTTGCGGTACGGACCATCAACTCCCGTAAGGTCGCAGTTGAGATAGTAGTCGCCATAGGTGAGCTGCGCGCTCTGGCTGACCACAGGGCATACCTCATCTACATTCCCCGCGAATGCCGGTCCGGAGAGACGTTCCAGGTCCTGGGTATCCATGTACACCCTGCGTCCGCGCTCGTATCCTGCATATGCCTTCGAGGTCCATCCTGCGTTCACGAGCATCGAATCGTCAAGTCCGCTGGAATTGTTCAGAAGAGCATTCAGCAGGCCGTTTCCGGCCCCGAGCATGACTATGAGAAGGAAAATGCCCCACGCCACGGCGAGTCCCGTAAGAGTCGTACGGAGCTTGTTCTGTCTCAGCGAGCTCCATATTTCGTGGAAGAGTTCTTTCATCGGAAAGGAAGTTTTTCAATATTATTTCATTATGGTTCCGGTGCCGAACGGTGAGGCATTGTGATCAATGTTTGTTTCTATCTCTCCGATCAGTCCATCCTTGATATGGACTATCTTGTTGGTGGCATTCGCCACTCCGCTTTCGTGAGTCACGACCACGATGGTCATGTTCTCCTTCTCGTTGAGTTCCTTGAGAAGATTCATGATCTCTACAGATGTCTTTGAGTCAAGTGCACCGGTAGGTTCATCCGCAAGGATGATCTGAGGTCTTGTGATAAGTGCACGGGCAATGGCCACCCTCTGCTTCTGTCCTCCGGACATTTCGTTAGGATAGTGTCCGGCCCATTCCCTGAGGCCGAGACGGTCGAGGTATTCCATCGCCATCTCGTGCCTTTTCTTTCTAGGGACTCCCTGATAGAACAGAGGGAGTTCCACATTCTCTACTGCAGTCTTGAAGTTGATCAGGTTGTAAGACTGGAAAATGAAGCCAATCATAGTGTTCCGGTATTCAGCGGCGCGGTTTTCACTTAAGTTTTTCACGAGTTTGCCGTCCAGGTAATATTCGCCGGTGTCATAGTTGTCGAGGATTCCGAGGATGTTCAGAAGGGTCGATTTGCCTGAGCCCGACGCTCCCATGATAGAGACGAACTCGCCTCTCTCAATCTCGAGGTCAATACCCTTGAGCACATGCAACGGCTGTCCGTTGTCGTAGGTCTTATTTATGTTTTTCAGTTCTATCAGCATCTTTCTGTCATTCTTTCAACACACCTTCAGAACCTCCGTCGGGTGTATTAGCGTATTAATACACTGCAAATGTAGTACAAGTTTTTGTAATTGCAAGTGTTTTTTCAGTTTTTCGTATATTTGACGGACAAACCAGACATTTGCTACAATGAAAATCGTATTTCTTGACGCCGCCACAATGGGCGACACCCCGATGACTGAGATAGAGAAACTTGGTGAGTTCATCTGCTACCCCGACTGCGACAGACAGCAGTCCTTCGAAAGATGCACCGACTGCGAAGTCGCCATCGTCAACAAGGTAAGGGTTGACGACGAGTTCCTTGACCATGCACCTAAGCTCAGGCTCGTCTGTGAAGCCGGAACCGGTATCAACAATATTGATACCATAGCATGCGGAAAAAGGAACGTAATTGTAAGAAATGTAGCAGGTTACTCTACAGACTCTGTCGCACAGTGCGCTTTCATGCACATCCTCAACCTTCTCGGAAACGCATTCTACTATGACAATTTCGTCAAGTCAGGCGTCTATTCCCAGGGTAAGATCCACACCGACCCAAGCAATCCGTTCACCGAAAGCACCGGCAAGGTGCTCGGCATCGTCGGCATGGGAGCCATCGGCCAGAAGGTCGCTTCTATCGGAAAAGCTTTCGGCATGGAGGTCATCTATTATTCGACTTCCGGCACTTCGCACTGTACGGAATATCCTAGCGTAGGCCTTGAGGAACTTCTCCGCAGGTCCGACGCGATCACCATCCATGCTCCTTATAATGAAAGGACAGCCGGTCTTATCGGCTATGAGCAGTTCAAGATGATGAAGAGGAGCGCCGTCCTCGTCAATACCGGACGCGGAGGCATCGAGGTGGAGGAAGATCTCGCAAGGGCTCTCGACGAAGGCCTTATCAAAGGTGCTGCGATCGATGTGTTCGTCAAGGAACCGCTTCCGCTCGACAGTCCTCTGATGCATCTGAAGGATATGAGCAGGATAATCTTCTCGCCTCACATCGCATGGACCACCCGCGAGGCCCGTCAGCGTCTTGCCGACGAGATGGCGAACAACATCAGGATGGGCTGGTAGTACCTCCTCGCCGACCAGACCTTCGTTTCATCCGTCCTGGGTCGGGGCGACACCGCTACGCGAGGTGCCGCGGAAAACGGAAGACGATCGCCAGGCAGGCGATGATGAAGAGTGCGAGCGGATAGTAGAGGTAGCCGATGATGGAGGCGGCAGATATGCCGGCGAGGCCGGAGGCCATCAGCAGCTGCGCACCATAAGGGATGATGCCCTGCACGATGCAGGAGAAAGTATCCAGAATGCTCGCCACCTTGCGGGAATCGAGGTCGAAACGGTCAGAGATATCCTTTGCGATGCCGCCCATCGTGATGATCGCGATCGTATTGTTGGCAGTGCAGAGATTCGACACGCCCACCAGAGCGGCGATGCTCAGCTCTGCGCCTCTCTTGCCATGGATCCGGGACGACAGGCCCTTGGTAAGGAAGTCCAATCCGCCGTTGTGACGGATGACCTCAAGCATTCCGCCGGCCAGCAGAGTGACGATGATAAGGTCTCCCATGCCTGCGATGCCGGTGCCGATTGCACCGAGGAAATCAATCCATCCGAGGCTGCCGCCTATCATGCCGATAGCCGCATTCAGGACCAGGCCGGCACACAGCGCAAGAGTGACGTTTATACCTGCGATGGCAAGGCCCATCACAGCAAGATATGGAAACAGTTTCACCCAGCTGACAGATCCGACCGAAGGTACTGAACTGATGTCAGCTCCCATGAACAGGTAGAGCGCCGCGACGATCAGCGCCGCAGGTCCGGCAAGCCAGATGTTGGCCTTGAACTTGTCGGCCATAGAGCAGCCCTGGGTACGCGTAGCGGCGATCGTAGTGTCGGAAATGAAGGAAAGATTGTCACCGAAGAAGGCGCCGCCTACGATGATTGCAGTCATCATTGCCACCGGCACCCCGATCTCAGAAGCGATGCCTGAAGCGATCGGGACAAGGGCGACTATGGTACCTACGCTGGTGCCTATTGCCATGGAAATAAAGCACGCAGCCAGGAAAAGACCCGCCAGGAGCAGCTTGTCAGGCACGACCATCAGGGTCAGGTTGACCGTCGCGTCGATCGAGCCGATCTCCTTCGCAGTATTCGCGAACGCTCCTGCCAGGACGAATATCCATATCATCAGCAGGACGTTGCTGTTGCCGGCGCCGCGAGAGAAAATACTGATTCTCTGGTCCATGGTACCACGGGTCGTGGCCAGTGCATAGACCGAAGCGATAAGGAAAGCCGACGCGACCGGCACCTTGTAGAAATCCTTCGCCACAAGCGACGAGACGAGATAGACTACAAGGAAGACCAGCAGAGGGCTCAGTGCGAGCCATCCGTTCAGCTTTTTGTTTGACAAGTTCTTTTCCATAGGACAAAGGTACTGAATCTGCCCGTATTTGCCTATATTTGTCAGCGAAATGGGAAAGAAGAAACCAGACGACTGGCTCCATAAGGAGGTCCTGGAAGGAGAGACGAAAGTCCTTCTCCATGCCTGCTGCGCCCCTTGCTCCGGCGCTATCCTCGAGTGCATGCTCAAGGAAGGGCTCGAGCCCGTCATCTTCTACAGCAACTCCAACATCTACCCGTCCGAGGAATACACGATCCGCCGCGACGAGTGCCGCCGATGGGCCGAGACCAACGGAGTCGGCTTCGTCGAGGACGAATATGACCATGGTACCTGGAACACCGCCGTCGCCTCCGGTCTCGAGGACTGCCCCGAGCGCGGGCCGCGCTGCCTTCAGTGCTTCCGCTTCAGGCTCCGACGTGCAGCGGCGTACGCCCATGAGCAGGGGTACCATGTACTTACGACCACTCTCGCCTCATCCCGATGGAAAAGCCTCGAGCAGATCGACCAGGCCGGCTTCGAGGCGTGCGAAGGCTTCGACGACGTCCGCTGGTGGTCCCAGAACTGGCGCAAGGGCGGGCTTCAGCAGCGCCGCTCCGAGATCATCAGGGAGCAGGACTTCTACAACCAGCTCTACTGCGGATGCGAGTTCAGCATGAGATAGTAGTGCCTATGCCCTCGTTTTTGCAAAACGGAGTGCATGCAGTCCCTCGTTCTGTGCACTGGGTGGCGCATTGCGATGCACTCCTGGCACCGCCAGGCCTATGTGTGCATGCGAAACGCTATTCTAGGACCCTAGAATGATGGTTGTCATGCACTCCGATTTGCAAAAAGTCAGCTGCCTTACCGTTTGTGCAAAAAGTCTGCCGCCTTACCGTTTGTGCAAAAAGCTAGTTAAATCACCAATCGGCAAAACGCAGGTCGGCTTACAGGTCGGCAAGGAGCTGACTGCCGGCTGCTTTTGCGCTCCTCAGCGGCCTGGCAGTTATCTCCTCCGGGAGACCCATGGCCACCCTCGGCCATGTCGAGGGCACTGAAAAAGGCCCTGATTATTGCGTATCATCCAGTGAATCATCA
>JAKSJP010000025.1 GCA_024398105.1 Bacteroidales bacterium | reverse complement strand
CTCTTCATCGCTCTTGCACCTTCTCTCGGATTCCTTGGAACAGTTATCGGTATGATCCAGGCATTCGATGATATCCAGAAGGCTGGTGATATCTCTCCTAACGTTGTCGCTGGTGGTATGAAGGTCGCTTTGATCACAACCGTAGGTGGTTTGATCGTAGCTATGATCCTCCAGGTATTCTACAACTACATTCTTGCTAAGATCGAGGGTATCTCTGTTGATATGGAGGACGCTTCACTCGACGTTATCGACAAGCTCGCTGAGCTCAAGTAATAAAAAACGCGTAATAATCTAAAAAAAGCGTTTCATTATGAAGAATTACGGTAAAATATTTTCAGTGCTCATGTGGGTTCTCATCCTCATCAGCGTTGCTATCGTAGTCCTCGGTTTCACAAACGAGTGGGCTTCAAGCAATGTTGACATGGTGATGAACTACACATACCTCATGGTAGGCATCGCACTGTTTGCTGTAATCGTCGTTGGCATTCTCGTATCTGCAGTTAACGATCCTAAGAGCCTTCTCAAGCTCCTCGGCGTCGTTGCAGGTATCGCAGTAGTTGTCGGCGGTGTTTACGCAATCTCATCAGGAGCACCTGCAGTCGGCATCACTATCGATCAGCCTTCAGCAACTACTCTTAAGTTAACAGACACAGTATTGAACCTTACCTACATCGCAGCAGGATTGGCAATCGTATCAATCGTCTTCGGTGAGCTCTATAGTGCAATACGTAACAGATAAGATCTATGGGAAAGAAAACACCTGCGATTAACTCCAGTTCAACAGCCGACATCGCATTCCTCCTTCTTTGTTACTTCCTTATGACAACAACCATGGGATCTAATACAGGTTTGCAGCGTCGTCTTCCTCCTATGCCTGATGCAAATCAGAAGGCAGAGGACCAGAAGGTTAACCGTCGTAACATTATCGTTGTGAAGATTAACTCAGCAGACAGGATTCTTGCCGGTACAGACCCTATAGATGTTAGCCAGCTCAAAGATAAGATCAAGATCTTCCTTACCAACCCTACAGATGACCCTTCTCTCCCAGAGAAGACCATGACTGATATCGAAGGATTCGGTGAGTATGCAGTATCTAAGGGAGTCATCTCCCTCCAGAACGACCGTGGTACCAGCTACCATGCATACATCGCTGTCCAGAACGAGCTCGTCAAGGCTGTAAACGAACTCCGTGATGAGTTCGCTACAAGGAACTACGGAAGAGATTTCAATGCTTGTACCTCAGACCAGCAGGAAATCATCAAGAAGGCAGTCCCTCAGAACATTTCAGAGGCAGAGCCTAAGGATGTTTCCAGAAAGTAAAATAGGAGAATAGAAATATGTCAAGATTCAAGAAAGGCGAAAAGAAATCTACGCCAACAGGATCATCAGGATCCATCTCAGATATCGTGTTCATGCTCCTGTTCTTCTTCATGGTGACCACACAGATGCGTGACACCGAGAACAAGGTCATGGTTACAATGCCTCAGGCTTCTGAGGTCGTAAAGCTTGAAAGAAAGGATCTTTCTTCTTATATCAATGTCGGTACTCCTACCAGAACTTATCAGGCTCAGTACGGAACTGACTCTCGTATCCAGCTCAACGACTCTTTCAAGACAGTCAGCGACATCCGCGACTTCATCGCAGCAGAGCGTGACGCTATGAGCGAGGCAGACCGTCAGTTCATGACAACTGTCATCAAGGCTGATGAGAACGTGAGAATGGGTATCATCACTGATATCAAGCAGGAGCTCAGACGATGCTCTGCACTTAAGATCATGTACGCAGCAACAAGAAAGTCAGAATAATTCTGATAAGATATATTGCATCAAGCCGGCTGATTTCAGCCGGCTTTTTGTTTTTATTTTGTATATTTGTATGATATATAGAATATACTTGATAAATCATGGAAACAATTAAAAGAACCAAAGTTAAGGCGCTCCTCACAATGGAGCCAGGTCAGGAAGTCCTCGCCAAAGGTTGGGTAAGGACCAAGAGAGGTAACAAGCAGGTGAAATTCATCGCTCTTAATGACGGTTCAACAGTCAATAATATCCAGGTTGTAGCAGACGCTTCCCTCTTCGACGAGGAGCTTATTAAGAAGATCACAACCGGTGCCAGCCTTGCAGTGAAGGGCGAGCTCGTAGCTTCACAGGGCAGCGGCCAGTCAGTAGAGATCCAGGCAAAGGAGATCGAGCTCTACGGTGAGTGCGACCCTATGCGCTACCCTATCCAGAAGAAGGACATCACACTCGAGTACCTTCGTTCCGTAGCTCACATGCGTCTCCGTACAAACACATTCGGAGCTGTGCTCAGAATCCGTCACAACATGGCTTTCGCGATCCACAAGTTCTTCAACGACAAGGGATTCGTCTATCTCAACACCCCACTCATCACTGAGTCAGACTGCGAGGGTGCAGGCCAGATGTTCCAGGTTACGACCTTGAACCTCAACGAGCCGCTTCCACGCACCAAGAAGGGTGACATCGACTACAGCACAGATTTCTTCGGAAAGCAGGCCAGCCTTACAGTGAGCGGTCAGCTCGAGGGTGAGCTCGGTGCTACAGCTGTCGGCGAGATCTACACATTCGGACCTACATTCCGTGCAGAGAACTCAAACACTCCACGTCACCTTGCAGAGTTCTGGATGGTAGAGCCTGAGATGGCATTCTATGACATCAACGACAACATGAACCTCGCTGAGGAATTCATCAAGTACCTTGTCAAGTACGCTCTTGACAACTGTATGGACGATGTCAAGTTCCTCAACGACAAATATGACGATTCACTCATCGAGCGTCTCCAGAGCGTCATCGGTACTGAGTTCGTAAGGCTTGAGTACACAGACGGTATCGCTATCCTCGAGGAGGCTATCAAGAACGGCCACAAGTTCGAGTACCCTGTATACTGGGGCGTTGACCTCCAGAGCGAGCACGAGAGATATCTCGTAGAGAAGCACTTCCAGAAGCCAGTCATCCTCACAGGCTATCCTAAGGATATCAAGTCATTCTACATGAAGCAGGATGAGAACGGCAAGACAGTACGTGCGATGGACGTCCTCTTCCCTAAGATCGGCGAGATCATCGGCGGTTCAGAAAGAGAGGCTTCACTTGAGAAGCTCGAGACAAGAATCGACGAGCTCGGAATGAGCAGGAAGAACCTCGAGTGGTACATTGATACCAGAAGATTCGGTACAGTGCCTCACAGCGGATTCGGACTTGGTTTCGAGAGACTCCTTCTCTTCGTTACCGGTATGAGCAACATCAGGGACGTCATCCCATTCCCAAGAACTCCAAAGAACGCAGAATTTTAATCGGATAAGAGATATGCTAGTCATTGGTATCGCAGGAGGTTCAGGTTCAGGAAAGACAACCGTCGTAAAGGCTATCACAAGACAGCTCAGCGGAAAGGTAGTAGTAATCCCTCAGGATTCATACTACAAGGATTCCAGCCATCTGCCCATGGAAGAAAGGCAGAAGATCAACTTTGACCACCCGGATGCCATTGACTTCAAGCTTCTCTGCGAGCAGGTCAAGGAACTCAAGCAGGGCAAGACAATCGAGCAGCCCGTCTACTCATATCTTACATGCTCAAGATCGAAGACCGAGACCGTGACAGTCGAGCCTGCGGAAGTAATGATCGTCGAAGGCATCCTCATCTTCACATGCAAGGAGCTTCGCGACCAGATGAACATCAAGATCTTCGTCGACGCCGATGACGATGACCGTCTTATGCGAATCATCCTCAGAGACACCGAAGAGCGCGGAAGGACCATCCACACAGCCATCGAGCATTACACAGAGACTGTGAAGCCTATGCACCTCCAGTTCATCGAACCGAGCAAGCGTTACGCAGACATCATCATCCCTCAGGGAGGCCATAACAAGGTTGCAATAGACGTGATCGCCGCAACTGTTGACAAAGCTCTCAATAACAAATAATTGCACTTTCTGATGAAGAAATTCACCGGCGAAGACAAGGCAGGATTGTATATCACCGTGATCGTACATCTCACGGTGATTATCATTTTATTGATATGTCAGATCACAGCCGGGTTCAAGAAGTCAGAATCTTTCCTCATTGACTTCTCAAGAGAGGAAGCCATCGAAAAGCAGAAGGCCGAAGAGCACAAGCAGATGGAAGAAGAGGCATTCGACGAGATGATCAGCCGGAGGGTCCAGGAAATGATAGCCGGCAACTCCGGTGCGAATTTCAGGAATGTCGCAGTTGACCGTTCCGCCCTCAAGGACGACAGAGGGACTGATGCCCAGAAACTCTACGAAGACGCAGAGCGCCTTGCCCAGGAGCTCAAGGACGGGTTCAAGGCAGACGAGCCGGACAACGACTACGTTGAGGTCAGCAAGCAGGTCAAGAATGACCCTGAAAAGCCTCAGCAGGAGTACTCAGGCCCGTCGGTGGTATCTTATACCCTTGATGGAAGAAAGGCCAGCAGGATGCCTATTCCGGCCTACAGATGCTACGGCGGCGGAATGGTGGTCGTACTCATCAAGGTCGACAATGCAGGCAACGTAGTTGACGCAAAGGTCAACGAGACCGGTTCATCTACAGACAAGTGCCTGCGCGAATTTGCAGTAAGGGCCGCCAGACTTTCCAAATTCTCCAGCGACCCTAAGGCACCCGCCCGTCAGAGCGGCGATATCGTATATCAGTTCATTGCCCAGAGATAGGGCAGTTCCAGATTTCCTACTTGATGATGATCTCGTAAGGCATTCTTGCAAAAGTATGCTCAGATCCTTCCCATGTCCAGTCCTTGAATGCCTTTCCAACTGCCTTGAAAGGAGTACCTGAAAGGACATCATTGTCCTGCTTCATAGACTGGCCTAACTGGGCCATGATAGACTCCATCATAGACATCGGCTTAGGATAAGCAGACACTGTCCATGCTGCCACGTCGGCATCGCCTGCGACAGATGCAGCGTATGTCACTGCGTCCTCCAGAGTACCGATAGAGTCGACAAGGCCGATCTCAAGAGCATCAGAGCCTGTCCATACCCTACCCTGTGCGATCGAGTCGACGAATTCAGGTGTAAGGTCACGACCCTCGGAAACGATTGAGACGAACTGGTCGTAGATGGTCTCGATGGACTTCTGCATATATGCAGTCTCAGCCTCGTCAAGAGGCTTCATCGATGAGTACATTCCGCTATGCTTGCTTGATCCAACCACTGTGATGCCCACCTTGAGGACATCCTTCGCCGTCTTGCTGAAGTCAGGAATCATGCTGAAGCATCCGATCGATCCTGTAAGGGTGGTCCTGTCAGTGAAGATCTTGTCGCAGCTTGCTGAAATCCAGTAACCACCGGATGCGGCGTATGAGCCGTAAGAGGCAATCACAGGCTTCTCGGCACGGAGAAGTTCGATCTCATTCCTGATCTTGTCAGACCCATGGACACTTCCACCTGGAGAAGCGACGCGAAGAACAACTGCCTTCACTGACTCGTCAGCTCTGATGTCAGCAAGGATTGATGCGAATGTATCACCTGCGACATTAGCAGAGGCCTCACCATCAACGATGTCACCGTCTGCATAGACGACAGCGATCTTCTTCTTGGATGTCTGGTTGCCCACACCCTTGACTGCCGCATAGTCAGCGAAAGGAATCATCTTGACGTCATCGAACTTCTCTGCGACGGCAAATGTAGCAAGCTTGTCCTTGAGTCCCTCCCTGTCAAGAAGCTCATCCACGAGTCTGCAGCGGAGCATGTCCGGACCGTCGTTGAGCTCAAGGTCGTCGATCATCGCAGTAAATGCCTCCGGAGTAAGTTCCCTGCTCTTCGCCACGTCCTCAGCGACTGCGTTCCAGATAGAGTTGATCATGACCTGGTTCTGCTCCAGATTCTCAGGGCTCGGGCTGTTCTTGATGAACATCTCACCGGCTGACTTGTATTTTCCGTGACGGATAAGCTGGACATTGACGCCAAGCTTGTCAAGAAGGTCCTTGAGGAAGAACATCTGGCTGCCCACGCCGACAATCATAGGGCTGGCGCCTGCGTTGGCAGACATATAGACCTTGTCTGAGACGCTGGCTAGATAATATGAAGCAGTGCTTGGCTGCTCGACATATGAGATGACAGGCTTTCCGCTGAGTCTGAAAGCTGAGAGAGCCTTACGGAGTTCCTCTACCTGGGCGAGATCCGCCGTCATTCCGTCCGGCTTGAGATAGATATACTTCACGCCAGGATCGCCTGCAGCGGCATTGATTGCCTGGACAGCATTCCAGATGCCGACCTTAGGAAGATTCGAGCCGCTTACCATCGCCTGGATGTCCATTTCTGCGCTTGACTGCTCAGAGATGGCTATCTTGGACATATCCATCTTAAGCACACCGCTCCTTGGAAGTACAGGCTTTGCATCGCCTGCGGCAGCCATGGCCCCGATGAACGAGATGAAAATGACCATGCCGACGATGCCCATGATGAACACACCGGCCATGACGGCCAGCGTTGTTTTGACAAATTCCTTCATTGTATTGCTTTGATTAATCGTTCTACATTATATACAAGGCAAAATTAGTCAAAATAATTGTTATATTTGTTATTCTTATAATAGGACGAATGATAACATTTTCAGACAGAGGCGTAATAATGCCATCCTCTCCGATCAGGAAGCTCACTCCGCTTGCTGCACAGGCTGCTGCAAAAGGTGTGAAGATATACCATCTCAACATCGGACAGCCGGACCTTCCTACCCCACAGAAGGCCCTCGACGCACTCAAGACAATAGACAGAAGCATCCTTGAATACAGCCCGAGCCAGGGATTCCTCAGCCTGAGGGAGAAGATGGTCGGCTATTACAGGAAATTCAATATCGACATCACACCTGACGACATCATCGTGACCACGGGCGGCTCAGAGGCAGTGCTCTTCGCCTTCATGGCATGTCTCAACCCAGGTGATGAGATCATCGTTCCGGAGCCTGCATATGCCAATTACATGGCCTTCGCAGTATCAGCCGGAGCAATCATCAAGACAGTAACATCGAAGATCGAGAACGGTTTCGCGCTTCCTCCTGTAGAGGAGATCGAAGCTATGATCGGTCCTCGCACCAAGGCTATCCTCATCTGCAACCCTAACAACCCTACAGGCTACATCTATACTGCAGAAGAGATGGAGAAGATCCGCCAGATCGTCTCAAAGCACAACCTCTTCCTCTTCTCCGACGAGGTCTACAGGGAATTCGATTTCACCGGCGCCGAGTACATCTCCACACTCCACCTCGAGGGCCTCGAAGAGAATGTGGTCCTCATCGACTCTGTTTCAAAGAGATACTCTGAGTGCGGTATCCGTATCGGTGCCATCGTGACAAGGAACAAGGGACTGCGCGAAATCATCATGAAGTTCTGCCAGGCAAGGCTCAGCCCACCTCTCATCGGACAGATCGTAGCCGAGGCTTCAATCGAAGGTACCGAAGACTACTCAAAGGCAGTATTCGAGGAATACAGGGACAGGCGCAACTTCTTCATGGAGGAGCTCAACTCGATCCCAGGCGTATTCTCCCCTGCTCCAAGCGGCGCATTCTACACAGTAGCTGCGCTTCCGGTAGAGGATGCGGAGGATTTCTGCAAGTGGTGCCTCACAGACTTCGTCTATGAGGAAGACGGAAAGAAAGAGACCATCATGATGGCTCCTGCCGCAGGATTCTATTCTACTCCTGGTCTCGGCCTCAACCAGGTACGACTTGCGTACGTCCTTAAGATCAACGACCTCAAAAGGGCCCTCCTGATCCTCAGAAAGGCCCTCGAGACTTATAACAGCCGATAAGCTCAATACTAGTTCTTCTTGCTGTGGAAGCGGAAATCGAACAGCTCGACCTTCGATGAAGCGTCGAGCGCTGCTTTTATTTCCTTGTCGACCGGCAGGTACATCTTGTGGTAGGCATTGTCGCCCAGCCTTGAATAGCGGGCCACCAGAGCGCGGATCTGAGGCATCATGTACTCAGAGCTCTCCTGCCATTCACCTGGAGCCGGTGTGATTCCGTCCTTGGACGCAGCGAATGCGAGGAACTGGGCAGGAAGGTCGATCGAGCTGAGGAAACTCTCGAGCTGCGCATAGTCATCGATGTCCGCCAGACGGCCTCTGTACTTGTCGAACATAGCCGACGCGAACCTCATCGAAGTAGCCTTCTTGTTGCAGGCGACGTAGAATCTGGTAGCCTTTGTAGTATCCATAGGGACGAAGACATCCGGGATGATTCCTCCGCCACCATAGACAGTCCTGCCGCCCACTGTCTTGAAAGCAGCGGTGCTGTCGACCTTGATGCTGTCGGAAGAGAACATCTCGCCATCGGTATATCTCTTATATACGTCATAGCTGTAATCGTCTGAATACGGCTTCTGTATGCACCTTCCCGAAGGAGTATAGAACCTTGCCACAGTGACCCTTACGCCGGAGCCGTCAGTGAAATAGATCGGTTCCTGGACGAGTCCCTTGCCGAAGGAACGTCTTCCGACGATGACTCCCCTGTCATTGTCCTGTATCGCGCCTGCGAAGATCTCACTTGAAGAAGCTGAGCTCTCGTTGATGATCACAGACAGCTCGACATCCTTGAGGATGCCCTTTCCGCTGGCCTTATACTCCTCCTTCTTCCTGTTACGTCCAAGGAGGTAAAGCATCTCGTCGTCCTTCTCGAGGAACATGTCCGCAAGGGACAACGCCTGGTCCATATATCCTCCGGTATTGTCCCTGAGGTCAAAGATAAGGCGCTTCATACCCTGTCCGAGCAGTTCCATGGATGCTAGCACGACTTCCTTATATGTAGTCCTCGAGAACTTGCTGAGACGTATATAGCCGGTCGTGTCATTGATCATGAACGAGGCATCGACGCAGTGTACAGGTATCTTTCCTCTTGTGATCTCGAAAGGAATGGTCTCCTTTCCTCTGCCTACAGTCACAGTCACCTTGGTACCTGACGGACCCTTCATTCTTCTGACCATGCTGTCCTGAGGGAAATTCACACCTGCGACTACCTTGTCGTCAATCTTGAGAAGCCTGTCTCCCTGGAGCATGCCGACCTTCTCGGCAGGGCCGCCCGGTATGACCTCAAGGACTATGGCCGTGTCGTTAGGTACGTTGAACTGGATGCCGATTCCATCGAAATTACCGGCAAGGTCAGTCTCCGAATCCTCGAGCTGTGCCGGAGGAAGATAGACCGTGTGAGGATCAAGCTTGGAGAGCGCCGCCACGATCGCAGCGTCGGTCATGTCCTTCACATTGACAGTGTCGACATAGTTCTTCTGGACCTCGTCGAGAACGACATTGAGCTTCCTCCAGTCAAGATAGTTGACCTTCTTGCGGCGGCCGTCATTGATACTGTTGAACAGCACGACTATCATGATGCCAAGGATGACACCAAGCAAGGCTGCGACATATGAATTTCTATCTTCCCTGTTCATTCTAGTCTACCTTTTCTACCTCGACGCCGGCTCTTCTGAGAAGGTCGACACCGTCGGTAAGACGGTACTCATCCCTATAGACGACTCTCTTGATCCCAGCCTGGATGATAAGCTTCGCACACTCGATGCAAGGCGACGCTGTGACATAGAGCGTCGACCCGTCGCTGCTGTTGCCTGACTTAGCCACCTTGGAGATGGCATTGGCCTCGGCATGGAGCACGTATGGCTTGGTCACGCCGGATTCATCCTCGCAGACGTTCTCAAAGCCGGAAGGTGTGCCGTTATAACCGTCCGAGATGATCATCTTGTCCTTGACCAGGAGAGCGCCTACCTGACGCCTCTTGCAATATGAGTTCTTCGCCCATATCGATGCCATCTCGACATAGCTCTTGTCAAATTTCTCCATAACGGGGGACGGGTATTAGTTTCTCTGGTAGAGATATCTCTTGATACTGCGCTTAGGAGTTCTTTCGAAGTCCTCAGGCATAAACTCTATCTTCTTGATCTGGGCGTACTTAGGAAGCTCCTTGTTGATATCAGGAAGCTGGCCCTGGATCCTCTCCTCGAGAGCCTTAGGTGCAAGGCCGTCAAGTTCAGCCTGATGGTAGTCAGGATAGATGAGAGCTGTGAGTGCGCCTTCATCCTCGATCACGAGAGATTCAACGACATAAGAGACATTGTTGATCACTGCCTCAAGCTCCTCAGGATAGATGTTCTGGCCTGAAGGTCCGAGGATCATGCACTTAGAACGGCCGCGGAGGAAGAGATAGCCTTCGCTGTCCACTACACCCATGTCACCGGTCTTGAACCATCCGTCCTCTGTGAATGAAGACGCTGTGGCCTCCTCGTTCTTGAAGTAGCCGAGGAATACGTTATCACCCTTTACCATGACCTCGCCAGGAACGTTCTGAGGATCTTCAGAATCGATCTTGATCTCCATGTTGAGAGCTGCCTTTCCGCAAGAGTTGAGCTTAGCCTTGTTCCAGTGCGCATATGAAATGATAGGAGCGCACTCTGTCATGCCGTATCCCACTGTGAAAGGGAAACTGATAGAGTGGAAGAACTCCTCTACCTCAGGGTTGAAAGCCGCACCGCCGAGGATGATCTCCTCGAAATTGCCGCCGAAGGTAGTGGTAAGCTCCGAGAGGAACTTCTTCTGGACCATCTTGTCAAGGACAGGAATCTTGAAGAAGAGCTTGTTCTTGTCGATGATAGGCTTGAGCTTTGACTTATAGATCTTCTCGATGATGAGAGGAACCGCGATGATGATCGAAGGATGGATGTCAGCGAATGCCTGCATGATGACCTTAGGGCTAGGTACTCTTGTGAGGAAGTGTACATGGGCACCGACAGCCATCTCGAAGAGGAACTCGAACATCATACCGTACATATGAGCCGAAGGAAGCATGGCCACGACCTCGGACTTGTTGTCCATCTGAGGCTCAGCCTGCTTTGCGAACTCGATGTTTGACCAGAGGGCTCTGTAAGGAATCATCACACCCTTTGAGAAACCTGAGGTTCCTGATGTGTAGTTGATGAGAGCGAGCTCTTCCGCGCTGTCCTCGTAGTAATTGATGTCCTCAGGGCTGAACTCATTAGGATACTTCTTTCCGAAGCTCTCGTTGAGATGCTCCCTGATGTCCCAGAGCTCCTGGCTCTTCGCATAGAGGAACTTGAATGTATTGATCTGGACAATCACAGAGAGATTAGGCATCTCCTCAGCGCTGAGGCCTTCATAGATGACATCATCGACGAAGAGGACCTTAGCCTCTGAATGGTTCACCAGATAATGTATGTTGCCTGGCTTGAATTCGTGAAGGATCGGCACCGGCACTGCACCATAAGTCGTAGCTGCAAGGAAGCTGACGCCCCAGTGAGCCTGGTTCCTTGAACAGATGGCGACCTTGTCGCCCTTTACCAGTCCACACTGCTCGAAAGCGATGTGAAGTTTGGCGATACGGACTGCGACGTCTCTGTAGAAGAGAGTCATACCCTGATAGTTGGAGAGGGCTGCACGATCCCAGTTTTTCTTGAAGCTCTGTTCAAAAGTCTTGTTTACCGATGTGAATTGCATAATAACGTGGTTTTGCATTTTAGAGTTTGACATTGCGGACCTTGCCATCAAGGCTGGTTGCGCTGATGGTGCCATCCTTTACCGTGATCTCGCTGTCGGGTCGTATCATCTTGTCCCCTGAAAGTTTGGTGAGAGGGTCACCGCCCATGAATGGATAGATCAAGGTCTGGACAGATGTCCTGACTGCCCAGTATTTCTTTCCGCCGGCTTCCACAAGTTCCGGAAGCGACTTGATAGTTTCTTCTGACGTGATGCCCTGCCAGCCCTGACGGAGATTGCCATGGAGGTCATACATTCCTATGGTATTGTCGTCATGGAGGACCATCGCAGTGTAGCCCTTGGCTCCGGTAAAGTCATATGCGGCCGGACCGAGGACGATTGTCTTGCCGAGGTCGACAGGGAAAGGATTGACAAAACGTCCGAGCCTGTCGATCAGATAAAGCTTGGATCCTGAAGCGAAGAGGAACTGGATCTTGTCATTTGCATAGTAGTCGATGGACTCTACCCTTCCGCAGATCCTTCCCTGGAACGGTACGCCCCAGAGACCCTTTCCGTTCTCATCCTTGAGCGAGAGAGTTCCGTTTGCGGCCTGGCTGAAGAGGTTTGTCTTGCCTGTGCCTGAGTTCTTGACCTTGAACGGGCCTTCCGGAACAGGGACGGAAGTATCCTTTGCTACCTGGCTTGTGGCAGCAGATGCCGATTTCCCGGACGGTGCGACATTGGACCTGGACACCTCAAGGTTGAGCGAAGTACCGTTGACGGTAAGGACCGCCGCCATGTCAGTCACGCCCATCAGGCTCTGACCCAGAGCCTTGACCATGGCCGGCTTGAAGATCTTCTCAAGCTGGGCAGGATACTTCGATACTGAGAAATATGCTGTCAGGTTGTTGCCCTTCTCCAGAATATTGAAATCCATCGCTGAGAGTTCAGACTTGAGATTGTCATCTCCCACTGCATCGACTGCGGCCTCAGGGCCAAGCACCAGCCATCCGTTCCTATATGCGGCATGGCTGTCATCAGCAGTGAAGAGCGATCCGAGGATAGAGGATACGTAACCATGGTACGGGTTCTCATGGACTTCCTTCGCTTCCTTGACGTTCTTGCCCGGGCGCACGAACAGAAGCGATACGATTTCCTCTCCCATGATCACATCCGCCTTGGCCACTTCCTTGACGTCCATCTTCTCGAACCACTGCAGCGGGCCGACGCCAAGGCTGTCCTTGAGCGCCTTAGGCACTGAGTTGAACCTGTCCTGCCTGCCTGCGGCGTCGAGATACTGGAGATATGCGTCTCCGTAGGCCTTGATATCGGAAGCCGATACCGAGACGGCGAAAAGTGCGGACGCGGGAACGATGGAAGCGAACTGAGTCTCGGCACCATGGGCCTTCGAAAAGACGTTGACGAAGGCTGTCTGCTCCTTTGACGGAGACACGGACGAACCGGCCATGGCAATCTTCTTGCTGCTGTTGCTTCTTATTGCGAGCACGGACCAGTCGGCGAAGCGGCTGAAGAATGTGCTGTGCGAAGTGTATGGCTTCTGGAGATAGACAGGGAAAAGCTTCGAGGCATAGTCATGTGACACGAATACCGCGTCATGTCCCGACGCCTCTGCCGCAGCCTGAGGGAAAGACGCCTTGTCGAGGATCGACATGCCGCCTTCGATATGTCTGCGGGACGCTGTGAGCAATGTCTCGGACGAAGACAGGAGAAGGAGCATCGACTTGCGGATCCTTGAGGATTCCGGAGCGATGTCGGAGCAGTCGACCAGGCTGTGGAGGATCTTGGCAGAATCTGCCAGGGCCATCATCCTGCGGACCGCGTCGGTGGTGTCTGAAGGGGCCGAGCCTGCAGATATGACCATAAGAGGCTCAAGTGTGCCGCTGTAATGGAGGGAAATCACGGCGTTCTCATATCTGAGGCTGCCGAGATCGGCTTTCTTTGCAAGTCTGATGAAGTTGCTGAACGGATGCTTTGAAGATGTGGCATCAGTCATCAGCACGCTGAACACCTGAGTCGAGTCGTTGAGGACAGAGAATGCATCCGATGCCTTGGAGAAGGCCATCAGCATTGCCGCGTCGGATGGAATCGCCTGGAAAAGCTTGTAGTCAGACTTCGGGAGGGAGGCAGCGTCCTTGTCAGAATATCCCTTTCCCGGAGCATACAGCATCACCACTCCGGCAACCACCAGGGCAACCAGGACAGCAAGCACAGAGAGGCAGGTTATCAGTGTTCTTCTATTCATATATTTACCGTACGATAAATATACAAATTTATATAAAATATAGCACAATGAAAAGTGGGACGATATCAAATATCATCCCACTTTCAAGTAGCCCCACGTGGAATCGAACCACGATTTAAAGTTTAGGAAACTTCCGTTCTATCCGTTGAACTATGAGGCCATATCTCCGCACAAAGTCAGAGATACGGTTCAGAGACAGATTATTCTGCGCTCTTCTCTACGATCTGACGTCCTCTGTAGAAGCCGCACTCAGGGCAAACTCTGTGATAGATTACGGTAGCACCGCAATTAGGACATGTTGCAAGTGTTGGAACTGCAGCGTGATCGTGAGTTCTTCTCTTGTCCCTTCTCTGCTTTGAGATTTTGTGTTTTGGATGTGCCATTGTTTATATATTTTAAATTTTTATTTTCAGCCCCTGCCCTGTCATCAGTTGTCGAACAATCCCTTAAGGGCAGCAAAAGGGTTGTTCTCAGAGTTCTGAGTAGAGGTCTCGACGACCTTCTCCAAATCAGCGTCTGACGTCAGATACTTGATCGCCTCAGGGTTGCATTCGCCGTCCTCGTGGACCCTCTGGAGCGGAATCGCAAGCATAGAATAATCATAGATTATCTGTGCCATGTCCATCGACGCCTCTTCTGCGGAGAGATAGACGACCTCCCTTTCGTCCTCGGTCATGCTTGCGACCGAAGGATCAGAAGGCTCGCTGCCGAACTTCACGCTGAGTCTTACCATCTCAGAGACCGGGATGTCCAGGTCCTCAAGGCATCTGTCACAAGGTACGACGAGCTTGCCGTCCAATGCGCAGTTGACTCCGATATAGTTGCCGGACTTCTCTACTGAGACATTCGCAACTATCTGTGCGTCAATGATATCTGAATCGCCAAAACTGACAAAGAACTCTTTCCCGACATGCCATTGAAAACTAAGTTTCCCAGCACTCAATCCATTAAGAGGGATCAAAAAATCTTCATTCATAAGCCTATTAACAGATTTAAGGGTTGCAAAGTTACAAAAAACTTTTGGATTAACAATTTTCTCTGTCGCTTTTTCTCTTTCTGTCAAGCGGATCAAGCAGAATCTTGCGGATTCGCATTGAGTGAGGAGTCACCTCGACGAGCTCATCGTCCTGGATGTACTCGAGCGCTTCCTCGAGAGAGAACTTGATCGGAGGAGGGAGTGCGACCTTCTCGTCGCTGCCCGCTGCACGCACGTTGGTAAGCTTCTTCGTCTTGCAGATGTTGACATTGAGGTCGAAGTCCCTGGTGTGCTCACCTACTACCTGGCCGCCATAGATAGGCTCGCCCGGATCCACGAAGAAACGGCCACGGTCAAGAAGCTTGTTCATCGAGTATGCGATAGCCTCACCGGTCTCGAGAGATACGAGGGAGCCGTTGGTCCTGCTTTCGATCTCGCCCTTGAAAGGCTGATATTCCTTGAATCTGTGAGCGACCACAGCCTCTCCCTGGGATGCTGTAAGGAGGTTGCTCCTGAGTCCCATGAGACCTCTGGTCGGGATCTCGAACTCGAGAAGCGTCCTGTCTCCTCTCGGCTCCATCCTGAGAAGCGCGCCCTTGCGGCGTGTAGAAAGCTCGATGGCCGCACCTACGAATGCCTCAGGGACCTCGATCGAGAGTTCCTCGATAGGCTCGCAGCGCTGGCCGTTGATGGTCTTGTCGAGGACCTTAGGCTGGCCGACCTGGAGCTCGAAGCCCTCGCGGCGCATGGTCTCGATAAGTACGGAAAGATGGAGGACACCACGTCCGAACACTACGAACGAATCGGCATTGAGGCCTGGCTTCACCCTGAGGGCGAGGTTCTTCTCAAGTTCCCTGTCGAGGCGGTCCTTGATATGTCTTGAAGTCACGAACTTGCCGTCCTTTCCGAAGAACGGAGAGTTGTTGATCGTGAACACCATGCTCATGGTAGGTTCATCCACCGCGATAGGTGGGAGCGCCTCCGGATTCTCGAAGTCAGCGATGGTGTCGCCGATCTCGAAGCCTTCGATTCCGACCACGGCGCAGATGTCACCGCAGAGGACTTCGTCCACATTCTTCTTTCCGAGGCCGTCGAAGCTCATGAGCTGCTTGATCTTCTGCTTCTCGACGATGTCATATCTCTTGCAGAGGCTGACGTTCATGCCGGTCCTGAGGGATCCTCTGGTAAGCCTGCCGACTGCGATACGTCCTACGTATGGCGAGTACTCGAGAGAAGAGATAAGCATCTGAGGGGTACCTTCGACCACTTCTGGAGCCGGGATCACGTCGAGGATGGCGTCAAGGAGCGGAGTGATGTTGTCTGTAGGAGCCTGCCAGTCCTCTGACATCCAGCCCTGCTTTGCACTTCCGTAGATTGTCTTGAAGTCGAGCTGATCCTCGGTAGCTCCGAGATTGAACATAAGGTCGAACACTTCCTCCTGGACCTCATCCGGACGGCAGTTGGTCTTGTCCACCTTGTTCACTACCACGATAGGCTTCTTTCCGAGCTCGAGAGCCTTCTGGAGCACGAAACGTGTCTGAGGCATGCATCCCTCGAACGCGTCCACGAGAAGGAGCACGCCGTCTGCCATGTTGAGCACACGCTCCACCTCACCTCCGAAGTCGCTATGGCCTGGAGTATCGATGATGTTGATCTTTACACCCTTGTATATGACTGATACATTCTTTGCGAGAATAGTGATGCCTCTTTCCCTTTCGAGGTCGTTGTTGTCGAGGATGAGTTCCCCGAGGTTCTCAGGCTTCCTCACGAGGTCTGCCTGGTAGATCATCCTGTCCACGAGAGTGGTCTTGCCATGGTCGACATGCGCGATGATCGCTATATTCCTAATTTCCATATTTCCTATGCTTATCTATAAAATCTTGCAAAATTACTGAAACTAACTAAAAATATGAAGAATTTGGCTTATTTTTGTAGGACAATCTCAAATTCAATGACTGAAAAAATTATCATTCTGGATTGCGGTTCTCAGCTGACACAGCTGATCGGCCGCCGACTCAGAGAGCTTAACGTCTATTGCGAGATCGTTCCATTCAACAAGGTTCCTCAGATCACCCCTGACATCAAGGGTGTCATCCTCTCAGGAAGCCCTTGTTCTGTAAGAGACGAGAACGCACCTCAGATGGACCTTACCGAGATCAAGGGAAAGCTTCCTGTTCTCGGAATCTGCTATGGTGCCCAGTACCTTGCACAGAAGAACGGAGGCGCTGTTGAAGGTTCAATCGCAAGAGAGTACGGCAGAGCCATTCTTGACATCACCAAGAAGGATTCTGAGCTTCTCAAGGGTATGACAGACCACACACAGGTCTGGATGTCTCACGGAGACACCATCTCAAGACTTCCTGAAAACACTGAGATCCTCGCATCGACAGCCGATGTAGAGAATGCGGCCTACAGGTTCATCGGCGAGCCTACCTATGCCGTCCAGTTCCATCCGGAAGTATTCCACACCATCGAGGGAAGCAAGCTTCTCGCAAACTTCGCGCTCGGCATCTGCGGATGCAAGGGCGACTGGACATCAGAGTCATTCATCGACACGACCGTCAAGGCTCTCCAGGACACAGTAGGCAACGACAAGGTCATCCTCGGCCTCAGCGGCGGAGTTGACTCTACCGTGGCGGCAGTGCTCCTCAACAAGGCTATCGGACACAACCTCACATGTATCTTCGTGAACAACGGTCTTCTCAGGAAGAACGAGTTCGAGGATGTGATGGAGTCATATCAGGACATGGGTCTCAACGTCATCGGCGCGGACGCTTCAAAGGAATTCCTCGAGGCACTCGCAGGCGTCACAGAGCCTGAGGCCAAGAGAAAGATCATCGGCAAGCTTTTCGTCGAGACTTTCGACAGCTACGCCAAGAAGATCGAAGGCGCAAGATGGCTCGCACAGGGTACCATCTACCCGGACGTGATCGAGTCTGCCGGCATACCAGGTGTAGCAAGCAAGATCAAGTCTCACCACAACGTGGGCGGTCTTCCTGAGAAGATGAACCTCAAGATCGTAGAGCCTCTCAGAATGCTCTTCAAGGACGAGGTCAGAAGAGTCGGCAAGGCTCTCGGCATCAAGGATGAGCTTGTCGGAAGACATCCTTTCCCAGGACCGTCACTCGCAATCAGAATCATCGGCGACATCACCGAAGAGAAGCTCAGAGTGCTCCGCGAGGCAGATGACATCTATATCAAGGGTCTCCGCAACTACGACTGCACAGCGCTGCATCTTCCTTCAGCCGCTGACCCACGCTATGAGGCAAAGAACCTCTATGAGGCTATCTGGCAGGCAGGAGTCATCCTCCTCCCTATCAAGAGCGTAGGTGTCATGGGTGATGAGCGTACATACGAGAACCCGGTTGCCCTCAGAGCTGTCGTCTCAACCGACGCCATGACAGCCGACTGGTTCCACTTCCCATACGACTTCCTCGCTGACGTCAGCAACGAGATCATCAACAAGGTACGCGGAGTCAACCGCGTAGTCTATGACATCTCGTCAAAACCGCCTGCAACAATCGAGTGGGAGTAATACTCCAGACCATAAGAAACAGAAAGACCTCCGGAACCGGGCTCCAAAGAACTTTGGAAAATGTCACCCTTGTTCTGGAGGTCTTTCCGTCAAAAAAGGCCGACCATCCGGTCGACCTCATTTTCAATATTATCTCGTACACCTAACGCCTGTTCGCGAGGGTTATGTAGTAGATCAATGTTGCAATCGAGCCGATGGCGGCGATGAAATAGGTATATGCGGCCCACTTCAGCGCATCGATGGCTAGAGGTCTGGTCTCGTAGTCTGCCACATTATTGGTGGTCAGCCAGTCAACCGCCCTTGCACTGGCGTTCACCTCCACAGGGAGGGTCACGATGCTGAAGAGAGTAGTCATCGCGAAGAGTGCGATTCCAAGCCAGATGAGATTCGGGAACACATTGATCAGGAGGACTCCCGCGAGAAGCACCCACTGCACGAGCATACTTGAGAACTGCACGACAGGAACGAGAGCCGTACGCATGCGCAGAGGAGCATAGCCTGTCGCATGCTGGAGGACGTGGCCGCACTCGTGGGCAGCGACGGCAGCCGCAGCGATAGAATTGCCGTAGTATACGTTCCTGCTGAGGTTCACCATCTTTGTCTGAGGATTGTAGTGGTCAGTCAGGGTTCCGTCGATAGAGACTACCTGTACGTCATGGATACCATTCTCCCTGAGCATCCTTTCTGCCACTTCGGCGCCTGTCAGGCCGCCGGCATTGCGGATTCTGGAGTACTTGTCAAACCTTGACTGAAGAGTCTGCTGCACGATGAAGCTGAGCACCATCACAGCGATCATTATTAACCAAATCATAATTTTCTGTTTAAAGTTTCATCTCTATACTGAACAAGTGTTGTGCCATTGATGAAAGAAGACAATTTGGCAGATTTGATTACTCTTTTACATCAATATTGATTACTTTTGTACTCTATGATGAAGGAGAACGACTTTTCAAGGCTGGAGCTCAGGCTCTCCAACTGTCTTGTCAACTATAGGTACTTCAGGTCGAAGCTCGAGTCCAGCACAAAGCTGCTGGTCCTCGTCAAGGCCAATGCCTATGGTCACGGCGCCGTGGAGTTCGCCGCGATGATGCAGCAGGCCGGAGCGGACTACCTTGCAGTCGCCTATCCTGTCGAAGGAATGGAACTCAGGCAGGCCGGCATCAGTCTCCCCATACTCGTCCTGACGGCAGGAACCGACTTCTTCCCCGAGATCATAGAGAGCCGTCTCGAACCAGGAATCCCTAACCTCACCTCCCTCAAGGCCTTCTGCGAAGAGCTGAGGAAAAGAGGCATGAAGGACTACCCTGTCCACATCAAGATGGACACCGGAATGCACAGGCTCGGGTTCATGGACAGCGAGCTTGACGAGCTGATCGATTTCCTAAAGGACTGTCCATACGTCAAGGTCAAGTCGACATACTCCCACCTGGCAGTAGCGGAAGTACCGGAAGAGGATGACTTCACCCTCGGACAGATAGAGATGTTCCAGCGCAATGCAGGAAAGCTCTCGGATGGAATAGGTTACAAGCCTATGTTCCACATACTCAACTCGGCAGGCATCGAGAGATTCCCTCAGTACCAGTTCGACATGGTCCGTCTCGGCATCGGAATCTACGGAATCAGTGCGCTTCCGGGCGTGAAGCTTGCTCCGGTGGCGTCCCTCAAATGCAAGATCCTCCAGATCAAGCACCTTACCCAGGAAGACGGTACCATAGGCTATGGCCGCTGGGGAAAGATCGCTCCTGAAGGAACGACCATCGCGACAATCCCGGTAGGATACGCAGACGGAATCGACCGTCATCTTGGCAGAGGCAAGGCCTCATTCTCCCTCAACGGACACAGAGTACCGACCATAGGCAACATCTGCATGGACATGTGCATGCTGGACATCACCGGCGTGGAGGCACAGGTCGGAGACACTGTCACCATATTCGGAGAAGACCCGACAGCATCCGAGCTGGCAGGTCTTCTTGGTACGATTCCTTATGAGATAATGACATCAGTCCCTCGAAGGATCGAGAGGATAGTCATCAGACATTAGTCAAGCATGATCGACTGTCTGACTTTCGCAGCAGTCTCCTCACTTACGACATGGCCGAGGATTGCGAGGCCGAAATCGATTGCGGTTCCCGCACCTCTTCCGGTAATCAGGTTTCCATCGACCACTGCAGGAGCCTTCACATATTCAGCGCCCTTTGCAAGCATATGCTCCTGGAATCCGTCGTAGCAGGTGAATTTCTTTCCCTCCAGACCAGGAAGCTGAGAAGCCACAAGGCCAGGTGCAGCGCAGATGGCAGCCACGGAGCCACCCTCCTCATAATGCTTCACCATAAGGTCCATCAGCAGGTCAAAGCCGGCCAGGTTCTTTGTTCCAGGCATGCCGCCAGGGAACACAAGGAGATCCTCCTTGGTTGTTCCGCCCATACGGGCATCCAGCATGAAGTCAGACCAGGTCTTGTCGACAGCGACGGTGACGCCGTGGGAACTGGTGACCAGACCTTCCTCATCGATTGATACGGTACTTACCTCCATGCCACCTCTGCGCAGGACGTCAAGAGTAGCAAGTGCTTCGGTCTCTTCGAAACCGTCAGCCAGAAAAACGAATGCTCCTTTCATATTTAAAATGGGAAATTTGTTGAGGTACGGCGATTCGAACGCCGACTAAGGGAACCAAAATCCCTGGTGCTGCCATTACACAATACCTCAATTCCGTAGCGCAAAGATAATTCAATTTTTATTTTCCGACAAGCGAGGAATATTTCCTCGCGACCGTTCCCTTCCTGCCAGTCTCCAGAAGGAACGGCAGAGACGAAAGATCGAACGCGTCCATCAGGCTTTCCATCTCCTGGTCAGCACGGTCATAGACCTCGTCCATATCGATCAGAAGCAGCCTCGCACGGCCTTCGCTGACCAACCGGCGACCGGATGCGATCTCGGCCTGGCATATCTGACAGCCCTTCGTATGGAAAAGGACAAATGTCCCCTGACGGAGACGACGCAGTTTCCAGACCTTCGAAGTCTCGCCCTTGAGCGTGATCATGGTACCATGGGCCCGGACATCGGGAATCTTTCCGCCGACCGGAGCCTTGGCGACGAGATCGCTGAGCATCCGGGCAAGGCCGACGACCTTGAGGCTGTCATCCTGCGAGGTCCAGACATCGGGACGGTCAAGGACCATGGTACGTGCCACGCGGTCCGCACCGTAGCTGAACGCCTCTCCCCTCTTGCCGGAGAGATAGTAAAGGAGGTCGCCCGTAAGCTGACGGAAGTTGACCGTGTCTCGGGTCTCGGACAGGGTTCTCCTGGCTATATAGTCAGCTACCTTCGAGATGCTGTCGGCCGTCATCTTCGGGTCGTTCTCAGGGAAAAGCGCAGAGAACATCTCTATGCTCTGCTTGCCACCATAGTCCAGCGGCCTGTCGGTGGAATATATCTCAAGAAGGCTCATAAGAGCCTGAGTATCAAGGTTTCTACCAAGGACAGTACCATCTTTGGCGATAAGCAGCATCCTAGGCGTCTGCAGGACTCCGTACTTCCTCTGGAAATCCGAGGTGATCTCCGGGTCCCAGTAATGATAGATACGCTCGGCACCCTGCTCGAAAGCGAACTGGCCTGCACGGTACCTGTCCCAGGCGTCCTTGTTGCTTCCGGTGTAGACAGCCAGGAAGTCTATAGGATAGTCGGTCTGACGGAACATAGAGCGGAGAAGGATGGTCTCCATCTGGCACTTCGAGCAGTCCGTGTCGTAGAGGAAAAGTACCCTCAGACGCTTGTTTCCACCGGCAAGCGAGTCTGCCCTGAGGCCGAGAGCCTCGACTTCGACGTCCTCCGGGGTGCGAAGCCTCAGGGACGGAGCCGGACAGCCGATGAGCGACCTGCGGTTGAACTCCGCATAGATGCGCGCGTTCATAAGGTCTATGTCATTGGTAAATGAGGCCTTCCCAGGGACGAACCAGCTGTCAGTCAGATGGACGGCGACCGATTCATCTCCCATGACCGGAGAATTCAGATAGTAGTCGTAGGCCTTGATGGCGACATGGTTCCTCACATCCCCTGCATCGCAGCTGGAGAGCATGAAGTCCACCTCCTCGATCTTGGTAGCGATGCTCTCGGCCTCGATGGCCTTGGCATACGCCTCGACGTTGCGGTCAAGTGCGGCTGTGCGAGCAGAGTCCAGCTGGGCATGTACGGTCGTACACACCATGGACATGGCAGCTGCCAGCACTTTACCGAGCAGACGCATATCAGTCGATTTCAGGAAGATGGACGCCCTTAGGCATGAACTGGGTAGTGTCGCCCTTGTGCTTGAGGATGTCGCGTACGGCCGAAGAGGAGATGTGCGCGAATTCCTGTGACGTAGGGATGATGATAGTCTCGATATCCGGTTCGATACGACGGTTCATGTCGGCGATCGACCTCTCTGTCTCGAAGTCGAGCATGTTCCTGACACCTCTGACTATATGCTTGATTCCAAGCTCTTTACATGTATCGATGGTGAGATTGTCGTACTTGATGACACTCACGCCCTTCATTCCTTCAGTGGCCTTGCGGATGATCTCGAGTCTCTGGTCCATGGTGAGGAATCCCCTCTTGTCCTGGTTGATACCGATCGCGACCACGACCTCGTCGAACATGGTGAGGGCGCGGTTGAGGATATTCAGATGACCCGCTGTGAAAGGATCGAAGGATCCTGGGAATATTGCTTTTCTTATCATATCTGCCAATTGATAGGCTCCTTGCCTTCTTCCTCAAGTATCTGGTTTGTCTTCGAGAAATGGCGGCATCCGAAGAAGGCACCTCCGGCAAGCGGAGACGGATGCGCGGCCTCGAGCACATGGTGGCGGCCCGTGTCTATGAGAGCTTTCTTGCTCCTTGCGAAATTGCCCCAGAGCAGGAACACCACTCCGTCGCAATTGTCTGATATATATCTGATCACGGCATCAGTGAATTCCTGCCAGCCTATCCTGCTGTGGGATGCCGGCGAGGCCTCCTGGACTGTAAGGATGGCGTTGAGCAGGAGCACTCCCTGCCTTGCCCAAGGCTGAAGGTCAGGACTGCCGCTCATCTTCACCCCAAGGTCAGTCTCGATCTCCTTGAAGATGTTCTTCAACGAAGGTGGAGCCTTGACGCCCTCCGGGACGGAGAACGACAGGCCCATGGCCTGTCCATATCCATGGTAAGGATCCTGTCCGAGGATCACTACCTTCAGCTGGTCTACCGGAGTCAGCTCAAAGGCCTTGAATATCTGGCTTCCGGGAGGATAGATGGTCTTTCCGGCAGCCTTCTCCTGATGCAGAAAATGCACCAGCGAAGCAAAGTACGGTTTCTCGAACTCGCCACGCAGTGCATTTTTCCAAGATTGTTCTATTTTAACGTCCATCAGTCAAAAATATACTTCAGGACATCATCAATCGTCCTGACATAGACAAAGGTAAGACCTTTTACGTATATTTCCTTGATGTCCTCGATATCTTTTCTGTTATCCTCGCAGATTACGATGGTAGTCACTCCGGCTCTCTTGGCGGCAAGGATCTTCTCCTTGATGCCTCCGACAGGCAGCACCTTGCCTCTGAGGGTCATCTCACCTGTCATCGCGATGCCGCTCCTGACGGCCTGTCCCCTGAGGGCTGACACCATCGAGCTGACCATGGTTATACCTGCTGAAGGACCGTCCTTAGGAGTCGCGCCTTCAGGGACATGGACATGGATGTCCTTCTTAGAGAACTCCTCGTATGTAAGGCCTGCCACCTCCGGATGGGCCTTGATGTACTGGTATCCGATTGTAGAGGACTCTTTCATGACATCTCCGAGGTTACCTGTCATCGAGAGCATTCCCTTGCCCTCGCTCACCGAGCTCTCTACGAAAAGAATCTCTCCGCCGACAGAAGTCCATGCAAGGCCGGTCACTACGCCGACACCCTCATTTCCTTCCTGCTTGTCATGGAATGCGACAGGGAGGCCGAGATACTCCTTGAGATGCTCGGGCTTGATGGTCGCAGGGCATTCCTCTTCCATCACCTTCTTCCTGGCTGTCACCCTGGCGATCTTCGCGATCTGCTTCTCAAGTCCGCGGACGCCAGACTCGTGGGTATACTTGTCGATGATCTGCGAAAGCGCACTCTTGCTGATCTTCAGGGCGTTCTTCTCTATGCCATGCTCCTCGAGCTGCTTAGGGACGAGGAACTGCCTGGCGATCTCCATCTTCTCTTCCTCGAGATAGCCGCTGACATTGATCAGTTCCATACGGTCGAGAAGGGCCGGCTGGATGGTCGAGATCGTGTTGGCCGTGGTGATGAACATCACCTTCGAGAGATCGTAGTCGATGTCGAGATAATTATCATGGAATGTCGTATTCTGCTCCGGGTCAAGAGCTTCCAGCAGCGCTGAAGAAGGGTCGCCCTTGAAGTCGCTCGAGAGTTTGTCGATCTCGTCGAGCACGATCACAGGATTCGAGGTGCCGGCACGGCTGATCGCGTTGAGCACGCGTCCAGGGAGAGCGCCGACATAGGTCTTTCTATGTCCTCTGATCTCAGCCTCGTCGTGCATGCCGCCGAGCGCGATCCTGACATACTGCCTTCCGAGTGACTTCGCGATGGACTTTCCAAGGCTGGTCTTGCCGACTCCCGGAGGGCCGTAGAGACAGAGGATAGGAGACTTCATGTTTCCCTTGAGCTTGAGGACCGCAAGGTACTCGATGATCCTTTCCTTGACCTTGTCGAGACCATAATGGTCCTTGTCGAGGATCTTCTTTGCCTTCGCCAGGTCATACACATCCTCCGAGATATGGTTCCATGGGAGGTCGAGCATGAACTGGAGATAGTTGTACTGAATGCTGTACTCAGGTGCGGAAGGATTGTATCTCTCAAGCTTGGCAAGTTCCTTCTCGAAGATCTGCATGACAGACTCCGGCCAGTCCTTTGCAGCCGCAGCCTCACGCATGCGGTTGAAATCTTCATCTCCGTCCATGCCAAGTTCCTCCTGGATGGTACGGAGCTGGTTGTTGAGGTAGTACTCTCTCTGCTGCTGGTCGATCTCAGACTTCACCTTGGCGTTGATCTCCTGCTTGATCTTGAGGAGCTCGAGCTGGCGGTTGAGTATAGACAGCAGGCCCATCGCCCTTTCCTTGAGCGAATTATATTTAAGGAGAGAAATCTTCTCTGTGAAGTTGTCAATCTCGATGGTGGTCGCGATGAAATTGACGAGGAAGCCGAAATCCTCGATCGAATGGAGAGCAGTGACAGCCTCCTTCGGTGCGAAAGACGAAGACTTCAGGATCGTGCCGGCCTTCTCTTTCAGGGATTCGCTGATCATCCTGACACTCTTGTCTGCCATGTCAGCATCGATGTCAGCCTGGTATGTTATGTTTCCGCGAAGATATGGCTCGACATGGGTGATGAAGTCGAGATGTATCCTTCCAAGTCCCTGGAGGACAGCCGAGACCGTACCGTCCGGCATCTCGAAGGTCTTGACGATCTTGGCCACGGTACCATATTCCGAGAGGTCCACGAGGTCGACAGGATCCTCTACTGCGACATTCAGCTGCGGGATGCAGGCGATGAACGCATTGGTGCTCTGCGCGTCATCGATGAGCCTGAGGGACTTCTCCCTGCCGATCGTGACAGGGAAGATGGTTCCTGGGAACAGGACCGCGTTGCGGAGTGCAAGGACCGGAAGATTCGACGGGAGGTCACTCGGATTGAAATGGACCGGAGCCTCTCCTGACATCACCGGGATGATGCTTACCTCAGCTCCACCTGGGGAGAAAAGGTCGTTCATGTTATCGTTATTATTATTCATATTATAATCAATGTGTAAAGACGGCAGTCCGGACATGTATGCCATTTTGTCATAAAATGCCCAGAAAATATGCCGATATATATAATAGTCAATCTCTATGCCATAAAAAAGGTAGCCAAAAGAAGGTAAAAGTTTTGTTCTTTCACAAAAACAGATTAAATTTGTAACCTATTTGCAACCAAAGCAAAAGGAGCGAGTTAATTCCCGACTACCTATCTAAGTGAAAATATAAATACTAAACAAAAACAAACTTTAAATTATGACAAAGGCAGATATCGTAAACGAGGTTGCTAAGTCAACTGGAATTGAGAAGACAGCAGTTCAGACAGTGATCGAGGCTAGCATGGAGAGCATCAAGGAGTCTCTCGCAAAGGGTGAGCCAGTTTACCTTCGTGGTTTCGGCAGCTTCATCATCAAGCACAGAGCAGAGAAGGCAGCCAGAAACATCACCAGGAACACCACTATGACAATTCCTGCACACGACATCCCAGCTTTCAAGCCAGCGAAGGTTTTCGTTGCGTCAGTAAAGAAATAATTCATTTAAAACTTTATCAATATGCCAAACGGTAAGAAGCACAAACGCCACAAGATGGCTACGCACAAGCGTAAAAAGCGTTTGCGCAAGAACAGACATAAGAAGAAGTAATCTTCTGTGTCTGCCATTTTAGCAGTAAGCTAAGAGAGAAGGGCTGGCCGGAAGTTCCGGAGGCCCTTTTTGTTTTGCTACGAGGATTTTCCTCCCTATCAACAATCTGAAATTTCTGATGGAATCAGAAAAGGAACTTTTAAAAGATCTGATCGTCGATGTTGGATCGACAGAAGTTCGGATCGCCCTGCAGGAAAACCACAGGCTGATCGAACTTAACACCGAGTCCATCTCAGGGCGAAGCTTCACAGTCGGGGACGTGTACCTCGGAAAAGTGAAAAAAGTAATGCCCGCCCTGAATGCGGCCTTCGTGGATATCGGAGATGAAAAAGAAGCCTTTGTACACTATCTGGACCTCGGACTTTATTTCAGTTCTTTCGACGAGTTCGTCCGCAGGACAAACTCCAACACAAACTCAAAGGATCTCTATTCACAGATAAAGATCGGCCCTATCCTCGAGAAGGAAGGCAGGATTGAGAATGTGCTGAAGAAAGACCAGATGATAATCGCCCAGATAGTCAAGGAGCCGATTTCCACAAAAGGTTCAAGACTGACTGCAGAGATTTCATTAGCAGGAAGGAACATTGTACTCCTCCCCTTCGCAGAGAAGGTGAGTATTTCCCAGAAGATCTCCTCAAAGGAGGAGAAAAGAAGACTCGAGACGCTCGTGAAGAGCATTCTCCCTAAGAACTACGGAGCAATCATCCGCACAGCCGCAGAAGGCAAGAACGCAGCAGTCCTTGTATCAGAGCTCAAGTCGCTCATCGGCAAGTGGGAAGCTTCATGGGAGAAGCTGGAGAAGTCAAAGGCAGTCCAGCCGCTCTTCAGCGAGTACAGTAAGACCACCACGATCCTGAGAGACCTTCTCAATGACTCGTTCTCCAATGTCTACGTGAACAGCGAGCATGAGTTCAACGACATCAAGAAGTACATCTCACTCATTTCTCCCGAGCAGGAGAAAATCGTGAAGCTTTACGAAGGAAAAGAGCCGATCTTCGACCATTTCGAGGTCACCAGGCAGATCAAGAGCTCATTCGGAAAGGTGGTGCCGCTCAAGCAGGGCGCATATCTGGTAATCGAGTCTACAGAAGCATTGAACGTAGTGGATGTCAACAGCGGCATACGTGCCAAGACAACCGACCAGGAAGACAACACCTATGAGGTCAACCGCTACGCAGCAGAAGAGATCGCAAGGCAGCTGAGGCTTCGAGACATGGGAGGAATCGTGATCGTGGACTTCATCGACATGGAATCCGGCGAGCACCGCAACGAGCTCTATAAATATATGTGTGAGCTCATGAGCGAGGACCGCGCGAAGCACAACGTACTTCCTCTTACGAAATTCGGACTCATGCAGATCACCCGCCACAGGGTGAGACCGGCAACCGAGATCAACACTACCGAGACATGTCCGGTGTGCCATGGTACTGGAAAGATAACCTCCAGCCTTCTGATCGACGAACAGATTGAGAGACGTCTGTCGTACTATGTTACAGACAAAGAGATCAAGAACTTCACTCTCAAGGTAAGCCCTATTCTGGGCGCGTACCTTTCAAGAGGTCTGATCAACTCATATCTGGGCAAATGGAAAAGGAAGTACAAATGCAAGATCAACCTGGTTGAAGTCACCGACTTCTCAGTCCTGCAGAATGAATTCTACACTGAAAAAGGAGACAAGCTAGACAGCTAGCCTGTCTCTTTTTTTTTACAATACGCCGATTCGTCTATGAAATCGGGCGATTCGTCTAAATAAGAAAATCCGTGTTGTTTCTCTGGCCATCTTTGCACCAGAAACAAAATTGAAACAAAAAAAACAACACAGATATGAAAAAGTTCCAGACAATCGCAGCGGCTCTCCTTCTCTTCGCAGGAAACCTCTTCGCACAGACACAGACCACCACAGTAAAGGGAAACATCTTCTCAGAGAACTCATTCAACGCAGGCGTCAGAGAGGCCGAGAGTCTTTCTGCAGTCCAGTTCCTCAGCGCAAGTGACCCGTCGAAGGTAATCGCCTATACTCTCACCGACATGGACGGTGCGTTCGAGTACGATCTTCCTTCAAACGCAAACTACATCCTCTACTATTCAAACATCGGAAAGAAGGACGTACGCATCAACTTCTCACTCGAAGGCAATGACAGCTACAGCTTCGGTGACATCCTCGTCGAGGACGACGTAGAGATGCTCAACGGTGCGACGATCACAGAGCAGAAGACTCTCGTCAAGATGGATGTCGACAAGATGACCTACAAGGTAGAAGACGACGTCGACGCACAGACCAGCACAGTCCTCGACATGCTCAGGAAGGTCCCTATGGTATCAGTCGACGGTCAGGACAACATCACTGTCAACGGCAGCAGCAACTTCAAGGTCTATGTAGACGGCAAGCCTAACCAGATGATCTCTGCCAATCCTTCACAGATCCTCAAGTTCATGCCGGCCAGCTCCGTAAAGAACATCGAGGTCGTGACAAACCCTGGCGTACGCTATGACGCAGAAGGCGCAGGCGGAGTCCTGAACATCACCACCAACGCAGAAGCTGTCGCCAGCACAGGTTCTTCATCGATCTCTGACGGCCAGTACGGTTCTGTAGGTGTGAACGTATCGAACAAGGGCGTAGGCGGCAATGTCATGTACAATGTACAGAAAGGAAAGGTCAGCGCAGGCATCAACGCCAACATCATGAACCAGAACATGGACGGCACCGTAATGGATATGGAAAGAATCCAGCAGACAGAGGCAGGTGACATCGTGACAAGCACCCACAGTGACAACAGCATGAAGGCTCCTGTAAAGTTCGTGAACCTCAATGCCAACTATGAGATCGACTCAGAGAACGTAGTGTCAGTATCCGCAGGCCTTATGAGCTTCGGTTCAACCATGGACGGCACGAACGCTACCAGCATCACCACTCCTGGTGGAACCTTCGGATACGATGGAACCAGCCAGACCAAGAACACCAGCAACTCCATCACAGCATCTGTAGACTACCAGCACTCATGGTCAGAGACCCCTGGAAGAGACTTCCTCGTATCTTACCAGTTCAGCTCAAGCCCTAGCATCAACAACACACTCAACACCTACAGTGGATCGATGATCGGAATGGACCTCACCGACAGGAAGGCAGACGGTAAGAGCAACTCGCTCAGCCACAGCATCCAGGCAGACTTCATCACCCCTATCAGCTTCAACCAGAGCATCTCCACAGGTGTCAAGTTCACCTACAGGAACAACTCTTCAGACCAGACAAACTATGTATGGAACGGCAGCATCTTCGAGCCTACCGCGAACGGCAGCCTCAACTATGACTTCTACAACAGCATCGGTGCAGTCTATGCTGAGTACAACGGAAAGTTCGGCAATCTCGGTGTAAAGGGCGGTCTCCGCTACGAGTACACATGGCAGGACGTCAGCTACGCAGCAGGGCAGGGCGAAGACTTCAGCATCAGATACGGAAACCTCGTTCCGGCAGCAAGCCTCCAGTACAATATCAGCAACACCCAGAACATCGGTCTTTCCTACAACATGAGAGTAAGCCGCCCAGGTATCTCATACCTCAACCCTTACATCGACACTACAGACCCTACACAGCTCAGCTATGGCAACACCAACCTCTCGACTGACAACAGCCACAACCTCAACCTCGTATACAACCTCTACACACCGAAGCTCATGGTAAATGCCACACTCAGATACACCCTCTCTCCTGACGGCATCTCACAGTACAGCTTCATGGACAGCAACAACATCCTCAACACAACCTACGGCAACATCGTATCAAGCAGCACTACAGGACTCAACGCATTCATCATGTACACTCCTTGGAAGCAGACCAGGATCACCATCAACGGTTCCCTCGGCTACACTGACCTCAGCAGCGAAGTCCTCGGACAGAGCAACAGCGGATGGACACAGACAGCGATGATCGGTCTCCAGCAGACAATCCCAGGTGACATCAGACTCAGCGCAAACCTCATCCTCGCAGGTGGAAGGGTAACCCTCCAGGGCAAGTCAGACGGCATGAGCATGCTCAACCTCAGCGCAAGCAAGTCACTGCTCGACAACAGGCTCAGCCTCTCAGTCAGCGGAATGCTCACAAAGGACGGCCTCAGCATGAAGAGTACAACTACAACTACCGGCATCAACTTCACATCTACAAGTTCAATGACAATCCCTATGGGCCAGATCCAGGCAAGCCTCACCTACTCATTCGGAAGAAACACAGGTTCAGTCAGAAAGGCCAAGAGAGTCAACGTAGACGACAGCCAGCTCAACAGCGAGAGCATGGGACAGAGCATCAACTCAATGATGTCAGGAAAATAGTGACACCTTATTGAAATAATTACTAACTTGCAGCCATGAAGCCACAGACCTACAATACTAAGTTGTTCATCAACATCGTCCTTACCCTATTCGTCCTCTGGATAATCTTTGTACCGGGACTTCTCCCGATACTGATGGGCTACGGCGGAGATTTCATGGGACACGCAGCGAGATCGCTGAGGATGTTCGGGCCTGTGGTCGGGCTGTTCCTCCTGAACTATATATTCCTCTGTCCCAAGTGCCTGTTCGTCAAGGGAAAGAGAAAGTGGTTCTACATCGTGAACATCGTGCTGATAGCAGCATGGAGAGCATGGTCGATCAACAAGGCCCTCAGTTTCACCCCTCCCCCTATGGGAGGGTTCCCTCATGAGATGCCCGACACAGATTTCCTGTCACACTTCAAGATCGCGTTCATCTACCAGAGTCTCCTCAGGGTCCTTCTCAACATCTGTGTGATCTGCCTTGCAGTCGGACTCAGCTATATCATCCGTTCGATCGACATCAACCACCAGTACGAGGTCCAGAAGAGAAACGCCGCAGAGGCTGAGCTTTCATGGCTCAAGAACCAGCTCAACCCTCATTTCCTGTTCAACACCCTGAACAACATCTCATCGCTTACGGTGATCGACGGAGACAAGGCACAGGAAAGCATCGCCCAGCTATCAGACCTTCTCAGATACGTTCTCTATGAGACAGACAAGGACATGGTCCCTCTGAGCGGCGAAGTCGAGTTCATGAAGGACTACATCGACCTGATGAAGCTCAGATGCAACGGGAAAGCCACGGTCAATGTCACCATGGTCATACCTTCCGGCAACGCCCAGATCGCACCGCTCCTTTTCATATCGCTCATCGAGAATGCCTTCAAGCACGGAGTGAACTCCAGGATGGATTCTTTCCTCGACGTATCGATGAGAGCAGACGGAGCAGACCTTGTCTTCGAATGCAGCAACAGCATGTTCGAGAAGCAGAAGACAGACATGGCGGGTTCCGGAATCGGCATCCAGAACATGCATAAGCGCCTTGAACTGATCTACCCAGGAAGATACGAGTTCAACTACGGTCCACAGGAAGACCGCTACTGTTCAACATTGAGAATCAGAAACATCTTCGCCTAGACATGAGAAATCTCAGATGTATGATCGTCGACGACGAGCCTCTGGCCGTCAAGATGATAGAGACCTTCGTCACAAGAACCCCTGGAATAGAGCTGATCGAATCCTTCACAGACCCTGTGATGGCGCTCTCCAAGATACGGGACGCCGCTCCGGACCTGGTGTTCCTGGACATCCAGATGCCCGATCTCAACGGACTTGACCTTTCAAGGATGATCCCGAAGGAGACCAGGATAATCTTCACCACGGCCTTTGCCCAGTACGCGCTTGAAGGATTCGAGGTCAACGCACTCGACTACCTCCTCAAGCCTATACGCTACCAGAAGTTCCTGGAAGCAGTCGAGAAGGCGCAGCAGTGGTTCAGCCTGAAGGAAGCGGCTTCTGCGGCCACCAACGAGAAAGAAGACAACGATTCGATATATGTGAAGACCGACAAGGTCCTGCAGAAAGTAATGATCGCAGACATACTCTACGTCGTAGGAATGAAGGACTACGTCACCATCTACACAGCAAGCTCGAAGACTCCTCTGGTGACGCATATAACGATGAAAGGCATAGAGGACATGCTGCCGTCGTCAGCATTCATGCGGGTCCACCGCTCCTACATAGTAGCCCTGGACAAGATCGATTCCATACAGCCAGGAATGGAGATCCTGATAGGCAGGACGATCATCCCTGTCTCCGACTCCTACAAGGACGCATTCAACGAATACCTCAGAAAAAAGGCCCTCTCTCTGTAAGGGGGCCTTTCTCTATGATTCTTCCGGCATGTTCTGGGAATACTTGCGCCATTTCTCTATCAGCGCCTGCATGTCTGCAGGGAGCTCCGAATCGAACCTGACGATCTTGCCGGTCGACGGATGGTCGAAGCCGAGGGTCTTGGCATGGAGAGCCTGTCTCGGACATATCTCGAGGCAGTTCTTGATGAACTGCTTGTATTTCGCGTAGATTGTTCCCTTGCGTATCTCAGTTCCTCCATATCGTTCGTCTCCGAAGAGAGGATGTCCGATATATGACATGTGGACGCGGATCTGATGGGTTCGTCCGGTCTCCAGACGGCATTCCACGACAGTCACGAAGCCGAAGCGTTCAAGGACCTTGTAATGCGTGACGGCATGCTTTCCCTTGTCCTCCTCCTGATATACCTTGAAACGCAGGCGGTCGTTAGGGTCGCGGCCTATGTTACCGACTATGGTACCTTCGTCCTCACGTATGTTGCCCCATACGACGGCCACATACTTTCGCTCGATCGAGTGGACGAAAAACTGCTTTGCAAGGTTCTGCTGGGACGCATCGTTCTTCGCCACCACGAGTAGGCCTGAAGTATCCATGTCGATACGATGTACCAGAACACCCATCCTCTCATCCTCGGCATCGGGGCCCTGGGTTATGCCCAGATGGTACGAAAGAGCATTGATGAGAGTTCCGTCGAAGTGACCATGGCCAGGATGCACGACCATTCCGGCTGGCTTGTTGACGATCAGGAAATCATCGTCTTCGTAGACTATGTCAAGCGGGATGTCCTCAGGAAGGACCTCGAAGCCGTGTCGCTCATACGGCATGACGAAGCGTATGACATCGTTGGGGCGGATGATCACATTCGCCTTAGCAACCTTGTCATTGACACGCACATAGCCGTTCTTGATAGCGTTCTGGACCCTTGCCCTGGATGTATCCTCGAGATGACAAGCCATGTACTTGTCGACTCTCATAGGAGTCTGACCGCTGTCGACGTTGAGCCTGAAATGCTCAAACATTCCGTCGTCATCGAGGATCTCGTCCTCACGAGCATCCATGTTCCCGAGATCTGCCATTGATTCTAGTTCAGCTTTGCAGGGTCATTTGTAAGATAGAGGGTAACCTCAGATCCCATGAGGGTAGGTGCGGAAGAAGCCGCAGGATTCTGCTTGTATACGACTGCGTCGAGAGAATCGCCATAGTTCTTCACTGACTCATCGAACACAAGCTTACGCACGTTGAGCTGGCTGTCATGTGCCACGTCAACGGCTCTCATATACTTGAGACCTGTAAGCTTAGGGATATAGGTCTGGTTGTCCTCAGAGTTGAGGCCGACGACGAGATCGATCTCGGTACCGCTGTCGACCATGGTACCAGCCTTGATGTCACGGTTCTTATATGTCTGCTTGAGGACGTTGTTGGTCGCAATGTCGTCGACATAGACAAGCTTGCCGAGGGAGAGGCCTCTTGAGAGAAGCTCTGCCTTGGCCTGTCTCATCGAATATCCCACGAGATTAGGCATCTGCACCTTCTTCGGGGTCACGGAATTGATCGTAAGAAGGATTCTCCTTCCCTTCTTCACCTGCGATCCGGCCTTTGGATTCTGGGAATACACGAGTCCTCTGCCCATTCTTCTGATGTAGACTGAGTCAGTCACCTCGATCTTAAGCTCATCAGAGGCAGCCACATGCTTTGCCTCAGAGACCTTCATATTGGTAAGGTCAGGCACTATGATTACCTTTCCGTGGTGTGTGCCCACCTTGAGGAGTATGCTTGCACCGATCACAACGACAAGTACAAGAGCTGCAATAGCGATTGCGTTCTTGATTGCCCACTCAACGAAAGAAACTTCTGATCTGTTATTCTTCTCTTCCATGATCTGTTATAAATTGTTCATGAGCTGCTTGATGCAGCCTTCAGCCAGCAATGCGATACCGACTATCATCACCACCACACCCGCGATACGGTTCACCCATACCAGCGTAGCCAGCTTGAAATTATGTCTGATATATCCGAAAAAACCTGTGAAGCAGAACCAGTAGCTGGCAGATCCGGCAGCGACTGCACAGATCAGCGGAGCCACATTGAAGCCCTGGCCACTGATATCCACGTCAAAGAAAGCGAAGAGGGTGAACATCACCACGATCGCTGTAGGATTCGAAAGAGCCAACGCAACCGCCTGGGCGTAGTCCCTGATGGAATACGTAGGGTTGTCACCAGGCTTAAGCTTGCGGAAAGGATTGGAGAACACCACTGAAGCGCCTACGAGAGCCACTACAAGGCCGCCGAGGATCATGATCAGCACCTTATGGCTGTCGAGGAACGATTCGGCGAAGGCAAGCGCGAAGATCGCCATGACCGCATAGATGGTGTCCATGGTTGTTGCTCCCAGACCTGTCAGGAAGCCAGGCTTATGTCCCTTGCTCAGCGAGACCTGGAGGATATAGATAGCGGTCGGACCCAGCGGAGCCGACGCACATATACCGATCAGGAATGCTTTTACTATATTGAGGAGCATTGTCTTCTTTCAATTATCACAAAATACAAAGATAGCAAATTAATTCATATCTTTGTGGAGACGTAAGATGGAACAGTTCAAGACAGAAAAAAAGACCATGGCAGTCCTCGTGCTGCTTTTCGCACTGATGATGTCAGTGCCATTCCTCGTGCCCCACTGCGGCTGGGTAGCCCTTTTCGGATTCGTACCTCTGCTCTGCATGGACAAGATAGCCACAGACTGTGGGATGAAGAAAGTATGGATGTGGCACTACAGCGCCTTCGTCATATGGAATGCCCTCACCACATTCTGGGTATGCAACGCCACCGTCGGTGGCGGAATCTTCGCAGTTCTTGCGAACGCCTTCCAGATGTCGGTCGTCTTCGGACTTTTCCGCCTCAGCAAGAAAGTCTTCAAGGGCACCGTCCCATATATATTCCTTGCGGCAGCATGGATCGCATGGGAAAGGTACTACCTTACAACGGCCCAGATCTCATGGCCATGGCTGGTTCTCGGAAACAGTTTCGCCAGGACCCTTAGCCTCGCCCAGTGGTATGAATTCACCGGCACCCTTGGAGGTTCACTCTGGGTGTGGGTATCGAACCTCTGCATCTTCGGCCTGATGTGCTCTCTTTCAGAAGGTACTTTCTTCAACTGGAACATCAAGGGCAAGGTCGCTGCAATCGCTCTGTCAGTACTGGCGATATTTGCTCCTATGGCAATCTCTCTTGGAATCTGGAACTCATACGAGGAGTCTGACGAGCCGCTCTCCGTCGGTATCCTGCAGCCGAACATCGACCCATACCATAAGTTCGAGAGGCTCTCACAGAACCAGCAGAACGCCATACTGAACGGTCAGCTGGACCAGCTGCTTTCCGGAAGGGACACCCTCGACCGCTCCCCTATGCTCGTCCTCGCACCGGAGACCTTCACCAACGACGTGGTCGTCGGCGATATCCCGTCAAGCAGGACCTGGAGGAGATTCGACGACGCTCTAAGCGCCTACAATGGAGTCAACATGATATTCGGAGCTTCCTCATACGAGTTCATCCAGTCTCCGACCAGGCCGTCCAAGACGGCAAGGTCCGCCGGAGATGACTACTGGACAGAGTCCCACAACTCAGCGCTCATCATCGACGGAACCCGTAGGGAGCAGATATTCCACAAGAGCAAGCTCGTGGTCGCAGTGGAGATGACCCCATATCCAGGATTCTTCTGCAAGATAGACGACATGCTCGGCGGTGTAATGGGAAGATGTACCGGACAAGACGAGATATCCCTGCTCGACGTAAAGGCCGACGGCGTGGACATCCCGGTAGGATGTGCAGTCTGCTACGAATCAATATACGGTGAGTACTGTACAGGTTACGTCAGGAAAGGAGCAAGGCTGATTGCAGTCATCACCAACGACTCATGGTGGGGTGACACACCGGGCTATCGTCAGCACCTCAGCTACTCCTCACTCAGGGCCATCGAGCTGCGAAGGGACATTGCCCGCTGCGGTAACAGCGGCATCTCTGCCTTCATCGACCAGCGAGGCCGGATCATCGAGAAGGGTCCATGGTGGGAGAAAGCGGTGATGCAGGGTACCATGAACCTCAATGACAAGATTACTTTCTTTGCCGAGAACGGTGATATCGTCGGCAGGATATGTTCGTTGCTCTTTTCCCTTATCGCTGTCGCGATGGGTGTAAGGCTCTTTATCAGACGTGGCGATGGCAGCAGAGATATTCGATAGGACCGAGCGTCTTCTTGGCGAAGAGATGATGGCGAAGCTGGCCTCTGTCAGGGTCATCATCTTCGGCGTGGGCGGTGTCGGAAGCTGGTGCGCCGAAGGTCTTATCCGTTCCGGAATCGGGCACCTTACCATGGTAGACATGGATACGGTCAATGTAACGAATGTGAACCGCCAGCTCATGGCAACGACAAAGACCGTTGGCCGTGTCAAGGTGGATGTCCTCCGCGAAAGGCTCCTGGAGATCAACCCTGAGGCCGACATCGAAGCAGTCCATCAGATCTATACAGCAGAGACCGAGGGGCAGTTCGACCTCGACTCATATGACTATGTTATCGATGCGATCGACAGTCTCAAGGACAAGGCACATCTTATGCTGAAGGCCTGCGAGAGCAAGGCCGTGCTGTTCTCGTCCATGGGTGCGGCGTGCAAAATCGACCCGACGAAGATACGTGTCGCCGAGTTCTGGAATGTGCGTGGATGTCCGCTCGGTGCCGCTCTGCGGAAGAAGTTCAAGAAGGCCGGTACCTACCCCGCCCATAAGTTCCTTTGCGTCTACGACGACGAGGTGCTGCCGAACAAGGGTGGTGACAAGGGCGAGACATGTGACTATAAGGCCGTCATAAACGGTACGACCGCGCACATTACCGGCATCTTCGGCCTGACCATCTCCGGTCTCGTCCTTCAGGACATCGTCAACAAAGGCTAGCCCGTATGCCGCACGGGTCTTCGCGTATCAGCAGGTAGTTGCCTCTGATAGGACTCCGCTCACTCTGTTCGCTCCGGCCCCTTCCACCGTTTCCTGCGTCCCGCTGTCGCGGAACTTGTCTCCGGCGGACCCTTCCCCCTGCCCGTGTCGAGGGCACTGAAAAAGGCCCTGATTATTGCGTATCATCCAGTGAATCA
>JAKSJP010000024.1 GCA_024398105.1 Bacteroidales bacterium | reverse complement strand
GTATACGTAAGTAATTGAAAATTATATAATTGTTAAAATTTTAACGAATCATTGATTGACCATACACGATCGTAAAGGCCGATGGAACAAGATAACTATATTTTGACGGTCGTGCAAAAAAAAATACTGTTGTGGCGTTGATAATTGCGTCTTGCTAAACAACTCTCGGAAACTTTCCCGAAATTCACCTTCCACGTGATGTTACCTTTTAGAGGTGTGAGAGTCGTGCTGCTGTGGAAGGTGAGACATTTTTGCCTCACCTTCCACCATGAACCATCTTTCAAGACGGTAAGAGCATGATTGGCGTGGAAGGTGATTGTCGGGTATGACCTCATTCATGGCGGTTTTTCCCCATTCGATGACTTTGTGGAATTCACGTATTTCATTGATTTGTTTCTTTAAAGATTAATGGATTTCCTGCCGGAGATTCCGGCAGGAAACTATACATACATCAGAGCAGGTCATGCTCCTTGAAAAGGTTGATCACATCAGACTTGAAGCGTTCCTTGTCAAAGCCTGCGGCATACTATTGATTAACATATGGACCGAGCAATCTCTTATCAGAGAGAGAGATCTTCCATAAATATTCAGTGTCTCGCCCACGACTATAGATTGAATCAGGGTCATCAATCATTACATTTTTATATTTAGCAGGCTTCTGATAGACATACAGGCTATCACCAATTCTTGTCAATGAGATGACCCTCGGAGGGATCGTCCATCCTGGTCCTTCTATTAATTTAGGAGAATCATACAGGTAACAACCTCTGAACAAGCGCTTCTTCCCATCAGGAACAAGCAAGCAGCATAATACAAATGCAGTGATTACACATATACAGACCAAGAGTCTACACTTATTTTGATAAATAGTATTCAATTTTTTTACTGCCATAAAGATTAATCTCAAAGCCTTTGCCTTCACCCGCAACAAGCCGTCCAATAATAGTTTCTACATTTCTGCCCCAATTCCTTGGATCAGTCCACGGTTTCATATCAAAGTCATATCTATCTGAATACGCTCTTATACTCTGATCTGGACAGCGTTTTAAAGTCAACTGACCATATACGAGAGCGTCTCTTGGTTTATTCTCTTTGTTTTGGGGCAATAGGTTCAAGCCTGTTTCCTTCCCAATTGATCCTCATTATCCCTGTGTCCTTGACGACAAAAGATTCCTGGATGCCATCATCGACATTTTCGGGATAAGTTTGCGTGCACTGTATTACCAGTCTCTTTTTTTGCCTTGTCTTACGGAACACTTTTTCATTTGATGCCCCATCCAGGAATATCAGACAACTTTTAGCCCTGACCACGCCATATATCTTTTCAATCTCACCTTCATGCAACTCATATGAATCAACATAATTCACATATATGATACTATTTGAATCAGGACGCTCCTGAACTGATATGAAGCATATGTTCATAGACTCATCACGCATTCTGGACAGTATATGGCTTTTGAAAAGCCTATCTTCAAACCTATATTCAGGCACAGACACATTCCTTTCCTGCGCATCACAACAAGTATGAGATAAGCAAAGAAAGACAAGAATGAAACCTATTTTAGAAAGGCTTCTTTGGCTTAACAAGTTTACCCTCATATTCCCTAGCAAAGTCAGCCGCATGTGGTATAAGGGTTATCACACAATACAAGTGATGGAATCCAGCCGACATAGGTCTGGTCGTCACTATGGAACCGTCCCTTGAGCCACCCACATTCATAGTCCAAGACCTCAAACAGGTCGACCCACTCATAGAAAGTCACAACAGGTTCTGAGTCGAGACTCGCCTCAGAGAACAACGTCCATGTTCCTTCTGAATACAATCGGGAATGTATTCTTGTATGTGCTTCAAGCGGGATTGCCCTGGAAACCCATCCCTGCCCGTAATAATCACCTGTTATAGAATCAAATGCCAATACTTTATAGTATTCCTCATTCTTACCCATGAAGAACAGAACGACCATCTTGAATTGATCATTAACAGGAGTCGAAAGAACAGTTCCATCCGGCCTATCATAAATAGCGACCTCGCCATGGTACTCATACGACACAAACGCTCTGTCCAACACATCTATCAAAGTGGTACTGTCTGATATCCAGCCGGTGCCCTTATGCTCAGACGTCACTGCATCATGTACGGTAACATAGCAATACTTTTCAGCAGTATCCAGTACAACAACTGACTTCAAGCGCATATCATCGTTATTGATATACGATATAATCTCCCCACCTGGCTTGTCATAGAGTGGAATTACAGCATCAGATCCATAAGGCAGCATATAATCGCGAATAACGGATGTACTCTGTAGCCAATCCTGGCCATGGACACGAAGAGAAAAGAATAGCAACAACAATAATAAACAAATACGTTTCATCGTTCCAAAGGACATTAGCATGGTGTTGTCATTACCAATATACGATTCTTTTGCCGATATGGCAAGTAGGCTCCGGCAGGAAACTATTGCTTAACATATGGACCGAGCTATCTCTTATAAGAGAGAGACATCCCCTTGTTTCTTATATGATATGATGTATAAAACGGATGTTCGCTATATCGTAAACGCAAGGAGTCACATAAACATGAGTTCAAGGTCAGTCGATCCAGTCTGATGAACTCATCGATAGTATTCAAACCTATACTACTGATGACCAGAATCTCATTGCCAATATCCACAGTGTGCAGCACTTGATAAGAGCTCCTGTCATAATCGACATCTTCAACTTCATTTATACCTGATGCACAAGTAAAACTGACCATAGGCTGCGTGGAAGATCCGCCGAAACAGACCTCATATACCATTGGGGCAAAATCAGCGACCAATTTCGTCTTTGCCCTGAAGTCAATCAACGAGTCCCTTAGTGGTGTATCATAGAACACGTCCTCGACTGCCTCACCAAAAGCATCACTTGTCTCAGTACGTGAGATCATTCTTTCAAATTTCAGGGCCACCGTCCCATCGTTCTCAAGACTATATTCTTTATGATATGGCACTTGAAAAGGGATCTCATCAGGTCTCAGTTGCTTCATTTCCTCCAACAAAAGCGAAACATCTTTAGAGTACCTTGTCAATGATGATTTATTGGCAACACTCTTAGAAAGCTCCGGAACAGAAAACAACCTGATTATAGAGTTCTGATACATACCTGACTTAACATGGGTCATCTTGTCAATATCATCTATTTCAGGATCGAACGGGATAGTCCTGTCAAGAAACGGCTTTGAGTCAAATGACACTATAACAGAATCATTTCTGTGAAAGATATCTATATCCGTCACTCTTACCACGTCATCACATGATATCAACTCAAGATATCGGGACAGGCTGTCTTGCAACGACGGGCTATAGAACAATGATTTGCAGTCCTTTTGGCCAACGCATGAAACAGATGCGAAAAGTGTCAGAAAAACAACAATCCGCTTACAAAATGTATCCTTTACAAAACAATCCATCTTCTTCAACTTTTATCCTTGCACCAACGTACCATCCTGCTTTCCCCACTCATTCAAGAAGACCCTGATATCTCTTATCTTTTCTGGCAATCTGTAATAGCAACGGGAATAATACTCTAATATGATAATAAGAATCTTACAACCATTCATTGATCATTTCTTTAATGGATTTCCTGCTGGAAATTCCGGCAGGAAACTATACATACATCAGAGCAGGTCATGCTCCTTGAAAAGGTTGATCACATCGGACTTGAAGCGCTCCTTGTCGAAGCCTGCGGCCTTCTTGGAAAGACGGTCAAGGCTGGACAAAGATTCAACTACCTTTGCAGCAACGATCTTCCGGGCTTCTTCTTCGGATGCTGATGCAAAGCGGTCGTATTCTTCGCCGTCGATCTTGAAAGAGCAATTATAGAAGCCATCAACTTCAAGATAAGTGCCATCCCAGCCCTTTGCACGATAGTGTTCGACGAATCGTGGACGTTTAGCCTTAGACCACGCTTCGAAACCAGGCCTCGTTTTAACCGCCACACAACTTAGAAGATAATAATTTATCGCACCATAGTCTATATCTTTCAAACTGTTTTCCAACAAGTCGGAAACATAACAGATGCTATCAGACTTCTTGTCCAATGATGCATCAATCCTAATGTAAATAATAATTTTCATATCTACCTGAATATCGCATTGCCAGGTGGCAAGTGTCCATAAGTTAAGAAATATTTGTACAATTTATGCTTCTCTGCTATTTTTATTTGCTTTTGATTGCCATAATAATCCTTGTACATCTCAAGATTCATATCTTTAAACCATTGTTGGCCCCCATACCTCTTCTCCGGAGGATACATCGTCGTCTCACCGTATTTCCATACCTCGCCGGCCCTCAGGAAGACCATTCCGTTTCTGATGTCTGGATAGAAGCCGTCCTTCGTCGCACGCAACGAGTACTGCACGCCAGGAGGACCGTCCGGTCGCTTCTCAATCCCTGCGATCTCCGAATTCATCTTGGATCAGCACGGCCGTGCATCCAAGCCAGCCGATGATTCCGCATAGCCTCTTGCTCAAGAGACTCCCCCCTTTCTGCGGAGAGGGTGGGATTCGAAATCCAACTCCAATGCGCTTCAGAAAACCTTAATACAATGCATTGTGTAGTGGTTTATTCCATTTGGATGTGAATGGAATTGTCTAATTTTAGGGCACGATAATATTACCTTCAATTTGAGGACTTACGGTAAGAACCGTGATAAGCATCAGATCAGGATGCGGGTAACGTTCAATGGACAGCAGCTTGACTTTGCGACGGGAAGTATTCTCACGGACAAATCGGCATGGAATCCAAAGAGCGAGAGTGTTGCGGATGCTTATATCGGACCTAGTGGGACAACGGGAATGGAGATAAACAACAATCTTCGCAACTTTCGCAGTCAGATGGCTACAGCCGTCAAGTTTTTCGAAGCCAATGATATCTACCCTACGGCCGATCAGCTGACAGAGAAGTTCAAAGAAAGAATGACCGGCATTACTCCCAAGAAGCCGGAGACTAAAGGCGATAAGGAGCAGAAGCCGAAGGAACCGGATTTCTTCAAGGTGTATGATGAGTTTATGTTCGAGTGCGGAGAGAAGAACGCCTGGACAGAGGCCACATTCGAGAAGATGCGTGCCATGCTTGAGGATTACAAGTCATTCCGGCCAAAGCTTAAATTCTCGGATCTGACGGAGAAGACGCTGACCCAGTTTGTTGTCTATTTGAGGGATGAGAAGCAGCTCAGGACACCTCGCAAGGCAAAAGGTGAAAGGGACAACTACGATGAATACGATGTCACCGGCCTGAAGAACTCCACCATAAAGAAGAAACTCGGCTATATGCGCTGGTTCCTCAATTGGGCCACGGACAAGGGGTACAACACCAACACTGCATACAAAACCTTTGTGCCTACACTTAAGCAGACCCAGAAGAAGGTTATCTATCTCAGCAAAGAAGAGCTGAAGGCAGTCCGTGACCTGGAGCTCAAAGGCGAAAATGTGCTCCTTGAGCCAGTACGAGACATCTTCCTTTTCTGCTGTTTCTCCAGCTTGCGCTACTCGGATGCTTCAAGCCTCAAATGGAACGATGTCAAAGATGATCATATAGAGGTCACAACTGTCAAGACAGCGGACAGCATCTCCATCGAGATCAACGATATGATGCGTTCAATCCTGGATAAGTACAAAGATGTCCCTTCCAAGAACGGCCTGGTCTTCCCGTACTACACCAACCAAGCCATGAACAGGGACATCAAGGTCCTGTGCCGCATTGCCGGAATTGATCAGGAGGAACGAATCACCACCTACCGCGGCAATGAGCGTATAGATGAAATAAAGAAAAAGTACGAGCTCGTGGGTACTCATACCGGCCGCCGCACTTTCATTGTCAACGCCCTCTCGCGCGGTATCGCCCCTTCAGTCGTCATGAAGTGGACAGGTCACGCCTCCTACAACTCCATGAAGCCTTACATCGATATCGTTGACACCATCAAAGCTAGCGAGATGTCCAAGATGAATTTCATGGATTAGAGGCACAAACTCTCGATTTGTGAGAATATCTCTCAAAATATTTGAGTTTATGGTGACTTTTGCTTTACTTTGCATAAAATTCATATTAACATGCTATTGAGTTTTACTGTTTCAAATTATAGGTCTTTCAAGAACAAGAAGACGCTGGATTTGTCTGCGGCAAACGTTAAGGAATATGAAGATTCATTGACGAAGGTGGGAGATACCGCCATTCTTCCATCGGCAGTTCTGTATGGTGCCAACTCCAGTGGGAAAAGTAACCTGATAGAGTCTTTCAGAGCATTTCTTACCACCGTGTACAATTCGGCAAGTTTCAATTCATCGGAAGAGTTGCCAATGTTTCCCTTCCTCTTTGATGAGGACAGCCGTACAAAGCCGAGCTCTTTTGAGACAGAACTGTTGATTGATGGTGACTATTATCGCTATGGTTTTTCGGCAACAAAGGAGAAGGTTTACGAGGAGTATCTGTTCTTCAGGACGGGCAACAAGGGGCGCGAGAAGTGCCTGTTTGTCCGATCGGAAGACGGAATAGGTGTCACTACCCATTACAAGTCAGTGGAAGATATGGTGGAAAGGACAAGGGACAATGCGCTTTTCCTTTCAGTGGCCGATGCATTCAATGACAGGATTGCCGGCATGATCATGCGGGAGCTGAAAGGTTTTGCCATCTTTGACGGTGACAAGTCAGAGACGTTGGCCAGCAAAGCGATATCCATTTCAGATGAAGAGCTGAACATATTCCTGGCAAAGTTCAAATTGGGCTTTGACTCCATCAGAAAGGTGGACAATCCGTCAATAAAAGCGATAACGACTCATAAGGTGTATAACGCTGCAGGTGAGGTCACAGGAGAGATCTCGATGGCTTTGTCGGACTCGGAGTCGAACGGCACCAACAAGCTGTTCGACATGGCACCTATATTTGTCAAGGCACTTGCTGACCGCCGTGTACTGATTATTGATGAGTTCGGAAGCAGCATGCACCCTATGATTACACGCATGTTGATTTCTCTGTTCAACAGCAAGGAAACAAACCCCATGGGATCGCAGCTGATATTCACGACCCATGACACCAATCTTCTAGACAACAGATTCCTCCGCCGTGATCAGATATGGTTTACCGAGAAGGATGAGACTGCGGCAACCGATCTGTATTCCCTTGTTGAGTTCAAGGATGCGTCCGGTGTAAAGGTGCGAAACGACAGAAGCTACGAGAAAGACTACATTAACGGTAAATACGGCGCCATCCCTTACCTTTAGCAGACCCCGACTATGGCAAAGCATCTGACGAAAAAGCAAAGGGAAGAACTCACTTCCAGACATTCCGGCACCAGATCACGCCGCCGGGAGGCTACCAAGGAATTGTTTTACAGTTTCTTGATTGTTTGCGAGGGTACCAAGACAGAACCGGAGTACTTCCGCCATTTTACCAGCCGACGTTCAAGAGTAATCACAATTGGGGCGGACCGAAGCACAAAGAAGTTGGTGGAAGAAACCAAGAAAAGACGCGACCTTGATACGTATGACTATGTATGGGTAGCGTTCGACAAGGATGAAAATGCGGACTTCAATGAGGCTATCGAGATCGCAGAAAAGAGCGGATTCCATTGTGCATGGTCTAACGAAGCTTTTGAACTTTGGTTTTGCCTACATTTCATCGATCTGACAGCCGCCGTAAGTCGTAAGCAATACATTGAAATTCTGGAGCGGGAAGTCAGAAAGTTCGATTCGAAATTCACATATACTAAGGGAGGAGATCAGATGTTCGACATTTTGAGAAGATATGGGAAAGAGATTGATGCAAAGAGTAGGGCTCAGAAACTGCGTGAGATGTATACCGACAAGAACTATGCACAGCACAACCCGTGCACCACAGTTGATCTACTGGTTAATATGCTGGAAGAGAAGGCGTGAATCACATTGTGTGTCTGGCTATTTACTACCAGAAAGGTCAACTCTTCATTTAATCAGATTTTCAGCGAATTAAAATCCGCTGAAGGTTCGTAACCGAAATTTCCTTACATATATTTGCGACCGGCTGAATGTAAATGGACATTCTGCCGGTTATTTTTTTGCACACAACTATATATGTAATAAGTTATGTCTCAATCAAATGATCTACTTACAAAATTCCTCTGTCAGATGACAGGAGAGGAGTTTCTCCAGTTCAACGAGCTTAGTCTCTATTCCTGCATGAACCTTTCGCAATCCTTAGTGCAATCAATTACATGAATTATATGCATTAGAACAATATCTGCTAATCCAAGCTAAATATACCTCTCCATAATAATCAATTTTCACCTTCACTCTATGTAACCTCCTATCAAAATCAACCAGTTCAAGCATTTTCATGTCATCATATGAATTGAACACAAGACTATCTTTTATCTCCATTGTATATGGATTATCATACAAATATTGAACAGGATGGCCATCAACATATGTATCACAAGCAGGAAACAACAGACAGTTCTTTACGTCCACCCACCCGGCATATGACTCAAGTAACTCATCCGAATCTCCTATTGACTGAATTGAAACATAAAAACGTCTACCATTTTTTCTATGCACTATAGCTTCATAGAACCAATCTTTTTGCTCATGGCTGCCAGTATTATCAACATAATGAACTATCTCACGCCCTAGGCTGCTACCATATACTGGGATATACTGAGCATCCAGAATCACAGGCTGGCTATATTTTAGTTGAGCACAGCTAAGCGACATCACGCATAACATCATGGGTATAAAACTATGTCTCATCTCCTTTCCAATAGTAATCTAAATCCATTCTTTCCTACTTGTCTTGTAAATGCGTCCCAATCACCTGCACGAATCAATAAGCACCCAGATGAAACGCATTTATTCATCGATGGTGTATCTCCTGCCCATCCATTATAATTTGTCCGATGAATGAAAATCCAATCTTTTTGGGTATCACTATATGGAGCATATTCCTTAGGACTCAAATTGATATTATTAATGCAATCAACCGGACCACCATTATTTACCATATAATGTTTAGGTATTGCACCTCCACCTGCGCTCTCTCTATATGTAACATCGTATCCACCATCAGCAATGGCGCCAAATTTCAAGTAATCAGAAGTTAATGTAAAACCGGTATATATTGCTATATCGTCTTCACTTTTTTGTCCATATACAATAACCTTTGCTGTTACAGCTCCTTCTCCGTCGATATTGCCTATACGATTCTTCTCCATATCCCAACCGAGTTTCTCATCCATACTACCTTCAAAGCATACCACGATCGGTCCCAAGTAGGTACCTTCCAGATTTTGTTGCTCCATGGAATCCTGCGATGTCAACGATGTCCATTGTATATGTCCTTCAGAATCCCGATACCAATCTTTCCCACTAGGATCCACAAATCTCACCGGATTCCCCGCGCAGTACGCATACGGACTCACTGAATAGTACTTCTCCGCCATCGGGTCAAGCGTCGTGAACCTGCCGAACAAGGTATTGTCCTCGTCCACAACCGCCCTGACGTTGCCAAGATGGCCGGTCACGTAGTACATGTATCTCGGACTTTCTCCCGTCATGTCGATGTAGCCTCCTTCGAAGTTCACTCGCTCCAGCACGCCGTTCACATACTCCATGTTCGCGATGTAGTCGCGGACGACGATGGTGCTGTCGGTACCAATATACGATTCTTTTGCCGATAAGGCAAGGGACATCAGTCCCAGGACGGCTGAAATCGCAGCCGCCGCAATATTTTTATGTTTCATTGATTTGTTTCTTTTAAGATTAATGGATTTCCTGCCGGAGTCTCCGGCAGGAAACTATACATACATCAGAGCAGGTCATGCTCCTTGAAAAGGTTGATCACATCGGACTTGAAGCGCTCCTTGTCGAAGCCTGCGGCCTTCTTGGAAAGACGGTCAAGGCTGGACAAAGATTCAACTACCTTGGCCGCGACAATCCTCCGGGCTTCTTCTTCGGATGCTGATGCAAAGCGGTCGTAGTCTTCACCGTCGATCTTGAAATCGCATTGATAGAAACCTTCAATCTCATAATAAACCCCATCCCAGCCCTTTGCGCGATAATGTTCGACATACCTAGGACGGCGAGCCTTCGACCATGCCTCATACCCCGGGACTGTTTTAATGGCGATACAACTTAGGAGATAATGATTTATTGCGCCATACTCTTTCTCTCTAAGGTTTTCCTTCAGCAAGTCCGATACATACTGGATACTTTTCCAATTCTTGTAAGCAGGTTCTTCTGTTCTTATAAAAATACCTATGTACATAATGCTTATCTGAATACCGCATTGCCAGGTGGCAAGTGACCATAAGTTAAGAAATAATTGTACAACTTGTGTTTTTCCTCGATTTTAATTTGCTTTTGAGTGCCAGAAAAATCTTTATACATGCGAAGATTCATTGATCTGAGTTTTCCGTGACCCCCAATAGCGTAACCGCCCCACTTCAGGATGGCCCCATCACTGGGTTCCGGGACAGCAAGGTCCGTTGAAACAGCCAGGGCAAACAACGAGTACATCCTACCATCCGAGATATTGTACCTTGGAACAGACGAGATGGATGCAGCAAGGACAGGATTTCCCATGCCATCAAGACAGCCTCTTCGGTCAATTATTCCCTGACGCCTTGTGTCATATGACTCCCCCAGTCCCATGTTCCAGATGCGGTTCAGTCTTCTGAATTCACCTTCGCTCGCTTCAACAGTTTCATCATACCCGTCTTCAATGCTGAGAATCGGTCTTTATAGTCGGACAGTTGTTTACATCATTTCTTCATCTGTGAATAAAGCTGCCTCTGATGGGGTTCTGTGATAAATAGTCGTTTCATAGACCTTTGTTTCCGTCAGATTTCCCTCTTCATCATAATAGTGCCATTCGCCGAAAAAATCGCCTTCCCCAAAACCTTCAGTAAACAAATCATCATAAGAATCATTTTTCCATCCTATCCACAACCCTTCATCCTTAATCATCCCATTGGGATAAAACTCCTGTGAATAGCATTGTCTGTCGAACTTCACCATAGCTCCAGTCTCTTTACATGGAACAAAACGTTCTACGTCCTCATAGTCAAACGTCTGGCCTATCAATACAGCATTGATATACAACCGCGTAGCACGGAGCAAACCATTGTCATAGAAAAATGTCTCTAACTCTTTGGCTACCTTGTTGGCCCTAAACCCAAGGCCGTCCTTATTGCCTTCTTTATAAACCACGCACTCAACAAAATCTCCATCAGTCCACATCCAGGGACCAGTCCTACGGCCTTCTGAGTCATACTTGTTATATGGAGCAGACGGCTGCGCAAACAGCACAGCATAGATAGGAATCAGTAAAATAAACAGAATAAATCTTTTCATATCGTTCTATGCAAATATAACGTTAATATAAGGTTGCCCTCCCTTCAATTCTTGGCAAAGGCAGAAGCAAATTTTTGACTACGTTAAGATTGATTGGAGAAGAGATTGAACGTGAGACATAGACACCTACCGTGTTTTTCACCTGTGAAGCATCAACGAAATGCTTCATAGTCAGTTTCAGCAAGATAAGCATCTTTTGACGATGCAGCAACAGGAATTGTATTTATTGCGATTAATAATGTGGAAATCGTTCTTCAAATAACTTTGAAATCCAAACAATAATTCATACTTTTGGACCGCCATGCAGTCTTCAAGGATTCATTCCTTGCGATATACCAAACATACTGGCACCTAAATGGAGCTCCTCAAAATTCTTCCCGGAACGCTGAAGCTCCATTTTTCTATTCCCCCTCTCCTTAGATCAGTCTTGCGATCCTCGCCTCAATCAGTCCTTTATATCGTTCAGCTAACTGAGAGCTCAGGAAAGAATTCTCAATCAGACGGAACCATTTTTCCTTGTCCCCAACCATCCTGTCAATGATTGTCTGTGCGTATTTTTCACTGATTCCGGACTGGACCATCGCATCAACAAAGGCAACCCTGCCATATCCTCCGATAAAAGAACCGTCATCTACACCAGGACCAGACAAAGTCATCGCCAGTTCATTGTCATCTTCAATACCTGTCAGCAGGACTGCAAGAAGGTCATATGCCGGTGAAAGAACATAGCCGGACCCATCCTTGAGATCAATCAAAGAAAAGTTCTTGCAATGCATATCGGAGTTACCGGTCATCCATGAAAACAGGACAATACTCCAGAATCTCTGCACATCTATCAGACTCAATGACGAATATCTGCGGACCGTATCCGACAATTGAGAATATGAACCACGGTATTTATGCTCAGTGAGTCTATTGGAAAGCTGACATAGGTCAAGCATCGAATACTTTGTACCGTCTTTTCCTCTGTCCATGCGTCTGGTGATATACGCCAATTCTCCATCGGACATTCTTATAAGAGCATGTTCAGCAGTCTTGATACCGGACGCCCGAGCCATCTTCATCGTCACATCCTCAAGTTCCGGCATAGAACAATATGTGTCACTCTGAGGTTTCAGGATGTATCGACCCCACAATCCGACAATCGTCAGTTTGTCTTGCCTGTTCCGTCCTCCACGGTCTATATCAAGAGACAGCTTCGGCTGAACGCCAGTCACTGTCATGCTATTACGGATGACAGTCAAAGCGAGTTCCGATATATTGTCCCGAGAATAAGGCATGACCGGGGCAACCGGTCTACCGTAGAACTTTTTCAGGCACGAGGCATGGTAATCGACCTCTCCATCAGCCAATTCACCATAACATATGAGGCACTTATTGCACATGAGGTCTGACACTTATATTTCCAATGCTGTCCCTGCAACATTCCATAAGCAGCGACATTCTGTCTCTCGAATCTATTTTCCAAGACTTTGTAACAATATTAAGCAGCCACCCTTCCGGTATAAGGCCATCAAAAACCGGGAACATGATTTCCTTTTCATACTCCTCGGAAGTCAGAGGCATGGTCGGGCTCAAAGGACACGGATTCTCAAGAGCCAGATAATGGTCATCATACCGGAAGTGAAATCCATCATTATCCTCTGTCAAGAGACCGCAGAAGACACCATCGATAAATATATCAGCTTTCTTCATACTAGTCGCTTATCTTCTTAGGCGCGAGCTCCTCCCCAAAGAGATTCAGCACCTGATTTACCTTATTCAGCTGTAAAGTCTGCTTCCCAGCCTCCATGTCCTTGATGAAACGTACACCGACAGACGCTCTCTCTGCCAGTTCCACCTGGGAAAGCCTATATTGCTTCCTCTTCTGCCTTATATAATCGCCAATATTCATATTTATCCCCGTTCGGGGACAAATATAGCAAAAATTCAGAAACCAGCCCCTATCGGGGACAAAATTTCATAAAAATCGCTATTTCATCCCCGAACGGGGATATTCCATCCTACTTCTTCTGAAACACATTGACGATCTCGCCGACATACATGGTATGGAGCCCCATGTCGTCATAGCTAGGCCTTACATCGTCTGGAAGAAGGTTCTTCTTGATCTCTTCCTTATAGATGATCTTGCATTCGAACACCATCGAGGCCTCGTTGATGAGAGGATTTCCGAGTTCGCTGAAATCGACGGTGAAGCCGGCGTTCTTCGTCTTCTCCGGTTCATCTCTCTGGGAGTGAGAACCGATATAGGTGAGGGCGGCCTTGTTCTTCCTTGTATCAGGGAAGGCACTTACAGTGAAGTACTTGTTAGAGTCCATCTGCTTCTTTGAGAATCTGTCGCTTGACACATAGACCGTAAAGACAGGCTTGTTCCACAGGACGCCGCACTGTCCCCACGATATCGTCATGGAGTTCATCGCATCCTTGTTGCCCATGGCAAGTGCCATCCAGTCCTTTCCGACGGTCTGGAATGGATTGAAATCAATATCCTCCGGAGCGACCTTGGTCCAGCCAAGGCTCTCGAACGGTACGGCAGCGGTCTGGTCCGCCTTCTTTCCTCCACAGCTGCAGAGCATAAGTGCCGCAGCGACGATCATCATTATTCTTTTCATCTTCACTGATTTTCAATTTCCTCGACATCAAGCGACTTAGGCACTACCGAAGCAGGGCCTGCTACAAGTCTCGAGGTCGACTTGATCTGCGCCTTCGATTTCTTGGGAGCTGCGCCCAACGCCTCAAGCTTCTTTATCTTCTTGACAACAGACTGGTTGGACTCGACAAGCTTAGCCTTCGCCTGACTGAAATTCTTCGAAGCCTTGTCCAGCGATTCGCCCAGGTCCTCGAAGCTGTCAAGCCAGGCTCCGATCTGGGTCATCAGCTCGGACACGGTAGCATAGACCGCGTTGATATTCTTCTCCTGGTCGTGCTGACGCCAGCTCATCTGTATCATATTCAGCACGATTATGAGAGTCATCTGGCTGACGATCAGGACGTTGTTGTCCTTTGCGACCTGCCATAGCCTAGGATCTTCCTCGAGCATCAGACGGAATGCGCCCTCGACAGGTATGAACATGATATTGTAGCTGACCTTCTGCTTCCCATCAGTCAGATAGGATGCGTAGTCCTTGTTCTTGAGTTCATTGACATGGGACTTGACGCTGTCCACATGGGCCTTTGCGGAACGGACCCTGTCCTCGACCGTCGTAGACGCCATGTAATCGTTGTATGCGTTGAGACTGACCTTCGAATCGATGATGACCGTCGTGTCGTCAGGATAGAAGACCATCACGTCCGGGATCATGGTACGGCCCTCCGCCGTCTTGATCTCTCTTCCGGCGCCGTCAGTCATGACGCCTTGGGTGACGAAATGGATTCCCTCGGTAAGACCTGCGTTCTTCAGCACATCCGTCAGGAGCATCTCTCCGAAATCGCCCTGTATCTTGGAGTAGCCAGTGAGGGCGTTTGCAAGGTTCCTGGCCTCATCGCCCACCGAGCGGGACTGCTTGTCGAGGTCCTCGATCTTCTGCTCCAGCTTGGAGTGTCTCTCTATGCTCTCCTTCTGCGACTCCTTCACGCTCTGGGTAAATTCTGCGAACTTTTCCTGCACAGGTTTTAGAAGCTCCGCGATGGACTCTGCGCTGCGCGCCTTGAAGACCTCGCTGTTCTTGTTCGAGAGATTCTCGAAGGCAGCCCTCATCTGCTCCATATCCCTCCTGTGCTGTTCCTCCAGGAACATATCCTTTTCCCTCTCATAGCGCTGTATGACAAGTATCACCACCAACGCGGCGATAAACACCACGGCGGCTACGAATACTATCATGAGGGTCAAAGAGTCCATATCATGTTGTTCTATCCTCAAAGATACGGAAAAGTTACCTATATTTGAATCCGATATGCCTGTCCGAAGAAATAAATCTTTGCTGTTCTGCCTGACAGCCTTCGCGCTGCTGCTGATTCTCGCAGCGGCGGACCTCTCGTGCGGGGACATACCTATGCGGGAGATCATCCAGGGCGGGATGGTCCGTGACATACTGTTTGGCGTACGTATCCCAAGAGTCCTGACCGCCATGCTTGCAGGCGGGGCCTTGGCGATTGCCGGATCGCAGATGCAGGCAATCTTCCGCAATCCCCTTGCGGATCCCCATATCATGGGCGTCAGCGCAGGTGCCGGGACAGGTGCGGCGATCGCGACCATAGTACTTGCGGCGGTGCCGGGCACCATGGTCCTTGGCAGCATCAGCATCGCCTTAGCGGCATTCGCCGGCGCAGCCGTGGCTTCGGCCCTGATCGTTGCGATCTCGTCAAGCGTGCGGAGCGGGAACACTCTCCTGCTCTCGGGTGTGATGCTTGGATTCATCTTCAGCGCAGTCACCTCGATAATCGAGTATTCGGCCAACGAGGAGACCCTGAAGCTTTTCTACTCCTGGTCGGCCGGCAGTTTCTCAGGCAACAGGATGGTCGAGGTATGGATTCTTGCGGGGCTGCTTGGCATCGGGCTGATCGCCGCCTTTGTCAACAGCAAAGGCCTGGACATCATACTTTTCGGCGAAGAATACTCGGAGCTCTCAGGAGCGCCGGTAAAGAAGATAAGACTGATCTCGATGGTAAGCTGCTGTCTGGTGACGGGCGCGGCGACAGCATTCTGCGGTCCGATCGGGTTCGTCGGAATAATAGCTCCACACATCACCCGGTGGCTGACGGGGACCTCATCGCATAGGAAAGTGATTCCTGCGAGCATGCTCTGCGGAGCTGTCCTCGCGCTGCTTGCCGACATTCTTTCGGTCGTCGGAGGTAAGCCTCTCCCTGCCGGAAGCACAATGGCCCTCATCGGAATCCCTGTCATCCTTTTCATACTCATAAAGAAGAAATAGATGCTGAGAATCAATGACATAGCAATAGGTTACAGCAACAAGGCCATAGTCGACGGCATCTCGTTCGAAGTCGTCCCGGGCGAATGCATTCTCGTCTGCGGAGCGAACGGAAGCGGCAAGACGACCTTGATGAAGACGGTCGCAGGAGTGATGAAGCCGATGCGGGGCACGGTCAGCGGAGACGGTACCATGGTACTTGTCCCGACCGGCATCCCCAAGGTCAAAGGCTTTACCCTGCGGGAATTCGTACGTACCGGCTGCTATAGCGAGACGGACATCTGGGGACGGGCGTCGAAGGCTCTGGAAAGCTCGATAGACGAGGCCATAGCCCTGCTCGGCATCGGACATCTGGAGGACAGGGACATATCTGAGGTTAGCGACGGAGAGTTCCAGAAGGCATGCATCGCATCGGCCCTGACCCGCAGGGCATCGGTCCTTCTGCTGGACGAGCCGACCGCGTTCCTTGACGTAGACAGCAGGACGATGGTACTTCAGGCTTTGAGGAAGGTCGCCGCGGAGAAGGGAATCGCTGTCCTGTTCTCTTCTCATGACATACACGAAAGCGCCTCGGTCTGCACCAGGATAATCGGTATCAGCAGCACGGGACGCTTCGTAGATTCCTCGCTTTCAGGCAAGGAAGATGTTCTTTCGCAGTGTTTTGCCAGCCTGAGGAAAGGCTGAGGCAGTTTCTCTGTCTAAAGGATGCTTGCGACTATGCGTGCAAGCTGGTCTGCACATGCAGTACCCCTTCCGTGGCAGTCGACTCCACGGAGAGTCTCTGATGCCTTGGCTGCATCCATACCCTCGAGAAGCCTTCCTATGGCAAGCAGGTTACCGTGGCATCCCCTGACATACTGTACGTTGTGGAGCTTGCCGTCCTTGAGATCGAAGTCGATCTGTGAAGAGCATACAAGTCCGCTAGGTGCTGCTGTGATGTGGCGTACGCCGTCTTTGACGGTGTCGCTGAGAATCTTGAAATCGTCTCCCAACATATTATCTTTTGCTTTTGAAATATTCAGTCACAATAGTGCTGCACTGGTCCGCGAGGACACCGGCAGCGACTTCCGTCCTTGGATGGAGAAGCGAAGGCGAGAAAAGGGAGAATCCCCTCTTCGGATCCAGGGCACCATAGACGATCCTGCCGACCTGTGCCCAGTTCAGTGCGCCTGCGCACATAGGGCAAGGTTCGACCGTCACATAGAGGGTACAGTCGCTGAGATACTTTCCTCCCATCGCCTCGGTCGCCGCCGTTATCGCTATCATCTCGGCGTGGGCAGTAGGATCATGGAGGCGCTCAGTCATATTATGTCCCCTCGCGATTATCCTTCCCTTGCAGGTGATGACCGCTCCGATAGGAATCTCGTCCTCGTCTCTTGCCGCCTGGGCCTCCTTCAGGGCCTCAAGCATATATTTCTCATCCAGTTCCATGGTACTAAGATACATATAAAAAACAAAAAACCGGACCACTTGGGTCCGGCTATTCTGATCTTCGAAGAGAATTAGAATCTATCCTCAGATGAAACGGTGAGCTTCTTGCGTCCATGACGACGACGAGCTGCAAGAACGCGACGGCCGTTAGCCGAAGCCATTCTCTCACGGAAACCGTGCTTGTTCACACGTTTACGCTTTGATGGTTGGTATGTTCTTTTCATTATGTTGAATTTTTATTATTTGCCTAATTTGGGAATGCAAAGTTAGTCTTTTTGATTTGAAATGCAAAATTTTTAGTCAATATGAATGACAAATTTCCCATCATAGTACTCATCATCGAGCCATCTGGTCACCGGCCAGGTGTGGACCGCCCCTTTCTGCATGCGGTTTCTGCCCATCATGCCTGCGATTTCCTCGGCGATGTCTCCACCCTTGAGATAGAAGATGGCATCGGTATACCTGCCCTTCACCCAAGGATAGAAGTCCTCCAGCGAGGCCACCGCCCTTGATACGACGAAGTTGAATTTCTGCGGAAGTGATTCCGCTCTTGCATTGACTGTCTTTGCGTTAGAGAGCCCAAGGGCCTCCGAGACGGCAGACGCCACGATGATCTTCTTGTTCACAGAGTCACACAGGGTGAACTGCGAGGCCGGATACATAATAGCCAGAGGGATTCCTGGGAAACCTCCACCGGTTCCAAGGTCGAGGACCTGCGCACCGTCGAGAAGTGCCTGGTGGAACTGTGGGCATTCCCTCCTGAGATACGAAGCTATACAGAGAGAATGCAGGACATGGTGGGAATAAAGGCCTCCTATATCCTTGCGGGAGATGACATTGATCTTCGCGTTCCACTCCGCATAGAGCGCATCCATGGCCTCGAACTTCGCCAGTTGTTCCTCACCAAGATCAGGGAATTCCCTGAGTACTGTTTCCTTGAATTCCTTAAACTCCATATCTATTCTTCCTCCTCGTTCTGCATTACCTCTGTTATGATGTCCTTTGCCCTGCGTATCCTTGTCTTGACCGTATTGACAGGGATGCCGGTCTTCTCGGAGATGTCCTCGTACTTCATGTTCTCCACGAAGCAGAGTATCGCAATCTCCCGGTAGATGTCCGGAAGCCCCTCGACGGTCGCTATGAACTTGTCATGGATCTGGGACTTGATGATCGCCTCCTCAGGGCTGATGCTGGTATCAGGAACCGACGCGGCAGGGCTGTCGTCATGGGCGAGGGAGGCTGTCTCCATGCTCTTCAGGCGGGTGTTCTCCTTGTCCTTATGGTCCAGCGCGGTGTTGCGGGCTATGGTGAGGATCCAGGTCGAGAACTTCGCGTCGGTACGGAAGGTCGAGAGCTGCTTGAAAGCCTTCTCGAAGGTCTCGTTGCAGATGTCCTCAAGCTCAGCCTGGTCCTGGATTATCTTCGCGATATGGGCGCAGACTCCCACGCGGTAACGGGCGTACAGCGTAAAGAAAGCAGCCTGAGAGCCGTCCAGAGCCATTTCGACGAGCTGGACGTCAGTCCTGTCAGTGAGCTTCGAGCCAGTTCTTTCCATATCCACATTCCACTGTCAGAGGTATTGACAGGCTGATTACATTTTCCATTTCCTCGACCACGATCGCCTTCAGTCTCTCCGCCTCTGCCTCGCAGGTGTCGAAGAGAAGTTCATCATGGATCTGAAGCACCATACGGCTCTTCAGTCCCTCCTCCTCCAATCTGCGGCCGACACCGATCATGGCAAGTTTTATAATATCGGCAGAAGTGCCCTGGATAGGAGCGTTCACAGCGTTCCTCTCGGCAAGGGCCCTTACCGTTCCGTTCTTTGCATTGATCTCAGGAAGATACCTGCGTCTTCCGAAGATCGTCTCGACATATCCTTTCTCCTGTGTAGTCGCGATGGTCTGGGCGATGAAGGTCTTTATCGAAGGGAATGCCTCGAAGTAGTCGTCGATGATCTTCTTGGCCTCGGTCCTTGACACACCCAGGCGCTGCGAGAGGCCGAATGACGAGATTCCGTACATGATACCGAAGTTCGCCGTCTTTGCTATCCTTCGCTGGTCTGAAGTGACCTCCTCGACAGGGATCCCGAAGATCTTTGCCGCCGTGGCAGCATGGACGTCGACCCCAGCCTTGAACGACTCGATCAGATGGGTGTCCCCGCAGAGATGTGCCATGATCCTGAGCTCGATCTGAGAGTAGTCAGCCGAAAGGATCAGACCGTCCTCCATCGAAGGCACGAAGGCCTTGCGTATCTCCTTGCCCCTTTCGCTTCGGATCGGGATGTTCTGGAGATTAGGGTTCGACGAGCTCAGACGACCGGTCGCGGTCAGTGCCTGGTTGAAGGTAGTATGGATCTTTCCGCTCACCGGCGACACATAGCCAGGGAACGGTTCGATATATGTCGAAAGCAGTTTCTTGACTGCCCTGAACTCAAGTATCTCATTGACTATAGGATGCCTGTCGGAAAGCGCGTTGAGGGTCTCCTCGTCGGTAGTCCAGCTGCCTTTGGCGCTCTTCTTCGCCTTCGGATCCAGCTGGAGCTTCTCGAAGAGGAGGACTCCGATCTGTTTCGGTGAAGAGATATTCAGCGCAGGCTCATCAGCCATCTCACGGATACGGGCCTCACGCTCCGAGACCTCCTGACGAAGATGGTCGGCAAAGGAGCTGAGCTGCTGCAGGTCGACCTTGACGCCGTCGTACTCCATCCGGGCCAGTACCCTGATCAACGGTTCTTCCATCTCGTCATAGAGTGTCGTGACCATGGTAGCCTTCATCTCGTCCCTCATCCTGGAGTCGAGCAGCACCATAGCCGCAGCCTCCCTGTCGTGGGACACCTCCGCTGTCTCGAAGAGAGACACTTCGCTTTCCTCATCGGCAGGATTGACGTCCATCGAAAGAAAGCTCTTTGCAAGGACATCGAGCTCATGGCTCTTCTCCGGAGACGTCAGATAATGCATCAGAGAGATGTCATCCAGTTTTCCTCCCAGAGCTATCCCATTATATTTCAAGACATTGTATTGTCTCTTAAGGTCGTATCCGCACTTCCCTACCGCCGAATCCTCGAGCAGAACGCGGAACTCCTCGGCGCTGCCCTTGGCAACTACGACGGACGACTCCGCCACGACGACAGCTGCCGTCACGCCACGGACGGCGCAGAAGGTACCATGGTCCTTCTCCGCGTCGACGACGATCGACGCAAGTCCAGTCTTCCCTGCCATCCTGACAAGCTCGGCCGGAGAGACCTGCGCGATCCCGACCTCCACGGTCTGCGGCTCCGTCGGCTTGACGTTGCCTATATATTTCCTTAGGGAATTGAACTCATATTTCTCGAACAGGTCGGCCACAAGCGGCGGATATGCCGTGTCAAGGGCCATCTGGTCCATGGTGACCTTGACGGGGACGTCCGTCTTGATCGTCACGAGCTCATGGCTGAGTGCAATATGGCCACGCGCTTCCTCGAACATGTTTCTCTGGCGTTCGGACAGTTCGTCGAGATGCTGGTAGATGTTCTCGACGCTGCCGTACTTCGCGATCAGCTTTCCGGCGCCTACCTCGCCTACTCCCTTCACACCAGGGACGTTGTCGGCCGAATCTCCGCAGAGAGTCAGCATCTCTATTACCTGGAGAGGATCGCTGATACCGTATTTCTCACAGACTGCCTTGCTGTCGACAAGGATGTCAGGATCCCCTGCCTTGCCCGGCTTGAGCTGGACGATATTGGCATCGATCAACTGACCATAGTCCTTGTCAGGAGTGACCATGAACACCTTGACATGCTCCGACGCGAAGGTCTTGGCTACGGTTCCGACGACGTCGTCCGCCTCGAATCCCATCTCCATCAGGACCGGGATGTTGAGCGCATGGCAGAGTTCGGTCAGAGGCTCGAGCGCATCTATCACAAGCTGCGGAGTCTCAGCCCTGTTGGCCTTGTACTCAGGATACATCACATTCCTGAAGGTTCCGCCCGGCGGGTCGAAAGACACCGCGAGATGGGTCGGTTTCTCCCTCTCGATGAGTTCCAGGATGTATTTGGTGAATCCGAACAAGATGGACATGTCCGCACCCTTGGAGTTTATCATCGGTCTCCGGGCGAAGGCGTAGTACATCTTGAACACCAATGCGTGTCCGTCTATCAGGAATAGTCTGCTGTCCATACTGCAAATATATGAAATTTGGGCAGATGTTTTGAAAAACAACACGGAATTCGGATATTTGAGAAAAGTACCACTATCATGAAAAAGATCATCACTGTTCTCTGCGCATTCGCCGCAGCCATTTCGTTTTCCATTTCTTATGCACAGGGGCCTCAGGGACCATCTATGCAGGGCCGTCAGGGCGAGCCTGCAGCCCCGGGGTTGGAATACTGTCTGAGGCTTAACGTAGCCCTCGGGCCGTCTTACTCCGTCGGAGAGACCCCAAAGGGTATGAGGAACATCGTCCCTATCACCGGAGGAACTTTTGAGGGAAATCTTCCTGGCAAGGAGCTCAAGGGTGAAATCATACCTGGAGGAGCCGACTATCAGATGAGCAGCGGCGGCCGCACCGAAATCGAAGCCATCTACTGCATCAAGACAGATGACGGCGTCATCATCCATGTACGCAACTGCGGCATCATCGCCATGGGAGAAGGAATGTATTTCCGCTGTGCACCTAAGTTCGAAGCCCCTGCAGACAGCAAGTATGCATGGATGAACAATTCTCTTTTCCTCTGCCAGCCTAGCTTCGGCGGCGCCGGCGGTGGCATTACCCTCGATGTCTGGAGAGTCAAGTAGCGATCAAGGCCGAAGCTGAACGAAGAAAGACAGCCGATTGGCTGTCTTTGTCTTGAAGTGCGCGAGATGAGACTCGAACTCACACAGGTTTTACCCCACTAGCTCCTGAAACTAGCGCGTCTACCATTTCGCCACCCGCGCATAAGTGGACTGCAAATATACGGCAAATATTCTAAATTACAACACTGAATTCCAGGCGGCGGGTCCATTTGTCAGTTGCAACGAGGATGCTGGCAGCGGCGAAGTCAAGTGTTATCTCCACATCTTCAAGGTCTGCAGCGGTCCAGTCATAGCCTGCAGCGGCAAGATACTCACCGATTGCGAAGCTTCGGAGCGAGACGGCAGTCTGCCCTTCAGGTACCACCTCCATCATCAGGGAGGAATCTTTCTGCCGCAGAAGATTGACAGAGCAGTTTCCGGCCGACAGTCCTCCGGAGGTACCTGGTGCCACCCTTTCCACAAACATCCCCTCTGACAGGCCTCCTCCGGGAAGATACCCATTGATGTTCGAGACGAAAAGCAGCGAATACGGGAACGCCACTCCGGGGCTGCCGACCAGCTCGACCGTAAGGCGACAATAGTCCTTATGAGGCCTGACCTTCCTTTCCACCATCTCCCCCTCAGCGGTCAGGACCTCGGACCAATGCCAGACCGGAGCACATGTCTTGTCAGGCCTGTATCCTTCCAAAGGATTCCTCAGCACTCCGTACGGCGTATAGAAATCGACTGTCAGTTCCCTGCGAGGAACCAGCACTGTATAGAGACTGTCATTCCCCGTCCTCAAAGTATCGCAGCAGACAAATCCATCCGGTCCCTTGATGACCATGGTAAGGCTTCCGTCCGAGTCCTTGAAGGCCTCGCTCAGATCAAAACGGAGGTTGCATGGACAGGAATCCCTGTCCTCCTTGACAGAGCAGCAGAGAATAGAGACAAAGGATAAGACTGCCGCAAGGAATCGAGGGATTGAGGATCGTCCATTCATCTAGAACACAAAACTTAAAGCCAGCATCACATCATTCGGAAGCACATAGAACTTCTCGCCCTGGTCAAGGGTCGCTCCGCACTCCGGACACTCATAGACCTTATACACATCCATACCTGCCCATGTGCCCAATGAGAATTCAAGATTGAGCCAGGATGTCAGCATATAGGTGAAGCCTGCCGCAGCACCTGCTCCATAGCGGTCACCCTCGCGGGTCTGCATGGACTTGATTCCGCCCTTGTTATACTCCTGGTACTGCACCTTCCCCGCGAACCACCAGCCTGAGAAGACATGCCACGGCCAGTATCTCGCCCCGGCAGAGACAGTCCTCTGCCGGTTTGAGACAAGGTGTTCATCCGGACCGCCATGGAATCTGAAAGGGTTGTACCTGAACCCTGCATTGGTGCTCCAATGCCTTGAGACGGAGTATGACACCTCACCATTGACGGTCAGCATGTCGGCATAGCCGAGCATGTCTGTAGAGACCGCCAGTTTCTGGGCTGAAACGAATGTGGGTATGAATAGAAGTACTAATGAAATGAGAGTCGACCTAATTTGCATATCTTTCAAAGACCTGGTTGATTATTGAGACCTGTGATGGATAAAGTGACACCAATTTTCCCTTAAGGCTATCTATATCCGTGACTTCAGATGTCAGCGCCTTGAAGAGCTGCCCCGTCGAGAGTCCACGTTCATTGAGATAGCGGAATATCTGTGGGTGGAACCAATAGTTCATTCCGTACGATGGCATTTCCCCGCCATATCGGTCGTGATAGAGAAGATTGTGCATGAAATAGCCCCAGTCCTCACCGACCTCGCAGTATCCGGCCCCTTCGCCTTCCCCGGTTCCATAGTCGGTGCTGAAATCCTTCACGAACGACTTTATGACGTAGTTGATATACTTGTCCCAATATTCCTTCCCGACCTGGGAGAAATGGCTTGCATGGGCAAGTTCATGGCAAGTGATGCTGTAGATGTGAGAGTATGAGTCCGCATCGTCCAGACCCACCGTGATGTCCGGGAGGAAGAGCGAGATGATCGCTGAATACTTCCCAAGATACTTGGCAAAGAGCCCCTGGTCCAGCAAAGTACCGTGCCTGAGCATAGGCGTGCTGCTGCTCCTGAGATTCTGGAACAGCCACAGGCGGACGTCCTTTGGAGGTGCAGCGATGTCCAGGTCCTCTTCATTGCAACGTTGGAAATAGTCATAGACAGCATTGTTGACAGCAGCGCGGCTGAAGAGTTTCCTGTCCGAAGATGCCGATATCTCGCAGTCTATCCCTTCCGGGGTCGTCTTGCCCAGAGCAGATGTCGACGCAGGCACCAGAAGCAGGTTCAGTCCGATTCCGAAACCCAGCTGGTTCCTGAACATCAGTCTGTATCTGACATCTGAGGAGAACTTGGACGTCATCTCATAATAGCCGTCACGGTCGGTGTAAGCCGTCGCGAATTTGACGAAAGTATTGCAGAGGACAGTCACGCCTGCGACTCCGAAAGCCTTGCCTCCATTGGCATCAGGATCGACGATCGTAATGCGCCCCTTCGGGCTTGACGAAGTCTTTCCGGCCTTAGTGACCGCTTCCAGCATATCCTCGTTCCCGGTAAGGCGGAATGCCTCCTTCTCAATCGCATCCCAGTCCAGACCGTCCGCCTTGGTAATCATCGCGTCGGGGATATAGCATTCATCAAGTATCTCGCATCTGACACCCGACGGCATCTTGAAATCTGCAGGTACGACTGCATACTGCCAGGTGATCTTCCCGTCCCCGACAAGTGGATCGTGGTAGTAGTCACCGTCCCGGATGATCTGATAGTCAAGAGGATGGTCAATCAGCACCAGCCCGCTCCCCAACAGGATTGTCATCTGCTCGTCGCTCTCAGGCAGGAAACGCACATACATATCAGTCGCGGTCAGCGAGACCCCTGCCTTTGTAGGGTAGAGGCTCTCGACAGCCTTGGTCATGTTCCTGACCGAATACGGGTCATCAAGCTGCTTTCCCAGCACTATCATCTCATGCGAAAGAGCATCTCCCACAGACATATCCTCCCGTTCATCATCGTTCCAGATGTCGCACGAGGCCGTGCAAAGGACGGACAGTAAAAGTATTTCTGCAAAGCGTTTCATCGTCGGATATCTTTGGTTCGATGCAAAAATATAATCGGATGGAAACCCTGCCAAATTATAAACGTTTACTTTCCAAAAACGGCCTTCCAGGCACTTCAAAGGCCATTTTTCAAAAACTAAAATTACTAAAACCGGAAAGGCTCGGGCAGGGTGGATACGGCCCTGACGGTACCATGGTACCGAATCCCGACGGCGTAGCCGTGTTCCGGATTTCGTCAGATCCGAAGGCTTTCCAGGAGCCATGGACAGACGGGAAACCCACATACAACGCGACAGGGACCGCATTTTCAGCGATCCCTGTAAAAATTATCCGTTTCACCCTTGCGGGGCGGTCTGTCTAGAAGATTGAGACTGTCTTCTGCTCGATAGAAGAGAGGAGGTTGTTCGCGAGGCGGCTCACTCCGAGACGGAAGAGGTCCTTGCCGAGCCATTCCTTGCCAAGGATTGTCTTCACGATAGTGTAGTAGCAGACAGCATCCATTGAAGACGAAATGCCGCCGGCAGCCTTGAAGCCGACCTTTCTGCCGGTTCTCTTCTCGAACGCCTTGATGCACTCGCACATCACATAGGCAGCCATAGGTGTAGCGTTGACGTCGACCTTTCCTGTAGAGGTCTTGATGAAGTCTGCGCCAGCTTCCATTGCAAGGAATGAGGCGTTTGCGATATTCTCAGGTGTCACGAGAAGTCCGGTCTCGATGATGACCTTTAGGACGACCTTGCGACCTTCCTTTGCCGCTGCAGCGTCGATACACTCACGCACGCGTACGATCTCTTCCCTTGCGGCCTCGAAGTCTCCGGCAAGGAATGAGTTGAGAGCGAGCACGATGTCGACCTCCTCGGCGCCAGCCTCGATAGCCATCTCACACTCCTTGAGCTTCACCTCGAGGAAGCTCTGCGATGTAGGGAAGCATGCAGACACGACTGTCACATGGACGTCAGGGCTGCACCTGTTCTCCTTGACTGTCGCCGCGAAATTCGAATAGACGCAGATAGATGCAGGAAGCGGATAGTCCGGATACTGCTCCTTATATGTCTTGACTTTCTGAGTGAACTTCGCCACTGACGGAATTGTGTCATTGCTCTTGAGTGTGGTGAGGTCCATTACAGAGAAACAGGTCTTGAGTACCTCAGGGCAAGAGGATGAGTCAAGATTTGACGCAAGTACGCCAAGTGTCCTGTCAATAGCGTCCTTATCAGGGACGTAGTTGTACTTTTCGTATAGGTTTTCCATTTATATATGTGGTTATCTGTTATCCTTTTATCTGTATCTTGAAGCCTTCCTCGACAAGCGGTCTGACCATCTGGGCCATCTGCTCCGGAGTAAACTTCTGAAGGTCCTTCATCGGAGTCTCACGGTCGAGGGTATATACCATGATCTCCCTTGGCCTGAGTTCTCTGACGATCTCCATCCATCCTTCGAGGACTTCCGGCGATGAGGAGTCGAAGCCGTTGCCTTTGAGGAACATGGTCTGAAGCACGAAGTCTCCTTCGAATTTCTTCAGGTCCGCCACGATCGAAGGGACACTGTATTCGCAGGCCGGCTGGTTGATCCTTGCCGCAAGCTCAGCGGTAGGTGCATCCAGCTTCATGATAGGGTTGTCGACCTTCCTGAGCGCCTGGAAGACCTCGTCCCTGCACACTCTGGTAGAGTTCGAGAGGACTGACACCTTAGCCTGGGGATAGTACCTGTCCCTGAGGGCGAGGGTTATGTCGATGATCTGTGGGAAATCAGGATTGAGGGTCGGCTCTCCGTCACCCGAGAAAGTAATGGAATCGATCCTGACACCTTCTTCCTGGCACTTGATGAGTTTTTCCTCAAGTGTCCTGCGAAGGTCCTCTGCTGTAGCGATCGACCTGTCTCCCCTGCCGTCACGGTTCCATCCGCACTCGCAGTAGATACAGTCGAAATTACAGAGCTTTCCTTTCTGTGGCAGCAGGTTAATCCCTAGAGAGGCGCCCAATCTCCTGCTGAATATCGGTCCGAAGACCAGGTCTTCTCGCATCATTGCTCAATTCCTTTTTTGTCTCTGGCTTTCCAAGCGGCAGAGGTGCTGACTTCTCCCTGTCAAGCGGCAGGGGCTTCATTTCTTTTTCAACGATATCCCTTTCTTCCTCGGCGACCGTTTCCTCAGCCGCGTCGACCTCCTCCATGTCCATGGTACCTTCGTTCCTTATTACGAGCCTAGGTCCGGAGAACATCGTGTCGAGGACAGGGATATTGATAGTATATCTGGCAGAATCCGGGCCGAAGCACACGGTATCGGACGGAAACTGGCCCTTCAGGACATCTTTGTACAGGACAGGCTTCGGGATGTTTCTCCAGCGCATGTTATTCGCATACTTTATGCTGTCCTGCCTTCTTCTGACATTCTCAAGGCCATCCAGGACCTCGACCCTGTCGCTGAGTTTCTTCTCGACACCGGCAAAGAGCTTTGCATAGTCCTCAGGATCCCTGAGGTAGGTCTGGACCGAGAGCCTGTAATCGTCGGCCGTGTAGCCATATTTCTCGAATATGGGACGGTAGACGAAATGAGTGTCCGACATCATGGAGATACCCGTGAGGACTATCCACTGGTCTGCGAGGAGCATCTCGACATAGATGTCAGTCAGGGTATCCTTCGGAATGACCCTTGCCCTTCTGCAGGAAAGGGTCATGGCGAAGATAACCGTCACGACTGCTATGTAGCCGAAAAATTTCCTCATACCGCTGTCCTGAAACAGTTTCTGCTATCTGAGGGCTGCTCCGAATTCGTTCTGGAATGTAGAGAGGAGCTTGCTCATTGTCTTCTCGATCTCTGCATCAGTGAGAGTCTTCTCAGGGTCCTGGAAGAAGAATGACATTGCATACTGCTTCTTGCCTGCAGGAATCTTGTCTCCGCGGTATACGTCGAAGAGGTTGACCTGCTTGAGAAGCTTCTTGCCAGCCTTGACTGCAGATCTGCGGAGATCCGAGTAGTTCACGCCCTCGTCTACGAGGATTGCAAGGTCACGTCTTACGCCTGGGAACTTAGGAAGCTCAGAGAACTTCACCTTCACTCTCCTTACTACCTCGAGGAGAGCCTGCCAGTTGATCTCAGCTGCGAATACAGGCTGCTTCACGTCGAATCTCTTGGCGAGGACAGGGTTGACTGTACCCATCACTGCAAGTACCTTCCTGCTTCCTGGGAGGCAGTATGAAAGACCCTCTGAGAAGATGTCCTCAGGAGCTGCTGAAGCCTCGAGAGTGTAGATGTCGACACCATAACGGGCAAGGAGAAGCTCGAGATAGCCCTTGAGCTGGAAGTAGCTTCCCTTCTGGGCGTCAGAGCGCCATGATTTCTCCACTGGGCCGGTCATGAAGAGTGCGAAGCACTGGTGCTCCTCGTATGAAGCGAGGGTCGTGCCGTCACCTTCTGGTATTCTCTGATATACAGAGCCGTACTCGAAGCTCTTGATTGTGTTGACCTGGCGGTTGATGTTGTATGAGATCACCTCAAGACCGTTGAGGATGAGAGTCTGTCTCATCACATTGAGGTCTGAGCTGAGCGGGTTCACGATACGTGCGCATCTCTCCTCAGGGTAGGTGGTGAGCTTTGAATAGTACTCAGCCTTTGTGAGGGAGTTGTTCATTGTCTCCACGAAACCGTTTGCTGCGAGGAAGTTCGAGATGTAGTTCCTGACAGCCTCAGGGTCCGGTGACGGTGTAGGAGAGACTGACATGCGCATGTTTGAAGGGAGCTCGATGTTGTTGTAGCCGTAGATACGGAGGATCTCCTCCACCACGTCGCACTCTCTTGTCACGTCGATCATGTATGAAGGGACTGCTACAAGCGCGCCGTCCTCTCTTGTCTCGATGAATTCGTATGCGAGTGAATCAAGGATGTTCTCGATTGTCTCATGTCCGATCTTCTTGCCGATAAGGTTCTCGATCCTGTTGTAGTCAAGGTCGATGACTGCCTTCTCGATAGGCTCAGGACATACTTCCTGCATCTTGCCGCAGATGTGGCCGCCTGCGACCTCCATGATGAGGAGAGCGGCTCTCTTTGCGGCGTACTCGTTGATGAGCGGGTCACAGCCTCTCTCATAGCGGAATGAGGCGTCAGTAGAAAGGGTATGTCCCTTTGCAGTCTTCCTGATTGAGCTTGGATCGAAGTATGCGCACTCGAGGAACACGTCTGTAGTGCTCTCAGTAACGCCTGTGTCCTCTCCGCCGAATACACCTGCGATGCACATAGGCCTTGCATTGTCAGCGATGACGATGTCATTTGCCTTGAGTGTACGCTCTGTGCCGTCGAGAGTGACGATCTTCTCGCCTTCCTCAGCCCTGCGGACGATCACCTTGCCGCCACCGATCTTTGCAGCATCGAATGTATGGAACGGCTGGCCGAGCTCAAAGAGAGCGAAGTTCGAGATGTCGACGATATTGTTGATAGGACGGAGTCCGATAGCGAGGAGCTTCTTCTGGAGCCACTCTGGAGATGGGCCTACCTTGACGTCCTTGATTGTGATACCGATGTATCTTGGAGCTGCTGTGGTATCCATGACCTCCACAGGGATAGCCTCGCCCTCGCCGTCCTGGTATGTCGATACGTCAGGATAGTGGAACTCGCATGGGAGGTTGTTTGCCTTGAGGTATGCATAGAGGTCCCTTGCCACACCGATGTGGGAAGCAGCATCTACTCTGTTTGCTGTGATTTCATACTCGATGACAGCCTCGGTCTTGAGGTTGAGGTACTCCTTGGCTGGAGTTCCGACGACTGCCTCGGCTGGAAGTACCATGATACCGTCATGGCTTGAGCCGATGCCGAGCTCGTCCTCTGCGCAGATCATACCGAATGACTCTACGCCTCTGATCTTTGACTTCTTGATCTTGAAGTCTCCTGGAAGGACAGCACCGATCTGTGCGAAAAGCACCTTCTGGCCTGCAGCGACGTTAGGAGCGCCGCATACTACCTGGATAGGCTCGCCTGTACCGTCATTGACCTTAGTTACGTGAAGATGGTCAGAATCAGGATGTGACTCGCACTCGAGGACCTCTGCAACGACTACGTTTGCAAGTCCTCCAGGAATCTCTTCCTGCTCTTCCACTGAATCTACCTCGATACCGATCGATGTGATGGCATCTGCTATCTGCTGAGGGGTAAGATCGCACTCAATATATTCCTTGAGCCAACTGTATGAAAGTTTCATGATATGTTATTTGTTTTTATTTTTCTATGTCTTTTGTTGAAAAGAGGGATGATACGAACTCCTTCTTGTCGAACACCTTGAGATCGTCGATGCCTTCGCCGATTCCGATGAACTTGATAGGAATCTTGAACTGGTCTACGATTCCGACCACCACGCCACCCTTGGCTGAGCCGTCGAGCTTAGTGACTGCAAGCGAGGTGACGTCTGTCGCCTTGGAGAATTCCTTCGCCTGCTGGAAGGCGTTCTGGCCTGTTGTCGAGTCGAGCACGAGGAGGACGTCGTGAGGTGCGTCAGGAATCACCTTGCGCATCACGTTCCTGATCTTGGTAAGCTCGTTCATCAGGTCAATCCTGTTGTGGAGACGGCCTGCGGTGTCGATGAGAACCACGTCTGCGTCCTTTGCCACAGCAGACTTCACTGTGTCATACGCAACTGAAGCAGGGTCTGAACCCATGTCCTGACGGACGATGTCCACACCGGCTCTCTCCGCCCATACTACGAGCTGGTCGACCGCAGCGGCCCTGAAGGTATCGGCTGCACCGATGACGACCTTCTTGCCCTGTGCCTTGAGGCTTGCCGCGATCTTGCCTATGGTTGTTGTCTTGCCTACTCCATTGACACCTACGACCATAATGACATAAGGCTTCTTCGAGAAGTCGAACGGAACGACAGGACCGTCGTCTTCCTTGACATTGAGAAGCTTCGCGATCTCGTCCCTGAGGATGTCCGCGAGCTCTTCCATGGACACATACTTATCCTTCTCGACCCTGTCTTCAAGGTTGTCGATGATACGGAGAGTAGTGTCTACTCCCATGTCCGATGCGATCAGTGCTTCCTCGATGGCGTCAAGCACATCCTCGTCGACTCTTGACTTGCCGACGATAGCCCTTGAGACCTTCTGGAAGAAGTTCAGATTGGTCTTTTTGAAACCTTTGTCAAATAATCCCATAGTACGTTGAATATAACTTACAAATATAATCATTTCCCTACGGATACGAAACCCCATAGGGGATAAAAAAAGAGCGGCCGGGAAATTCCCGACCGCTCTGTCTATCTTACCAAGAATTACTTCTTGTTGAAGAATTCCTTCTCCTTACCAGACTCAACGAGCAACTCTGTGAAGACGTAAGCTCCAGTCTTAGGAGACTTGTCCATACGGATGCACTTTACCATGCTCCTTGAACCAGCCTTAGCTGCGAATGTAGCGACTGCTTTCTTTGCCATATTCCGTTCTCCTTAATTACTTGATTTCACGATGAAGAGTTACCTTCTTGAGGTATGGGTTGTACTTCATACGCTCCAAACGCTCTGGGGTGTTCTTCTTATTCTTGGTTGTGATGTATCTTGACATTCCAGGTACACCGCTTTCCTTCTGCTCAGTGCACTCGAGGATGACCTGCACCCTGTTTCCTTTAGCTTTCTTTGCCATAGTCTATACGAATTAAACAAGGTTGATATATCCGTTCTTCTGTGCAGCCTTCACGGTTGCATCGAGACCATTCTTCTTGATGGTTCTCATACCCTTGCAGGATACTTTGAGGGTTACGAATCTCTGCTCCTCCTCTGACCAGAACTTCTTGGTCTTAAGATTGAGGGCGAAAGTACGCTTTGTACGAAGCTTTGAATGAGAGACGTTGTTGCCGATCATTCTCTTTCTTCCTGTGATTTGACAAACCTTTGCCATGATATTATTTACTTTTTATTATTATTCTGAACAATTTATGCGGGCTGCAAATATCGGTATTTATTTCCGCTTATCCAAAAAAACTACACAAATTTGAAGAATCTGCGCCACCTGATATTGTTTGGGAAGCTCTTGTTGATGTCTGTCGAGAGCCATATCAGTGCCGGTCTTCCAACTATGTGGTCTTCAGGAACAAATCCCCAATATCTTGAGTCAAGCGAATTGTGCCTGTTGTCGCCCATCATAAAGTAATAGTCCTGCTCGAATGTGTAGGTCGAAGCCTCCTTTGAATCTATGTAGATCACTCCGTCGGAAACCTTCAGGTCGTGGTGTTCATAGTCGCGGATCACTCTCTCGTAGAGAGGTAGATTATCAAGTCCCAGAGCTACCGTCACTCCCTTCTTTGGAATCCAGAGCGGACCGAAGTTGTCGCGGGTCCATTCATATTCCTCGGTGAATGGGAAGATGAGCAGATATGAGTCCGGATAATCCGGAGGATATACATCGAGGTTCTTCTCCACTGAAACTACATTGCTGCACTGGCGTACCTTGGAAATCATCTCCTCGGTGAGAGCCATTTCCGGATAGCCCGGAAGTTCGTTGGAGTATCTGAGCTCCGATGCGTTCAACCCGATAGTCTCGAGCGTCTTCACATTTATCGGCGTCCCGTTCGTTACGACCGTGTAGGTGTACTGTACTCCTGGCCACAATGTCTGAGCCTGAGAGTTGATGTATACCAGACCGTCCCTGACTGAAAGAGTGTCACCTGCGACAGCGACGCATCTTTTCACATAATGGTCCTTCTTGTCTGACGGGCGGACCTTCACAGGTCCATAGGCCTTGATTGTGTAGTCCTTGCCTGAAGTCCTGCACATGGCATAGTAGTCAGCAGCCGGATATTTTGTCAGTACGGTATCCCCGTTAGGGAAGTTGAACACGATGCAGTCTCCTGTTTCAACCCTTCTGAAGCCCTTGAGCCTCTTGTAAGGCTTCTGGACAGCTGTCGAGTAGGATTCCTTACTTCCGATCACATTATGTGTGAAAGGGATGGTAAGAGGAGTCTCGGGAAGCTTAGGTCCGAAAGCAAGCTTGCTTACAAAGAGATGGTCTCCTGTGTACAAGGTGCTTTCCATCGAAGATGAAGGGATCTTGAAGGCCTGGAAAAAGAAGATGTTCACAAAAGTGACAAATACCAGTGCGAAGATGAGAGCATCGATCCAGTCGAGCAGCTCATTCCTCTTTTCCCCTTCCTTGTATTCTTTCTTCCAGAACAGCCACTTCACCTTCTTGGTGATGTAGAGGTCGAAGATGACTACAAGTCCGAAGAGCCACCAGAAATTTCCGAGCCATATGACCCATAACACGTAGAGGAGAGACCAGAAACCTAGCTTCACCCACTTGTTATCGACCATATCCCTCCAGCCCATCGTCAAACTACTTTACAGAGTTTACGATAGCCTCGAATGCCTGTGGGTTATTCATGGCGAGGTCTGCGAGAACCTTACGGTTGAGACCTACGTTCTGCTTAGCGAGCTTACCCATGAACTGAGAATATGACATGCCGTATGAACGTGCGGCAGCATTGATTCTCTGGATCCAGAGGGCGCGGAACTCGCGCTTTTTAGCTTTACGGTCACGGTATGCATAGGTGAGACCCTTCTCATAGGTGTTCTTTGCTACCGTCCAGACATTCTTCCTAGAAAGGAAGTTACCGCGGGTTCTCTTAAGAATCTTTTTGCGGCGAGCCCTAGAGGCTACTGAGTTTACTGATCTTGGCATAATTTTGATTTTTTCCGGAGGCAGTGACCTTCATTCGGTACTTTGCTACTGCTTTCCAAGTTAAACTTAAAAATTGATGATTAGAGGACAAGGAGCTCCTTTACACGACCCTCGTCAACCTTGCTGAGGATTGCGAAGTGGTCAAGATTTCTCTTCTGCTTCTTGGTCTTCTTTGTGAGAATGTGGCTGTGATAAGCGTGCTTTCTCTTGATTTTTCCCGTTCCGGTAAGTGTGAAACGCTTTTTGGCACCGGAGTTGGTCTTAAGCTTTGCCATCTCTTTAATTTGTTAATTGTTAATAATATATAAACCCTTTACGGATTATTTCTTCTTAATAGGAGCGATCATCATGATCATTCTCTTGCCTTCAAGTGTAGGCATGTTCTCGGCTCTTCCGAACTCCTCGAGCTCGACTGCGAAGCGGAGAAGAAGCTTCTCGCCCTGGTCAGCGAACTGGATCGAGCGGCCTCTGAAGAAGACTGAAGCCTTCACCTTGTCGCCCTCTCCGAGGAACTCCTGAGCATGCTTGAGCTTGAACTGGAAGTCGTGCTCATCGGTATTAGGACCGAACCTGATCTCCTTGATGACTACCTTGGAAGAATTCTGCTTCATTTCCTTAGCCTTCTTCTTCTGCTGGTAGAGGTACTTCTGGTAGTCGAGGATTCGGCATACCGGAGGATCTGCTTTTGCGCTTATCTCAACAAGATCGAGTTCAAGGTCGTCAGCCATCTTCAATGCTGCAGCAAGAGAATATACTCCCTGCTCAGCGATGTTGTCGCCGACAAGACGAACCTGAGGTGCGGTGATCTCACCATTTATGTTCAGTTCGTTTTCACCCTTGGACTGCTGTCCCTGGAAATTTCTTGCACCCTTTGGTCTTGCGCCACCTGGCTTAGGACCACTGAAGTGAGGTTTGTAAGGCGTTGCGATAAAAAAGCCCTCCTAATAATTAATTTGTTAATAATAAACCAGAGAAAACTGACTAGGCCAGTTCTGCCTTTACGGCATCCTTGAACCAAGTCACGAATTCTTCTGCTGTCATTGTGCCTGCATCCTGGCCTCTGAGCGTTACAGCCACTGTGCCGTCTGCAGCCTCTTTTTCTCCGACGATGATACGGATCGGGATTCTGAGGAGAGAGTTCTCACGGATTCTCTTTCCAAGAGTCTCGCTTCTATCGTCAACGGAACTGCGAATTTCGGAATTATTCAGCAATTCACAAACTTTTTTTGCATAATCAGAGTATTTTTCGCTGACAGGAAGCACTTTAACCTGGTCTGGAGCAAGCCAGAGAGGGAAATGTCCACCTGTGTGCTCAAGAAGAACGGCGGTGAAACGCTCAAGAGATCCGAACGGAGCTCTGTGGATCATCACCGGACGCTTCTTGCTTCCGTCTGCATCTGTATACTCAAGCTGGAAACGCTCAGGGAGGTTGTAGTCGACCTGGATAGTACCGAGCTGCCACTTCCTTCCGATTGCATCCTTGACCATGAAGTCGAGCTTAGGACCATAGAAAGCAGCCTCGCCGTACTCTACGACTGTCTTGAGGCCTTTCTCCTGTGCTGACTCGATGATAGCTGCCTCTGCCTTGTCCCAGTTCTCCTCGCTTCCGATGTACTTCTCCCTGTTGACCTTGTCACGGAGTGACACCTGAGCAGTGTAGTTCGTGAAGTTGAATACCTTGAACACATAGAGGATAAGGTCTATCACCTTCTTGAACTCGTCCTTGATCTGGTCCGGACGTACATACATATGGGCATCGTCCTGGGTGAAGCTGCGGACACGTGTAAGTCCATGGAGCTCGCCGCTCTGCTCGTATCTGTAGACAGTACCGAACTCTGCGAGACGGAGTGGGAGGTCACGGTAAGACCTTGGTGATGAACGGAAGATCTCACAGTGGTGAGGGCAGTTCATCGGCTTGAGCATGTACTCCTCTCCCTCCTGTGGGGTATGGATAGGCTGGAATGAATCCTTGCCGTACTTTGCATAGTGGCCTGAGGTCACATAGAGCTGCTTGCTTCCGATATGTGGGGTCACGACTGTAAGGTAGCCTGACTCGTTGAGCTTCTTGCGAAGGAACTTCTCGAGCTCGAATCTCAAGACTGAACCTCTAGGGAGCCAGAGAGGAAGACCCATACCTACCCTCGAAGAGAAGGTGAAGAGCTCCATCTCCTTGCCGAGCTTACGGTGGTCTCTCTTCTTAGCCTCCTCGAGGACTACGAGGTACTCGTCGAGAAGAGACTTCTTAGGGAAGGTGATACCGTAGATACGGGTAAGCTGCTGACGCTTCTCGTCGCCTCTCCAGTATGCACCGGCGATGCTTGTGAGCTTGACAGCCTTGATGAGTTCTGTATTCACGAGGTGCGGACCACGGCAGAGATCGGTGAAGTCACCGTTCTGGTAGTATGTGATGGTGCCGTCCTCAAGTTCGCTGATAAGTTCGCACTTATATGGGTCGCCCTTTTCCTCGAAGTGCTTGAGGGCGTCTGCCTTTGACACGTCGATGCGGACGAAATCCTGCTTCTGACGGGCAAGCTCGAGCATCTTCTTCTCGATCTTAGGAAGATCAGAGTCAGAGATTGACTGTCCATTGAGGTCTACGTCATAGTAGAATCCATTCTCGACTGCAGGTCCGATACCGAACTTCACGCCTGGGTAGAGAGCCTCGAGTGCCTCTGCCATAAGGTGGGATGATGAGTGCCAGAATACTCTCTTGGCCTCTTCGTCCTCCCACTTGAGGAGTCGGATTGAAGAACTTGCCTCGATAGGACGCTTGAGGTCGTATGTTACGCCCTTGTCTGCTGATGTGTCACCCTCTGGCTTCACTGCTACAGCGATAACTTCTGCAGCCAGCCTTGGGCTGATGCTCATTGCGATGTCATAACCGGTAACTCCCTGTTCGAAGGCCTTTACGTTACCGTCAGGAAAAGTGATGTTGATTGTCATAAAATACACTAAAATTAAATTGGTCTGACCAGTATTTACTCACCAAGTACTTGAACTTGGTCAGCCATAGTTATAGTCGAACTGCAAATGTACGAAAAAAAACCTATATTTGTATATTCAGTAACAGTAGAAGCATATGGCAGAAATTCTCACCAGCAAGGCAATCTGGAACGAGGCCGGCAAGGCCGGAATCGCATTGGGAGGAACCGTGATCGGATGTTCCCTTATCTCATCGCTTGTCGGACAGATAGACGGAGGTACCATGGTCAAGTTCTTCATCTCGGTCTTCGGATTCCTTATCTGGGCCGCCAAGTTCGGAGGATGCATCTGGTTGATGTCCTTCTTCATGAAGAAGCTCGCTGCCGACTATGAGGAGGTCACCAACCATGATACCTATCGCCTGGGAGTCGCTTCGGCCCTCCTTTCGGCTCTCATCGTTGCAGGATTCACATTGGCATCAGTGATGTTCATCACTCCCGAGACCTATCTCGAGACCTTCCAGGCAGCGATGGCTCAGTCCGTACCTATGCTTGACTCGAACAGCCAGGAAGTCTTCGACTCATTGATTGACAATCTTCCAGTCATCATGTTCGTCTCGAATCTCCTCTACTGTTTCATTTACGGATGGATCCTTTCGTTCATCCTTTCGAGAAACATACCATCTAGCAACCCATTCGCAAAATAGACATGGAATATTCTAAGGACCTGAGCATTATAATTCCTCTCTACAACGAGGAAGAGTCGCTTCCCGAGCTTGTCAGATGGATCGAGGAAGTCGTACAGCGCGAAGGCTGGAGCCACGAGATCCTGATGATCGACGACGGCAGCAAGGACGGATCATGGAAGCAGATATCAGCGCTTTCCCAGGAAAATCCGGCTATCAGAGGCATATCATTCAGACGCAACTATGGCAAGTCTGCAGCCCTGTTCTGTGGCTTCAAGGCCGCTGAGGGCAAGGTTGTCGTGACCATGGACGCTGATCTTCAGGATTCTCCTGAGGAGATCCCTGAGATGTACAGGATGATTACTGAGGAAGACTACGATGTCGTCTCAGGATGGAAGCAGCACCGCCAGGACAACAAGCTGACCAAGAATCTTCCATCGAAGCTATACAATGCGACAGCCCGCAGAATCACCGGAATCAAGCTGCATGACATGAACTGCGGCCTCAAGGCCTATAAGAACGAAGTCATCAAGAGCATCGAGGTCTATGGAGAGATGCATCGCTACATCCCATACCTTGCCAAGAACGCCGGTTACGAGAAGATCGGCGAGAAGCCTGTACACCATCAGAAAAGAAAGTACGGAACGAGCAAGTTCGGAATGGAGAGATTCGTCAACGGTTTCCTTGACCTCCTCTCACTGTGGTTCCTCAGCACATTCGGCAAGAAACCGATGCACTTCTTCGGCTTCACCGGCATCCTGATGTTCCTCGCCGGCGGTATAATGGCCGTCTGGATCATCGTCGCCAAGCTCATCCATCAGGCGAACGGCATGAAGTTCCGCGCTGTAACCGACCAGCCGCTCTTCTACCTCGCCCTCGTCGCCGTCCTCGTCGGCTGCATGCTCTTCCTCGCCGGCTTCATCTGCGAGATGATCTCCCGCAATTCAACAGAGCGCAACAGCTACAACATCAGACATACAATCAGGTAGCACGCCTGCATTTCAGCATCGATATCGCTGACTTCCAGCGACTTACATATAATCCTGTAGTGCGATTTGCCCTACAGGATTTCTTGTATCGCACTGTGTGTCAGAGATTTAGCACTTTACCCTTCGGTCAATCACCCGAAGGGTTTTCTGCCATCACGCTGAACGTCAGGCACTTGCATAGGACGACACGTACAAAAACAAAAGGACCCGACCATCGTGTGATGATCGGGTCCTCGAAGAACGGC
>JAKSJP010000023.1 GCA_024398105.1 Bacteroidales bacterium | reverse complement strand
TCTTAGCTTCCATAAAAGTGTACCTTTTTTGGTAAACTTTTTTTAGGACGATACAGTTTCGAACGCACCTAAGTATTTATGTCACTGTAAGTTAGCCATTTCCCTATAGGCAGAATCTCACTATAGGGAAATGGTTAATTAGCAGAATATCAGTGTTTTAAGTGATTCCCTATGGGTAAAAAATTCCTACAGGAATGAGGGAATCATATGCGTTTTGACAGACGCAACAAAATATAGTTATAACCGATTATTTTTTCAAGAATAGCTGATATGCCCTAACGGAAAAACATGCCGGGCCCAAGAATACCTTATCCAAAACTTTGACCATGCCACAAATTATGAGTTCTCACTCAAAACACCACCTTTGAAATAGTCGCTCACGACTACGCTGTCCTCATCACAGCTGACCACGGCAATGCTGACTACGAGGTCAACCCTGACGGAACCCCTAACACCGCTCACTCACTCAACCCAGTGCAGTTCATCGTAGTGAACGCCGGCGAGGACGTGAAGGAGGTAAAGGACGGCGCCCTCTGCAACGTGGCACCTACCATCCTCAAGATCATGGGTATCCCTCAGCCAGCAAAGATGACCGCTGAGCCGCTGATCTAAAGATAGCTTAAGCTGCAAAGCAGCCAAGGCTCATAAACCGAAAGACTCTGACCGACGTACTATCCGACTGACTGACCTACCGCCTGACCTAGGTCAGACGAAAGTGCCGCGACCTAGGTCACCCCGAAACAGAAAGTACTTATCTATCAGCACCTTACAAAAAGCAAGCGACCTAGGTCAAGGGCAATTCACCCGACCTAGGTCAGCACCTCCTTGAAGTATCTAACTCAAAACACCACCTTTGAAATAGTCGGCAACAGGCTCAGTTATGTTTCTATACTGAACTGTTATGTCAAAGCTTTACTCCTCCGGCTTGACCGGAAGATTCCTGACAACGGAGTCGGCATGGACACGGGCAAGGGAGTCAAGGCTTGAGTCGACGGAAATGCGGACCTCTTCGAGGAATTCAGGATCTGTCTCGCGCTTGTCGCCACCCCAGGTCAGCTCGTAGTAGCCGCCGGTGATGATTCTGTTGGCAGGGTCGCGCAGCCATGCGAACGCATACATATGTCCTTTGTTCTTGCCGCCATAGAACTTGGTATAGTCCTCAGGGGTGTAGATACGTGCGGAAGCGAGGTCGCCTCTTTCTTTTGCCTTAGGATCGATCTGTACGAAGAAGTACTGATCATTCTGCTGTGCATATGAATTGAGCACGGTAAGAGAACTGTCGGCATTTACGGTGAACTCAAGGTCTGTACCTGTTCCGAACCAGTTCCTGATGACATAGCTGCTGTCCTCTTTCTGGAGGAGCTGTACCTTGATAGGCTCATCCTGGATGATGTTCCATGCGTCTGCCTCCACTTCCCAGACTGGCTGCGGAGTAAACAGGGTTCCGACGAAGGTGATTCCGACATAGAGCCAGTGAGTGAAGATACCGGCGCCGATGCCGGCTATGAAATGGCTGGTATAAGCACGGGAGATGAGCGAACGGTATCCGAGTGAATCGAGAGTCGCCGCATGGGTGCTGAGGAAGCCGCTCCAGCACATTCCCATTGCTGTAAAGACTGCTATCGCGTTGCCGTCCACGATGCCCTGGCTTGCAAACTCAGGAATGAGACCAAGGGCTGCGCCGACAGCTCCGAGTGCAGTGATAGGGAATGCAACGAGTTCAGGGGCAGAGAATCCGAAGAGCCACTTGAAGACAAAGCTGATCTTGCCGGCAAGCCATGGAAGAAGTTTCGTTCCCTGATATGCTCCACCGGTATAGACTACGATCTCATTGCCCATGGCATCGAAACCTTCGACTGAGCCGCCGAATGTGAGCATCATCACGAAAGTAGAGATGACGAGCACTCCAGGGATGATCGCAAGACCGATCTCGACACCGGTCTTACCTCCGTCCAGAAGGGCGTTGAGGATGCGGATGAAGGCAGACTGGTGTTTCTTCTCACCCTCTGCCTCTTCTGAATCCTCTTCTGCGACAGCAGCCATCTCCTCATCACTGAGGGCGTTCTGCTCGCGGTACTCAGGGAAGTCCTTGCAGGTGAAATACTGCATGAGCCTGGTGGTGATGATACAGCCGACGACCGCACCGGCAAGGCCGATGAACGGAGCGGTGAAGTATCCCTGGCCCATCATGAAGATTATCACAAGAAGGCCCATTCCGAAGGTGGTACCGAAATTGACGAGCGAAATATGCTGATATCTCTTGAAATACTGAGAGAACTTGCGGTCCTGGCAGAGAGAAATGATAGCCGGGTTGTCGCTCAGGAAGGTAAGGACAGCACCAAGTGAAGACACGCCCGGAAGGTTGAACAACGGCTTCATCACAGGCCTGAGGGCCTTCTGAAGCAAGTCTACGACGCCGAATTCGACGAGAATCTTGCCAAGGGCACCGGTAATGACACACATTCCCATCAGATAGAACACCGTGTTGATCAGAAGATCATGGGCAGTCTTCATGATAGTATTGAGCATATTTGTGAAGCCCATCACGGATCCCATGTATCCAAAGATGACCACGATGATAAGTATGCACCATACACCGGTAGGAATCTGTTTCTTTTTCTTTGCCATATGTGATACTGTTTGCCTGTTTCCTTATTTCCTTTTGAAGAGGTCGAACCTCCATGTAGCGCCCAGCTCAAGAGTGCACGCATTTTCCATCGACGATATCATGCTGAGGAAGGCATGCAGCCTGAGATTCCTGTTTCCAAGCGGGAAATACTCCGCTCCGGCAGCAATCTGCGTCACGTCATAGCCGGCAGGTACGACGACATCCCAGTTCTCGATGACGTTCCCGAACCTGTCACGCACGCAGTTGCCTGACCAGTTGCCGTCATATGTAGCTTTAAGACAGATATTTACTTTCTCCATCTCATACTTGGCATTGAGGATCACCGCTCCATCCGAGAACAATGGTCTCCTCTGGTGCATCGCCGTCTTGTTGATGAGGTCGAGCTCTACTATGAAATTCCTGATATCGAAGCGGTTGCCGAGGACGAGATAGTTCATCATGGTCCTGACCTCGTTGTCGACGAAATTGAGGCTCCATGTCGTCTTCCACCATGGTGTGAAGCTGCCGTTCCAATAAAGCGAATAGCTGAAGCAATTGGTTATTCCTCTTGAAAGCGGCGACTGGCTGAACTGGAACGAAAGGTTCTGCGATGGAGCGACCTCATATGTTCCCGTCACGCCGAGGGTATAGTACTGATAAAGGTCCGCGATCGACTTTGACCAGAAAAAGACATCGATGGGATCCGCGTCGAACTCGAAGCTTCCGAACCACACTGGATGCTTTCCTCCAGTCAGGGAGAACTTCGGCGTAGCCTGCCAGGTAATCCAGGCAAAGTCTGTCGCGTTCAACGGGTTGTTGTCCGCATAGGCAGGCTTTGTCAGCCTATGGCGGAAGGTATATGTGAGATTGTCTGCTATATGTCCTTTGGCATGGATGTTCAGATAGTCTACATGGAAACGGCCGGTCCAGCCTCCATCTGAGAATGTCTGGGCGAAGCCTGTCCTCATATCCACGTATGCCTCATCGACAAAATTCTGCGCAAGGACACTGAATGCTGACGTAACTGCCAATAAGATTGAAAGAATGGTTTTTCTCATATCATCATGTGGGGACGCCAAAATTAGTCAAAAATATTCATTCTTTCATCGGAATATCCATAATCCTAATGGAAAAGTTCGCTCAGGACTCCGAGCGAGCGGACATTGATGGAAGACTCCGTACAGGCCTCGAGGTAACGGAGTATCTCCTCGCACATCCCGTTGCGCTGTTCGCCAGTCAGAGGGAGCAGCATGGACTCAGCCAGAGGCAGCGAGACCATCTTCTCCAGACGTGTGAAATGGTTCTTCGCGAAAGGCATCAGGGTATTTGCCGTCGGTCTGAAACCCAGCGCCGTCGCCAGTTCCAGCAGGAAGCGGATGTGGTAGTTGCTGAAGTCGCTCTCCAGCGAGTCAAGCGTCATTATCGAGCCAAGGCACCAGTCGAAAAGCCCGTCCTCATTGCCGCCGTCCTTGACGACACGGTAGAGCACCTCGCTCATGAACATCGTCATCGAGTTCTTGTAGATGTTGCCCCTGATCCCGTTCAAGGGGTAAAGGATCCTGACGTCGCCGGCCTTCCAGAGATTCGACTTAGGGTTCTCCGTGACCTTCGCCTCGACCACGCTCAAAGGCAGGAAGCCCGCCATCGAAGCTTTCTTGCCGACACGTACCATGAACCCCTTCCTGCCGTATTCCCGGCTCAGGGTGTGCAGGACGAGGGAATTCTCGCCGAAACGGGTATAGCTGAGGACGATCAGCTCGATGTCAAAGCTCATGGTACCTTGTTCCGGGGCTATTCCTTGCTATGGAGATAAGCTGCCATGGCCTTGAGCGCCATGGCTCTGTGCGAGATGACGTTCTTCGCGGCAGGGACCTCGGCCATGGTAAGGCCTTCGGTATTAGGTACGATGGTACCGTCCTCGGCAGGGACCATGTCAGGGATGAAGACAGGATCATAGCCGAAGCCGCCGTCGCCCTTCTTCTCGGTCCCGATGCGGCCGCGGACTTCGCCTTCGAACTGCAGGATCTCGGTACCATGGTACAGAGTCACGATGGTGTGGAAGCGTGCCGTACGGTCCTCCTTGCCCTGGAGCTCGCGCAGGAGCTTGTCCATGTTCGCCTGGGAGTCATGTCCGTCGCCTCCGGCATAGCGCGCCGAATAGACGCCTGGAGCGCCGCCGAGCGCATTTACCTCAAGTCCGGTGTCGTCGGCGAAGCAGTCGGTATGGCATCTTGAATAGAGATACTCAGCTTTCTGGGCGGAGTTCTCCTCAAGTGTGGTGCCTGTCTCAGGGATGTCCTCGGTTATACCGAGCATCGCTGGGGTCACGAGTTCATATCCCTCTCCGAGGATTCCGGCAGCCTCTCTGAGCTTGCCCTGGTTGGCAGTTGCGAAAACTATCTTCATAATATTGGAAAGTGTGTAGACAAATTTAGCAATTCTGGCTGAGAATTTGATATATTTGTGTGTTATGAAGATTACACGACATATACTTACCATGGCCATTGCTCTCCTTGCGGGAACTTCGGCCTTCGCTCAGTCACAGAGCTTCAAGCTCGGACAGTGGACAGAGATCAACAACGCCATACTCAAGGAACTGAACAGGTCATATGTGGATTCGCTTCCGCTCGACCGCATGCAGAGAAACGGCATCGACGCCATGCTCGAGAGCCTCGACCCATATACAGTCTATGTACCGGAGGAGGAGAACGAGGATTTCCAGATGCAGATCGGAAAGGTCTATGGTGGCATAGGCGCCGTCATCTACAAGCCTGAGAAGGACGGCTATGTCTATATCAACGAACCATATGCGGACGCTCCTGCTGCCAGGAACGGCCTTGTCTGCGGCGACCAGATCATGGAGATCGACGGCGTCTCGACCATAGGTCTCGAGACCAAGGAGTGCAGCGACAGGATGAAGGGAACTCCGGGCACCAATGTGAAGTTCAAGATCAAGAGAGTCCGTGGCGGAGCGGTCGAAGAGGTCACCATCAAGCGTGAAAGGATACATCTTCCGGACGTGGAGTACGCCGGAATGATCAATGATACGACAGGCTACATCCTCCAGACAGGATTCACCGAGAACGTCTCAAGCGCAGTGCGCGAGGCTGTGGTCAAGCTCAGGAAGCAGGGCATGAAGCTTCTCGTCCTCGACCTTCGCGGCAACGGAGGCGGACTCCTCCACGAGGCGGTCAACATCGCTTCCCTCTTCATCCCTAAGGGTTCTCTCGTAGTTTCCCAGAAGGGCAAGGAGATGGACAAGCCTGTAGAGCACAAGACTACCCTCGACCCTATCGACACCACCACCCCGATGATCGTGATGGTCAGCGGCGGCACCGCATCCTCATCCGAGATCGTGGCAGGAGCCCTCCAGGACTATGACAGAGCTGTCATCATGGGCAAGAAGACCTACGGCAAGGGTCTCGTGCAGAGCATCAGGTCCCTTCCTTACAACGGCACCCTCAAGGTCACTACCGCAAAGTACTACACTCCTAGCGGACGATGCGTGCAGGCAATAGACTATGCACACAGGAACGAGGACGGCAGTGTAGGATATATCGCTGACTCGCTCACACATGAGTTCAGGACGGCAGGCGGCAGGATCGTACGCGACGGCGGCGGTATCACCCCTGACATCGAGGTGGCGGAGAAGGACTACAGCCGTCTTGTCTACTCTCTCGTGCTCGGAGGCCATATCGAGCCTTTCGCCCTTGACTATGTGATGAAGCATGAGTCCATCCCTGCAGCCAAGGATTTCCACCTGAGCGACAAGGACTACGAGGATTTCATCGCCTATGCGAAGACCAAGGAGTTCGACTACCGCTCGAACGCAAAGACTCTCTTCGACCAGATGAAGAGGGAGCTCGCGAAGGACGGAATGGAAGAGTCGGTGAAGGCTGAGCTCGAGGCTCTCGACAAGGCGATCGACCTTGACAAGGAGAAGTTCCTCCGTCTCAAGAAGGACGAGATCGTGCCTTTCATCGAGGAGGAGATCGTAGTAAGATATCAGTTCCAGGAGGCTGGAGTCGAGATACGTCTACGCTATGACGACCAGCTCAGGGAGGCGCTCAAGCTTTACAAGCCGCTGGAACTCAAATAATTTCTTAATACATATACCTGATGATAGTAATCATTGCCGAGAAGCCGTCCGTTGCAAGGGAGCTGGCGAGGATAGTGGGGGCGAACAAGCGCGAGGATGGTTACCTTTCCGGTAACGGTTACAGCGTCACATGGGCGTTCGGACATCTTGTCCAGATAACTACGCCCGCGTCCGAGGTACCATGGAAAAGTGAATTCCTTCCGATTCTTCCGGAAGGTTTCTTCCTTGAACCGGGACAGACGGTCAAGGACGGAAAGCGTATCCCCGACGAGGGATATGTACGTCAGCTGAATATCATCAAAGGTCTCTTTGACAATTGCGAATATATCATAAACGCAGGCGATGCCGGGCGTGAGGGTGAGCTTATCCAGAGGTATATCTATGCCTATGTCGGCTGCACGAAGCCGGTCAAGAGGCTCTGGATATCGTCCCTTACGGACAAGGCCATCAAGGAAGGCCTCCAGCAGCTCCATGAGAATTCGGAGTTCGACACTCTCTATGCCGCAGGAAAGGCGCGCAGCGAGGCCGACTGGCTGGTCGGAATCAATGCCACCAGGGCACTCTCGATCATCGCCGGCAAGGGAGTCCGTTCGCTCGGACGAGTCCAGACCCCTACCCTTGCGATGGTCTGCAAGCGCTATCTGGAGAACAGGAACTTCGTCCCGCAGACTTTCTGGAACCTGCGCGTGACATCCGTGAAGGATGGCGCGTCGGGAAGCGGAGCCGACAGCGGGAGCGTTCCGTTCAAGGCGATGACCAAGGAGCGCTTCCTCGACAAGGAGAAAGCCGATGCTGCGCTCGAGAAGGTCCGCACGCTTGGACAGATGACCGTCACCAAGATGGAGAAGAAGGAGAAATCACTCAATCCTCCATATCTCCACGACCTCACCTCCCTCCAGAAGGAAGCCAACAAGAGATATAACATGTCCGCCCAGGACACCCTCGACACGGCCCAGAGGCTCTACGAGAAGAAGGTGCTCACCTACCCTCGTACCGGTTCGAAGTTCGTGCCGGAAGACGTGTTCGCGACCCTGCCTTCGCTGATCGCCCAGCAGGAGGTCCATGGCAAGTTCGGCCGCTACGCAGCCTCTCTCGCGGGCACCGCTCTCAACAAGCACAGCGTCGACGCCACCAAGGTTACGGACCACCATGCTCTCCTCCCTACCGAGGTCCTGCCTCAGGGACTGTCGGACATCGAGCAGAAGGTCTACGACCTGGTCATCGCCCGGCTTCTCGAGGCGGTCAGCCCTAAATGCGACATGGTCTCGACGAACATCGAGTTCATGGCAGATGACATCCTCTTCAGTGCCAAGGGCAACGTCATCGTCCGCCCCGGCTGGAAAGCGGTCCTGAACGACAAGCCGGAGAAGGCCGGGACGAAAGCGGCTGAGGCAGGAGGCAATGGCGAAACTGACGGCAAAGGCAAAGACGATGGATCTGACGACGAGGAGCAGAACCTGCCGCCTTTCACGGTCGGAGAGACTGCCACCATCACTGATGTAGAGCAGACCGAAGGAAAGACCAAACCTAAGCCTCTGCACACGGAAGCGAGCCTTCTGGAGGCGATGGAGCATGCCGGCAAGGAAGTAGACGACGAAGACCTCAAGAGTGCATTGAAGGACGTAGGAATAGGTACTCCGGCGACCAGGGCCGGAGAGATTGAGACCATCCTCAAGCGTGGCTACATCACAAGGGAGAAGAAGTCGCTTGTGCCGACCAGCATGGGCCTCGCGATCTATGAGGCTGTCAAGGACAAGTATATCGCCAATGTCGAGATGACAGGCCGATGGGAGACTTCCCTGTCGAAGATTGTCGACGGCAAGGTCTCGGCACAGGCCTTCGATGAGTCGATCAGGCGATACGTAAAGGCTCTGACTTCGGAGATCCTGTCGATCACAGACGTCTCCCTGAGGGCTGCGGCCATGGCTGAGGCCGAGCCGGACGCCATCAAGTGCCCTAAGTGCGGCGGCCCGATGTGGGTGAACGAGACCTATGTGAAGTGCAAGGTCTGCGGCCACCCGCTCTGGCGTACCGTCGCGGGAAAGCTTCTGAGCGAAGCTACCATGAAAAAAGTCATCTCAACCGGCACGACCCAGGTCCTGAAGGGCTTCAAGTCAAAGGCCGGCAAGGAATTCGACGCCGCCCTCAAGCTCGATGAGGAGGGCCGCATCGCCTTCGATTTCGAAAAGACCAACGAGAAGCGCGCTGAGGCCCAGGCCGCCGCGGGTGGCAGTGCAGCGGGTGGCAGTGCGGCGAGCAGTGTGGCAGGTCAGCGCTCACAACCTATGAACGTAGACATCGCCCCGGCCGGTTCTGAAGAGGCCCCTCCCCCACCGACAATCGACGATCTGATGGGCTGGATGTAGTTTCGCCTATCCAGTTCACATCCTTCCACCACATCAGCTATCCAGCAAAGCACAGGACAAGCCCATAGACAAAACGGCGCACAGGTCTCGTGGGAACATAGGAGACCTGGGGCAGAAATGTCTTCCCCATGCAATCAGTGGCAGAATGATGCACCAGGTCTCGATAAAACAGGATGCTTGGTCTGGGCCAGCAAGACACAAAAAGCGGACCTATGAGGTTAGGGCGACCTTTTCCCAAGTTCTTGGGAGCCCGTTCTCATAGGTCCGCTTTTGTGTCAGAATCCGGGGCATCGGACCAGTATCAGAATCCTGAGCCACCGTCTTACTTGTTGACTACACCGTCTTACTTGTTGACTACGATGTCATCAAGGCTGTTGATGGTGAGCTGGATGTCGCCCTGGTAGAGGGAGAGGACACCGGTGACGTCGATGGTGGCTGAGCCGTTGAGGACTTCTGCAGGAATCTCGGCGTCGCCGAACTTGGCGAAACCGCTGGTCCTGACTGCGAGCTCGGTCTTGCCGCAGGTGAAATACTGGCTGACAGTAGCGGCAGCGGCATTGCTGCGAATCTCATCCTTGTGGTCTGCCACGGTACCATAGTTATAATCGCCTGAGTTGCCGATCTTGACAGAATCGAAAGCACCCTCGTCGAGCTTCTGGACAAAGAGATTCTTGGACATCGCCCATGTGGTGACTCCCCATGTCTGGTCAGACAGGAAGATTCGGTTCGATGAAGCCTTCTTGTCAAGGTTGCTGTTGATATAGGCAAGGGTGAAGATCTTGTCCGAATACTTAAGACCCTTGATGGTCACGAGCTTGCCGAGCACAGGGCTGTCCTTGAGGGTCGCTGTCCTGCCTGGAAGATCCTTCTCTGTGAGTACCACCGGCTTCACCTTGTCACCGTCCTGGCCACGGAAGATATGTGCGTTGATGATCGGTTCTACCTCGATATATGAAGTCTCGTACTCGTTCGTAGGGTCCTCAAGACCGATCTGCACGAGTCCGTTTCCTCCTGAAGGGCCGTCCGCATACTCCTTGAGAGTCTTGTAGCCATACATGCCGATCGTAAGACCATGGAGATCGACATAGACGGTCTGGCCTTCCTTATAGTCGCTGTAGAGGCTGCTCCTTCCGACCTTGACCTCGATGCCGCCTGTCTCGTCCTGGATATAGAAACTCTTGTAGAAGTTTCCGGACTGGTCGCTGGAATTGACCTTTCCGGCGATGATGATATCCTCCTCGATAGTCTTAGGATTACCGATCTCATACATCGCAGCGAGCTGCGCGATGGTATGGGTCGGGGTCATGGTAACCCTCTCATAGTTTGCCGGCTCGTCATATTTCAGAGTATAGACCGGCTCCCATTCCTCGCAGGAAGCGAGAAGCACGGCTGCAGCTGCGAAGCCTGCGAATGGCTTCATGGCCGCCGCCTTTCTTTCAAATATGCTGATGAATGATCTTTTCATGGCTTAGAATCTGAAATAAACGTTCAACATATAGTTCATGCCGTTGTTGTAGAAATACTTGGAATCGAAGCGGTAGTATCTCTCCTTTCCGACTGTATTGTCCACGAGACGGGTCTGCTCATAACCGCCTGTCTTGACAGTCTTGTTGTTGAGCAGGTTCTTTGCATTGAGCGAGAAGCCGATCTGGTACTTACGGTCGATGTACCATGACTTTCCGATATTGAGGTTCACAAGGAACGCAGGGTCGAATTCCTCCTGGGCAGACATATACTCGATTTCCGAAGGAGTCTCCAGATGGTCAGGACCCGCAGCGGCGAAGTCTGTCCTGTAGACCGGGTTCATGTCAAGATATGACTTGGCGAAGTACTCGACATCTCCGTCGATGAACCAGTAGTTACGGTTCCATGCGAGACCGATGCTTGCAGCGAGCTGCGGAGTGCTAGGCACGTAGTGCTTCTTGTCATAGTCAAAGATACCGTTGCCCTCGTCATCAAGGATGAAGCTTCCGTCAGCATTCTTCTTGTAGACAGGATGGCTCTGCCAGTAAGGAACGATCTCGTTGAGGATTGTAACCTCAGCGCTGTTGTCCACAGTCTGGGTCATACGAGGATTGGAGGTATAGATGTACTCACCATATGAGACCGCACCCTGGATGGCAAGGTCCTGGACAGGGGTAGGAATCTTGAAACCGACCTCGATACCCATGTGACGCTCATCGATGCCGCTGAGAGCAAGGTTCGTGAATGCGTTCTGAAGGTCGTCATAGTAGCTCATCACATCTGTCTGGTCCTCGATGGTGGTATAGAAACCGGTCGCACGGAAATTCCAGGTACCGAGAGTGAGCTGGTAGTTGATGTCCGCTGTGAAGTTCTTGATAGTGGTGAGGTCGTTCACGATAGAGTTCCTGGTCCTAGGCGAGAGATATGCCTTGTTGAACTTAGGAGCCTCGGTCATATAGCCGACATGTCCATAGAATCTCATACTGCCGCCAAGACGATACTCAGCACCGGCCTTCACGCCATAAGTGAGGAAATTGTTCTTCACTGACTTGCCGTATGAGCTGATCACCTCTCCGGTCTGAGGGTTGTAAGTCGTAAGGACATTGCCTGCATTGTCCTTGATCTCGTTACCGTTCTCGTCAAGACCTGCGAAGAGACCCTTGCGTACAAGTCCGTCTCTCCAGAACGAAGTAGCTCCGAGGCTTGCAGCGACGTTGCCCTTGAAGTTGCCGAAAGAAAGCTGGGCGTTGGACCAGATGCTTGCGTTACGGACCTGGGCGAGGTAGTCATAGCCATACTTGTCACCCTTCTCAAGAGTCTTTGCCTGTCCATGGGCGAAATAGTAGTCGAGGTCATTCTGGAGCTTGCCTTCAGAAGAAGCGAACTCACGCTCCGCGAAGTTGTCGATGTCCACAAAGTATTCACCACCAAGGAGGTCTGCGAGGACCTTGAAGTTCTCAGTCCTGTTGATCTTCGCGTCCGCGCCACCTGTGAGCTGGAAGTGGTTGTCTGGACGCCACTTGTATGAAACTGCGAAATTGAGGTCTCTCTGGTCTACGCGTCTTTCTTCCTGGACGTACTTCGAACGGAGCCTTCCGCCCTCGCCGATGCTGTTCTGGTTGACATTGTAGAGACGGTCCCAGTTGATGTGGATGAGATTCTGGTCGTAACCTGTAGACCATGCATCCGCAGCCCATGCTGCCTTGAACGGATTCTGTCTGTTGTAGTCGCTTTCTTCCATATAGAAGTAGCTTGGAAGATTGCGGTAGTAGTCCGGACGTGGGTCCGCTGCATCGTACCAGTCAAGCGCGGTGTAGCCGTTCTTGCCGAAACGGTAGAGAAGTGTCGCAGCAAGGCTGAACTCCTCTGTAGGAGTGAAGTCGTACTTGAGGATGGCGATCGGCTCGTGTGTCTTGCGGACACGGGCGTTGCGCATCTTTCCGTCCTGGTATCCCCAGTTAGAGTTGTACATGTTGTCTCCTACGAGGTCGTAGACCTCCTGGGTAGAAGAGTTCTGCGCACCTCTCTGGCCTGGAGTTGCCATGAACGCAGCTCCGATCCTGTGGACGTCGTTGAACTTCTTCTCAGCCGACGCATAGTAGGCGAACGAACGGTAGTAGATACCGTCGATCCAGTCATTTCCGCCGAGTCGTGCCGATGCGCTGAACGCGTATGACCAACCATTGTCAAGAGGTCCTGACGCATAGGTCATCATAAGACGGAGGCGATAGAGCGCGCTGTTGGTCAGGACGCTTCCGCGGAGGCCCTTTCTCACATAGGATGCGAGGACAGGGATGTTCGTGGTTCCGTTGTAGCCGCCGAATGCGAAGGTTGCGACGTCCGAGCCATCATAGGCGTCCTTGGTCCTGGTAGGCTCGTTGAGGCCGCTCCAGAGGGAGAACGGAGCCGATCCGGTCATGGCATCGTTCATCTTGACTCCAGCGAGATAGACATCCTGGCTCTCACTCGAATAGCCACGCGCACGGAAACGCACTGAACTGAAGTTGTAGCCGGCGATCTCGTTGAACACATCGTTCTGGCCGAAGAGGATGGTAGGATTGTCGCTGTATCCTGAGTCATCGAGGTCAAACTCCGCGAAATTGGAAGCATCAAGCTCCTGTGCGATGACGGATGGAGACATCGAAAGGTTGAACATGTTCTTTACGTAACCGTCGTTCACAGTCACGTTGACCCTTGTGTCAAGGAACTCAGGTGCCTTGATGACGAGGTCATACATACCGTCCGCGAGGTTCTCGATCAGGAAGTCACCCTCTGTGTCCGAAGCGGTAGATGCAATTTCTACGGCACCCTGGAAAAGGGTGACGCTGGCCTGCTGGATAGGCGACCTGTCGGAACGGCTGATGACCTTTCCTTTCACACCGCCGGTGTAGTCCTGAGCCAGGAGACTCAGAGAACACAGGAGGGCGATGACCGCCATTGTTGCTTTTCTGAACATATCTGATTTCTTTATTTGCTTACTACTATGTATGTAGGATAATGGTCGCTGTAACCATTGATGAACGTACCGTTGGAATAGGTTCTCTTAGGCTGGTCCTTGTACTGGCCCTCCTGCTGCACCATGAACGGCTGATGGAAGATTCTGGCGTAGAACTTCTTCTTGACGATAGGGATGATCCCGAGAGTACCTGGGGCTGGGTTCACTACTGCGGAATTAGTGACGATGATGTCGTAGATATTCCACTGTCCCTGATATGGGAGCGAACCGTATCCGGCCTTGAGCATAGAGACGAACGGTGAGAAGAAGTCCCTCTCGCCGACGTCCGCTATCTTTTCCTTGCCATGCATATAGACGGCCATGCTGTCGTCGGTAGGGTTGTCGTTCATGTCACCCATGCAGACGATCTTGATGCCTGGGAACTCGTCCATGAGACGGTTTGCCTCGGCATACATGATCTCGCCGCCACGGCTTCTGAGATCGCCTCCCTTTCCTCCTGTCCTTGAAGGAAGATGGGCTACGAAGATCGCGAACATCTCTCCTCCGAGAAGGCCTCGTACCATCAGGATGTCACGGGTACGGAAGTCTTCCTGCTCCTCCTTGCTGAGTGAGAACTCAACATTGGAGTTCTCGAAGGTGAAAGGAATCGACTTGCTCTCGATGACCGTGAAATTCTCCGGCCTGTAGAGAAGAGCCACGTCGACACCTCTGCGGTCGGGTCCGTCATAATGGACGATCTGGAAATTGGCAGGTGCGAGCTCCGGCTGGCTTACGAGATCCTCGAGGACATGCCTGTTCTCAATCTCACTTACACCGAGAAGAGTATGGAAAGTACCGTTCTCGTCTGCCATGGCCCTGATCACCCTTGCCATGTTATGCTGTTTCTTCTCGTACTTGTCCTCGGTCCACTGGTTCGCGCCGTCCGGAAGATATTCATAATCGTTCTTTCCGTCATCATGGTAGGTGTCGAAAAGGTTCTCAAGGTTATAGAAACCGATGACATATGCCTCCTTCTTCCCGTCTGCGAATGCGAGCGGAAGAGCTGCTAGGAGCACAAGTACTGATGTGATTATCTTTTTCATCGCTATTTGTTATTCCACCACCAGCTGACCTGGGATGGATTCTGGTTCTTGATCTTTGCTGCTGTCTCCTCTCCCACCTTGGCGTCAAGGTTTGCGAAGAGACGGTATCCAAGTTTCTTTTCAAGCTCCGCTATGGAAATAGAGAGACCGCTGGACACAGGAAGGTCGTTCTTTCCGGCAGCGCTGTACTCGACATGGTCGAAGTAGAACGCACAGCCCATGAAGTCAGAACCCGATACGCCCACGGTCGACGAACGCTGGTACCTCAGAAGAGCCTTGTAGTACGCCACAGGTATCGCGACTTTGTTGGATGATGCATCGGTCACATATTTCCTGAGGCCTGGTTCCACTACGCATCCGGTCAGGACGTAAAGTGTATCGCTCTTATCCGCCCATTTCCTGACGCTGCCCTCGAGATGGGCCCAGAGACCGGAATTGAAGCCGTTGTTCTGAGGAGTCATGTTAGTGCCATAGAAGGTCTGGGCATTGTTGGCATAGGAACCCTGACGGTCGGCTGAAGGGATCTGATGTCCCCTGTCATACCTGTCACCGTCATTTCCACGGCCATAGCCGCTTGAGACATCTGACTGCAGGGAAGCCGGGAGAAGAGGGTCGAACGCCCATGCATCCGAACGGCCGTAATACGATCCGATGTTCCACGAGTTGAGAGGATATGCCACCCAGAGAGATACCCTGTCTGCATAGTCCCAGTAATAGGAATAGTTCCTTGTGGAAACCGATCCTACCGTCATCGTATGGGTGAAGAACGCACAGCCGCTGTTATGAGGGTCGATCTCAGGGAGTTCCATCCATACACGTGCCGTACCCGCAGGAGCTTCGACCTTGTGGCCCTTCTGGGTGAAAGTGTATTCTGAGCTCTTGCTGCCGGACTGTACGCGGATCGTCGCAAGACGGTCCTCCTCTTCGAGGTTCTCGGTGTACCTGAGAACAAGGTCACCATTGTCCTTGTCCCCGCTGGTCCTGTTGGTCGACAGCCAGTCGCTCTGGCTTCCTGTATAGCTTACAGAGACAGACCAGTCGGCTGTCGCCGTAACGGACAGGTGCTGCGAACCGGCCTCCTTAGGCACAGGGTTGGTCTTGAAGCTGAGGATAGGGATGGTGCTCGTGTCGTCCTTGCCACATGACACGCACAGCAGTGACAGTGCCACGAAAAGCACTGTCACCGGGCGGGTCAGTATGTTACGGAATCTGCCCATCTGCCGTTACTCAGCGTATGAGATTGTGATTGTCTTGATTCTGAGCTGGACGCCTCCTGAAGTCTGAGCGTACTTGTTGTCGATGACCCAGGTATTGCCTTCCTCTGTTGCGCAGAGAGTATCATTTCCGACATAGTCGGTTCCCTGGTAGCTGTCACATTCCAATACTACCTTCGCGAGCTTCTTCGAGCCTGCGACTGAGAGTGTATTGTTTGCGTAAAGTCTTACGCCCTTTGACGCTGTGTAGAACTTAGGAGGGTTGCTTGGATTAGTTCCCTTGCTGAAGGTGAGTACGGTACCGTCTGCAAGAGTAAGTTCAGTGACGGTCTGTGCATTCTCCCATCCCTGTGCGTTGAGGTCGCAGGTGACAGACTCGCCGACGATCTCGGCAGCGCTTCGGAATGTAACGACAGCGCCGCTGACGCTGATGCTCACCTCGCCTGCAGGTACGTCAGGGTTCTCACCGCCTTCTCCTGGATTCTCGCCGCCTTCGCCAGGGTTCTCTCCTGGGTTCTCGCCGCCTTCACCAGGGTTTTCGCCGCCTTCACCTGAAAGGACTTCTGAAGAGACGTAGATGACCTGGACGAGGTTCTTAGAGGTGTTGAGAGTATTGAAGAAGCCTGTGAGACGGATCTTGTCACCCTCCTTGAAATTGTCAAAGACAGCTGATGGAGCGTGAGAGAGAGTACCCTTGTTCTTTGTTGCGCCCGCAACTTCGAAGTTGGTATAAGAGCCGTCCTTAATCACTGTAGCCTCGAAAGTGATATACTCAGCCTCTGAAGCGTTGTATGAATCAAAGCCTGCTGTGATATCCTTTGCTGAAGGATAAGGGACGGTATTTCCGGATGAAACCTTGACAGTAGTAGGAGATGTGATCTCAGGGAGACCATAGTAAGTTGTCTTTGTTCCCTTGAAGGTAGCCTTGTCGCCTACTGCTACAGAAGGTGCAGAATTATGGTAGACATAGACTGCCTTGCCGTCCTCGAGAGCGACATAGCCTCTTGATGTCACAGCCGCAACGAAGATCTCATTTGACTCGACCTCCGATCCGTCTGCAGCATTGAACATCTGTGCTATGGTCATGGTACCAGATGGCTCGTCACCACCTTCGCCTGGCTGGTCGCCACCCTCTCCCGGCTGGTCACCGCCTTCGTCAGGGGTCTCGCCGCCCTCGAGAGTGATACCTGCTGAGAAATCAACTGCAGCGCCTTCTGCCTCGACCGCGGTGAGCACTACGTCATCGAGCCTGTATGCGCTTGCGACGCTTGCAGTGAAGTAGACATAGAGAGAATTGTCGTCAGCACCTACTGCGAATGTGTCTGAAGTATTGATATTCCACTTGCCGCTGGCATCGCTGCTGCCTACCTGATAGTCAAGGGCAACCCACTTGATGCCATCGTTGCTGACATAGACCTTGAACTCATCCTTGTTGAAGTTTGAGTCTCCGCCATTGAGGTACTTCTCCGAGCCGAATGTGACCACATAGTTGCGGCCTTCGGCGAGAGTGATCTTCTTGACGATGAAATATGCATTCGAGCCGAAGAAGATGTTGTTGGAACCCGAGCCCTTATAGTTCGAGTAACTACCGTCAGAAGCGCTGTTCGCACGGGCACTGACACCCTTGAAGCCGTAATCGACAGTCGAGATGCCTGAGCCTGTCTCGTTCTTCCAGCCGTCGAACTGGTCAAGATATGGCCATGACTTGCCGGTTCCGTAGGTAGCCTGGGCTACCTCCTTGTCGAAGTCGTTAGAGTAGACAACTGTTCCCTCCGGTGTCTCAGGAGTACCAGGATCCGGTGTGACATCACCGGTCTCGCCGTTGAGAGAGTAGATGTAGTTGCCCTGGGTCATCTCGTGTGTTCCGTTGAAATCGACAAGCACGCCGTAGACTACCACATTGTCACCGACCTTGATCTGGTCTGCCGCAGTGAACTTGACATTGTTGAGGTTGTAGCCACGGTAGATCTCAAGTTGCTTGGACTCTGTGCCGTCATCTGAGATCCAGTATGTCGCATTGCCATAGTTTGTATCGACTTCCTTGATCTTTGAGATGATACCCTTCACATAGACCTTGTCAGTAGAAGCCGCACCTGCCGAGATGACAGCGTCTGCCTTTGCTACGTCATAAGGATCCTCTGCAGTTCCTGTTCCGGTTCCCTCATCAGGAATCTCAGGGATGACTGTCTCGAACGGATCTGTAGATACCCTGAGGTTCTGGATCTCATATGTACCAGCCTTTGTGGCTGAGCTGGTATACCTGAATCCAAGACGGATCTTCTTGCCTACATACTCCTGGAGGTCGATGTCACCTGACTCGACATAGGTGAAGCTTGTAGGATAGACAGGTATCTCAAGCTGATGGGTGAAGCCTTCCTCTCCCTCGACCTGAAGCCAGAGAGTCACGTCTGTCTTCACATTGGTGAAGTAGTTTGCCGCATGTGAGAAGCACAGATGCGCAGACTGGACGACAGTGAGGTCAATCTCAGGAGAGTAGATCCAGCTCTCTGATGCATAGTTTGTAGGATTTGCATAGGCTGTAGCCACAAGGCCGTAGGATGCATTGTACTTCCAGATCTCGGAAATTGCATCTGGCTTCACGACGTCCTTGACTTCCCAGTCAGCGAATCCTGCGGTCTTGAAGTTGACCTCATAGAAGATTCCTGTGACAGGAGCAGGGCCTGAGCCGGCCTGCCTGAGGATGACGTTTCTGGTAACGAGCTTGTCACCGGCGACGAACGAAATAGATGCGGACCTGTCGTAGCCGTCGTTAGGGTCTACGCTGATGGTGATCTGCTGGCTCTTTGTAGAACCGGTGCCGCTCACCTTGCTGAGGCCCACCCATGACTCCGCACAGGTTGCAGTCCAGTCTCTTGTGCTGGTGAGCACCAAAGTCTGGTCACCGCCAGCTTTCTCAAATTCGAGAGTATTCTGCTCAAAGGTGATGGACGGAGCTCCGAGAGGAGCGTCATCTTCCCTTGTACACGCAACAGCGACCATCGCCATCGCAAGAACAGAAATGAAAAGATCTTTAAGTTTTCTCATATCTCAGTATAGTTTGTTTTTCTTGGTATCCTTACTACAGTCACTTCACCGAAGGTGGTTTCAGGAAAGGTTGTAAATATAACGATTTAACGCCAATGAAGGAAAACAAAAATGGCCAATCTTTACAGACTGGCCATTTTGACTTATGAATCGTACCTTTTAGAAAGAGTACTTAGCTGAAATCATCATGTTCCATGTAGACGCTGTGCTGTTGTATACAGACCATGTAGGCTCTGTGAAGGTGTATGCACCCTTAGAGTAGTTGAGGATCTGGTCTGAGCTCATGCGCTGGTATGCGCCCCAGTTGCTGTTGATCATGTTGCCGATGTTGTTGATGTCGACTGCAAGCTGGAGAGTATGTACCTTCTTGCCGCAGTTGACCATGAAGTCCTGAGCAACCTTTACGTTTACTCTGTTCACCCATGGCATCACGACTGCACCTCTCTCGCTGTACTCGCCTCTGTGTGCGCTGAGATACTTGTCACTTGCAAGGAATGCCTTGTAGGCAGCCTTGTTCTCGTCTGAAGAGAACGGCATGGCGTCAAGCTGTGAATCGGTAGGGATATAGATAAGGTTCTGTGCACCGCCGTCACCTGTCTGGTTAGCCATTGTGTAAGAGTATCTTGTGTATGAGTAGCTGCCTACATAGCCATAGTTGAAGCCCTCGTAGAATGCTGAGAGAGTCGTAGCAAGGTGCTTGCCCTCCTTGATTCTGTAGCTTACGTTTGCGATCGCACGGTTAGGAGATACATATGTGCCATGTCCGAGCTCGGCGATCTTTGTACCGTTGACGTTGTATGTCATGGTGTTGTAAGCAGAGCTGATCTGGTCACCGATACCGTCAGAGAGGCTCTTGCTGTCGCTTCTGGTATAAGCTGCCATGAGGGAGAGACCGAAGCCGAAGTCCTTCTGGAGCTGTGCGGTGACTGAATAGTAGTAACCGTGGAGATTGTTGAGGTTGTAGATGTAGTAAGGCTGTACGGCCTGGCCGAGGCTGTTATTGAGCCCCTCGTTCTTCCATGATGGACGTGAAGCAGGCTCACCAGGAAGAGTTACGGCTGATCCCTCTGTAAGACCGAGCTTGTCGACATATACTGAAGAGAGATCGTAGTTGTAGATACCCTCTACGGTAGCCTTGATTCCACCTGGGAGACGTGCGTCGAGTGCGAGTGAAGACTTCCATGTGGTAGGCATCTTGAGATGCTTGTCAAGGACTGTGGTAGCAGTAGGAGCATAGAGATCCTGTGCCTTGAATGATCCGCCGTAGACATCCTTGAGGATCTCAGGGACGGTGGTATGGAAATTAGGAGCGCCGGCTGCAGTCTCTGATGGGTTCTTGCCGTCGGTAGTGGTGATGTACTGAGCCTGGAGGCAGTTGCTGTTACCTGCTACAGATACGATCCATACGAACGGGATACGTCCGGTGTAGACACCTGAACCTCCGCGGAGGACGAGATTCCTGTTCTTGAGGATATCCCAGTTGAAACCGATACGTGGAGATACGTTCACACGGTTGAGAGGCATGTCTGATGTCTTGTGGCCATAGAGAGTGGTTCCCTCCTGTCCGAGTGCTGTGAACTCCTTGTTCTCGTTACCCTCGATAGTAGGATAGATAGGGAGCTCGAAGCGGATACCTGCGGTAAGCTTGAAGTAGTCGCTGAATGAAACCTCATCCTGAGCATACCATGAAGCCTGCATGTACTGGAATGCAGGGTATACCTGCTGGAGGTCATCTCTGTTAGAGTGGGTGATCGCGAATGCAGCAGGAGTTGCGTCATTCTTGAAATCCTCCCAAGAGTTGTATACATAGTATCCGAGACCACCCTGCATGAAGCCGTTCTTGGTATCGTTCCACTCGAACTGGCCACCCATGATCACATTGTGGATACCTGTACGGTAGCTTACCTCGTCAGTAGCGACGATTGTCTGTACGTCACGAAGGTTGCCATAAGTGAATGGATCCGGACCGAATGAAGTGATGAGTGCCCTTGTCTCGCCACCGAGATCCTTTCCTGAATAGTCAGTGGTGATGTTCTGGAGGATGTCGACTGTAGGGAAGTCGTCACCTACGAAGCTACGAGGCTCGTTCTGGTGTGACCAGGTGACACGGAGGAGGTTGTTGAGACGACCTTCCATGAAACGTGAGTTGAGCTCGGCTGCGACTGACATGAAGTTCTGCTCCTGGAAGTAGCGTGAGCTCTCGAAGAACTGAGCGTATGAAGATGTACGGCCGTAGTTGCTCCTGTTGTATGGGTTAGGGTTGAGAGGGTTGACAGATGAAGAAGGACTGTTGGAGTTCTTGTTCATTGTCTGGCTGTAACGTACGTTGAACTTATGGTTGTCGTTGATGTTCCAGTCAAGACGTGCCATGACCTTCCAGTCAGGAGTGCTGAGCGAGTAGCCCTGGTAACGGCCTGGGTCATAGCCATACTTGTCAGCGAGGAAAGTCTTGACTTCCTCCATGAATGCCTGTGTAGGGCGTACGACTCCGGTGTTGCCGCCGAATGCCTCATTCTCGTTCTCACGTACTCTGAGTGAAGAACCAGGAGTTACGTCCTGTGAATACTCGAAATTCACGAAGAAGAAGAGCTTGTTCTTGATGATAGGGGCACCGAGGGTGATACCGGTAGTGTTGTCGAGATAGTCTGAACGGTTGACTGTGTTCTCACCGAGCTTGTAGCCTGTGACCTCGTCGCTCTTGTAGTAGTTGTAGACAGAAGCGTGGAGCTCGTTGGTACCAGACTTGGTGACAGCGTTGATGGCGCCACCGGTGAAGCCTGACTGGCGTACGTCGAACGGAGTGATGTTGATGCTCATCTGCTCGAGAGCGTCGAGTGAGATAGGAGTACCGCCTGCAGGGAGGTTGCCACCGATACCGAATGCATTGTTGAATGCAGCACCGTCGACAGTCACATAAGATGAACGGTAGTTACCGCCACCGACTGCGAGACCGTTTGAGGTGACCGATGCCTGAGGAGTAAGCTTGAGGACATCGTTCATTGAACGTGAAGATGTAGGGAGCTGCTCCATTGTCTTCTGGCTCACTGCAGTACCTGCACCTGAGCGCTCGATGTTCATGCTTGAGCCGGCTCCTTCTGCAACGAATACGACTGCGTCGAGACCCATTGACTCAACCTCGAGGGCAGCGTTTACATAGACTACCTCAGAGAGAGGAGCGTATACGCCTGTGTTCTCGACCTTCCTGTAGCCGAGCATGTCGACGATGACAGTATAAGGACCACCTGCGGTCACTGCATTGATGCGGTACGCACCGTTGGCGTCTGTAACGGTGTAGTAGTTAGAACCGGTCGGATTGTAGGTCGCGATGACAGCAGCACCTGCCACAGGGCCGTCCGCATCCACAACCTTACCAGCGATAGAAGATGTTGTCACCTGTGCATTGGCGACAACGCCTGCGAGCATGAGAGTCATGCACGCGAGGAAAAACCTCATAAAGGAATTTCTCATCATTACTGAATATGTTAAAACAAAATACTTGCTACGTACAACAAGGCACAAAGGTACGTTTTTTTTGGATAATTGAGAAAAAGCCCGTACCTTCGCGCTCGATTTCGTGGAGAGATTTGCCCGCTTGCAACCACGCTAAAAAATGCTAAAATGTTTCTACCCAGGTAGTTATTTGTGTGTTTTTTGACGGCTCCGCGATATCGCAGGGGCTTTTTTTGTGCCCTGCACACAGGAATTGACGATTAAAACATACAAGACATGTCTGAAAAAAAGCTTTCAACCTACCTCTTCACCTCAGAGTCAGTATCTGAGGGACATCCAGACAAGGTAGCAGACCAGATTTCCGATGCAGTCCTCGACGAGTTCCTCCGTCAGGACGCAGAATCAAAGGTAGCCTGCGAGACATTCTGCTCGACAGGACTCGTAGTAGTCGGCGGCGAGGTCCGCAGCGACGACGCATATGTAGACATACAGACCGTAGTACGCCGTGTGATAAACAAGATCGGCTACAACAAGGCAGAATACATGTTCGACGGCAACTCATGCGGTGTGCTTTCAGCGATCCATGAGCAGAGCCGCGACATCAACAGAGGAGTCGTAAGAGAAGACGCCGACAACCAGGGTGCCGGCGATCAGGGCATGATGTTCGGCTATGCCAACAACGACACAGAGGAGTACATGCCGCTTCCTCTCGCCCTCTCCCACCTGACTCTCCGCATCCTTGCAGACATCCGCAAGAACAGCCTTGAGCTGATGCCATACCTCCGTCCTGACGCAAAGTGCCAGTACACCGTAGAGTATGACAGCAATACCAACAAGCCTGTCAGGATCCATACCATCGTAGTGTCTACCCAGCACGACGAGTTCCTCGCCCACAGCCTCGGCAAGATCGACTACAAGACCGCAGTCGAGAAGTATGGCCAGGAGAAAGTAGACCAGGCGATGCACCAGAGAATCGAGGACGACGTACGCAAGGTCCTCATCCCACGCGTGAAGGAAAGCCTTCCTGCTGAGACCGCAGCCCTCTTCGACGACGACTGCATCCTCTTCGTGAACCCTACCGGCAAGTTCGTGATCGGCGGTCCTCACGGCGACACAGGTCTCACCGGCCGCAAGATCATCGTAGACACCTACGGCGGCAAGGGCGCGCACGGCGGCGGAGCCTTCTCAGGCAAGGACCCTTCAAAGGTAGACCGTTCAGCAGCATATGCAGCACGATATATCGCAAAGAACATGGTAGCAGCCGGCGTTGCCGGTGAGATGCTCGTGCAGGTATCCTACGCGATCGGCGTCGCAAAGCCGGTCAGCATCTTCGTTGACAGCTACGGCAGCGCCTGCGAGACCGTGAAGGAGGCAGCCCAGGCAGCAGGAATGGGTGTAGACAGCTTCATCGCCTCAAAGATCAACGACCTGTTCGACCTTCGTCCTGCGAAGATCATCAGCAAGTTCCAGCTCAAGAACCCTATCTACGAGCCGACCGCATCCTACGGCCACATGGGACGTACCCCATACACAGAGACCGTCAAGCTCATCCGCGGAGGAAAGGAGGTCGAGGAGACCATCCAGTTCTTCGGCTGGGAGCTGCTTGACAGCGTAGACATGATAAAGAAAGCCTTCGCTCTCTAGGAGGAAGGCCTTCAGTTCCGATACCATGGTACCGTATATTCCGGTCCGTACTTCTAATATCCGCCTCGATCCATTTCGCGGCGGATATCTTTTTCCTTGATGGTCTGCCGCTTGTCGAACTCCTTCTTACCCTTGGCCAGGGCGATCAGGAGCTTGGCGTAGCCGTTGTCGGCGATGAAGAGCTTGACAGCCACGATGGTAAGGCCCTTGAGCTTCACGCTCTGGCGAAGCTTGAGGAGTTCCTTCTTGTTTAGCAGGAGCTTGCGGTCGCGGTTGGTGTCATGGTTGCCCCACGAACCCCAGAAATAGGTCGCGACGTTCATTCCCTTGACATAGAGCTGTCCACGCTCGTCGAAATAGCAGAAGGCATCCACGAGCGAGGCCTTGCCGCCACGGATCGACTTGATCTCCGTACCGGTCAGCACTATACCGGCGGTATAGGTCTCCAGGAACTCGTAGTCGAACGAGGCCCTGCGGTTGCTGATCTGTGTCTTGCTCTTTGCCTTTGGCATATTGGATGTCGTTTGAGTTCGCAAATATACATAATTTCCTTATATTTGGCCCATGGCAAGAGTGAGAACAAGCATCGGAGTACCGCCACCTGCGGAACTGCCGCCAGCAGAAGAAATTGACGTAAAGGCCGTCCTCGAGAGCTATCTCAAGGGCGAGATCGACCTGATCTGCGTACTGGGGCCTACCGCTTCCGGCAAGACCCGCTATGCCGTCTCGCTATGCCGTCGGATCAACGAGCTGCTGCAGGGCCATGGTACCATGGACCTTGGCGGCCGTGCTGCGGATGCCGCCGGTGCCGAGATACTGTCCGCCGATTCCCGACAGGTCTACCGGGGGATGGACATCGGAACGGGCAAGGACCTTGTCGAATATGGCGAGATCCCGTACCACCTGATCGACATAGTCGAAGCAGGCGTCCGCTACAACATCTATGACTTCCAGCAGGATTTCGAGAAGGCCTATGCCGATATCCGCTCAAGAGGCGGAATCCCTGTGCTCTGCGGAGGCTCGGGTCTCTATATCGAGGCTGCGACCTGCGGCTACACCCTGCCTCAGATTCCGCCTGATTACCAGTGGCGCGAGGAGATGGAGAAGAAGGACATCGAGACACTGAGGGCCGAGCTCGCCCAGCTGAAGACCGTCACCGACGAGAGCATACTCGAATCAAAGAGGCGCATAGTCAGGGCGATCGAAGTCGCCCTGTATGAGAAGGAGCATCCTGTCCACCGCTCGTCCTTCCTCCCGATGAACGTCTATTTCATCGGTACCCTGGTAGACCGAGAGACCCGTATCGCACGTATCGACCGCAGGCTTGACGAAAGGATCTCCGAAGGTATGGTCGACGAGGTCAGGGCTCTTCTGGACAAGGGCATCCCGCAGGAAGACCTGATCTACTACGGACTTGAGTACAAGTTCGTCACTCAGCATGTGCTTGGAATCCTGACTCTGGATGAGATGCGTACGCTGCTGGCGAATGCCATCCACCAGTTCGCGAAACGTCAGATGACCTGGTTCAGGGGAATGGAGCGCGACGGCAAGCGCATCCACTGGGTAGAGGTGTAAAGCTAAGCCTCCGGCTCAGCTACATTTCCGCCGTGACCGAACGAGCGGCGATTGCCCTCAACAGCTCTCCAGTAGTCGCTGTCGAAATCCTCAGGATAGACGAAACGGCCATCGTGGTCGATCCTGAACGAGAGATAGGTGATCTTCAGGCCCATCTCGAGGAACATCCTTTCATAATATGTCTGGACTTCGAAGAGCGCATCGACTGCGTCCTTGCCGCAGACTGACGCGATGCCGCTCTCATAGAGACCGGCCTTGCCCTCTCCGTAGAGGTCGTCGGTGCAGCCGAGGATCTCGAGGCCGTTGGCCTGGGCCACAGCCTTGCTGTACTGGTGCAGGAACTGGCTGTCAGTCTTGAGGTGCACGATACCGCCTGGCTTGAGGAACTTGCGGTATCTCTCAAGGAAAAGAGGCGAAGTCAGACGCTTGTTCTCGCTCTTGAGCTGAGGATCCGAGAATGTGAGCCAGATCTCCGAGATCTCCCCTGGAGCGAAGAAAGCCTCGATGAACTCGATCCTGGTACGGAGGAAAGCGACATTGCCCATCTGGTTCTCGGTAGCGTACTTCGCACCCTTCCAGAGCCTTGCGCCCTTGATGTCGACACCGATGTAGTTGAAGTCAGGATTTCTCTTGCCGAGGTCCACGGTGTACTCTCCCCTGCCGCAGCCGAGCTCGACGACGATAGGTCTGTCCTCCTTGAACATCTCACCGTTCCAGTTGCCCTTGATCGCATGAGGCTTCACACCGAATATACCGTCCTTGACATCCAGAACCTCAACTGATTCCGGCTGGAGAAGGCATGAGAACGACTCGTTCTCCTTGAATTTCCTGAGCTTATCGTGACCCATTTCTTATAAGTCTTATGCCAATTCCATTGGCGTGGTTGTTTTCTTCAAAATCTGACGGGAACTTCAGGCTGAGCGCCCAGTCACCATATTCCACCGGCACCAGTTCCGCGCGGTAGTGGTAGAGGTAGACCTTCGAGAAGAAAGTCTTCTGGACCTCGGTCTCTGACGAGAAACTCACCGTCTCCTCGAACTTCGCACCTGAAGGCGCGGTCCACTCGACCAGCACGTCTTCCGAGAAAGGAAGGTAATGACGTCTGTCCGCCGAAGAGGAGATATATACATCCACATCGTAGAGATACTGCGGATCATCCATCTTCAGGGTGAAGCAGTATTTCCCCTGATCATCCCTGTGCGAGGCCTTAAGATAGGATTCGTCTGACTCGGGACGGTCACACGAAAGCACCAGCAATGGCAGGAGAGCCATCGCAATAAGTCTTCCGGTCTTTATGGGGAATCTCATCTACTCCTGCTGCTTCTGTGGTTTCGGAGCCTTGTTCTGTCCGCCTTTCTGGCCATCCCTGCGTCCTTCCCTTGGACCATCTCTGTGTCCATCCTTGCGAGGCTCGCGCGGACCGTCCTTAGGACCGCCCTTCTTCTTGTTCTTCTTCTTGCGAGGAGCATTGTCGAAACGCGAGATGCTGTCATCGCCTACTGCGGAACGGAACTCCGGACTTGAAGGTTCCGGCTCTTCCTTGAGGGACTCAGGCTTGATGCCATTGCGGTTCATCTTGATTATCTCTCTTACCTCGTGGACGTCGAGAGGATATATGTTGGCAAGTGAATTCTTGTCGTATGAGAAGTACATGACCTCCTGGAGGATGTCCGTCTTGACAAGATAGGCAAGACCGTCCTCGAACTCAAGCGGTTCTGTGACCTTAGGAATCCTTGTCTGCGCATCCATATAGGTCGCAACCTCGTAGTCAAGGCAGCACTTGAGCTTTCCGCACTGGCCGGCAAGCTTCTGAGGATTGAGCGAAAGGTCCTGGCAGCGGGCCGCCGAAGTAGTGATAGACCTGAAGTTGGTGATGTAGTTCGCACAGCAGAGCTCTCTTCCGCAGACACCGATACCGCCGATCAGTCCGGCCTCCTGGCGGGCACCGATCTGCTTCATCTCGATACGGATACGGAACTCCTCTGCGAACACCTTGATCAGCTGACGGAAGTCGACACGGCCGTCCGCGATATAGTAGAAGATAGCCTTGGTTCCGTCGCCCTGGAACTCCACGTCGCCGATCTTCATCTCGAGGCCAAGCTCCACGGCGATCTGACGGGCACGGATCATGGTATCCTGCTCACGGGCAATCGCCATCTGCCAGTTCTCGATGTCGAAAGGCCTGGCCTTCCTGTAGATCTTCTTGAACTCGGTAGTCTTTGGATCGACCCCCTTGCTGGCCATCTGCCGTGCGAGGATCGGGCCTTCGAGGGTCACGATTCCGAGATCATGGCCACTCTGCGCCTCGACGATGACGAGGTCTCCTATCCTGATGCTCTGCTGGGAGTCATTGCGGTAGAAGCCCTTCCTGGTGTTCTTGAAACGCACCTCGAAAAGGTCAGAGAACTGCTCCTGCCTTACGCCGTCAAGCCAGTCCGCATCCTTGAGCTTGCAGCATCCCGGACGGTATGCCACAGACAGTTCATTGTCCTGGTTCCTTGAGACCATGCAGCCTCTCGAGCAGTCGTATTGTATATTTTCGTTTTCCATCAGATACTCATATAAAGTCTGTCGACCACATTGGCGAAGACCATCTTCTGCGACACGTTCCTGTCGATCAGCATGCTTGCCTTGCTGAAGATGTCCAATGCCTTGCGGCTGAATGATTTGCTGCAGCTTCCTGCTATCTCCCTGATCCATGGAGCATCGGAAGCAGAAACAGCGGCTATGCTTTCCAAACCCTGCTGCAGAAGGAAGATATTCCTGAGTGCCTCTGCAGCAAAGTTACAGAAAAGTTTCTGTTTTTCTCTTGATTCCAGCGACGCTATGGCCTCGCCTGTCTCGAGAGACGCCTTCAGGTCCTTGCGTACAAGGTTGTAGAGAAGGTCGCGGAGAAGATCCTTCATGACCGACACGTCCTCCTTCTCGGAAAGTTCGCGCAGGGCGAGGCCCACGCTGCCACCTGAGAGGGACGCAGCCATGTCTGCGTCTTCGACCGCTGCGCCGAACCTGCCCTGAAGCTCGGCAGAGACCTCTTCCTTGGAGAGAGGGAGCACCCTGACGCCCTGACACCTGGAAGAGATGGTCGGGAGGACCGACTCTGGAGAATGTGTGATCAGTATGAAGACCGTGTTCTCCGAAGGTTCCTCTATAGCCTTGAGAAGCATGTTCGCCGTCTGGGTGTTCATGCTCTCCGGCAAGTACATTATTATTGCCCTGTAGCCTCCTGAGACCGCCGACATCGAGAGTTTCTTCAGGATGTCATGGCCTTCGGCCACAAGTATCTGTCCGCTCTTCTTCTCGAATCCCAGAGCTGACGAGAGCTCACTCTCGAGGAAGTATGGATTCCCCAGCACAAGTTCCCTCCAATAAGGCGCGAACATGTCGCAGACAAGGTTCTTGGCCTCACCTGAGACCTTGGTGCCTGTCGTGATAGGGAATGTGTAGTGGAGATCCGGATAGATCATCTTCGAGAACTGGTTGCATGACGGGCACTTTCCGCACGGCTCGCCGTCATGGCGGTCGGTGCAGTTGGCGTACTGCATGAAGGTCTGCGCGAGCATCAGTGCTCCGCAGCCGTCGTTCTCATACATCAGTATGGCATGGGGGATCCTGCCGCTGTCCACCATGCCTGCCAGCGCCTTCTTGACGTTACCGTTTCCGGGTATGTCTGCGAATCTTCCCATTGTCTTATATCTTTCTGCCGGCAGAGTAGCGGGCAAGCCAGACCAGATAGTCCTTGTCCTCCCCCTCCGGAAGCACATCGAGGCTCGATACAGCCTTTGCTACATACTCGTCAAGCCTTTCCTGGGCGTAGGCCATTCCATCGTACTTCTCCACGAATGCGACGATTTCCTCACGAAGCGAAGGATTGTCCTGGATACGGGCTACCATGGACCTTATCGCTGCGGATTCCTCCCCGGGAGCATTAGCCAGCGCGCCGAGCAGCGGGAGGGTGATCTTCTGTTCGAGGAGGTCATGTCCGACAGGCTTGCCGATCTGGGCAGAAGGGTCGTAGTCGAAGATGTCGTCCTTGATCTGGAAAGCGATGCCGAGGTTGACGGCATATTCCCTCGCAGCGTCCGTATATTCCTTCGGTGCGTCGACCGAAAGCGCTGCCGTGACGGCCGCAGCCTCGAAGAGCGAAGCTGTCTTGTTGTAGATGATCCTGTAGTAGTCTTCCTCAACGGTGTCGCAGCTGGACGCCTTCTGGAGCTGGAGCATCTCGCCTTCGGCAAGGTCGCTCAGAGTCTTGGCGAAGCAGCGTATTCCCTCTATGTCATGGGTCTTCGAGTCGAGTATCCTGTCCATCGCCTTGACGAGCCAGAAATCACCCAGAAGCACCGCTGCCCTGTCTCCGAGAAGAGACATGACTGTCGGGCGTCCACGGCGGCTGGGACTGTTGTCTGCCACGTCGTCATGGAGGAGGGTCGCGTTGTGGAGCAGTTCGGCGGCAGCAGCGAACGAGTAGGAGTCGTCCGTAAGCTTACCTCCCGAACACGCCTTTGCCATGAGCAGGGCAAGCGACGGCCTCATCATCTTCCCCGGACGGGAGATGAGGGACTCGTTTGTCCTGTCAAGCAGGTCTATGTCGCTCGAGAGTGACCTGCGGATGATTTCCCGGACCTGGGCAAGGTCCTTTTCCAGATATTCTGCTGCTCCCATCTTACCTGCTAGAAGAATACCGCCGCAGAGAGCGAGAATCCGTTGAAATTCCTGCCGTTCTTATATGCAGCCTTGATTGTCTCTCCGACTGGAGTGATCTCGCCTGACTCGTTGTAGAGCGAGCCGAAGTTGATATAGTACCTTCCTGAGATCTGGAATCTGCTGAACTCGATACCTGCTCCGAATCCTACGCCGTACTCGAGACGCTTGATGGCTGCCTCGCCGAAGTCCTTGACGGTCTCAGCGGTCACCGAAGCCACGGTCAGCTTGTTGGCTGTGTTGACAGCGAAGCCTACGAAAGGCTCAGCGAACACATATGGACGGAAGGCAAGCAGGTCCGGACCCCACTGAAGCTGTACCGGGATCTCTACGAATCCGACCTTGGTCCTGAGATTCGAGATGCTGCCCGCGATATCACTCAGCGAGCTGTCCTTGAGGCCGTCGAGAGTCGATCCCTTGACCTGGTATACGACAGCAGGCTGGATGGCGAATCCAGCTGCGAAAGGATACTGGAATGCCACTCCGGCATGGTAAAGTGAGTATGAACTCGTCTTGAAGATATCGGCATTGGAGTCAGACGAGGTGAAACCACCGGTCACACCAAGCCTTGTACTGCCGATATTCTGTGCAGATGCGCTCAATCCGATAAGGAGAGCAGCAACCGCAGCCACTGTTCTGAAAAGTCTCATGGTGAGGGAAATACTTAGATAAGCTTTGAAAGCCTCTCTACGATGTCTTCCTTTGAAACGAGACCCACAGTCCTGTCAACGAGCTGTCCGTCCTTGAAGTAAAGGAGTGTAGGGATGCTCATGATCCTGTACTGCATTGCGATCTCGTCAGCATCGTCTACATTGCACTTTGCGACCTCGACCTTGCCTGCGTACTCGTCAGCAATTTCGTCCACGGTCGGTGAAAGCACGCGGCATGGACCGCACCAAGTAGCCCAGAAATCCACGAGGACTGGAAGGCCACCAGCTATTATCTCTGAAAAATTAGCGTTTGTTGCAACTTTTGCCATAGTATTATAAAATTAGAATTCCTGCCACAAATATATGAATTTATGGCAGGAATTCAAAGATATGTACCTCAGGTCAGTCCTTTAGACGGCTGACACGATATCCCATGAGAAAGCTCTCAGGCCGAGGTCCTTGAAAGCCTCGTCCTTGGCCTTGAGGTCAGCCATGAGCCTGTCGAGGGTCTCGTCAGGGACGAAAGTGAGGATAGCATGGTTCATGGTCGGCCAGGCGTGGTTTCCATAGTGAGGCTCACCGTCGACGCCACCGCGTCCCTGGATGTCCTCCCAACGGGTGAAACCCCTCTGGTTGTTGGCATCGAGAATCTCTACGATTTCCTCGTTATATGCCTGATTATATGAGATGAATACTGCTTTCATTACTTTGCCAGTTCTTTTTTACGGTTCTGTCTTCTCTCCTGCCTTGTCGCGAACACGCAATATACAGAAGGGATGAGGATGAGGGTGATGAGTGTCGAGATGGAAAGACCCCAGCATACTGTCACACCGAGAGATCTCCACATCTCTGAGCCTTCACCTGTTCCGAGTGCCATAGGAAGCATACCGAGAACGGTGGTGAGGGTTGTCATGAGGATAGGACGGAGACGGCTCTTTGCTGCGGTCACCATGGCGTCGACGACGCTCATTCCTCTCTCACGCATAAGGATGGTATAGTCGATGAGCACGATACCGTTCTTCACCACGATACCCAGGAGGATGATGATACCGATCATCGCCATGACACCGAGATGAGTGCCTGTAACCCACTGGCCGAGGAGCACTCCGATGAATGCGAACGGTACGGAGAACATGATCACGAACGGACTCATGAACGACTCGAACTGGGATGCCATTACCATGTACACGAGGATCACGATGAGAATCATGAGGAGCACGAGGTCCTTGAACATCTTCTGCTGGTCCTCATAGTCTCCGGAGATCTCGGCTGTAACGGTGTTAGGCATGTTTGAATCCTTGATGATCGCCTTTGTCGCATCCACTGCCTTGCTGAGCGAGTGACCGTCGGCGATGATACCGGTGACGGTGATGTATCTCTCACGGTTCTTTCTCTCGATTGTAGGAGGGACCTGTGACTCTACGATGTCACCGAGCTCCTTGATGCGTACAGGACGGCCCATCGCATTGTATACGATGATGTTCTCGATGTCCTCGACGCTCTGGCGGAACTCCTTGGCGTATCTTACGCGGATGTTGTACTCCTCTCCTTCCTCACGGTAGAGAGACATGACTGAACCGCTCATCGCAGAGCTGAACGCCGTTGCGACAGCAGTAGAGTTGAGGCCGTTGCGGGCGAGCTTCTCACGGTCGAAGTCGACCTGGTACTCAGGAGTGTAGTCATCACGGCTGAGCACGACCTGTGTGAAGTTCTCGTCGGCCTGCATCCTCTCCTGGATCTCTCTTGCGACGAGGTCAGTCTCATCGAAGTCATAGCCGTAGATCTCAAGAGCGACTGATGAAGCGCCGCCGATGCCGCCCATACCCTCGCTCACGGTAGCCTTCTTTACCTCAGGATACTCCTTGAGGTCGGCGCGGATGATGTCTGAAATCTCGGTAGAGGTCCTTTCACGATCCTCCATGGATCCGATGTTGACTGTCATCGAGATGATGTATGAGCCGTTTGACTGCATGCTTGCGAAAGCATTGTCAGAGCTTGCCTGGCCATAGCGGTACTGGAGGATCTTGATCTCAGGCATCTCTCTACGGAAACGTTCTGCGATGTTCGCGGCGAACTCTCCGGTGACGCTCTGCTCAGTACCTACAGGAAGCTCGATGTTGATGTTGAGTCGGTCTGTATCCTGTGTAGGGAAGAACTCCGTCTCCATTCCTGGGACTGTGAGGAGGATCACTCCAAGGAAGATTCCGAAAGCTCCGAAGATCACGGTCTTCCTATGGGTCACTGCCCATCGGATGACGACAGAGTACTTCTCAGAGATCCATGCGAGGGCTGCCTCGACAGGATCGAAGATCATCCTGTGGAGCTTGCCGGTCTTAGGCTTGTTGCTGAGCATCAGCGAACAGAGCATAGGAACGAGGGTAAGCGCCGCTGTGGTAGAGATGATCATGATGATGCTGACGATCCATCCGAGCTGCTTGAACATGATACCTGCCATACCTGACACCATGGTCAGAGGGAGGAACACGCAGAGCATGGTGAGGGTCGATGCGATTACGGAGATACCCACCTCCGAGGTACCATGGACAGCGGCCTCGACCGGCTTCTCACCCCTTTCGAGGTGGGTCGACACGTTCTCGAGGACCACGATCGCATCATCGACGACCATACCGATCGCAATGGAGAGCGCTGACATCGAGATGATGTTGAGGGTGTTGCCCGTCGCGAAGAGATAGACGAGCGAACCGAGGAGCGCGATAGGGATCGAAAGGATGATGATGAAGGTAGCCTTCCATCTTCCAAGGAAGACGAACACCACGAGAGCGACCACGAGAAGGGTGATCATGATGGTCTCCTTGAGGGAGTTGATGGTATTGTAGATCGAATCAGATGAGTCGACGATGGTGGTGATCTCAATGTCCGAAGGAAGTTCCTGCTGGATCTCTGCAAGCTTCTTCTTGACGTCCTTGATCACATTCACGGTGTTCGAGCCGGTCTGCTTCTGGATCGCGATCATGGCAGAACGCTCGCCGTTGGTATACGACTCCTGGGACTTCTCCTCGAGACCGTCGTATACGGTTGCGACGTCCTTGAGATAGACAAGCTTGCCGCCTGAAGCGCCTACTACGATGTTGAGAAGCTCGTCAGGGCTCTTGAATTCCTTCTCGACACGGAGAGTATATGACTCGGTACCTATGTCTATGGTACCTGAAGGGATGTTCCTGTTCTCAGCAGCGATGATCTGCGAGATGGTCTGGACTGTAAGACCATAGGCCTGGAGCTTGCTAGGGTCGCAGTATACCTGGATCTCACGCTTAGGCGCACCGCTGACAGACACCGTACCTACGCCGTTCACACGGCCGAGAGGCGTGGTGAGCTTGTCATCAAGGATCTTGTCAAGTCCCGGGAGGCTCTCGCTTGCGGTAGCTGAGAGCATCATGATAGGCATGTCGTCAGCACTGAACTTGAAGAGGAACGGAGTGGAAGCTCCGTCCGGCAAGGTCTGGCTGACCATGTCCAGCTTGTCACGGATATCGTTCGACGCGTCGTCGATGTCCGTTCCGTACTCGAACTCAAGGATACAGATTGAGATGTTCTCCCTTGAGCGGGATGTGAGGTTCTTGAGGTTCTCCACACTGTTGAGGGAGTTCTCGAGAACCTTCGTCAGGTTGTTCTCGATATCCGATGCACTGGCTCCCTGGTAATATGACATCACCATCACGACGTTGGCGTCGAAGTCAGGGAACAGCGCGATCGCTGTCTTTGCGAGCGAGAAGAGTCCGAAGATAGCGAAGGCCAGGAAAACCAGGGCCGTCGTCACGGGATTCTTCACCGCACTTCTATATATGCTCATAATAAACCTTTTCTAAAATTATTCAGCAATCTTGATCTTGCTTCCGCTACGGAGGCTGTTGCTACCCTTTGTAGCCACAGTCTCGCCCTCTGAAAGGCCCTCGACGATCTCGTAGGTGGTGCCGAAGTGCTTGCCGATCTTCACGATGCGGCTTGTGACGGTCTCGCCGTTCACCACGAACACAGCCCTCTGGCCTGAGCCCTGCTGCTTCACTACTGCCTCGTCAGGAACGACTACGCTGTCGCTCACACCGAAGGTGACCTCTACCTTCACGTACATGCCAGGACGAAGAGCCCTGTCCGAGTTGCCTACGAGCACCTCTGCAGTGAATGTGTGGGAAGCTGCGTCCATTACAGGATAGATCCTGTTCACGCGGCCCTGGAACTCTCTTCCAGGAATTGCGTCAGCGGTGATCTTCACCACGTCGCCCTTCTTCACCTTGGTATAGTCGCTCTCAGAGATGCCTACAAGGATCTTGACAGGTGTGATCTCCTGGACTACATAGAGAGGCATTGTCATGCCGAACATGTCGCCCTTGTCATAGTTACGTGCAGTCACCACGCCAGAGATAGGTGAACGGAGGATTGTGTTCTCAAGAAGGTTGTTGTAGGTCGACTTGCTGACCTTGTAGGCCATCTCGAGAGTCTCGAAGTCTGCCTGTGCGACAGCACCCTCTGCGAGGAGCTGCCTTACACGGCTGAGCTCTGTCGAGTCATTTGTGAGCTTGAGCTTTGCCTGGTCGAGCTGAAGTCTGTCCATCTCTGCGAGTACCTGACCCTTTGACACGAAGTCGCCTACCTCCACGTTGAGCTTCTGGATCCTGCCGCCGGTCTGAGGTGCAATGTTGTTGACTGCGTTGGCCTGCACGGTCGCAGAATATACTTCTGAATGGATGATTTCCATTGTCTGTGCCTGCGCGGTGTTGATGAGGACTACCTTCTCACCACCCTGGAGATCCTCTGCAGCAGGTGCAGTCTTGGCTGACTTACCGCTGTTACATCCTGCAGCCACGAGAGCCACAGAGAGGAAAAGCACTGTTCTGATTGACTTTTTCATATATCTTTCTGTTTTATTATCGTTAGGAATTATTCTTAGAGGCCGAGGTCTACATTACCCTCATCGTCGAGGAAGTCGTGACCGATGGTCTTCTCGAGGTTTGACTTTGCTACCACATAGTTGTAGATGGCCTGGGACTTGCCGAGCTCTGCCTGGGTGAGCATGAGCTGAGAGTCGTTGAGGTCAGTGACAGTGCTCTTGCCGACTGCATATGACTTCGCGGAGATGTCATAGGCCTTCTGGGCGAGATCTACAGCCTCGAGAGCTGACGCATAGCTCTTCATAGAGGTCTCCATGGTCGTTACATACTGGCGTACGGCGATCTGGAGCTGTCTCTCGGCATTGATCTTCTGGAGGTCGAGCTCCTTCTGCTGGACCTGGGCCTGGCGGATGGCGTTGTAACGGCGGCCTCCTGCGAAGATAGGAATGCTGAGCTGGAGACCGACGTATGAGTAAGGGGTCCATCTGTACTCGGAGAACTTGAAGTCATTGGTCATGGCGTTCATGCTGTATGAGAATGCCACTGCGAGTGAAGGCAGTGTCGCATACTTCTGGAGCTGGACGGTCTTGGCGATCTGCTCAGCCTGGATTGCGAGCTGGCGGAGAGATGTGTTGCCGGAAAGGTCGGCCTGGCCTGCCTCATTGATGTCACGGAGCATGGTGTCCGCATAGTCGGCAAGCTTGCCTGCCACGTCGATGTCCATGTCAAGGTCCACTCCCATGACCGCCTTCAGCTGCCACAGGGCAAGGATGACCTGGCTCTCTGAGCTGTAGACGTTAGGGATGGCGCTTGCCACGTTCGACTTCGCCCTTGTATACTCAAGCTCCGATGCCTTCGCTACCTTGTATCTCTTCTCGATCTGTCCGAAGTTGTCCACTGCGTTCTCATATACCGACTTGTACACATTGAACGCCTCCTTTGCGAGAAGCACGCCGTAGAATGCCTGCTTCACCTGGGTGACCATGTCAAGGCGTGAAGAACGTGCCTGCTCCACTGCAAGCTCGACAGCGTCACCTGAGATATCTATGCTCTTCCAGAGCTGCGCATTGATAAGAGGCATTGAAGCAGAGACGCCACCGTTGAAGGTGTTCCATCTACCGACCTCGAATCCGCCGTTGTTCTTTGACGAAGATCCTGAGTCATCCTTTCCAGGCATCTCGAAGCCGTCCGGAAGCTCTACTCCGTCAGGGAGCTCGACATCCTCGCCCGAGCCTGCGCCGGCACCGCCGCCGAATGCGCCCATGTCAAAATCCATATACATGACCTGCTTCTTGATGGTCCTCTGGAAGGCACCTGAAGCGTCGATCTGAGGGAAGAGGGATGCATATGTTCCCTTCTTTGCGTATTCCGCTCTCTTGATTTCCTGGTCTGCTACCTTTACTGCGATGTTCTCGCTCAGAGCGATGCGGAGCGCATCCTCGAGGGTAAGCACCGTAGCTGTCTCAGTGCTCTGAGGCACGCCTGAGACATACTGTGCAGATGCTCCGACCGGAATGAGCAGCACCGTAGCTGCCACCGCGAGCAATTTGTGTCTGATCTTCATAACTGAATCCGTTTGTTTTTCTTATTCTACTGATTTTTCATAGTTGTCATATTCCTCCCAGCCTTTCTCGCTGAGGATGGTATGCCTGACCATATCCGCCATGGAAGCAACGAGAGCCTTGGCAGACACCTTGCGTCCCTCGCAGATACAGTCGCCGCTGATGTACCTCACCACCTCCCTGTGCAGAAGGATGAAGTTGACCATGGTCGCCTGTATGTCCAGGTCCTTGCGGAACACTCCTTCCTCGATGCCTCGGGCCATATACCCCGCCATCGTTTCCTTGAAGAGCTTTGCGGACTTCTTCATATGGGAGACGAAGACATCGTGGTAGTATCTGTCCATATCCTCTGCGATCTTCTTGTCCAGCATGATGTTGACCTTTGGCGTATGGCTGAAGGCCTTTGACAGGATGCCGACCGTAGAGCAGCCGGCGATGTCTGCCATGAAATCCTCCATCATACGGTGGAGATGGTCATCCACCATGATACCGACAAGGTCTTCCTTGCTGTCATAGTATTGGTAGAACGTCTTCTTCGATATGCCGAGGCCGCGGCATATCTCATCTACGTTCACGTCGCGGACACCCCTCTTGACGAAGAGGGCCCTCGAGACTTCCAATATTTTCTCTTTCATGTCCATGGTTGGTCAGATAAAGGCTGCAAATATATTGCCACTCTAGCATAGCTGCAACATATAAAACGATAAACTCGGAAACTTTTAAAATTTCCGAGTTTCTTTTTTACCTTATGAGAGGATTCTCATTCCGTCCCCTGTGAATCAAGAACTTTTCTTACTTTCTGAGAGCCGATGCAGGTATCTTTTTCGTGTACGCATAGACGAGGAATCCGATTCCGAGAAGCACGAACGGAATGCTGAGGAGCTGTCCCATGTTCAATGTCATATTCTGCTCGAAAGCGACCTGGTCGTTCTTGACGAACTCGATGAGGAAGCGCATTCCGAAGCAGCCGATCAGGAAGGTTCCGATGAAGAATCCCCTGAAGCACTTGTCAAGCCTGAACTTGTAGACCGCGATCAGGATGAAACCGAGGATCAGGTATGAGAAGGCTTCGTAGAGCTGTGTCGGATGGTGTGGGAGCCTCTCCGGGTCCGAGAGGTCGTTGGGGTTGATGTTCCTCTCGTAGATGAATCCCCAAGGGAGGTCAGTGACTGCTCCGTAGATCTCCGAGTTGAAGAGGTTGCCCATTCGGATGAAGAATGCCGCGAAAGCCACCGCAATGGCAAGATGGTCCATCAGCCACACGAAATCGAAACCGTTCTTCTTTCCGTACGTGCGCGCGAACCATATCATTGCTATGATCAGCGCTATCGCTCCGCCATGGCTGGCAAGTCCGCCTTTCCATGGCATGAATATTTCCTTGAAGCCCGTCCAGCTGGCAAGGTAGTAGTCCGGCTGGTAGAAGAGGCAGTGTCCCAGACGCGCTCCTACGATCGTTCCGATCAGGAGTGTGTAGAGAAGCGGGTCAAGGAGGGTCTCCTTGATTCCTTCGCGACGGAAGAACCACTGGAAGATGTACCATCCGAGGATGAAACCGCTGATGAAGAGCAGCGAGTACCATCTGATTCCGAAATTGCCGAGATGCACGAGGATCGGATCGGCGTTCCAGTGTATTGCGAGAATGTCAAACATGTTCTTTCTTGTTTAGTACCGACAAAGATACGCACTTTTATTATGTATGGCAAAGAGCGAAACCCATTTTGACCAGGTCAAAATACATAACACCAACGGACAGATCTCCGCAACCAGACTCCCAGGGATTTGGGGAAAGGTCGTCCTTATTCCGGAGTTCTGCTCGTTTAGCATGTCATTCTTGTCATGAAAGCAAATATATACTTTCATATTCTTTGCCACCTCCGAGCGTTGCATTTCAGATTAGAATTCAGTTGTTGGAATTGGACTGATAACCATTGTCAATGATTCGTTAAAATTTTAACAATTATATAATTTTCAATTACTTACGTATAC
>JAKSJP010000022.1 GCA_024398105.1 Bacteroidales bacterium | reverse complement strand
TTTTTTTTGAGTAGATTTGTACTCTGTCAAAAGAGAATTTTTACTTCAACAACGATATTTATATGCTTACAATTGGATCAGCTCTTACTGCAACTGCGAAGAAGGCTCTTCTCTGCGGTTCAGGTGAACTTGGCAAGGAAGTAGTACTCGAGCTTCAGCGCTATGGTGTCGAGACAATCGCTCTCGACCGTTACCCTAACGCCCCTGCGATGCAGGTGGCTCACCGCAGCTATGTGGTGAACATGCTTGACGGAGCAGCCCTCCGCGAGATCATCGAAAAGGAACAGCCGGACTTCATCATCCCCGAGGTCGAGGCTATCGCTACTCCTACTCTCGTAGAGCTTGAGAAGGAAGGCTACAATGTAATCCCTACTGCGAACGCCGCACTTCTTACCATGAACAGAGAAGGCATCCGCCGTCTGGCTGCAGAGGAGCTCGGCCTTCCGACTGCGACATATAAGTTCGCAGACACCCTTGAGGATTTCAAGGCTGCGATCGCTGAAGTAGGCATACCATGCGTCGTGAAGCCTATCATGAGCTCGTCTGGCCACGGCCAGAGCGTCGTGAAGTCAGAGGACGACATCATGAACTCATGGCATATCGCCCAGGAAGGTGGCCGCGCCGGTGCAGGCCGCGTCATTGTCGAGGGCTTCGTGAAGTTTGACTATGAGATCACACTCCTTACCGTCCGTCACAGTGCCGGCACAACCTGCCTCGCTCCTGTAGGACATCGCCAGGTCGACGGTGACTACCGCGAATCATGGCAGCCTCAGCCTATGAGCCCAGCCGCTCTCGCCCAGGCAGAGGAAATCGCGCGTAAGGTCACAGGTGCTCTCGGTGGCTACGGAATCTTCGGTGTCGAGATGTTCGTCAAGGGTGACGAAGTCATCTTCAGCGAGGTCTCTCCACGTCCTCATGATACAGGTATGGTCACCATGATTTCTCAGGATCTCTCTGAGTTCGCGCTCCATGCACGCGCAATCCTTGGTCTCCCTATCCCAGGCGTCAAGTTCTACGGTCCTAGCGCTTCAAAGGCAATCGTCATCGACGGCGATTCTGACAAGGTTGAATTCTCAGGTCTCGAGGAGGCTCTTTCAGAGGAAGGCGTACAGATCCGTCTCTTCGCAAAGCCGGAGGTTGTCGGCCATCGCCGCTTCGGTGTCATCCTCGCCACCGGCATCTCGATCGAGGACGCCCTTCAGAAGGCTGAGCAGGCCTATTCGAAGCTCAATATCCACGTACTTCCGCGATAGATTGATTGGTTGGTTTAAGACAACTGATTGATATACAGTGTTTTACAAATTAACTTTCGGTAATTTAGCCGAAAGTTAATTTGTAAATAATTAAAGCAGAGCGATTTAGCTCTGCTTTAATTATTTACCTGACTTGTCAATCCAGCACCAGAGGCGGTACATCAGCCAGCCCCAGGCCAGGAACAGGACGACATGGACCCAATATGGTATCGAGCTCTTGTAGGCCTCGGTCGGGGTGAAGCGTTCGAACTGGGGGATGTCGGCGTAGTAGTAGGCACCGGCACCGAAGTCGTAGTCGGGGTTGAGGCCCATGCGGTGGGCCATGATATAGCCGGCACAAATCAAAATGGCGACGACCGTAAGGATCGTCACCACTCTGAAGATTATCTCTTTCTTGCTTTTAGCCATGGTCCAATATTGAATTCAGGCTTCCGCAGTTCCTATACTTAGTTGAGTGTAGGGATTGGGAAGATTGCTCCTGAAAGGAGGAACCATACTGCGAAGAATGTGAGTGCAATGTTGAAGATCTGGCCGATGAGGTAGAGCCAGAGCACCTTGCCACCCTGCATCTGCTTTGCGATCTCCTTGAAGTTGGTGTCGAGACCGATGCTGGTGAATGCAAGTACGAATGCCCAGTTCTTGTACTGGTCGAGCACCTTGTTGATAGCGCTTACCTGGTCAGCACCAGCGAGAGGCTGGATGATGAATGAAGCGATGAGGGATGCCACGAAGAAACCGATGATGAACTTAGGGAATCTTGTCCAGATCTCGCTTGCGCCTACCTTCTTCTCACCTGTCTTGTCGACGCGTGTAGCGAAGAATACAGCTACGAAGAATGCGATGAAGCCGATGAGGATGTTCTGGATCATCTTTACGAGCACTGCAGCCTTTTCAGCCTCGCCGCCGAGGGTTGAACCAGCGACTGCGACAGCACCTGTAGAGTCGACCGTACCACCGATGAGCGAACCGCCCATGATAGGGCTCATGCCTGTAGCCTTCACGATCATTGGCTCGAAGACCATCATGAGGACTGTGAAGATGATAGAGATTGAAACTGCCATCGTGAGGTCAGTCTTCTTGCAGTTTGAAGCTGCGCCGGTAGCGATGGCTGCAGATGTACCGCAGACGCTGGTAGCAGCGGCAAGAGTGATGACCAGCGGCTTGTTGTCCATCTTGAACACCTTTGTTCCGAGCCACCACATGAAGATGATGACCACTGGAGTCACGATCCATGCGATACCGAGACCGTAGAGACCGAACTTGGCGATGTTGGAGAAGAGGACTGAGAAACCCATGATCACGAGACCGGTCTTGATGTAGAACTCAGTCTTGATCGCTGGCTTGAGCCACTTCGGAACTCCTACTGTATTAGAGATGAGGAGACCGATGATGAGTGCCCAGAATGCCCACTCGAGGTAGCGGTTGAGTGTGAACTCGGCGCTGACGAGGCGGACGATGAATGCAAGGGCGAAGAGGCCGAGGAATGCTGGGACATATTCCTTCACGCTGCCTCCCTGAAGTTTCACACCGAGTGTGAAGAGAACACCTGTCACAGCTACTGTGACGAGGGTCTTTACCCAGAAGGCACCTGCAGCGAACTGCTTGCCAAGAGCGGCAAGGGTAGCGGTATCAGACTCACCGAATCCCCATGTGCTGAACTTGAGGGCAGAGAAGTCGAAAGCCTTTGTGAGGACAGCGATGCATGCGATGAGGATCACGATACCTCCGAGCCATACTGCCTGCCAGTCTTCCTTCTTCCAAAAATCAGAAAACGATTTCATGATACTTTATTATTTTAGGTATTAGTACGTTCTGTATTGGATAGCAAAGATACTAATTATTATTAATATGCAAATCTACACGTGCATGGGCACGTAGGCCCCTGCCATATACTCGATCGTGGTCTTTCCTCCGTCCAGGACTACGCTTGCGACGTCCAGAGAGATCTCTGCGTCCTGGACCATGGTACCCTGCCCCGGCGTCTTCCTCAGCTGCGACATATACCTGACCGCCGCCCTGGAGATGTTGCGCTGCTTGGCAGGGCTGATGTTCTCCATCGGGTCCGCCGACAGCGGGGCCACACGGGTCTTGACCTCCGTGAAATGGATTCCGTCCTTGTAAAGTGAAATGATGTCGACCTCGAGATGCCCTGTCCTCCAGTTCCTCTCCAGAATTGAATGGCCGCGCTCCTGCAGATATGCACACACTGCCTCCTCTCCTATCCTTCCGATCTGCCTGTTCATATTGTTGTATCATGTCCATGGTACCGGCTCCGACGCCGGTGCCCTGTTATTCGAATGTCACGATGGTGACGCCGGTTCCGCCGAACTGGATGTGCTCGTCCTTCACCGATGCGACGCCAGGGGTCGTCCTCACGAACTTCTGGATCTCCTCGCGCAGGGCGCCTGTGCCCTTGCCATGGATGATGCGTACCGAAGGGACGTTGAGCATGATCGCGTCGTCGACGTACTTCATGACTGTCTCGAGGGCCTCGCTCACTCTCGCGCCTCTGATGTCGAGCTCGGTCTTGAAGTTGAGCTTGCGCTCCATCATCGAGCTGTCCTGGACGGTCGTTGTCGGGGCGTTGTTCCTGACGGTCCTGACTGCGCTCTTGAACTCGTTCGAGGTGATCCTCTCAACCCTGTCGAGCGGCATCTTGCTGGTGATCGAGCCGATGATGACTGTGACGGCCTTGTTCGATACCTTGGAGACCTCGCCGACCATTCCGTTGTCCTTTATGCGCACTTTCTCGCCGACCTCGAGCTTTCCGTTGCGGAACTCGCTCTCGCGTCGTGCCTCCTCGGCCAGTCGCTCGGCCTCGGCCTTCTGCTTCTCGTCCATCCTCTGCTGTTTGCGGGCCTGCTGACGGGCCTTGCGCTCCTCGAGCCTGCGGAGACGCTCTTCGAGGTGGGCGTCCTTGTCCTTCTTGTCCTGCGTCTTGCGGAGTGCCAGGACGCTGACGAAGTTCTGGAGCTCCTTGCGGGCTTCCATGGTCTTTTCCTTCTCGGCCTGGGATTCCTTGATGGTGCGGATGGTGTTCTCGACCTGCTTGTTGGCTCCCTTGACGATCTCCTCGGCTTCCTTGTGGGCCTCGTCGAGGATGTCCTTCTTCATCTGCTTGATGTTCTGGAGCTCCTTCTGGTACTTGTCGGTGATGTTCTCGAGGGTCTGGTCGGTCTTGCGTATCTTCTGGAGCTTCTCGTCGAGGGCCCTGCGGTTGCGGGCGATCTTGCGGAGGTTCCTCTCGATTCCGACGTATTCCTCGCCTGCACGGCTCTCGGCGTCCTTGACGATCGACTCAGGAAGTCCCATCTTCCTGGCGAGCTCGAATGCGAACGAGTTGCCCGGCATGCCGATCTCGAGCTTGAAGAGCGGCGCGATGTTGACTGCGTCGAACTGCATGGCGCCGTTGATCACTCCGCAGTCGTTCGAGGTCGCGTAGAGCTTGAGGTTGGTATAATGGGTGGTGATGACACCGTATGTTCCTCTCTTGTCAAGTTCGGCGAGGATCGACTCGGCGATCGCTCCGCCTGCGGCAGGCTCGGTTCCGGAACCGAACTCGTCGATCAGCACGAGTGTCTTCTCGTCCGCCTTGCCGAGCATGTCCTTCATCTGCTCGAGGAAGGAGCTGTAGGTACTGAGGTCGTTGTCAATGCTCTGTCCGTCGCCGATATCTACCATGATCCTGTCGAAGACGACCATCTCCGAGCTTTCGGAAGTCGGGATGAGCATTCCCCACTGGAACATGTACTGGAGCAGTCCGACCGTCTTGAGGCAGACTGACTTTCCTCCGGCGTTAGGGCCTGAGATGAGGAGGATGTGCTTCGCAGGTGTGAGGGTGACGGTCTGAGGGACGATCTGCTTGCCTTCGCTGCGGAGGGCTTTCTCGAGCAGCGGGTGGCGGGCCTTGCGCAGGTCCATCTCTCCGCTTTCCGAGATGACAGGCATTCCGGCGATGTAGTCGAGGGCGACGTTCGCCTTTGCCATGAAGAAGTCCAGCTCGCCTATGCAGACCGCGCCGTCCAGAAGCTCCGGTACGTATGGCCTGAGGAAGTCGCTGAACTCGGAGAGTATCCTGAATATCTCGCGCTGCTCCGCGAAGTGGAGCTCGCTGATCTCGTTCTCGAGGGCGATCACCTCCATCGGCTGGATGAAGGTCGTCTTTCCGCTGGCCGACTCGTCATAGACGAAGCCGCTGAAGCTTCTCTTCTTTGAGGAATTGACCGGGATGAGGAGCTTGCCGTCGCGCATCGATATGCTGGCGTCGCTGTCCACGAGGCCTTCCTGCTGAGCCTTCCTGAGTATCGAGTTGGCGACCTTTGAGACTGAGCTTTCCTTGTCCTTGAGGCTTTTCCTTATATCATAGAGGGCGTCGGACGCTGTGTCCTTGACGTTTCCGTGCCTGTCGAGTATGCTGTCTATCCTGCGGCTCACCTCAGGGAAGACGGCGATCCTGGAAGTCATTCTCTTGAGGTTGGGATAGACTCCGTCCCTGATGCCTCCGAAGAAATTGGTGATCTTGGTGAGGGTCTGGAGCATCGTCCTGAGCTTTCCGAGCGAAAGCAGGTCGATGTTGGCTCCGTCGTTCTGGAGTACCTTGAGGAACTGGACGCAGTCGATGTAGCCGTTTGTAGGGAAGCCGTCCTCGAACATGACGATCAGCCTCATCTCGTCTGTGAGCTGCAGCCTGCGTCTGATCTCCCTGGCGTCCCTTGAAAACTCTTCCTGCTCTACCTTGGCCACCGCATACTCGGTGCTGCAGCGGTCAGAAACTGATTTCCTGACCCTGTCGAAGCCGAGCTTGGCCTCAAGTCTTATGTCCCTTCCTTCGCTTGTCACTTCCAAATCCTGATTCTATGCTGTGCTGCCCTTCTAGATAGTGCTTCCGAGCCCGGTCATCGACTGTCCGAGGAGCAGCTTGAGTTCATTTATGTTATGTATCGTCGAGATCTCTCCTGACTTGACGAACGAGACGTGTCCGGTCTCTTCAGATACCACTATCACGTCGGCGTCCGAGTTCTCGGTCATCCCGATCGCAGCCCTGTGCCTCATTCCGTAGTTGGCCGGGATGTCCTGCCTTTCGGTTATAGGGAGGGTACATCTCGCCGCGACTATCCTGTCCCCGCTCATTATCACCGCTCCGTCGTGAAGAGGCGAGTTCTTGAAGAACAGGTTCATGATGAGGCGTCGGCTGATCTTCGCGTCGATCATGTCTCCGGTCTCGATGATGCTCTGTATGTTGATGCTGTGAGGAATCACGATCAGCGCACCGGTCTTGTCGGCCGACATCCTTCTGCAGGCCTCGCAGATCTCGTTGACGGAGCTGTTGTTCATATCGCCTTCCTTGTTGCCGAAAAGCTTGCTGATGATCCTCAGTCCTCTGGTGTTCGATCCCATCTTCATCAGGAAGTGGCGGATCTCAGGCTGGAATATGACGATCATCGCGATGACTCCGACATCCACGAGAATGCTGACCAGGCGGCTCATCATCTTCATGTGCAGGGCGTCCACCACGAGCATGAGCAGGTAGATCGCGAACACCGCCAGGAAGATGTTCATTGCCGGGGTGGCGCGGATCCATCTGAACATCAGAAAGATTATCGCACCTACGAGCAATATGTCCAGAACGTCCATCGAGGACAGGCTTAGGAAGCCGAAAAGAGCCAGGACCATGGTACCTCCGTTTTAACAGTCTACAAATTTAATAAAAATATGTATATCAGCGCGGTCAGAAGCACTTCTTGTGGAAAAAATTGTTGAAAACTGCTTGTTAATTGACAGATTATTAGTACCTTTGCAGTCCGCAAATTATAGGCGGAACTATTTAATTTATTAATTAACAATTAATTAACCAAACCAATGCCTGGATTAATTGGAAAGAAAATCGGAATGACATCCGTTTTCGGTGCTGATGGAAAGAACATTCCATGCACCGTTATTGAGGCTGGTCCATGTGTTGTTACGCAGGTTCGTACAGTAGAGAAAGATGGTTATGCCGCTGTACAGCTTGCCTATGACGAAATGACAGAGAAACATGCCAGCGCTCCGCTCATGGGGCATTTTGAAAAGGCAGGAACCACTCCTAAGCGCAAGCTCGTTGAATTCCCAGCAGACTTCGCAGGAGAGCTTAAGTTAGGCGACACCGTTGCACTCGCTGATGTGATTTCAGAGGGCGCATTCGTGAATGTTGTCGGTACCTCTAAGGGTAAGGGATTCCAGGGAGTTGTGCACCGTCACCACTTCCAGGGAGTAGGTGGTCAGACCCATGGTCAGCACAACCGTCTCCGTCACCCTGGTTCAATGGGTGCATCATCATGGCCTTCACGTGTATTCCCAGGAATGCGCATGGCAGGTCACATGGGTAATGAGAGAGTGAAGGTTGCTAACCTCGCTGTCATCAAGGTTATCCCTGAGAACAATCTCGTAGTAGTAAAGGGCTCTGTACCAGGAGCTAAGGGTTCTTACGTTATTTTGGAGGCATAAGGATTATGGAATTGAAAGTATTGAAAATTGACGGAACAGAGTCTGGAAAGACCGTTGTTCTCGACGAGCAGGTATTCGGCGTACAGCCAAATGACCATGCAATCTATCTCGACGTAGTCCAGTACCTCGCAAACCAGCGTCAGGGCACAGCAAAGACTAAGGACAGAAGCGAAGTTGCTTACAGCACCAAGAAGCTCGGTCGTCAGAAAGGTGGCGGCGGCGCACGTCATGGTTCACTCAAGTCAGGTATCTTCGTAGGTGGTGGTAACATCCACGGTCCAAAGCCACGTGACTACAGGACAAAGCTTAACAAGAAGGTTAAATCACTTGCACGCGTTTCTGCACTTTCTTACAAGGCACAGGCAAACGCTATCACAGTCGTAGAGCCATTCTCAATGGAGGCTCCTAAGACTAAGGAGTTCATGAATATTCTCAGCGCTCTCAAGGCTGGTGACAGAAAGGTACTCTTCGTCCTTCCTGAGAACTCTACAAACATTTACCTTTCATCACGTAACCTCCCAGAGGTAAAGGTCATCACAGTTGACGAGATCAGCACATATGCTATCATGAACTCATACTCAATGGTTCTCGTTGACGGTGTACAGGACATCCTTGCCTCAAGAGTTAACCGCTAATCAGTTTGAGAGATGGGAATTTTAATTAAGCCAATAGTAACAGAGAAGCTGACGGATCAGGGCGAAAAGTTGAACCGTTACGGTTTCATCGTTGATCGCGATGCAAACAAGCTTCAGATCAAGGCTGCGGTAGAGCAGATGTACAATGTGACAGTTGCTGATGTCAACACACTCAACTATCACGGAAAGAGAAAGGCACGCTATACCAAGGCTGGCATGCTCAAGGGTCGTATGAACCACTTCAAGAAGGCATACGTTACCCTCGCAGGCGAGGACAAGATCGATTTCTACAGTAACATTTAAGGAGGAATTAGGCAATGGCAGTAAGAAAGTTCAAACCAGTTACCCCTGGTCAGAGAAATAAGGTGATCAGCTCTTTCGACGAAATCACCTGCAAGAAGCCTCATAAGGCATTGCTTGAGCCTCTTAAGAGCTCCGGCGGTCGTAACAACACCGGTCAGATGACCGTACGTTACATCGGTGGTGGCCACAAGAGAATGTACCGTATCATCGACTTCCTTCGTGATAAGGATACTTGCTCTGCAAAGGTATTGACAATCGAGTACGATCCAAACCGTAGCGCACGTATCGCACTCGTAGAATATGAAGACGGCGAGAAGAGATATATCATCGCACCTAACGGCCTCAAGGTCGGCCAGGTGATCGCTTCAGGCGCAGGTGTTGCTCCTGAGCTCGGTAACGCTCTTCCTCTCAGTGATATTCCAGTAGGTACTCTCGTACACAACATCGAGCTCCGTCCTGGTCAGGGTGCTGCAATGGCACGTTCAGCAGGTACATTCGCACAGCTCGCAGCACGTGAGGGCAACTACGCTATCCTTCGTCTCCCTTCAGGTGAGACAAGAATGGTACTCGTTGCTTGCCGCGCTACAGTTGGTACAGTTTCAAATCCTGAACACAATCTTGAGTCGTCAGGTAAGGCAGGTCGTAGCCGCTGGCTCGGTCGTCGCCCTCACAACCGTGGTGTTGTAATGAACCCGGTAGATCACCCTATGGGTGGTGGTGAAGGTCGTGCTTCCGGTGGTCACCCACGTTCACGTAAGGGACTTCCTGCAAAGGGATACAAGACACGTAATCCTAAGGCAACTTCAAATAAGTTCATCATTGAAAGAAGAAAGAAATAACGGAATAAAACTTTAGAGATTATGAGTCGTTCATTAAGAAAAGGTCCATATATCCAGGAAGCTCTGGAGAAAAGAATTCTTGCTATGAATGATGGTAGCAAGAAGAAGGAAGTAGTCAAGACATGGTCACGCGCAAGCATGATCTCTCCTGACTTCGTAGGCCACACGATCGCAGTTCATAACGGAAACAAGTTCATTCCGGTATACGTAACTGAGAACATGGTAGGTCACAAACTCGGCGAATTCGCCCCTACACGTACATTTAGAGGTCATTCAGGTAACAATAAGAGATAATTATGGGAAAGCGTAAGAAACTTATGGCAGAGAGCCTCAAGGAGGCTAAGAAGGCCACAGCTATTGCTAAGCTGAATGACGTTCCTACATCTCCACGCAAGATGCGTCTTGTTGCAGATACAGTAAGAGGTGTGGAAGTTAACCGCGCACTCGATCTTCTTAAATTCTCAAAGAAGGCACCTTCAATCCGTCTTGAGAAGCTTCTCCGCAGCGCAATCGCTAACTGGGAGGCAAAGAATCCTGACAGCAGCAAAGAGCTTGATAACGGTAACGTATATGTAAAGACCATCATGGTTGATGAGGGTCGTACACTTAAGAGAATCCGTCCTTGCCCTCAGGGTAGAGCCGGCCGTATCCGCAAGCGTTCAAACCATGTAACCGTTATTCTTGACGTTAAGAAACCAACAGTGGAGGCATAATTATGGGACAGAAAACAAATCCAATCAGCAACAGAATCGGTATCACCCGTGGTTGGGACTCTAACTGGTGTGGTGGTAACTACGCAGAGAAGATCGCTGAGGACTACAAGATCCGTCAGTATCTCGAGGCTCGCCTTTCAAAGGCAAGCATCTCTAAGATTGTGATCGAGAGAACCCTTAAGCTCATCACCGTGACAATCCAGGCTGCAAGACCAGGTGTCATCATCGGTAAGGGTGGACAGGAAGTAGACAAGCTCAAGGACGAGCTCAAGAAGGTTACCAAGAAGGATGTTCAGATCAACATCTACGAGGTAAGAAAGCCTGAGGTTGACGCTCGCATCGTAGCTGACTCTATCGCTCGTCAGATCGAGGGTCGTGTATCTTACAGAAGAGCAATCAAGATGGCTGTCGCTACAGCTATGAGAGTTGGTGCAGAAGGTATCAAGGTTCAGATCAGCGGCCGTGTAGGCGGTGCTGAAATGGCTCGCTCAGAAATGTTCAAGGAAGGTCGTACACCTCTCCACACATTCCGTGCTGATATCGACTACGCTCTCGCAGTAGCTAACACCAAGGTAGGTTGCCTCGGTATCAAGGTATGGATCTGCAACGGTGAAGTTTACGGAAAGAAGGATCTTTCACCTAACGCTGGCATCGCTGCTTCAGCAGCACAGCCACAGCAGGGTGGCCACAACGGACGTGGCGGTGACCGTAACGGTCGTCGTGGTGGCCGTGGCCGCAGAAATGCAGGCGAGAAGGCTGAGTAATACTTCGCGACAAACAATAATACGGCCTGCTTCGGGTAACCGCAGCAGGCCTTTTTTCAAAACTGGAATAAATGAAATTCAGAGTTATCTCAATACTTGCTGCAGCGTTTGCTTTGGCAGCATGTTCCCAGACTTCTGACAGGACACGCCTGACATGCTATACAGAAGGTGATTCAGACCACATCCGTGTCATCTGTGCCGATGTTGACACTGTCGTCTATCCTCAGGGCGGAGTCGCTGTCCTGGAGCTTCCGGTGGAGACGCTGGATGTCTCAAGTGTGGTTTACTATACCAGTTCAGTCAGCTTCGTTTCCGACGGGTCTGAGATTTCCATCGATCTCCGTGAGGAGCAGCCGGTCGCCGAGTCTTCTGCGAAGGGTATCGCTGCTGCGTATTCAAAGTTCAACAAGGCAGTGAATGCGCTCCAGAAGGAATATGTTGACGCTGCCCACAAGATCGACGTGGAGACTGAGAGCGATGTTGAAAAGTCTGCCAAGATGGGAGATCTTTATGAAAAAGTGAGCATCAAGCTGCTGGACATCTCCAAGAAGGCCATTAAGTCCAACAGGGACAATGCTGTGGGACTTGTCGCTCTGAGCAACATATATAATGGTCTTGAGTCTTCAGAACTGCTTGAGATCATCGAGACCCTCAGTCCTGACCTTCAGGAAACCGAGTTCGTGTCAGCACTCCTTTCCAGCCTCAACGCATCCTCTGCGACGGCAGAAGGAAAGATGTTCACCGATTTCGAGGTGAATTACCATGGGAATATCCAGAAGTTCTCAGATTATGTCGGCAAGGGCAAGTATGTCCTTGTAGATTTCTGGGCGAGCTGGTGCGCTCCATGCAAGGCTGAAGTTCCTAATCTGAAGCAGGTCTATGAGAAGTACCATGGTGACCAGTTCGATATTCTCAGCGTAGCAGTCTGGGATGATGCAGAGGCAACTCTCAAGTCGGCCGAGGAACTTGGAATTCCTTGGAACCAGATCATCAATGCCCAGGAAATCCCTACTTCGATCTACGGCATCGACGGAATTCCTCACATAATCCTCTTCGGCCCTGACGGAACCATCCTCAAGAGGGACCTCCGTGGCGCCCAGATCGGTGAGACAGTTGCCAAGTACGTAAAATAAGCATCATACCTTGACAGTCAAGGAGAAGATATCGTTGTTTCCTCATTCCCCGGGAGTCTATAGATACTATGACTCTGAGGGGAATGTGATTTATGTGGGCAAGGCAAAGGACCTCCACAAGAGGGTGGCGCAGTATTTCGTGCCGCCCGAGAGGCTCAATGTCAAGACCCGCGTGCTCGTCTCGAAGATCGCCGACGCCCAGTACAGCGTCGTCGACAGCGAGGCTGACGCCCTTCTCCTGGAGAACAACCTGATCAAGCAGTACAAGCCGAAGTACAACATCCTGCTCAAGGACTCCAAGACATATCCATGGATATGTGTCACGGGAGATGACTTCCCGAAGGTGTTCATGACCCGCCGCGTCGTCAAGAACGGCTCGCGCTACTTCGGTCCATACAGCAGCGTCATCCATGCCCACAGCCTGCTGGAGATGTTCCAGGACCTCTATCCGCTGAGGACCTGCAACCTGAAGATCACTTCCGAGGCCATACTCCGAGGCAAGTTCCGCCCATGTCTGAAGTTCCATATAGGACGCTGCAAGGGCTGCTGTGCCGGAGCCATCTCCAAGGAGGAGTACAATGCCAACATCGAGGAGATCGTATCGATGCTCAAGGGTGGCGGCAAGGCTATGATCCAGCACTACCGCTCCCTTATGGAGAAGGCTGCCGCCGAGCTCGACTTCGAGCAGGCCGCGGTCTACAAGTACAAGATGCAGTCCCTGGAGAAGCACTACAGCAAGTCCATAATCATGAACGCGAGCGTAGGAGACGTGGATGTCTTCTCTATCGTATCGGACGAGGGAGAGGCTTTCGGAAACTTCCTCAGGATACGCGGAGGTGCGATCATCCAGTCTCTGAACCTTGGCTTCAAGATGCATATCGAGGAGGAACCTGCGTCATTGATGAGCACTTTCGTCGCCGAGATAGAGAGCAAGTTCGGCGACCTTTCGAAGGAGGTCATCGTGCCTTTTCTTCCGGACGTCGAGCTGGACGGAGTGGAGTTCCGCATCCCTAAGGCGGGAGACAAGCTCGCGCTTCTCGAACTGAGCATGCGCAACGCCAAGGAAATGCGTTTCCATTCGCTCCGCCAGAGGGAACACACCAACCCTGAGGAATTCCATCAGAAAGTGCTTGAGGAGCTCCAGAAGGCCATAGGAATGCCAGTTCTTCCGGTCCATATGGAGTGCTTCGACAACTCCAACATCCAGGGTACAAACCCTGTCGCTTCGTGTGTCGTCTTCCGTAACGGCCAGCCGTCAAAGAGCGACTACCGCCGTTTCAAGATCAAGACGGTCATCGGAGCGAATGACTATGCTTCCATGAAGGAAGTCGTCAACCGCCGCTACTCACGTATGCTTGAGGAGAATCCGGAGGATCTCCCTCAGCTGATAGTGATCGACGGTGGAAAAGGCCAGCTTGACTTCGCCTACCAGGCGTTGGCCGAGCTCGGACTTACAGAGAAACTTACGGTGATAGGCCTCGCCAAGAGGCTCGAGGAGGTCATCAGGGTCGGAGACCCATACCCTCTTTTCATCGACAGGAATTCGCAGGCGCTCAAGCTTCTCCAGCAGATACGTGACGAAGCCCACCGCTTCGGTATCACCTTCCACCGCAACCTCCGCAGCAAGGCACAGATAGCCTCTGCTCTCAAGGAGGTCAAGGGCGTTGGAGACAAGATCGAGCAGCGCCTGATCATGCATTATGGCAGCGTGGCCCGTGTGGCCGCCGCCCCGTTGGAAGACCTGACCCGGTTCCTTGGCAACCAAGGCCTGGCCCGCAGGATCCATGAACATCTGAACATGATTTCGGATAATCAGCAGAATGAGTTAAATTTGCAACATGAAGAATAAGGGATTCAATTTCTGGTTCAACCTTTTCATTCTTATCGGAATGGCGGCCGCCGTGCTTTTCGTGGACATCCTTGAGATCCAGGACGGCGACGTGCAGATCGTAAAGCAGATCGTGATCTCGCTTGGCGCTATCATGGGCGTGGTGAACACCGTGCTCAGCGCAAACGGAAACATCTGGACGTTCTTCTTCGGCGTCCTCGACGTGCTCATCTGTTCATATGCCAACCTCGACAGCGGCAACATGGGACAGTTCCTCCAGCATGTGCTCTACTTCCTCCCTATGCAGTTCGTAGGCTTCTGGCAGTGGAAGAAGAGAGGTGCATCGTTCTCGGCAGAGGGCGGAGAGGTCAGGAAGGTAAGGGCAAGAAGGCTTGACAGGAAGCAGTGGGGCTATGTCGGAGCGGCTCTATTTGTGGGAACGCTCGTGGCCTATGGCATACTCTTCTGGATCGACAAGGCCCAGATGGCAGCCGGAAAGATCGCCGGAATAGACAATGCCAAGCTTGTACTTGACGCCGCTGTGGTGGTCCTCAACATCATCGGCCAGATCCTTATGTCCCTCGCATTCGCGGACCAGTGGTATATCTGGAATCTCGTGAATGTCTTCTCGATCCTGCTCTGGACCAACAGGCTTCTCAGCGCGGAGGCGAGCAGCTATACGGTGGTGATGGTCATCAAGTATGTATTCTATCTGCTCAATTCGATCAACGGTCTGCGCATATGGCTCCATCTGAGCAAGCACGATGAAGCAGATATGCCGCAGCATGGAAGTTGCTGCTAATTCTCCATAAGTGGTTGTTTTTGGCCCGAATTCTTTGATTTAACGGAGAATTTTGTTTACTTTGCATCGTTATTCCCCAAAAGGGCGAACATTGAAATTAAGTGTATTATTAACATAAACATTACTTTTATCATGACACAGGAAGAAATTGTAAAGCAGGTAAAGGAAATCATCGTTGACAAGCTTGGTGTAGAGGAGTCAGAGGTTACTGAGTCAGCTAACTTCACTAACGATCTCGGCGCAGATTCTCTTGACACAGTTGAGCTTATCATGGAGCTTGAGCGCGTATTCGGCGTTAAGATTCCAGATGAGGATGCAACAGGTATCGCAACTGTAGGCGACGCTATCAAGTACATCGCTGACAAGCAGTAATTCTCCTTACCTAGAAAGGAAATAACGAAAGCGACTGATTTTATCAGTCGCTTTCTTCGTATATGGACGTGGGCTGTCTCCTCCGGGAGACCCATGGCCACCCTCGGCCGTGTCAGAGGGAGGGGCCCGCAAGCGCAGCGCAGTGGGAGGGATGCAGCGCGAAGCGCGGAAGGTCTCCGGAGGAGAACAGCCGACGTCCGGAGGCAAGATGACGCAAAAAGAGGATGACTCGGGTCATCCTCTTGTGATTTTCAGCTGCGGAGCTTAGTCCTTTACAGGCACTGCGTATGTGATAGACATTGTCGGAACGTTCTTGCTTGCAGCAGGTCCGACGAACTTAGCCTTGTAGAAGCGGTTTAGGTCGAGAAGTGACTCGCTTTCCGCACCGGTATACTGGCCAGCCATGCTCTGCATCATCGCATAGTAATAGTAGTTGCTGCCGTATCCGTAGCCATAGCCACCGTAACCGCCGTATCCGCCATAACCGTAGCCTCCCATGCCATAGCCGTAACCGCCCATTCCATATCCGCCGTAGCCGCCATAGCCACCATAGCCGTACATGTTGCTCATATACTGCTGATATGAGAGCTGGTTCATCGCAGAGTTGTAGTTGTCCGCAGCCTCGGCCTCAGATGCGGCAGAGGTGGTGTTCTCGACTGCTATTGGGAGGAACCAGATGTCGTAGTTGCTGATCTTGTCCATGTCCTTGAGCGATATGATCTGCTGGGCATGGTGTGAGATGTCCGGAGCGTAGACGCAGGTAGAACGGTTGACCTCTCCCTGGTTCTCTGTAGATACGCTGGAGTCTGTGATGTTGGCGTATGCGATGTTGTCATCGTCGTTCGCGATACGGCATGTAGGGCTGATCTTGGTAGGATAGTAGATCATGTCCTTGTAGTTGTCCGGGAACACGAAAGGAAGCTTGATGCTTGCCTTGCTTATCACGATCTCGCTTGGGTCTCCATGCTTGGAGATCTCGGAGATCATCTGCTCTCTGATACCTGCCGCCGAGATCACCGGCTTGAGGCCCTTTCCACCTTCGAACCAGTATTCCTCTCCTGCCTGTCCCTTGAGTGAAGAGCTTTCGCTTGTGGACATGTTGTATGCAGCCTGTGGGTACTTGGCTACGGTGGTGCTGGTCACGCTGGCAAAGTCGTAGAGGTCGAGAGGTCCGAGGGAGAAGTAGAAAGCGGTGTCTACAGGACCCTTGTCGTACTCGGCTCTGAAACTGAGCACTGCGTAGCTGCCGTAGATGTATCCGTGGGCAACGTCAAGAGGAAGCTTGAACATGTTGATACGTCCGCCGTTCTCCTTAGGTACGTCGGCTGTAAGGACGATGCCAGGGTACTTCTTTGAATAATGGTTCAGCGAATCGAGGTCTTCCTTCTTGATGTTCATGTACTTGAGCGCGAACTCCTCGGTGAAGTCGAAAGAAAGCGAGTCTGCACCTTCGTACACAGGAACTCCTCGTGTGATTCTCTTCTTGCTGTATTTCACCTCAGGGGTGCTCTTTGTGATGTCTACATACTCATCGACTTCATAGACGTTGATGTTCTGGAAGATACGTCTCTGGCTCTCGTCGGCATATGAGAGAGTGTCGATAGGAGCGGTGAAGTGGAACTGCTTGAACACCTGGGTTCCAGGCTTTCCGAAATCGAGTTCCTTCGCGATAGGCACGAGGGTGAATGCGGTGGACCTGGTAGATACACCGAAGAGGTCGTCCTTCACGGCGCCTACGGTGAACCTGTAGCTGCTGTATGACGAAAGCTCCTCAGGATAGTCCATCCTGATGTCTTCGATCGGGAATGTCGCAGTATATATCTCGTACTGCTGGTTGGTAGCCAGGTAGCCCTGACCTACTCGCTGGTCAACCTCGACGCATGATGCCAGGCCGAAGAGCCCGAGGCATGCCGCGCACAGATATCTGAATTTCATCTTAGTTAAATCTGATCGTAAAATGCGTTATACCCGTCAATCCAGGTGCCGTCCTCCATTGCCTTTACATCGTACTTGAGGAGCGGTGTGGAAAGACCTTCGCAGAAAGAGACGATCTCCTTGTCCACGTCCTGGTCGGCAAGGATGATACCGTCGCTCTGCAGTGCTGCTGTTTTCGCAAGATTTATGCCAGTAGGGTCTGCCAGAAGCTCGAGGTCCTTGTCCTCTACGCCTGCGTAGCGTGCCAGGTTCTGGAAGTCAGCTGCGAACTGGGCCGGAGTATCGTTGTAGAGTGAGAGGACGACTTTGCTTGACGCGAAGATAGGGTCGTCCTTGTATGCTTTCTTGAGATAGACAGGGAGGATGTGGGAGATCCATCCGTGGCAGTGGATGATATCCGGAGCCCAACGCAGCTTCTTGACGGTCTCGAGAACTCCTCTTGCGAAGAATACGGCCCTCTCGGCGTTGTCCGCATAGAAGTTGCCGTCCTCGTCCCTGAAGGTAGTCTTGCGGCGGAAATAGTCCTCGTTGTCAATGAAATAGACCTGCATCCTGGCAGCGGATATTGATGCGACCTTGATTACAAGCGGTCTGTCGACTTCGTTGATGATGATATTGATTCCAGAAAGGCGTATTACTTCGTGAAGCTGGTTCTTCCTTTCATTGATGCAACCATATCTCGGCATGAATGATCGGATCTCCTTCTTTCTTTCCTGGATACCCTGTGGAAGGTATCTTCCTATGTTGGCCTCGTGGCTTTCCGGAAGGTAAGGGAATATCTCAGAATTGACGAAAAGTACTTTTTTAGGTGTCTCTCCCATATTTTTTACCTATCTATATTTATAACATGCAAAATTAAGAAAAATTTTTGATATTTTTATATTTCACTATCTTTGGAGTCAATTTGGTGGAGTATGTCCAGAACTGAAAACAGAATAATCAGAAAACGACTGGCGAATGCGTATCTTTCGTCGGTAGTCAGCATATCGCTTGTCCTGCTCCTCGTGGGAGTGGGAAGCATGCTCCTGGTGAATACCAAGAGCGTGTCCGACTATTTCAAGGAGAACATGACCGTCAGCGTCATGATGAAGCCGGAAGTGTCGGAGGCGGATGCCATGGCCTTCACTGAGCAGCTGGATACCATGGACTTTGTCCACAGCACCGAGTTCGTGTCCCGGGAAAGGGGTGAGGCCGAGATGGTCAAGATGCTCGGAGAGGATTTCCTCAAGGTGTTCGAGACCTCGCCTATCCCAGTCTCCGTCAACCTGACGCTCAATGCCGACTTCGTCTCTCCGGAGGCGGTAAAGGCGGTCGAGAAGCGTCTGATGGAGGGATTCGACGTCGTCGACGAGGTCGTCTACCAGCAGTCGCTGATCGATACCCTGAACGCGAACCTCAGCAAGATCTCACTGGTGATCGCGATCTTCATCGCGTTGCTGATGTTCATCTCCTACGTGCTGATAGGCAATACGATGCGTCTTGGATTCTATGACAAGCGCTTCACCGTCCATACAATGAAGCTCGTCGGTGCGACCCGCGCCTTCATCCGTGGACCGTTCCTCGCAAGGGCGGCCCTGATGGGACTCTTCTCGGGCTTCATCGCCATCCTGATGCTTCTTGGAGTGCTCTTCTTCGTGAAGACCCAGTTCGTGCAGCTGTTCGAGATCTTCAGGCTTGAGATGCTGCTCCTCGTGATGGGCATCGTACTCGTGGCGGGTGTCGTCATCTGTGTGCTCAGCACCTATCTTGTCGTAAACAGGCTCGTCTCCCTCGGAAAGGACGAATTATATTATTAGGACTATGGAAAAGAAAGAGAATGGAAACATGCCCGTGACCCGCAAGGGCCTGAGGTTCCTGGTGATCGGCCTTCTGGTCATGATCGCAGGATATATCCTCCTCATGGGCGGCGGCAGCGACGATCCGGCTGTCTTCAGCCAGAAGATGTTCGACTTCAGGAGGCTCGTGGCTGCTCCGGTCGTGATCATCTGCGGAATCATTATCGAAATAGTGGCCATCATGGGCCTCTTCAAGAAAAACAGGTAGGATATGGATTGGTGGCAGGCACTTATCCTTGGAATCGTCCAGGGACTTACTGAATTCCTTCCGGTCAGCAGCAGTGGACATCTCATGATCTTCCGCGAGCTGCTCGGCGCGGACCCCGAGGGTTTCCTCGACTTCACCGTTGCGGTACATTTCGCGACCGTCCTCAGTACGGTCGTCGTCTTCTGGGGCGCGATCTGGAAGCTTCTCCAGGGCCTTCTGAAGTTCAGGTACAACGACGAGACGGACTACGTCTGCAAACTTGTCGTGTCCATGGTACCTATCGCCATCGTCGGTCTCCTGCTCAAGGACCAGGTTGAAGCCCTGTTCGGCGAAGACCTGACGACGGTAGCCATCTGCCTCCTCGTGACCGCCTGTCTGCTCTTCCTTTCCGACAAGTTCTCTTTCTTCGCAAAGAACGTCAAGGAGAGCGTAGGTAACCACAGGAACGGCATCTCGTTCTGGCAGGCCCTCGTGGTCGGCTTCGGCCAGTCGTTCGCTGTGGCTCCAGGTCTCTCGCGTAGCGGCACCACCATCGCCACAGGTCTTATCTGCGGCGTCAAGCGCGAGGTGATGGCCCAGTTCTCGTTCCTCATGGTCCTCGTCCCTATCGTGGGTGAGCAGATGCTCGACCTTCTTGACATGGCCACAGGCGAGGCCGCAGCCGGTCCAGGCGTAGGCGCCGCCGCTCTTGTCATAGGCGCTCTCGCCGCCTTCTTCTCAGGACTCTTCGCCTGCAAGGCGATGGTCGCTATCGTGAAGAAAGCGAAGCTTACATGGTTCGCGCTCTACTGCGCAGCCGTAGCGGTGGTGATCCTTCTTTTCCTCAGATAGAATGGCTGGACGCAGCTTGGCATATTTCGTCTCAGACGTACATCTCGGCCTCGACGTGAAGGACCCGGCGGACCGCGAGGCCCGTTTCGTGGCCTTTCTCCGCTCCATCCCGGCCCAGCAGACAGAGGCTCTCTGGATGCTCGGCGACATCTGGGATTTCTGGTATGAGTACCGTGACGTCGTCCCGCGCGGCTATGTCCGCGTCCTTGCGGCTCTGACAGACCTTGTCGACGCAGGCGTCAAGGTCCATCTCATCCCCGGCAACCACGACATCTGGTGCTACAGCTATCTCCAGAGCCTCGGAATCGAAGTGACGGAGCAGCCCCAGGGTACCATGATCAACGGCCGGTGCTTCTATCTTGGCCATGGTGACGGTCTCGGCGAGGGAATGCGTTCTTACAAGGCGATGCGCTGGATGTTCCATAACCGGTTCCTACAGAGGGCGTTCTCGTGCCTCCATCCATGGCTGGCCTACCGTCTCGGGACCGGGTGGTCGAAGAACAGCCGTCTGGCGAAGAACGTGGAGTACGTCTTCCGAGATGCGGACGAGCCGCTCTATAAGTATTCCGAGGAAGTTTCAAGGCAGCAGAAGGTGGACCATTTCGTCTATGGCCATTTCCACGCTTCCGTGCGTCTTACTTTGCCTTCCGGCGCTGATTTCCTGATTTTGAAGGATTGGATGGATTCTTCTCCTTACGCTGTGTTTGACGGGCAGAGTCTGACTGTCTCTTCTTTTCAGGCCTAGCGTTCACGTCCGGGATCTCCGGATAGCGGCCGAAGATCGACATGTACAGCATAGGGTATTCGCCCGCCTCCCATTTCTTGACAAGTTCCTCGAGGATCCTGTCCTCGCCCTTCGGGTCGTACTCTTTCTTCAGGTCGCCGCCGAAAAGCTTCGCTATGCCCTGCCAGGTGCCTGCGGCCATGCCGTTCTTGTAGTCATGGATGATCTCGTACGGGGTGAGTCCGGTCTCTCTGCCGATCAGCTTGATGAGGACCTTGCCCTGGGTGACGGTCATGTTCCTGAGGACAGGCTCGTATTTGTCAAGAAGGTCGGACTGTATGGTGTTGATATACCTGTCCCTCTTGCGCTTCTGGAGGTTCTGTCCCTCGATCGTCGCGTCGACCTCGGCCATCAGCCTCTTCGCCTCGAGGGCGTAGGGGTAGGTCTTGCCGAAGTTGTGGACCATCCTGTTCTCCTTGCGCCAGTCGCGTCCCCTTCCGTTGGCGTACTTGACTGCAGCCTTGATCGTGGCGACATAGACGGTGTCCCCGTTCTCGACGAGGTAGCGCATGTAGTTGTTGCCGTCCTTGGGCATCTTGTAGACGAACTTGGATTCCTCCCTGACCGTCTGGGCAGATGCCGGAAGACAGCAGGCAAGCACGAGCGCGCACGCATAGATGATATGGAGGACCTTGTTCATGGTGATTGCAAATCTAACTATTTTCTGTCATTCAACAGCAATTTCCTTGCCTCATTTAGCTATGTCGAGCCGATGTCGAAAATTCGTCGAACTTTTTTTGCACAATGTGCGTAACTCGCTGAAAATGCGTGAGATGACTATCAGAAATCTGTGTCAAAAAGTGTTAAAAATTTTGTAAAAAATGTTTTGTTTTCCGAATTTTTTCGTAACTTTGCATTCCTAAAAATTGGGGACAAGTACGCCCAACCAGCTGAAACTCAATTATTTAGGTAGAATTTGCAAAATATTTAAAAGTAATACAGCAATGTTACAGCCAAAGAAAACCAAGTTCAGAAGAGAACAGAAGGGCCGCATGAAAGGTAACTCGCAGAGAGGAAACCAGCTCGCCTTCGGTTCTTTCGGTCTCAAGAACCTTGAGAACTGCTGGCTTACAGCACAGCAGATCGAGGCAGCTCGTCAGGCAATCTCACGTCGTATGAACCGTGAAGGTCAGATCTGGATCAGGGTCTTCCCTGCTAAGCCAATCACCAAGAAGCCTCTTTCAACCCGTATGGGTAAGGGTAAGGGTGATCCTCAGGGATTTGTCTGCCCTATCACTCCAGGCCGTATCCTCTTTGAGGCTGAGGGCGTATCCCTCGAGATCGCAAGAGAGGCAATGCGTCTTGCATCTCACAAGCTTCCTGTAGCTACGAAGTTCATCGTTCGCAGGGACTATGTTGAATAAAATTTAATGGAAGAGAACAAATGAAAATTTCTGAAGTACGCGAAATGTCCATTGCAGATCTGCAGGACCGCATCGGAGTAGAAAAGGCAAACCTTGATACAATGAAGATCAACCATGCTGTCTCTCCATTGGAAAACACATCTGAGATCAAGAAGCTTCGTCGCGACATCGCTCGCATGATGACAGTCCTCGCTCAGAAGCAGAATGAACAGAACTAATTAGAAGAGAGATAGCTTTATGGAAAGAAATCTTCGTAAGGAAAGAATCGGTGTTGTAGTCAGCAACAAGATGGATAAGACTATTGTCGTTGCAACTGAGGCTAGAGAGAAGCACCCAATTTACGGCAAGTTCGTGAAGAAGACCACCAAGTTCGTTGCAGAGGATGCAAAGAACGAGTGCAGCGAGGGCGATACAGTACGTATCATGGAGACACGTCCGCTCAGCAAGACCAAGAGGTGGAGATTAGTAGAAATCGTAGAAAAAGTCAAGTAAGAGATGATACAGCAGGAAACACGTTTACAGGTGGCTGATAACAGCGGTGCAAAGGAAGTACTCTGCATCCGCGTTCTGGGAGGTACCCACCACCGTTATGCTACTGTAGGTGACAAGATCGTCGTTGCAGTTAAGAGCGCTATCCCTGGTGGTGACGCTAAGAAGGGCTCAGTCTCAAAGGCTGTAGTAGTCCGCACAAAGAAAGAGATCCGCAGACCAGATGGTTCATACATCCGTTTCGACGATAACGCATGCGTTCTTCTCAACAACGCAGGTGAGCTTCGTGGAACACGTATCTTTGGCCCAGTTGCCAGAGAGCTGCGTGAGAATTATATGAAAGTTGTTTCACTGGCACCGGAGGTCCTCTAAAATTCAAGAATCATGAAGAAATTTCACATTAAGAAAGGCGACACCGTGTATGTGAACGCTGGAAATGACAAGGGCAAGACCGGAAAGGTACTCGAGGTTGTCCGCGAGAAGGACCGCATTGTCATTGAGGGAATCAATATGGTTAAGAAGCACACCAAGCCAAACGCACAGCACCCTCAGGGTGGTATCGTTGAGCAGGAGGCTGCTATCCACATTTCAAATGTACAGCTTATCGACCCTTCAACCAACAAGCCTACAAAGGTTGGTTACAAGACCGTAGACGGCAAGAAGGTTCGTATCGCTAAGAAGTCAGGAGAGGAGATCAAGTAATTATGGCAAAGAAGAATAACGCACCAGTTGAGGTAATGGCGCTTCCAGAAGGATACGTTCCAACACTCAAGAAGACATACAAGGAAGAGATTGTACCTGCTCTCGTGAAGCAGTTCTCTTACACTACTGTAATGCAGTGCCCTAAGCTTGTCAAGATCACCATCAATGAGGGTGTCGGCGACGCTACAGGTGACAAGAAGCTCGTTGAGGAGGCTGCAGAGGAGCTCTCACTCATCGCAGGACAGAAGGCTGTAGTTACAAGCTCTAAGAAGGATATCTCTAACTTCAAGCTCCGTAAGGGCATGCCTATCGGAACAAAGGTTACTCTCCGTGACGTCAAGATGTATGAGTTCCTCGAGAAGCTCATCCGCGTATCTCTCCCACGTATCCGTGACTTCAACGGTATCTCTGAGAAGATGGACGGTCAGGGCAACTACACACTCGGCCTCAAGGAGCAGATCATCTTCCCTGAGATCGATATGGACAAGAACCCTAAGATCCACGGAATGGAGCTCACATTCGTGACAACAGCAAAGACCGACGAAGAGTGCTACGCACTTCTCAAGGCATTCGGTCTTCCATTCAAGAAGCATAACAACTAAAAGCAAGCGTATACAATGGCAAAAGAATCAATGAAGGCTCGCGAGGTAAAGCGCGCGAAATTAGTTGCAAAGTACGCAGCAAAGAGACAGGCTCTCAAGGAGGCTGGCGACTGGGTAGCACTCGACAAGCTCCCTAAGAACTCAGCTGCTTGCCGTCTTCACAACCGTTGCTCTCTCACAGGCCGTCCAAAGGGTTACATGCGTGCCTTTGGCCTCAGCCGTATCCAGTTCCGTGAGATGGCAGCTGCAGGTCTTCTCCCAGGCGTAAAGAAGGCTAGCTGGTAGTCGAATAACACAGATCCTGAGCCCGAAAGGGCCAAGGATCTCGTTTTCATATTATTTATTTATTAACAATCGGATATCGGGCGTCCATGACGCCGGTCCCAAAAAGACAGAAAAAATGACTGATCCAATTGCAGATTATCTGACAAGGATTCGCAACGCTTACCGTGCAGGTAAGAAGGTCGTTGAGATGCCTTCTTCAAAGATGAAGGTCGCTATCTCACAGATCCTTTGCGAGAAGGGTTACATCCTTAGCTACAAGGTAGTTGAAGGAACCCCAAGCAACACACTCAAAATTGCTCTCAAGTACCATCCTCAGACCAAGACCCCTGCTATCAAGGGTATCGACCGTATCTCTAAGCCAGGTCTCAGGAAGTATGTAGATGTAAAGGACATGCCAAGAGTACTCAACGGACTCGGTATCGCAGTTCTCACAACATCAAAGGGCGTCATCACAGACAAGGAAGCTAAGGAGCTCAACGTAGGTGGTGAGGTTATTTGCTACGTTTATTAATCTAAATCACAAGACACAAGTATGTCAAGAATTGGTAAATTACCCGTAAACCTTCCGGACAAGGTGAGCGTAGAGCTTCTCCCTGGCAACGTCGTTAAGGTTAAAGGACCTCTCGGTGAGCTTTCACAGAAGGTAGATGCAGACATCACCGTCACCGTCGAGGATAACACAATTAAGTTCACACGTCCATCAGACCTCCCAAGACATCGTTCTATGCACGGTCTCTACCGCGCACTCGTAAACAACATGGTTGTGGGTGTCTCAGAAGGATACACAGTAAAGCAGGAACTCGTCGGTGTAGGTTACCGCGTAGATGTCCAGGGCCAGCTCCTCACATTCGCACTCGGTTACTCACATGACATCCAGCTTCTCCTTCCTGAGGAGGTAAAGGCTGAGGCTGCTCAGGTTAAGAAGGGTGAGAACCCTGTACTTATCCTCAAGAGCTCAGACAAGCAGCTCATCGGACAGGTTGCAGCTAAGATCCGTTCACTCCGTAAGCCAGAGCCATACAAGGGCAAGGGTATCAGATTCGTTGGTGAACAGCTTCGTCGTAAGGCTGGTAAGACAGCTTCTGCTAAGTAATAGGAGGAATAGATTATGGCATTGACAAAAATAGAAAGAAGAAGAAGGATTCACTACAGAATCCGCAAGCATGTCAACGGAACCGCTGAGAGACCACGTCTCGTTGTCTTCAGAAGCAACAAGCAGATCTACGTTCAGGTTATCGACGACAAGCAGGGTGCAACCCTCGTTGCTGCTGCATCCAATGACAAGATCCTCGCTGCAGAGTGCAAGGGCAAGTCTGGCAAGGAGGCTGCTGCAATCGTAGGTAAGGCTATCGCAGAGCGTGCGCTTGCAAAGGGTATCTCAGAGGTCGCTTTCGACCGTGGTGGTTACCTTTATCATGGTAGAGTACAGAGTTTGGCTGACGCTGCACGCGAAGGCGGTCTTAAATTCTAAAAATAAGGACTATGGCAAATACAAATGTTAAAAGAGTAAAGACATCTGACCTTGAGCTCAAGGACAGACTTGTAGCCATCAACAGAGTAACCAAGGTTACCAAGGGTGGTCGTCACTTCCGTTTCGCAGCTATCGTAGTTGTCGGTGACGAGAATGGCGTAGTAGGCTATGGTCTCGGTAAGGCAAACGAAGTTACCGTTGCTATCCAGAAGGGTGTTGAGGACGCAAAGAAGAATCTCGTAAAGATTCCTGTCATCAACAAGACTATCCCTCACGAGCAGGTTGCAAAGTTCGGTGGCGCTGAAGTATTCATGAAGCCAGCTGCTCCTGGTACCGGTGTAAAGGCTGGTGGTGCGATGCGTGCTGTGTTCGAGTCAGTAGGTGTTCAGAACGTCCTCGCTAAGTCAAAGGGCTCGTCAAACCCTCACAACCTCGTAAAGGCAACTGTTGAGGCTCTCACAGAGATGAGAGATGCCTACACTGTAGCTGGCGTACGTGGTGTTCCTATGTCAAAGGTATTTAACGGCTAACAGAGGAGGACACAATTATGGCAAAATATAAGATTACACAGGTCATCAGCAAGAATGGTGAGACAAAGCGTCAGAAGGCTAACCTTCTTTCACTTGGCATCCACCGTATGCATCAGACCGTAGAGGTGGAAAAGAATCCTGTAACAACAGGTATGCTTGAGAAGGTTCGTCACCTCGTAGAAGTTGAAGAAATTAACTAAGGAGGATTTAAAGATGAATTTGCATAATCTCACCCCTGCAGAGGGTTCTGTAAAAAATGCTAAGAAGAGACTTGGCCGTGGCCAGGGTTCTGGTAAAGGTGGCACCGCTACCCGTGGTACCAAGGGTGCTCAGGCACGCGCCGGTTACGAGCACAAGATCGGTTTCGAGGGTGGTCAGATGCCTATCCAGCGTCGTCTTCCTAAGTTCGGTTTCAAGAACCCTACACGTGTAGAGTTCCATCCAGTAAACGTGTCTGATCTCCAGGCACTCGCTGATGCAACAGGAATTACAACCATCACTATCGATCTCCTCGTAGAGGCAGGTCTCGCATCTCCTAAGGACCTCGTAAAGGTTCTTGGTAACGGTGAGCTTACCGCTAAGCTTGAGGTTTCTGCTGATGCATTCTCAAAGTCTGCTATCGCTAAGATCGAGGCTGCTGGTGGTTCTGCAACAATCGTTGAAGAGTAATTTTGTTAGATAATGAAGAAGTTTATCGAGACAATCAAAAACATCTTCAAGATCGAAGAGTTGAAGACCAGGTTGGTGTATACCTTCCTTCTGATACTCGTTTACCGTCTGGGATGTTTCATCGTGCTTCCGGGCATCGATGCAACTTCCCTCGCTAAGCTCCAGAGTACTTCACAGGAAGGTCTCGTAGGCCTCCTCAACATGTTCTCGGGTGGTGCGTTCGGTAACGCTTCGATTTTTGCACTGGGTGTGATGCCGTACATCTCGGCATCCATCGTGATTCAGCTTCTCGGCATGTTCGTTCCTTACTTCAGGAAGCTCCAGATGGAAGGAGAGAGCGGCCGCAGGAAGATGAATCAGCTGACCAGATACCTGACCATCGCGATCCTCGCGATCCAGTGCCCTGCTTACATGGCACAGATCCACAACCAGATCCCTGGACAGGCATTCATCGCAGTTAACCAGCTCGGCTGGAGCAACTTCGCTTACAACCTTGTCTCAACCATGATCCTTATGGCTGGTTCAATGTTCGTAATGTGGCTTGGTGAGCGTATTACCGACAGAGGTATCGGTAACGGTATCTCCCTGATCATCATGATCGGTATCGTAGCACGTCTCCCATTCGCTCTTATCGCTGAGGTCGGCGAGAAGCTTTCTACCACAAACGGTGGTCTCCTTCTCCTGATTGTCGAGTTAGTTGTCCTCTTCTTCGTCTTTGTTGCTGCTATCGCACTCGTCCAGGGTGTCAGGAGAGTTCCTGTACAGTACGCAAAGAGAATTGTAGGTAACCGTCAGTACGGCGGAGTCCGTCAGTACATTCCTCTCAAGATAAATGCGGCAGGCGTTATGCCTATCATCTTCGCTCAGGCGCTGATGCTCTTCCCGCTCATCTTCTCTAAGTGGGATGCTACCAGAGGACTTGCTGCTACTCTTGGCAACTATACCGGTTTCTGGTATAACCTCATCTTCGGATTTTTCGTCATGGCCTTCACATATTTCTATACTGCTGTTACAGTAAACCCTACTATGATGGCAGAGGATATGAAGAAGAACGGCGGTTTCATACCTGGAGTAAAGCCTGGTAAGATGACAGTGAACTACCTTGACTCAATCATGTCAAAGGTAACCCTCCCTGGTTCATTCTTCCTCGCAATCATCGCGATCCTTCCGGCTATCGCAATGGTATTCGGCGTCAGCAACCAGTTTGCAAGCTTCTACGGTGGTACATCACTGTTGATCCTTGTGGGTGTAGTACTTGACACACTCCAGCAGATCGAGAGCTATCTGCTCATGCGTCACTATGACGGTCTCATGAAGACCGGACGTCTGACAGGCCGCTCTGGAATGTAATTATAGATAATTAAAGGAAGATGGTCCGCCCAAAGACAGAAGAAGAGATTGAGTTGATGCGAATCAACGGTGAGCTGACGTCAAGAGCGTTGGCAGAGGTCGGCAAAGCAGTCGCTCCAGGTGTGACAACGAATGAGTTGAATAGAGTGGCTGAGACCTTTATCCGAGACCACGGAGCAATCCCTAACTTCTTGAATTATGAGGGCTACCCAGCAGCCATCTGTGCTTCAGTCAATGATACCGTAGTCCACGGTTTTCCGTCAGACTACGTCCTCAAGGAAGGAGACATCATCTCTGTCGACCTTGGAACGAAGTACAAAGGATATAATGGTGATTCAGCTTACACTTTCCCGGTCGGGGAAGTGTCTGCTGAGACCATGAAGCTCCTTCAGGTAACTAAGGCATCATTGTATGAGGGCATCGCAGCGGCTGTTGCAGGCAACAGGATCGGAGACATAGGACACGCGGTGCAGTCGTATGCCGAGTCATTCGGATTCAGTGTCGTGAGAGAACTCGAGGGACATGGAATCGGACGTGACATGCACGAGAACCCAGGCGTTCCGAACTACGGAAAGCAGGGTCACGGGCCAAAGCTCGTCAGCGGAATGACAATATGTATCGAGCCGATGATCAATGCGGGAACCCGCGGTGTGTATCTAGCTAAAAATGGTTGGGCGGTACACACAGCTGATCACAGGAACTCTGCACATTTCGAGCTTACGGTTGTTGTCCGTCACGGTAAAGCTGAGCAGCTATCGACCTTCGATTATATCGAGAAGGAATGTAATTTTAAATTTTAAAGAGATATTTCAATGTCAAAACAGACAGCTATTGAGCAGGACGGAGTGATCGTCGAGACTCTCCCTAACGCAATGTTCAAGGTAGAGTTGGAAAACGGACACGTAATTCTTGCCCATATATCCGGGAAGATGAGACAGAATTTCATCCACATTCTCCTCGGTGACAAAGTGAGAGTTGAGATGTCACCTTATGATTTAAGCAAAGGAAGAATATCCTTCAGATACAAATAAATTTTTCAGCCTTATGAAAGTAAAGACATCCATCAAGAAGCGCAGCGAAGATTGCAAGATCGTAAGACGTAAAGGTAAGCTTTATGTGATCTGCAAGAAGAACCCTAAGTTCAAGATGCGTCAGGGATAATAGCTTCCGGATAATCCGGGATAATAACTGGTAAAAACAAAAAATAGAAATAGAATATGGCAAGAATCGCCGGTGTTGATTTACCGAACAACAAGCAGGGAGTTATAGGTCTTACCTATATCTTCGGAATCGGCCGCCAGTCTGCAAAGAAGATCCTTGACGACTGCGGAATCGACTATTCCATCAAAGTAAACGAGTGGGATGACGATCAGATCGCTAAGATCCGTGCAGTCATCGCTAACGAGTACAAGATCGAGGGTGAACTTCGTTCAGCTGTCCAGATGAACATCAAGCGTCTCATGGACATCGGCTGCTACAGAGGAATCCGTCACCGTATCGGTCTCCCAGTACGTGGCCAGAGCACAAAGAACAACGCCCGTACAAGAAAGGGAAAGAAGAAGACTGTTGCTAACAAGAAGAAGGCAACCAAATAATCGATGAATTATGGCAAAGAAGACTACAACAACAAAAAAGAGAGTCGTTAAGGTTGAAGCAGCAGGTCAGGCTCATATTTCATCAACCTTCAACAATGTCATCGTTGCTCTCACCAACAACGTGGGCCAGGTTATCAGCTGGTCTTCAGCAGGTAAGTGCGGTTTCAGAGGTTCTAAGAAGAACACTCCATACGCAGCTCAGATGGCAGCAGAAGATGCTTCAAAGACAGCTTTTGACGCAGGCCTCCGCAAGGTAAAGGTTTACGTAAAGGGTCCTGGTGCTGGACGTGAGTCAGCTATCAGAACTATCAACAATGCAGGTATCGAGGTCACCGAGATCATCGACGTGACTCCAATGCCACACAACGGTTGCAGACCAAAAGGCCGTCGTAAAGTTTAATTAAGGGTTTTTAAAGAACAGTTACTATGGCAAGATATACTGGACCAAGTACAAAGATCGCACGTAAGTTCGGCGAGCCTATTTTCGGTGCTGACAAGGACTTCGAGAAGAGAAATTATCCTCCAGGACAGCATGGTGCAGCTCGCAAGCGTGGCCGCAAGTCAACTGAGTATGGTACTCAGCTCAAGGAGAAGCAGAAAGTTAAATATATGTATGGTGTACTCGAGCGTCAGTTCCGTAACACCTACAACAAGGCCTCTCGTATGGCAGGTCAGAAGGGTGAGAACCTCCTCGTTCTCCTCGAGTCTAGACTTGACAACGTAGTTTATCGTCTTGGTATCGCTCCTACAAGAGCAGCTGCACGTCAGCTCGTTCTTCACAAGCACATCACCCTCAACGGTGAGGTTTGCAACATCCCATCATGTCATGTAAAGCAGGGTGACGTTGTTGCTGTAAGAGAGAGATCAAAGAGCCTCGAGGTTATCCAGAGCAGCGTTGCAGCAGCAGCGAAGTATTCATGGCTCGAGTTTGACGCTAAGACACTCACAGGTAAGTTCCTCAACGTCCCAGCTAGAACTGAGATTCCTGAGAACATCAACGAGCAGCTCATCGTCGACCTCTACTCTAAGTAATAATTAACACCAAAAAAGTTTTAATATGGCAATCTTAGCATTTCAGAAACCAGATAAGGTAATCATGCTCGAAAGCACCGAGACTCTCGGCCGTTTCGAATTCAGGCCACTTGAGCCTGGATACGGTCAGACTATCGGCAATGCTCTTCGTCGCATCCTCTTGTCTTCTCTGGAAGGTTTTGCTATCAGCTCGATCAAGATTTCAGGTGTGGACCAGGAGTTCGCAACTATCCCTGGAGTCATCGAGGGTATGCAGGATATCATTCTCAACCTCAAGCAGGTAAGACTTAAGAGAACTGTTGATTCTGTTGATACCGAGACAGCAAACATCACTATTAGCGGTAAGCAGGAGTTTACCGCAGAGGATATCTCAAAGGGATTGTCTTCTTTCAAGGTGTTGAATCCACAGCTGCACATCTGCACACTTGAGCCTTCTGTAAAGCTCGAGATCTCTATCGTCATCACCAAGGGCCGCGGCTTCGTACCGGCTGAGGAGGAGAGAGATGAGAACACACCTATCGGAACCATTCCGGTAGATGCTATCTACACTCCTATCCGCAAGGTGAACTGGACAGTGGAGAACTGGCGAGTTGAGCAGAAGACCGACTACGAGAAGCTCATTCTTGAGATCGAGACAGATGGCTCTATCTCTCCTAATGCGGCTCTCCAGGAGGCAGCTAACATCCTTATCTACCACTTCCGCCTCTTCACAGATGACAAGAAGATCACTCTCGAGTCAACTGAGGGATCAGGCGACAAGCCACTTGACGAGGATGCACTCCGCATGAGGCATCTTCTCAATACAAAGCTTTCAGACATGGGTCTCTCAGTGAGAGCATACAACTGTCTCAAGGCTGCAGACATCGACACATTCGCTGACCTCGTATCTTACTCAAGGGCAGAGCTCATGAAGTTCCGCAACTTCGGTAGGAAGTCACTCAACGAAATCGATATCCTCGTAGAGAAGATGAAGCTCTCATTCGGCATGGATGTCAGGAAGTACAATATTGAACCAAAGAAAAAGATCAACGTATAAACCATGAGGCACAATAAAGCAATCAATCACCTTGGTCGCAAGAGCGGTCACCGCAAGGCTCTCCTCTCTAACATGGCTTCATCTCTTATCCTCAATAAGAGAATCAACACAACAGTCGCAAAGGCTAAGGCCCTCAAGACTTTTGTTGAGCCACTCTGCACCAAGTCTAAGGAGGACACAACTCACTCACGTCGTGTCGTTTTCAGCTATCTCAAGGACAAGAACGCAACTGCAGAGCTTTTCCGTACAATCGCTCCTAAGATCGCTGACCGTCCAGGTGGATACCTCCGTATCCTCCACACCGGTTTCCGTCAGGGCGACGCAGCTGAGATGGCACTCATCGAGTTCGTAGATTTCAACGAGGCAGCACTTGCTTCAGCTCCTAAGGCTAAGAAGTCTACAACCCGTCGTAGCCGTGCAAAGAAGGCTGAGGAGGCTGCTCCAGCAGCAGAGGCTCCAGCAGCTGAGTAATATAGCACTCACAGCAAAAGATAACCGACCGGACATCCGGCCGGTTTCTTTTTTATATACAATTCCGTATATTTGGGAATAACCAAAATTCAAAGCTATGTTCAGCAAGGAAACATATATCAGAAGACGTGAGACTCTCGTAGGGAAGATGGCACAGGCCCTTCCTGAGGGACAGAGGGGAATCGTACTTTTCGTAGGAAACGTCGAGGCTCCTGCACAGTATAAGGACAACTGCTACAAGTGGCGTCAGGACAGCTCCTGGCTCTATTATTTCGGAATCGACGATCCTCGCTACGGCGCAGTGATCGATCTCGATGAGGACAGTACGACTATCTTCGCAGACGACGTCGAGATCGGCGACATCATCTGGATGGGCCCTCAGCCGTCGGTCCAGAGCAAGGCCGAGGCGGTCGGAGTGGGCAGTTCAGCTCCTTACGGTACCATGGACCAGGTCGTCGCAGCCGCTGTAGCCGCAGGCCGTAAGGTCCATTTCCTCCCGCCTTCGAGGTACTACAATACAATGAAGCTTGCGCAGCTTACAGGTGGCATGGAGCCTTCCGAGACTCTCGTGAAGGCAGTGATCTCGATGCGTCTTATCAAGGAGGCGTGCGAGATCGAGCAGATCGACCATGCATGCGGAATCGGATATGAGATGCATTCAGTCGCCCGTGACAGCATCAAGGTCGGAATCGTTGAGCAGGAGATCGTCGGCAAGATGGAAGGCCTGACGATGAGCAAGGGATGGGGACCTTCTTTCCCTACCATCCTTACCCAGCACGGCGAGACCCTCCACAACCATCTCCATGACAAGATCATCGAGCCGGGCAAGCTGATGGTGATCGATGCGGGTGCCGAGAACAACATGCACTATGCATCAGACTTCACCAGGACATATCCTACTTCAGGCAAGTTCACTACCAGGCAGCGCGAGATCTACCAGATCGTATGCGACTGCAACGAACTTGCGTTCTCGCTTGTCCGTCCGGGCATCACCTACCGTGAGGTCCATCTCGCGACCGCCCGCAAGATGCTCGAAGGCCTTTCTGCCCTCGGACTTGTCAGCGGCGATCTCGATACCATGGTTAGTGAGGGCGTAGCCGGACTCTTCCAGCCACACGGACTTGGCCACAACATGGGTATGGATGTCCATGACATGGAGGATCTGGGCGAGAATCTGGTAGGTTACGACCCTGACCAGACCCGAGCTAAGCAGCTTGGTCTCGGAAGCCTCAGAATGGCTAGAAAGCTTGTTCCTGGCCATGTCATCACTGACGAGCCGGGCATCTATTTCATCCCTGCTCTCATCGAGCTCTGGAAGAAGGAAGGTACAGGCAAGGGTTTCGTCAATTTCGAGAAGCTCGAGAGCTATTACGACTTCGGTGGAATCCGTCTCGAGGACGACGTGCTCGTGACAGAGACAGGCGCCCGCCGTACCGGAGCGGACCGTCTGCCTATCACTCCTGACGATGTCGAGGCCGCTATGGCCAAGGCCGCAGAAGCGTAGGACCGGACTTAAGGACAGGGTACCATGGACACGTTACTCATAGTCGCTGCGATAGTCCTGGGCGTTGTCGGCATTGTCGGCAGTGTAGTCCCGGGACTTCCCGGCCCTCCTATGGGATGGCTGGGCCTGCTGCTGGCATATCTTGCCGGCGGTACGAACGGCGACGGCGAGGCGATGACGACGTTTTTCCTGATTGTCTGGCTGCTTGTGACGGCTGTCGTGACGGTCTTGGACTATGTGGTGCCGGGAATGTTCACCAAGCTGACAGGAGGCAGCAAGTATGCGGGAAGAGGAGCCATAATCGGGCTTTTCGCGGGCATGTTCATACCTCCGGTAGGAATCATACTCGGATCGCTCATAGGCGCCTTCCTGGCTGAGATAGTGTTCGCGGGCAAGGATCCTGTATCTTCGGTCACGTCCGCATTCGGAGCCTTCCTGGGCTTCCTGTGCGGCACTGGGATAAAGCTGATCGCTTCGGGACTGATGCTCTACTATATCTTCGTATATATCTAGGTGCGGGAGCTCATGCCTCTCAGATGCTGCCGGCTGTCTCCTCCGGGACCCGTGGCCGCCCGCGGCCTCGTGAGCGGGTGGCTCGAGCGGAGCGAGAGACGGGATGGAGCGCGAAGCGCGGAAGGTCTCCGGAGGAGAGCAGCCGACGCATGGAGGCAATAGGATATAAGAAAAAAGCTGACCGCGAAGGTCAGCTTTTTTCTTACAGCGTATCGAAGATCGTATATCTCTTTCTGATTGTCTTTGCGTACGGGATGAGGCTCTGGAATTCCTCTTCAGTCCATGGCACACATTCGTCGATTATCTCAGTGAGACCGATCGCGTCGAAGAAGCGGCGTAGCTTCTCGTATTCGTCGAGGTCCTTGCGGCAATATTTCTCGATCATGAGATGTGCCCAGCCGACCTGAAGACCATGGATGGTCGACTTCTCAGGGAAGTACTCGTCGATAGCGTGGCTGATGAGGTGCTCTGAGCCGCTGGCTCCACGGGAGTTGCCTGTCATGATCATCGACATGCCGGAGAGGATGAGTCCGCTGGCAAGGTCGTAGAAGAAGGCGTCGCTCTCGAGGTCCGCAGCCTTGTACTTGTAGAGCGGTTCCGGTGCATTCTTGGCGAGCATGAGCGCGAGGTCGTCGATGGATTCACCGGTATTCTTGTGGGCAAGGAGCCAGTCCTTGACAGCCGAATGGTTCGAGATCACATCTGCTACACCTGCGAGTGTGAGCTTCTTAGGCGAGCGTGCGACGACACCGAAGTCCACGAGGATTCCGAGAGGCGGCTGGACCGCATAGCTTCTCTTCCTTCCTCCTGAGATGAGGCGCGCCACTGCCGAGCAGAGTGAGTCGTTTGAAAGTGTGGTAGGGATAGTGATGAAAGGAATGTCGCACCTTTCTCCGATATACTTGACCTGGTCGATCACGCTGCCGCCACCGAAGCCGAAAAGGAGCGCGTCAAGACCATTGATCTTGCCGGCAAGCTCGATCGCCTCGGCTGCTTCACCTCCCTTGACGAAGAGAATCTCGGAGAACTCACTTACGTTGAGCTGCTCCTTGTACTCCTCGAAAAGCCACTCCTGTGTGATGAGAATCTTGTTGGAGTAGTAGAAGTGGGCATCCTTCAGGATCCAGTCAATATTTTTAAGTATGTCACGGCCGAGCTTGATCAGCGCCGGAGCTTTCAATTCCTTGTAGTACATGTCTAGAATGCAAAATTAGCAATTCTTTTCAAGAAACCAACGCCAGGACCATGGTACCATGTCCCTGGACTTATACCTGTCTCTACGGGCCTAGATGCTGAAATTGTGGTAGTGCGGGCCGAACCTCTCGAACGCTGCCCTGTCAAGTTCCTCACGGTCATCAGGATGCGCGATGGAAATCATCAGCTTCGCTCTTTCCTGGAGGGACTTGCCTGTAAGGTCTACCCATCCGAACTCGGTCACGATATAATGAGCGTCGGAGCGAGGGGTGACTACACCAGCACCCGGCTTGAGGATAGGGGTGATCTTCGAGAAGCCCTTGTTGGTCCTTGAGGCGAAGGCGGTGATCGACTTTCCTCCCTTTGACATGGTAGCACCTCTGACGAAGTCAAGCTGTCCGCCGGTTCCGGAATAGATCCTGGTTCCGATCGAGTCTGCGCAGATCTGGCCTGTGAAGTCGACCTCGGTGGCAGAATTGATTGCCATGACCTTGTCGTTGAGTGCGATGTTGAACGGGTTGTTGACGTACTCGATGCTGCGCATCAGGACGTCAGGATTATGGTCGATGAACTCGTAGACGTCCTTCGAGCCCATGAGGAAGGAAGCTATGGTCTTTCCTGTGTCTATCTTCTTCTGCGAGCCGTTGACTACGCCCTTGCGGATGAGGTCGAGGACTCCGTCCGCGAACATCTCAGAGTGTACTCCGAGGTTCTGATGGCCGACAAGCTGGCTTGCCACGGCGTTAGGGAGAGAGCCTATGCCCATCTGGATGCAGGCTCCGTCCGGAATGAGGTCAGCGCAGATCTTGCCGATCTTCTGCTCGATCTCGCTTGGCTCCATGTATGCTTTCTCGATGAGAGGCCTGTCGTCTTTTACGACGTAGTCGATCTGGTCGAGGCTGATGAGGTCTCCGTAGGCGAAAGGTACGTTCGGATTCATCACTGCGATGACGTCCCTTGCGGTCTCGATGGCTGCTACCGAGCAGTCGACCGATGTCCCGAGAGAGACCATTCCGTTCTCGTCAGGCTCAGACACCTGTACCATCGCCACACCGAGCGGAATCGCTCCGCTGCGGTAGAGCCTGCCTGACTCTGAGAGGTGGACAGGGAGATAGTCGGCATAGCCTGCGTTCACGCTTGCCCTTGTGTTGCCAGCTACGAAGAAGCCCTGCTCGAAGAAGATTCCTTCGAACTTCGGATCGGCGTAAGGTGCCGGACCTTCTGTGTGGAAGTGGTGGAAATGGAGGTCCTTGAGTTCTCCGGCCTCAGCCCTGCGGGTGAGGGCCTCGACAAGAACCATAGGAACGCTCGCGATACTTCCGAGATGGATGTGGTCGTGGCTTCTGACAGCCTTCACGGCTTCGTCTGCCGAAACGTATCTTGTTTCTTTCATTACTTTCCTACTTTGTAAGTCTGTCAACTGCCTGCTGAACCTTGTCGAAGGTGAATCCGCTGAGGATGGCGTCCATCTTTGCCTTGACCTTGTCGTTGCAGAGGTTGCCGATAGAACCCTCATGAGTGTGGTTCAGGGTACCATGGAACTCGAACTGACCTGCCTGTACGTCGAGGCCGACCTTCTTGTAGGCGTCTCTGAAAGGCATGCCTTCCGCTACGAGGTGGTTGACCTCCTCTACTGTGTAAGCGAGCTTGTACTTAGGGTCTTCCATGATGTTGTCCCTTACCTCCATGTTCTCCACAGCGTATGCTACGATGTCGAGGCAGTCGTTCATCTCCTCGAAGAGAGGGATCCAGACTTCCTTGATGATCTGCATGTCGCGGAAATAGCCTGAAGGAAGGTTGCCTGTGATGAGGCGGATGCTGTTCGATACGCCCTGGATCTTGTTGCAGTGCGCACGGATGAGCTCGAACACGTCCGGGTTCTTCTTGTGAGGCATGATGCTCGAACCTGTGGTGAGCGAGTCAGGAAGGTGGATGAATCCGAAGTTCTGGCTGGTGTAGAGACAGCCGTCGAATGCAAGCCTTCCGATGGTCTCGGCGACAGATGCGTAGGCGAACGCGATGATACGCTCGGTCTTGCCACGTCCCATCTGCGCGTAGACTGAATTATAGTTGAGATCGTCGAATCCGAGCAGCTCGGTCGTCCTTGTCCTGTTGATAGGGGCGGATGAACCGTAGCCGGCTGCGGCTCCGAGAGGGTTCTGGTTGGTGACGTTCCATGCGGCACGCATCATCTGCATGTCGTCGGTAAGGCTCTCGGCATATGCTCCGAACCACATTCCGAAAGACGATGGCATCGCTACCTGGAGGTGGGTGTAGCCCGGGATGATGATATCCTTGTACTCCTCGCTCTTGCGCTGGAGCACCTCGAAGACGGACTCCATCTTCCTGACGGTCTTCTCGATCTCGGCTCTACCGAAGAGCTTGAGGTCTACCATGACCTGGTCGTTGCGTGACCTTCCGGTATGGACTTTCTTTCCAAGGTCTCCAAGCTTGCGGGTGAGCATGAGCTCGACCTGCGAGTGCACGTCCTCGATGCCGTCCTCGATAGTGAAGCGGCCTGCCTTCGCCTCAGCGTAGAGCGCCTTGAGCTCAGGGATGAGCACTGCGAGGTCCTCCTTCGGAAGGAGTCCCTGCTCGGAAAGCATGGTGATGTGGGCCATGGTGCCCATTATGTCGTACTGTGAGAGATAGAGGTCCATCTCACGGTCGTGTCCGACGGTGAATTTGTCGATCTTCTCGTCGACCTTGAAACCCTTGTCCCAGAGTTTTGCTGCTTCTGCCATATTCTTAGTTATAGTGCGAGTGAGTCAAGCAGCTGCATGTAGATGCCTACAGCCTGCTCGATTTCCTCAATTATGATATATTCATTTGCCGAGTGCGACCTTGCAGAGTCACCAGGCCCGATCTTGACGGTAGGGAACGAAACCAGCGCCTGGTTGCTTGTCGTAGGCGAACCGAAGGTGCTGAGTCCCAGCGAGAGTCCACGTCTGATGACAGGATGCTCTATGTCGATGTGCGAACTGTTGATCCTGGTCGACCTTTCCCTGACCTGGCAGCGGACCGAATTCTTGATCTTCTGCAGGAGCTCGATGTTGCTGTACATTCCGTTAGGGCGTACGTCGACTACGAAGGTGCACTTGTCCGGAACGACGTTGTGCTGCGTGCCGGCGTTGATCTGGGTGACGCTCATCTTGACCGGTCCCAGATAATCGGAAACCTTTTCGAACTGGTGGTTCCTGAACCAGTTGATGTCCTCGAGTGCCTCGTATATCGCGTTGATGCCCTCGTTGCGGGCAGCGTGGCCGGATTTGCCGACGGCGGTGCAGTCGAGTACCATGAGCCCGCGCTCGGCCACGGCCATCTGCATACCTGTCGGTTCACCCATGATTCCGAGGGTGATCTCGCCGATCTCGGGGAGGATAAGGTCGAGTCCTTCGCGTCCGCTGACCTCTTCCTCTGCGGTGGCGCTGTAGATCAGGCGGAAAGGCTGTCCTTTGCCCGCCATGTTCATATAGACTGCGAGGAGAGCCACGAGAGAGCCTCCGTCGTCGTTGCTGCCCAGCCCGTAGAGCTTGCCGTCGATGACCTCAGGGGTGAAAGGGTCCCTGTCGTAGCCCGATGCAGGCTTGACGGTGTCGATATGGGCGTTCAGCAGTATGGTAGGCCTTCCGTCGGGTTCGCTGTCGCAGATCCAGAGATTGTTGCCTTTTCTCCTAGGCTCGAGTCCATGCGCGAGCATCCACGCCTCCAGCGCATCGGCTGCAGCCTTTTCCTCGCGGCTGACCGATGGTATGCGGATAAGATCCTTGAGAAGCTCGATATACTGGTCCATGGTACCTTAGAGTCTGATGACAGTACCTCCGCCCAGGTTGTCTGCCTTTGTGATTACGACCTTCGCCACTCCGCAGCGTACTGCGTCGAGGGCGTTCTCGATCTTAGGGATCATGCCGCCGGAAACGATGCCTTCGGCGGTCAGCTTCTCGAAGCTTTCCGGTGTGATCACAGGAATCACTGAAGAAGGGTCCTCAGGGTCTGAGAGCACTCCCGGCATCTCGAAGCAGTATGTGAGGGTGACCTCATATCTTCCTACGAGACCCTTTGCGACCGTCGCTGCGATAGTGTCTGCGTTGGTGTTGAGCATGGAGCCCTTTCCGTCGTGGGTGAGCGGAGCGACTACTGGGGTCGCACCTGACTCGATGAGGGCTGCGAGCATGTCGCCACGCACAGCCTTCACGTCGCCTACATATCCATAGTCGACATCCTTGACTGGTCTCTTGTCGCTGCGGATGATGTCCATGTCAGCTCCGGTCAGACCGATGGCATTGATTCCACGGGCCTGGAGGCCTGCTACGATATTCTTGTTGACGAGTCCGCCATAGACCATGGTGACTACATCCAGCATTTCCTTGTCAGTGATCCTTCGGCCGCCGACCATCCTGGTCTCGATTCCGAGCTTGGCCGCAAGGGCCGTGGCGGTACGTCCGCCACCATGGACGAGAGCCTTCTTGCCCTCTACTGTAGAAAAAGAGCAGAGGAATTCCTCAAGGGAATCCTCTACGATCTTTCCACCGACTTTGATGACATTTATCTTTTCCATCCTCAACTATTTACCTGCCTGAAGGTCTTCAAGCATCCTTTTCATCACGACCTGTGCTGAGACAGCCCTGTTCGCAGCCTCAGGAATCACGAGGCTGGTAGGAGCGTCGATGACCTCGTCGGTCACGATCATGTTCCTTCGTACAGGGAGACAGTGCATGAAGTGGGCGTTGTTGGTGACGGCCATCTGCCTTGCACCTACTGTCCAGTCCATGTCCTTGCTGAGGATCTGTCCGTACTGTGAAGGGTCCTTGACGCCTGGGCAGCTCCAGTTCTTCGCATAGATGAAGTCTGCGCCTTCGAAGGCCTTCATCTGGTCGTACTCGACCTTGGCGTTGCCTGCGAACTGAGGGTCAAGCTCGTATCCTTCAGGATGGGTTATCACGAAATCCACGTCGGCTGCGTTCATCCACTCCGCGAAAGAGTTTGGCACTGCCTGAGGGAGAGCCTTTGGATGAGGTGCCCATGTGAGGACGACCTTAGGTCTTGCCACCTTCTTGTACTCCTCGATGGTGATGAGGTCGGCGAATGCCTGGCAAGGGTGGACGGTAGCGGACTCAAGGCTGATCACAGGCTTGCCGCTGTACTCGATGAACTGCTTGAGGACAGTCTCGTTGTAGTCGAACTCGCGGTCGGTGAGACCTGCGAACGAACGTACGCCGATGATGTCGCAGTAGCTTGCCATCACTGGGATTGCCTCGCGAAGGTGCTCTGACTTGTCGCCGTCCATCACTACTCCCATCTCGGTCTCGAGCTTCCAGCTGTCAGAACCGATGTTGAGCACGATAGGGCTCATGCCGAGGTTGAGAGCTGCCTTCTGGCTGCTCAGACGGGTACGGAGGCTGCTGTTGAAGAACACCAGCATGATGGTCTTGTTCTCGCCGAGGTGCTTCCATGCGAACGGATTGGCCTTGACCTGCTTTGCTTCCTCGAGTGCTGCCTTGAGGTCGCCTATGTCTGAAACGTGAAAAAATGATTTCATAACTTATTCTCCGAGTGTTTCCTTGAGTGCTGAGATGAATCTTTCCGCCTGCTCCATGCTGAGGCACAGAGGTGCGAGGAGACGTACCATGTTCTTTCCTGCGACACCGGTGAAGATGTGCTTGTTGAACAGGAGGTCCTTGCGGATAGGAGCGACTTCCTCGTTGAACTCAATGCCGAGCATGAGGCCCTTGCCCCTTACTTCCTTGATCTTCGGCGATGCAGGGATGTTGGCCTTGATCCACTCGCCGACCTTGAGAGCGTTCTCTACGAGATTCTCCTTCTCCATGATGTCGAGCACTGAGAGTGCCGCTGCCATTGCGAGGTAGTTGCCTCCGAAGGTGGTGCCGAGCATTCCCTTCTTCGCCTGGAACTCAGGAGAGATCATGATGCCGCCGCATGGGAAACCGTTGGCGATGCCCTTTCCGAGAGTGATGATGCCTGGCTTGATGCCGTACCACTGGTGTGCGAAGAACTTACCTGTCCTTCCGTAGCCGCTCTGTACCTCGTCGAGGATGAGGACTGCGCCGTATTTCTGACAGAGAGTCTCGAGTGACTGCATGAACTCCGTGGTAGGCTCGTTGATTCCGCCGCAGCCCTGGATGCCCTCGATGATCACACCTGCCACGTCACCGCCCTTGAGTGCATCCTCGACCTGCTCGATGTTGTTGAGGTCGCAGAAAGTCACCTTGTGGTGTGCGTTGAAAGGAGATACGATCGACGGGTTGTCGGTAAGTGCGACAGCACCTGATGTGCGTCCATGGAAACTCTTGTGGAATGCGATGATGCGGTCCTTTCCGGTGTGGAATGATGCGAGCTTCGCAGCGTTCTCGTTCGACTCTGCTCC
>JAKSJP010000021.1 GCA_024398105.1 Bacteroidales bacterium | reverse complement strand
GGTCCTCATCCAGGACGACCAGCAGTTCGTGCTCCACTACAACTTCCCTCCATTCGCAACTGGCGAGGCTAAGTCACAGCGTGGCGTCGGCCGTCGTGAGATCGGTCATGGCAACCTTGCAATGAGAGCTCTCAAGCCAGTCATCCCAATGATGCCTGAGAATCCATACGCAGTACGCGTAGTTTCAGATATCCTCGAGTCAAACGGCTCATCATCAATGGCTTCAGTCTGCGGCGGCTGTCTCGCACTCATGGATGCCGGCGTACAGATCAAGAAGCCTGTAGCTGGTGTTGCAATGGGTCTCATCACAGACGCTGAGCGTCCTAACGACCGTTACGCAATCCTTACCGATATCCTCGGTGACGAGGACCACCTCGGTGACATGGACTTCAAGGTAACCGGTACAAAGGACGGTATCACCGCTACCCAGATGGACATCAAGGTCGACGGTCTTTCATATGACGTTCTCGAGAAGGCTCTCGAGCAGGCACGTCAGGGCCGTCTCCACATCATGGGCGAGATGATGAAGACTATCAGCGAGCCACGTGAGGACTACAAGCCATTCGTTCCAAGAATCAAGCAGTTCGAGATTCCTAAGGAGTTCATCGGAGCTGTAATCGGAAAGGGCGGCGAGACCATCCAGAAGATCCAGGCTGAGACAGGTGCTTCTGTCTCTATCGACGAGGTTGATGGAAAGGGCATCGTAGACATCGCTACCAACGATGCAGAGGCTATGCAGAAGGCATACGAGTGGATCCAGGGCATCTGCGCAGTTCCTGAGGCAGACAAGACATACCACGGAAAGGTTGTCTCTATCCTCGAGTTCGGTGCATTCGTAGAGATCCTCCCTGGCAAGGAAGGCCTCCTCCACGTATCTGAGATCGCATGGACCAAGACCGAGAAGGTCGAGGATGTCCTCAAGGTAGGTGACGAGGTTGATGTCAAGCTCCTCGAGATCGACGCCAAGACAGGTAAGATGAGACTCTCTATGAGAGCTCTCCAGGAGAAGCCTGAAGGATATGTAGAGCCAGAGCGTCGTCCACGTCCAGAGCGTGGTGACCGTCGCGATGACCGCAGAGGCGACCGCCGTGACGACCGTAGAGGTGAGCGTCGTGACGACCGCAGAGGCGGCGAGCGCAGGTTCGATGACCACAGAGGTCCAAGAAGGCCATTCGGTCACAAGAACCAGGACGAGGCTCCAGCACAGGAGAACAACAACGAGCCAGAGATCTTCTAGTCAGACTGACTTGAACAGGCCATAGAGGCTCAAAGCTATAGAAAACCCCGGAAGTCGAAGGACTTTCGGGGTTTTTATGCATACAATTCTTTCAGCATTTTCTTATATTTGTACCAATAGGACAGAAATGAAGGACAAAAACACCATAAGGACGGCGATTTCAGTCGTACCTATCGCAGTTCTGGTAGCCGTTCTGGCTGTCAATATCAGCATTTTCGGGAGTGATTCGATACTTGGTGCCAGCCAGGTAGCGCTGCTTTTTGCCGCCGGAGTCTGCATCGCCCTCTCGATGTGGGTGTTCAGGACTCCATGGAAGAGTTTCGAGAACGCCATAAAGGAGAATGTCTCAGATGTGACGACAGCGATACTCATCCTGTTCCTAATCGGAGCCATTTCCGGCACATGGACCGCGAGCGGTGTCATCCCGACCTTCATCTACTACGGCGTCAAGCTCATCAGCCCAAGGTTCTTTCTCCTCACGGCCTGTCTCATCTGCTCGCTGATCTCGATAATGATCGGCAGCAGCTGGACCACTATCGCTACCATCGGAGTCGCTCTTCTCGGCATAGGCCGGGCCGAAGGCTTCAGCGACGGAATGATCGCCGGTGCCATCATCTCAGGAGCCTATTTCGGCGACAAGATGTCTCCCCTTTCAGACACTACGGTCATGGCATCGTCCCTCAACGGAGTACCGCTGTTCGACCATATCAAGTACATGCTGGTCACCACAGTACCGTCCATCACGATCACGCTTATACTTTTCGGGATCATAGGACTGTCACACGGAGGAGGAGACGCATCGCAGATAGCGACGTACACAGATGTCCTCGGAGGTAAGTTCAACATATCTCCGTGGCTGCTGATCGTCCCGGTCGTCACAGGAGTGATGATCGCGAAGAAGATGCCGGCCCTCACAGTGCTGGCGATCTCAAGCGTACTGGCATCGGCCACCGCCCTGATCGCGCAGCCCCATATCATAAGCGAGATCGGCCGGACCGTCGTGGACGCCCCAACGTGGAAAGTCCTGTTCGGAGGTACCATGAGATCGATATATGACAGCGTCTCAATTGAGACAGGCAATGTGGACGTGGACAATCTTGTGGCGTCGAGAGGCATGCTCGGCATGCTCAACACCGTCTATCTCATCATCTGCGCAATGTGTTTCGGTGGTGCGATGAAGGCAAGCGGGATGATACGTCATCTCGCATCGCTGATGATTCCTCTGACACGCAGACGCACAGGGCTAGTCGCATCGACCGTCTTTACCGGTACTGCCCTCAACGGCATCGTCTCTGACCAGTATCTTGCGATCATCCTCACATCGAATCTATTCAAGGACCTATACGAGAAGGAAGGCTACGAGAACAGGCTCCTCAGCCGTGCCGTGGAAGATTCCGCCAGCATCACTTCCCCGCTCTATCCATGGAGCAGCTGCGGTATGACACAGGCCACGATCCTGAGCGTCCCTACCCTCACCTACCTGCCTTTCTGCTTCTTCAATATCATCAGCCCGATGATGAGTATCTTCATCGCGTCGATAGGATATAGGATAGTGTCCCCAAAGAAAGACAAAACGGACTAAGACAGACACAAATGGACAGGAAAGACGCATTCAGGTTCGGCATTTCTTTCATTCCGATCGTGGCCCTCATGGTCATGATCGCGTTCATCATCGCCGAATACGGAAGTGATTCCATCAACGGAGGAAGCCAGGTAGCGCTCCTCATTTCCGCAGGTCTCTGCATATGGCTTTCGACATGGCTTTTCAAGACGCCGTGGAAGACATTCGAGACTCAGTTCATGGAGAATATCAGCGACCTGGCGATGTCATTGATGATCCTGCTGATGATCGGAGCGCTCTCAGGAGCATGGACGGTCAGCGGCATCGTTCCGTCCTTCATCTACTACGGAGTCAAGATAATCAGTCCTAAGTTCTTCCTCATCACCGCATGCATTATCAGCGCGATAGTATCGGTTGCGACCGGAAGTTCATGGACGACAATCGCGACCATCGGAGTCGCCCTGCTGGGTATCGGCAAGGCGGAAGGATTCAGCGACCCTCTCATCGCCGGCGCAATCATCTCCGGAGCCTACTTCGGTGATAAGATATCCCCTCTTTCAGACACGACAGTGCTGGCATCGTCATTCAACAAAGTGCCATTGTTCAGCCACATCAAGTACCTGATGATCACCACCGTACCGTCTTTCATGATCACCCTTGTCATATTCCTCGTGCTGGGACTTTCAAAGGACGGAGGCGACAGTTCGCTCATCCAGGTCTACTCTGACGGAATGAAGAACGCGTTCCACATAACTCCATGGCTGATGCTTGTGCCGGTCCTTACCGGAGTGATGATCGCGCGGAGGATGCCTGCGGTCGTCGTACTGGCCCTGTCCGCCCTGGCGGGTGCGGTATTCGCGCTGATATTCCAGCCCGACATCGTTCATCAGATCGGCAGCAGCGTAGCCGACGGTTCGACAAGAAAAGTCCAGGTCCTCGGAATCCTCGAGACCTTCTACAACTCGACCTCGATCGAGACGGGAAGCCCTGAAGTAAATGAGCTCGTCGCCACCAGAGGCATGCGCGGAATGCTCAACACCTTCTATCTCATCATCTGCTCAATGTGCTTCGGAAGCTGCATGAAAGCCAGCGGAATGCTGGACCAGATGGCAAGGCTGATACTGCCATTCACCAAGAGGCGCAGCTCACTGGTGGCATCCACCGTAGGTACGGGAATAATGATGAACGGAATCGTGAGCGACCAGTATCTCTCTATCATCATGACCTCCAGCATCTTCAAGGACATCTACGAGAAAGAAGGCTTCGAGGGCAGGCTCCTGAGCCGTTCGATCGAGGATTCTTCGACCATCACATCTCCGCTTGTTCCATGGAACACCTGCGGCATGACCCAGTCCACCATCCTGGGCATAGCTACCTTCGCATACGCACCGTTCTGCTTTTTCAACTACATCAGTCCCATGATGAGCATACTCATAGCAGCAACGGGATACAGGATTATCAGACACAGAACATCCCATGAGAATTCTTGACATCAACTTCCTGGCAGGATCCAACAGCATCCTCCAGTACGGAAACGAGCTGCTCGTCACTGAGCTTTCTTCCAGCGAGGAGAGCTTCCACCTTGTCAACGGCAGCGTCAAGGCCGGATTCACCTTCCTCGTCCATGTCAGGGAAGGAGACCTGGACATCTCGATCAATGACAGGCACTATGAGGTCCACAAGGACCAGATGCTCGTGTGCAACAACGGCGTGATAGTGCATAACATACATATGAGCGAAGGCTGCCAGGCCCTGCTCATCGGATACTACCTTCCGTATTTCTTCCCCGAGCACAATTCATACGCACTCACGCAGGTCTGGGACAGGCTCATGGAACCTTTCGTGCTGAACATCAACCCATTCCGAAAAGAAGCCTGCATGTCGATGCAGTATCTCTGCGAATCGATACTCAAGAAAATAACGGACAACGAGCTGAAGAAGGAAGCGGTGATCGGTTTCCTCAGGATCGTCCTCGCAAGCATAGGACAATGGTACTTCAATGACATGGACGGTTTCCAGAAAGAGACCAGCGACGAGAACAAACTGTTCACGATGTTCATCAAGGATATCAGGGAACACTGCGTCTACGAGAGGAGCGTCGCATACTATGCCTCACGCGCCCATCTGTCACCGAAGTATTTCTCCAGCCTGATATACAAGTTCAGCGGCACACATCCGTCTGACTGGATCAGGAAATACACTATCGTGACTGCCAAAGGAATGCTCAAGAGCAAGCAGTTCACTGTGCAGCAGGTCAGTGAAAAAATGAACTTCCCGAATTCATCATTCTTCGGGAAGTACTTCAAAGAGGCTACTGGGATGACCCCACGCCAATATATGTTGAACGACGAGATCTAGCCGTTATTTGCCCTTTACGAGCACAGAGACCTTCTTCTTGGCAACATCCAGGAGCTTCTCGGCGTTCTTGTAGTCTGCCTTGGCAGCAGAAAGAGCCTTGTCGGCATTCTTGAGCTCGGCCTTTGCCTGAGCCACCTCGGCCTTGCCTTCCTTTATCTTTGATGTGGCAGCCTTGATGATGTCGTTGTTCTTGTTGACAAATGACTTCGTGCTTGCCACGTAGCTGTTGTCCTCCTTTATCTTAGCTTCAAGGACTGCGATGTCTGAAGACATCTGCTCAAGATAGTTCTTGGACTCGCCGGTCACATCGTCCGTAACCTTCATCACCTTCTTGTGTGACTTGTACGCAGCCTGCTTTGCCTTAAGGGCGGCCTTGTCGACCTTGATCTCGTTCTTCACGCGTGCGACTTCAGCCTTGACGTCCGCGAGAGCATTCTTAGCGTCGTTGATCTGGGACTTGCATCTCTGCTCCTCGTCCTTGACGTCGCTCTCAATCCTCCTCAGGCGCTTTGTAGCATCGTCTGAGGCATTCTTGCACATATCGTAGGTCTCACGGCACTTCGCAAGATGCAGTTCCTGCTTCTCCACCTCTGCCTGTGCGATCTGCACTTCCGACTGGACTGCATCATAATACTGAGCAGATGCATTCGCACCGAGGACAAGAGAGACAGCCAGAATGGCTGCTGAAATGATGAATCTTTTCATTTGTATAGTCAATTTAAGGTTATTGATGCAAATATAGTAATTATTGCTTTGCATAGTACTCTTTCCAAAAGAGATGAATATCATTGGGACACAAGGCCATATGTGCATAATTTATGAATATTCATAATGCATATTCGGTCAATCACTTATTAAACCGATTGAGTGAAACATTTTAGTCAAATATATTCAATTTTTATATTGGAAATGACAACATAAAATATTATCTTGCAGCATTGACGGGCATTGCAGTGCTTGTCAAACAGTTGAGAAATATCAACCCAAATTATTAATTAATACCAAAAGCAGTTCTATGAAACGAATCATCTTTGGAATCCTTCTGACCATCATGTGCGCACAGGTTGCGTTCGGTCAGCAGAAATCCGTGACGGGAACCATCGTGTCCTCGTCAGATGGTACTCCTATCGTAGGAGCTACCGTTCAGGACAAATCTTCTGGCCAGTTCGCCATTTCTGACGAAAAGGGTCAGTTCAAGATTTTTGCTTCAGAGAAGTCAAGCTCACTTCTCATCATGTGTCTCGGTTTCAGAGACTACAATCTACCTCTTACAACCGCAAGCAACTATCAGGTCATGATGGAGCCTGATGCCATGATGCTCGACGAGACCATGGTCATCGCTTACGGTCAGGGCAAGAAGACATCTTTCACCGGTTCAGCATCGGTAGTAAAGAAGGAAGATCTCCAGAAGATCTCTACATCGAACGTAACCCAGGCCCTCCAGGGTCTCAGCGCCGGCGTACAGGTCATCAACAACTCAGGTCAGCCTGGTTCATCAGGATCGATCACCATCCGCGGTATCGGTTCAATGAATGCATCCAGCAGCCCTCTCTATGTTGTTGACGGTGTGGCTTACTCAGGAAACATCAACGCCATCGCACCTTCAGATATCGAGTCAATGACAGTCCTCAAGGATGCATCTGCAACCGCACTCTACGGTTCACGTGCTGCCAACGGTGTCATCGTGATCACAACAAAGAAGGGTCAGACCGAGCAGGGCAAGGTAAGCTTCCGTGCAAACGTAGGTTTCGCATCCCTCGCAGTTCCACTTCCTGACGTTCTCACCCCTAACGAGTTCGCACAGGCTACATGGTACGGTCTCTACAACCAGAACATCGACGCTGGTTATTCAGTAGAAGAGGCAGGTGCTCTTGCAGCAGCTTCGATTTCCAACGAGCTCAAGGTTCATCCTTTCCCTAACGCAAACATCCTCGACTCAAAGGGCAACCCTCTTTTCAGCGAGAAGGATCTTCTCTGGTATGGTGACTGGAGAAACGAGACCATGAAGTCAAGGGCACGTCAGGAGTACAACATCGACCTCAGCGGCAAGACAGGTAACTCTACCTACTTCTTCTCAGCCGGCTACCTCGATGACAAGGGTATCTTCACAACACAGCAGTTCAACCGTATCTCAGCACGTGCAAACGTGACCACAAAGATCAAGGACTGGCTCGAGTTCGGTACCAACACCTCATTCGCCCACAGTTTGACAGACTCTCCTGCAGGTGATTCTACCGTATGGTTCCTCCGTACTGTACCTTCAATCTACAACATCTATCAGTACAATCCTGCAACAGGCACATACGTTACCGACGCCAACGGCAACTATATGTATGAATATGGTAACGACCGTATCAGCTGGGCTGGTTGGAACGTACTCGCAGACGCTGCATACAACAAGTACAAGACCTACAACGACCAGATCTCCACACGTGACTATATCGACGTAAGATTAATGCCAGGTCTCAACTTCCGCAGCACAATCTCACTCGACTACTATATCAACAAGTATGACGGTTACTCTTCAGCAGAGTTCGGTTACACCGCAGGTTACGGCGGAGCAGCTTCAAAGTCTTGGACAAGAAACGTCTCTACCACATGGACCAATCTCCTTACCTTCAACCGCCAGTTCGGTGCTCATAACCTCGGCATCCTCCTCGGAGAGGAGAGCTACTCTCGTACTGTAGCAGGTGTTTCTGCATCAAGAAAGACCTTCCCATTCGCAGGTCTCTATGAGCTCAGCTCTGCAGCTATCGCTGATGCATCATCTTCATACGAGGACAACTACAGACTTCTTTCATTCTTCAGCCGTCTCGAGTACGACTACAATGACAAGTACTACGTCTCTGCTTCCCTCCGTTCCGATGGTTCATCAAGATTCTCTCCTTCTTCACGTTGGGGTACCTTCTGGTCAGTAGGTGCTTCTTGGAGAATCAACAACGAGGACTTCCTCAGCAGCGCAAGATGGATCGACAACCTCAAGCTCAAGGCTTCTTATGGTGCAGTAGGTAATGATAACCTCAGCTCATGGTACGCTTACCAGGGTCTCTACGCAACAGGTTACGATGATATGAGCAATGCCGGTGTCATCATCTCAAGCCTCCCTAACGAAGGCCTCAGATGGGAGACCAACCTCCAGTTCAACGTCGGCGTTGATTTCGCTCTCTGGCGCAAGCTCACCGGTGGTATCGAGTTCTTCAACAGAAAGTCAAAGGACCTCCTCTTCACCATGCCAATGGCATACTCAACCGGTTTCAGCGGAATCGATCGTAACATCGGTGACGTCAAGAACTACGGTGTCGAGTTCAACTTCGACTATGCTGTTGTAAACAACAACAACTTCCAGTGGAACATGAACCTCAACGCAACCCACTATGAGAACGTCATCACCCACCTCCCACAGGCAGAGATGAACTCAGGCGTATTCAAGTGGAGAGAAGGTGAAAGCCGTTACAACTTCTGGGGTACAAAGTACGCAGGTGTAAACCCTCTCAACGGTAACGACCAGTACTGGAGAAACATCTATGCTACCAACTCAGAAGGCAAGAGCGTAATCGTTGACCGAGTCCTCACCGAGAACACCTCAGACGTCACAAGCGACGACCAGAAGCAGTATCTCGGAAGCTCACTTCCTGCAATCTTCGGTGGTTACACCAACACCTTCAAGTTCTACGGTGTAGACCTCTCATTCATGTTCTACTACAGCATCGGCGGTCTCCTCTACGATACAGACTACTCACAGATGGTCAACTATCGTCAGGGCTTCGGTCTCCATCCAGATGCACTCAACAAGACATGGACTCCTGAGAACACTGACGCAGAGCTTCCTCGTCTCAACAAGAATGCAATTGACACATTCTCAGACAAGTACCTCTACGACAACACATTCGTACGTCTCCGTAACGTAACCCTCGGTTACTCATTCCCTAGAACACTTCTCAGCAAGGCAAACATCGACCAGCTCAGAGTATTCGTACAGGGTGACAACCTTATGACATTCGGTTCTGCAGCTAAGCGTGGAACAGATCCTGAGCAGAGTATCTCAGGTACCACAAGCAACAGATTCCCTACAACCAAGAACGTCACATTCGGCGTACAGGTAACATTCTAAATCATAGGAGAACAGATAATGAAAAAAATTCTTACAGCAATAGTAGCAGGTGCTACATTGATGACAGCTGTTTCTTGCGAGGGTTTCCTTACAACAAATCCTACAAGTTCAGTGTCTGACGCTTCTGTATTCCTTACAACCCAGGGTGCTGAAGCTGCCCTCAGCGGATGCTACAACCTTCTTTCATTCGGTAACTACGGCGGACGTCCAGACACCCAAGGATATGCATCTCAGATCATGACCTTTGACGTTGATGGAGAAGACCTCATCGTATGGGGTGGTTGGTATGGATACGACTACAACCATTGGGGACACCAGAGAGGAGACATCTTCAAGTCTACAGGTCTCTGGAGATATTACTACTCACTTATCAACAACCTCAACAGCGTCATCTACTACACTCCAAAGATTGACGGTGGTCTTGACAGCGACAAGGATGCAATCGTAGGTCAGGCTCTTGCAATGAGAGGCTGGGCATACTTCAACCTTGCACAGCTTTACCAGCATACCTACGCTCTTTCTGCTCCTAGACAGATGCCTGGTGTTCCAATCTACACCGAGCCATCAAGCGACCAGACAGAGGGTAAGGGAAGAGGTACTATCAATGAAACTTTCGACCAGATTCTTGATGACCTCAAGAAAGCAGAAAGTCTTCTTGATGGATACAGCAGAACACAGAAGAACCACTTCGACAAGTCAGTCGTAGAAGGTCTCCTCGCTCGCGTATATCTCGTTATGAATGACTGGGACAATGCTGCCAGCTATGCTTCAAAGGCACGTGCAGGCTACCCACTTACAACAAACGACCAGTGGAACGCAGGTTTCAACGATGCTGGAACAAGTTCATGGATGTGGGCAATGCTTACAGACACAGAGCATACTCTTGAGGCAAACGGTGACTACGGTCCATTCGCAATGTGGGCTAACTGGAAGACCCGTAACGGTGGTGACCTCTGGTCATTCAACTGCTTCTACGTAAACGACAAGTTCGCGAACCTCTTCGACGAGGACGATATCCGTGGAAAGCAGATCTATTGGAAGAGCGACATCGCACTCCATTGCTCAGAGAAATTCTATGACACTCCAACCCTTGAAGGTGACTTTGTATTCATGCGTGCAGACGAGATGCTTCTCATCGAGGCTGAGGCTCTTGCACACAAGAACGATCCTAAGGGTCTTCAGCTCCTCAACGATCTCCGTACCATGCGTGGTGCAAAGACCACCAACTCAACAGGTCAGTCACTTCTTGACGAGATTCTCATTGAGCGCAGGAAGGAGCTTTACGGAGAAGGATTCGCTTGGCTTGACATGATCCGTTGCCAGAAGCCTCTCGTACGTGGTGGAAACCATGCGAACTTCAGCGGTGACGTCCAGATTCCTGCAAGATCATGGCGTTTCGTATACCAGATTCCTACTGGTGAGATCCTCAACAATCCAAATATCAACTCTGATATCTGGCCAGACGGTGATCAGAACCCATTCGGATCATATGACCTTGTTCTCGAATAATCCCAACAGAACACTATCATGAAAACAAACAGAATATTCAAGCTTGTCATGGCAGCAGCAGCTGCTGCCATGGTGCTTGTCTCTTGTGAAAAGGACAGAGCCCCTTATACAAGCGAGGGAAAGACTCCACTTGCAACACCTGCCAACATCAACGTCAACGCTGACTACAAGCAGGCAACAATCACCTGGGATGCCGTTCCAGGCGCAGCTCAGTACTACTATGAGATAAGAAACGCCAGCAATTTCGTTTCTTCAAAGGGATTCATCACTTCAAATTCCTTCTATCTCAGTGGACTCAAGCAGCTTACAGACTATTCATTCTACCTCAAGGCTATCCCTTCAGCTGACGACGCTTCTACAACAGCTGGTTCTGAGATGGTAATCGTTCCATTCAAGACAGAGGATGCAAGCGCTTACCTCTGGGAGGCAAGAGGAAAAGTATTCGTCGGTGGCAATGATACAGGTAGAACCGCAACAATCCAGTATGAGTACGCTACAGGTGTCTATACACTTCTTGGTTGGTACGGATATGCTGGATACGACATGGTATTCAACGTAAACGAGGCTGGTAACAACTGGGTTTGGGATGAGACAAAGTCTCCTTGCTTCTACTGGGCCGATACACCTAACAATGCATACAGTTTCTATGACGGTGGCAATGGAGCAGGTTACACCTGGCTCTACACTACCAACACTGCATTCAGCGGCGGCAAGGACGGTGGACGTATCAGCTGCTGGGGCTGGATTGAAAATGCAAACTGGGCTGAATGGGCCGTTGAGTGGTAATCTCAAGTCCATTTATATAGAACAAAGAGAGGCCGACCCTTTTGAGTCGACCTCTCTTTGTCTAAACGATATGTCTGAGACGAATATCTTAGAATCTCTTTCCCCAGATCTTCTCCATTACAGAAAAAGCGACAGGGTCATGCTGCTTGAGCTGAGCATAATTGAATGGATAGTAGTCATTCTCTCCCCAGTAAGCTTCAGACATCTCTGAGAAGAACTCCCAGGCGTCATTCATACAGTAGCACTTGTTTGTGCCAGACTCCTCATATGCAGTTCCCTTCTGGTCTGAAAGTGAGGTCCTGTAGTAATAGGTCTTGTAGAGGCCCTTGTTCTTTGCATTGTTATACGCCATGTTGATGTCACTGTTGGCATCTCCGCCAAGACCCTGATCATGGTAAAGGTGACAGAGCTCATGGAGGACCATGAATGGCTGGTTCTGTGCTGTCCAGTCTACATAGTACTTGTAGTTAGTGATCTCCACGCACTTCTCCTTCGCAGCGAGGCCACCGAAAGAAAGACCACTGCCGGCCCCTCTGTGATACCAAGCCGCGCTGGTGTTCTTGGTATTGTTCTCCTCGAACCAGATCGGCTTCTTCTGCATCACCTTCACAGCTTCATCTGGAATGATCGTAAGAATCTGGTCAATGTCCTTCTGCACCTTGGTCATCGCCTTCTTTGCGGCATCAGTTCCGATCACATCCTTCTTGAACTTATAAGTGAAGCCCTTGTACTCATAAGTAGCATAGCCATCCTTGTCCACTGTATAAGCAGACTCGGTCACGCCTGTTCCATGTCCGTTTCCGTCACCTTTGGCTGGATCATACGGTTCATCCTTGCCACAGGCAACAGCGGCTGTGACGACAAACGCCATCAGCAGCATTCTGAATGTCTTTTTCATAATATCTTTGAATTATTGATTATTGATCAACCAATTATTTCTACTTCCATATCTTCTCCATCAGCTCATAAGCCACCGGATCGAAGTTCCTGAGGTCCCCGTTGTCGTATGGGAAATAGTCGTTCTCGCCCCAGTAGGCCTCGCACATCTCGGCGAAGAACTCGAAATCATTGTTCATACAGTAGCAATGCTCCTTTTCGGTCTCATGGTAAGTGGTCTCCGTCGCAGCGGTGGCAGCGACGTCTCCCCTTCTCCAGTAGGTCTTGTAAAGACCCTTCTCCTTTGCATTGAGATATGCCGCCATGATGTCCTTGTTGCTGCTTCCGCCGAGTCCCTGGTCATGGTAGAGGTGACACAGTTCATGCAGGACCATCATAGGCTGGTTCTTCGCCGTTGTGTTGACATACTTCTCGATGTTGGTGATCTCAAGGCACTTGCCCTTGGCGTCGATGTCACCTATGGAAGCAGGATAGCCTGCCGAGGTATGGTACCAGGCCGCACTGCGGTTATGGGTATTGTTCTCCTCCATCCAGATCGCCCTCGACCTCATCACCTTCAGGGCCTTGTCCGGAATCATGGAACTGATCCTCTCGAGGTCATCCATCATCCTCTCGATTCCCTTCTGTCCATATTCAGAGGAAATGTAGCTCTCCTTCATCTTGAAGGTGAAACCGCAGTACTGATAAGTAGCGTAGCCATACTCATCCACAGTGTAAGGCATTTCCGCAGCCGGGCGGCGAAGAAGGCATTCCTGACCATACGACACAGACGATACTGTCATAAGGACAACGGCCAACAGGATTCCGAGACTTCTAACCATAATTATCAAGCTTTAAATCATTGGCAATTTAGAAATAATAGGCCATCTTTGCAAGATAAGAAACCAAATATGAACAAAAAGACCATATACCTCGCAGGAGGATGCTTCTGGGGAGCAGAACACTTCTTCCAGCAGATAGGCGGAATCCTCGGGACAAGGACAGGATTCGCCAACGGAAACACCGAGAATCCCACTTACAAGGAAGTCTATACAGACACCACAGGTTTCGCAGAGACCGTAAGGATTGAATACGATGCCGACAGGATGCCTCTCGAGAAGCTGCTCAACCTGTTCTTCATGATCATCGACCCTACCAGCCTCAACAAGCAGGGCGAGGACGAGGGAACAAGGTACCGCACAGGCATCTACTACACCGACGAGGCAGAGCTTCCTGCCATACAGAAAGTCTACGCAGAGCAGGAAGCCAAGGCCGGAGAGCCTCTCTCAGTGGAGGTCGAGCCTCTGCGCAACTGGTACAGCGCCGAGGACTACCATCAGGACTATCTCAACCGAAATCCTACAGGATACTGCCACCTTCCTCTCAAGACATTCGTCTACGCGAAGCTTCTCAGCGAGCTCGAGCTCCTGCTGGGAGACGAGCCGGATGTCATCGCGAGGATGTCGAATACAGTTGCCATGATCCATGGCCGCCTGCATTTCTGGTGGACCGGATTCTATATCGTCAAGCCGGACATGAGCGGCGAAGGCGAGGAACTGGTACTCGGACCGTTCCAGGGACCGGAGGCATGTTTCCGTATCAGGAAAGGCCGCGGAGTATGCGGAACGGCGTGGGCAAGGAACGAGACCGTAGTGGTGCCGGACGTACACGAATTCCCTGGCCATATCGCATGCAGTTCCCTCTCGCAGAGCGAGATCGTGGTCCCGGTCCATGACAAGGACGGCAATTTCGTGGCGGAGCTCGACATCGACAGCAAGGACCTCGCGACCTTCGACAGGACAGACAAGGAATGGCTCGAGCTGATCGTAAAGCTCATATATCTCCAGTAAAAAGACTATTCAGAAAAAACAACAGACAATAATGAAACGTATATTTATCACAGCATTGACCATCATGGCGATGACAGCATGTACTACAAAAGAGAACCCTTTCCTCACGGAATGGGACACACCATACGGAATTCCTCCGTTCGACAAGATCACCGAAGCTGACTACATCCCTGCCATCAAGGCAGGCATCACCCAGCAGCAGGGCGAGATCCAGGACATCATCGACAACACTGACGAGCCTAGCTTCGACAACACCATCGCAGCTCTCGACCGTTCCGGTTCCATCCTTGCGAAAGTTGAAGGAGTGCTCTTCAACCTCTGCGAGACAGACGCCACCGACAAGCTCAACGCAGTCGTAGAAGAGGCTACCCCTATCATCACCGACTGGGACAACAGCATCTACATGAACGAAGAGCTTTTCAAGAAGGTGAAGGCGGTCTATGACGCACAGGAGGGCCTCAATCTCACAAGCGAGCAGAAGATGCTTCTCAAGCAGACCTACAGAGGATTCGCCCAGAACGGAATCGCACTTCCTGCAGAGCAGAGAGCAAGGCTCAAGGACATCAACAGCGAGATCTCTATGCTCCAGATCAAGTTCGGCAACAACCTCCTTGCAGAGAGCAACGCCTTCGCCGAGAAATTCGGCATCTCGGTTTCCGACTACCCTGAGACCATGGCAGCCACAGCCGACAGGAGCCTGCGTGAGGCAATGTTCCGTGCATACTCGATGCGCGGCAACAACGACAACGAGTACGACAACAAGCAGGTGATCCTCGACATCATCAGACTCCGCATCGAGAAGGCACAGCTTCTTGGCTACGACACCCCTGCCGCCCTCAGCGACGAGGACAAGATGGCAAAGAACCCTGAGACCATCGATCCTTTCCTCCAGTCCATCATCACTCCGGCCATCAAGAAGGCCAAAGAGGAAATCAAGGACATGCAGGAGATGATGGACCTTGACATCAAGGCAGGCATCCTTCCTGAGGGATCCAGAATCGAGGCATGGGACTGGACATACTACACCGAGAAGGTACGCGTAGCCAAGTACGCTCTCGACGAGGAGATGACAAAGCCATACTTCCAGATGGAAAAGGTAAGAGCAGGCGTCTTCGCTACAGCGGCCAAGCTCTACGACCTCAATTTCGAGCAGCTCACTGACATCCCTGTATACCACCCTGAGGTAGAAGGTTTCAAGGTGACAAGAAAGGACGGAAGCCTCGTCGGCATCCTCCTCACAGACTACTTCCCACGCAGCACCAAGAGAGGCGGCGCATGGATGAACAACTTCCGCAACCAGTGGGTCACTGTCGCTGGCGAGGACGTCCGCCCTATCATCGTCAATGTCGGAAACTTCGCGAAGCCTACCGCTGACAAGCCTGCCCTCCTGAGCATCGACAACGTGGAGACAATGTTCCACGAGTTCGGCCACGCCCTCCACGGACTCCTCAGCGAGTGCCGTTACAGCGGAACCAGCGGAACCGCAGTACCTACCGACTTCGTCGAGATGCTTTCACAGATCAACGAGAACTGGGCGTTCGAGCCAGAGGTACTTGCTACTTACGCGACCCATTACCAGAGTGGCGAGGTCATCCCTGCAGAGCTTGTGGAGAAGATCAACAAGGCAGGAACCTTCAACCAGGGATTCATGACGACAGAGCTTGCCGCTGCCTCGATCCTCGACATGAAGTGGCATGAGCTCACATCGATCTACGTAAGCAAGGACTGCGAGTGGGCTTCCGAGACCCCTGCACCTGGCAACGCCGAGCTCAGAGTGATCGACCCTATGAAGTTCGAGAAGCACGTGTGCGAGGAGATGGGCCTCATCGACGAGATCATCCCACGCTACCGCACGACCTACTTCAACCACATCTTCAACAGCGGCTACAGCGCAGGCTACTACAGCTATCTCTGGGCAGAGGTACTCGACCAGGACGGCTTCGAGCTCTTCCGCCAGAGAGGCATCTTCGACAAGGCTACTGCCAACTCACTCAAGGAGAACATCCTCAGCAAGGGCGGCAGCGACGAGGCAATGGAGCTCTTCCGCAGATTCCGCGGTGCAGATCCTGACTTCAACGCGCTCCTCAGGTCAAGAGGACTTGAATAGACATGGCAGACAACTATCTGGAATCAAGATATGAGGCGGTCTTCGGCAAAGGTCCGAAGGCCCCTTCTCTCAAGCAGCGCCCGTCGCTCGACACACTTCTGGCAAAGAACAGGAGCGTCAGGGGCTATAAGAAGGACTATGTGGTCCATGAGCTGCAGCTCAGGACCATGGTAAGTGTGAACTCCAGGATACCATCTGCCATGAACCAGCAGGCACTCCGTTTCCATCTGGTGACGAAAGGCCCCGAGGCGGACATAGTCAACGCCAACATCAAGCTCGGAGCAGCCCTTCCCGAACTGAAGCTTCCTTTCCCAGGCACGGAGCCGGAGGCGTTCATCATCGTCGCATCAGAGAAGGAAGAGAACCCTATGCTTGACATAGACCTCGGCATCTCGCTCCAGAGCATGCTTCTCAAGGCTGTGGAGATGGGACTGAACGGAATCATCGTAAAGAACTTCAACCCATCGAAGCTCGCCGGGGAACTCGGCATGCCGGAGGGCATGAGACCGCTCTGCGTGCTGGCAGTCGGAAAGAGCTGCGAGACCATACAGACAGTCGAGGTCGAGGCCGGGGCATCCCTGAAATACTACAGGGAGGAGGGCATACATTATGTACCTAAAATCAAGTCCGAGGACCTCCTATTCTAAATCAGTTTTGCTATCTTTGTAAGACACAATCGGAAATCCAATAACACAATAATCTAATGTCTCTTATCGAAAGCATCATTGCGCGTGCCAAGTCAAACAAGCAGCGCATCGTGCTCCCTGAGTCACTCGAGGAGCGCACAATCACAGCAGCCGACATGGCAATCGCAGACGGACTCGCTGACATCATCCTTATCGGTAACCGTGACGAGATCCTCGCCTATGCTGACAAGCTCGGCCTCAAGAACATCGCCAAAGCTACTATCATCGACCCTGCAACTTCAGAGAAGACCGCAGAATATGCAAACCTCCTCTATGAGCTCCGCAAGAACAAGGGAATGACCCCTGAGAAGGCTGCACAGCAGGTACTCGATCCACTTTATTTCGGATGTCTCATCATCAAGAGCGGAGATGCTGACGGACAGATCAGCGGTGCCCTCTCGACAACCGGCGAGACCCTCCGTCCTGCACTCCAGATCATCAAGTGTGCTCCTGGCATCAGCTGTGTCAGCGGCGCGATGCTCATGATCACCCAGACTCCTCAGTACGGCGACAACGGCGTACTCGTATTCGGTGACGTCGCTGTGACCCCTATGCCAGATGCTTCACAGCTCGCACAGATCGCAGTCTGCACAGCTCAGACAGCAAAGAGCGTAGCAGGCATCGACCCTAAGGTCGCAATGCTTTCATTCTCTACCAAGGGCTCAGCAAAGCACGAGGTCGTAGACAAGGTAGTCGAGGCTACAAGACTCGCAAAGGAACTCGCACCTGACCTCAAGATCGACGGAGAGCTCCAGGCAGACGCAGCACTCGTACCTTCAGTAGGAAAGAAGAAGGCTCCAGGTTCAGAGATCGCAGGTGAGGCAAACGTACTCGTAGTACCATGCCTCGAGGTAGGTAACATCGCTTACAAGCTCGTCCAGAGACTCGGCAACGCTGACGCTATCGGACCTATCCTCCAGGGTATCGCCCGTCCTGTCAACGACCTCAGCCGTGGCTGCTCAGTAGACGACATCTACAAGATGGTCGCTATCACAGCATGCCAGGCAATGGACGCTAAGTAATAACACACATTCCCCGACCACACATATGAAGCTTGACAGAATCACCCCGCTGCTTGCCATGGCAGCAATGGTTTCCTGCGGAGGTCCAAAGTCTCCTCAGGACGTACTCACGGTAAACGACAGGAAAATCGACAAGATCATCGCACAGATGACTCTTGAAGAGAAGGTAGAGATGCTCCACAGCAAGACGAACATGTCTTCTGAAGGAGTGCCTAGACTCGGCATCCAGGACATCAAGTATGCCGATGGTCCTTTCGGTATCCGTGAAGAAGGTGTTCCCAACGGCTTCCAGTCAGCAGGCTGGGTGACCGACTCAGCCACATACTTCCCTACCGGTTCCGCACTTGCGGCGACATGGTCAGAGGAACTGGCCCACATGTATGGAAAGGGAATGGGCAAAGAGGCCAGGGTAAGAGGAAAGGATGTCATCCTCGGCCCTGCCATCAACATCCAGAGACTCCCTGTAGGCGGACGTACCTATGAGTACCTCAGCGAGGATCCTTTCCTCGCTGCCAGACTCGCAGCCAACTACGTCAAGGGAGTGCAGGAAGAAGGAACAGCAGCCTGCATCAAGCACTTCGCGCTCAACAACCAGGAGACCAACCGAGGCAGCGTCAATGTCATCGCCGACGAGCGTGTCATGAGAGAGATCTACCTCAAGCCTTTCGAGGCAGCGGTCAAGGAAGGTGGCGCCTGGGCTGTGATGCCTGCATACAACAAGGTCAACGGCTACTACTGCTCTGAGAACGAGCATCTCCTCAACGAGATCCTCCGCGGAGAGTGGGGTTTCAAGGGAATCACAGTGTCAGACTGGGGCGGAACACATTCTACAATGGGAGCAGCTCTCCATGGTCTTGACGTCCAGATGACCGGCGACACCTATCTCGGACCTGCCCTCATCGATTCAGTGAAGACAGGTGCAGTCCCTGAGAGCGTAGTGGATGCAAAGGTAAAGGAGCTCCTCCGTCTCCGCTTCACCGTAGAGGCTATCCCTGAGGATGAGTGCAACCTTGCCACAGCATCCCAGCCTGAGAGCCGAAAGACAGCATACGAGGTTGCTTCGAAGTCTATCGTACTCCTCAAGAACAGCAACGACTTCCTCCCTGTAAGCAAGGAGGCGAAGAAGATCGCTGTGATCGGTCTCAACGCTACCCTCAACACCCAGTCAGGCGGCATGGGAGCAGGCGTGAAGTCAGTCTATGAGGTGACACCTCTCCAGGGACTCCAGAACAGGGCACCTGAAGGCATGGAGATCGTCTACGCTCCTGCATACAGGAACTTCATGGGCAGATACGGCAGGAATGCCAGGAACGCTGCGAAGACCATCGACGAGGCTGTGGATCCTAAGCTTCTCGAGGAAGCACTCGAGGCAGCAAAGGGCGCCGAGGCCGTATTCTTCTTCTGCGGAACCAACAAGAGCATCGAGACCGAGGGATCTGACCGTACAGACATCAAGCTTCCTGTAAGCCAGGAAGAGATCATCAAGGAGATCTACGCTGTCAACAAGAACATCGTCAGCGTCATCATCTCAGGCGGTCCATGCGACCTCCAGGTAGTGGAGAAGTATTCCAAGGCTCTCGTGCAGGGCTGGTGGAACGGTCTTGAGGGCGGAAATGCCCTTGCAGACGTGCTCTACGGAAACATCGCTCCTTCAGGAAAGCTTCCTTTCACATTCCCTGTAGCGCTTGAGGATTCTCCTGCATTCGCGCTCGGCAACTTCCCTCAGAAGGAGGAAATCCAGGGCGACCTCTTCGGAAACCAGTACCGCCAGGACATCGGCGGACAGCGCAGAGCCAACATCAGAAGGTCTCCTGACGCACACTACTCAGAAGGCATCTTCGTAGGCTACAGATGGTTCGAGACCAAGAACGTCCCTGTCATGTATGCGTTCGGACACGGACTCTCATACGTATTCTTCGAGTACGGACAGCCAAAGGCAAACAAGGACAGCTACAAGATGGGAGAGACCATCAAGGTCAGCTTCGACATCAGGAACACCGGTTCCATGGAAGCAGACGAGGTGGCCCAGCTCTATGTACGTTGGCCTGAGTCCCGCATCGAACGTCCTTTCAAGGAACTCAAGGCATTCAAGAGAGTGACAGTCGCTGCCGGTGCGACCAGCAAGGTGACACTTGAGATCCCTGTAAGCGAACTCCGCCACTGGGACGAGGCCCTCAACACATGGGCTCTCGAAAGAGGTCCTGTCTCACTCATGCTCGGCGGTGCTTCTGACGACATCCGCGAGATCATCGACATCGAGATCAGGTAAGACAGCCTGCGAGAGGCTTTTGCAACCCGGTTGCACAAACGACATACTAAATTTGTATGTTGTAAAGAACCGGAAAATGAAAAAAGAAATAATCATACTGATGGCAGCCTGCATGTGCATTGCAGGTTGCCATCATTCATCTACACACTCACACGAAGGAGAAGAGCACCACGAGGGAGGACACTCTGACGAGATAGAGTTCAGTGAAGAGAAGCAGGAACTCTTCGGTATCGGCACTGAAGTCGTGGCAGCCGCCCCTCTGGCAAAGACGATCAAGGTCGGCGGACAGGTGCTCCCGTCTATAGGCGACGAGGCAGTGGCAGTTGCGCCGGTATCAGGCACCATAGTCTTTTCAGGCAGGATGACCGAAGGAAGCACTGTCGCAAAGGGCTCATCCCTTGCGGAGATCTCGACCAAAGGCCTCGCCGGAGGTGATGTGATTGCAAAGGCGAAGACGGCCTACGAGATCGCCAAGACCAAGTACGAGAGAGACAGGGACCTCCTTGCGGACAACATCGTATCCCGCAACCACTTCGAGCAGAGCGAACTTGCCTACGAGCAGGCAAAGGCCGAGTACGAGGCTCTTGTCTCTGACACATCCGCAGACAAGGCCAACGCGACAGTCAAGTGCCCGCTCGGAGGCTATATCAAGGAGCTCAACGTGACATCGGGAGAATATGTGGAGGCTGGTACGGCCATCGCCACCATAGCCCAGAACAAGACCCTCCAGCTCAGGGCCGACCTCCCCGAGCGCTATGCGGCGGAACTCCGCGAGATAAACGACGCGACCTTCCGCAACGCGACCGGTGAAGTGCTCAGCGTAAGCGGCAACGGCGGACGCCTGGTCAGCTACAGCCGCAACGTACAGGACGGCTACATTCCTGTCATCTTCGAATTCCCTAACCGCAGCGGGATCATCCCGGGAACATACACCGAGGTCTGCCTCAGGACCGCCACGAAGGAATCTGCGATCAGCGTCCCTGTGGGAGCCATAATCGAGGAGCAGGGAATCTACAGCGTCTTCATCAGGCTTGACGAGGACTGCTTCGCAAAGAGAGAAGTCAGGATCGGAGGCAGCGACGGGATCAGGACCGAGATCCTCAGCGGACTCGCCGAAGGTGAGGAGATCGTAAGCGAGGGAGCGATGCACATCAAGCTCGCATCAGTCGCCAGCGCACCGGCAGGACACAACCATAACCATTAGGCCGCCATGCTCAACGCCATCATACGATTCGCCCTTGAGAAGCGACTGTTCATCCTGGTGCTGGCCGTACTCCTGATCTTCGCAGGAATCTACACGACCAGGACCATGGAGGTCGACGTCTTCCCCGACCTCAACGCCCCGACCGTCACGGTCATGACCGAAGCCGAGGGAATGGCTCCTGAAGAAGTCGAGAGGCTCGTCACCTTCCCTATCGAGACTTCGGTCAATGGTGCCACGAACGTACGCCGTGTGCGCAGTTCATCGGCCACCGGATTCTCTATCGTCTATGTCGAATTCGACTGGAACACAGACATTTACCGCGCCCGCCAGATCGTCAGCGAGAAACTCGCGATGCTCGGCGACCAGCTCCCTGCAGGAGTAGGTCAGCCTACACTTGGACCACAGTCGTCAATACTTGGAGAACTTCTTATAATCGGACTTACAGCGGAGAACACCTCGACGACAGACCTCCGCACAATCGCAGACTGGACCATCCGTCCACGTCTTCTCTCCACAGGTGGAGTCGCCCAGGTGGCGGTCATCGGCGGAGAAGTGAAGGAATACCAGGTCCTTCTCGACACCAGGCGCATGAAGCACCGCGGAGTGTCGATGGACGAGGCCCTGGACGCCGTCCGTGACATGAACCGCAACGCCTCGGGAGGTACTCTCTACCAGCATGGCAACGAGTACATCGTACGAGGAGTGATCGCGACCTCTGACATAGAGCAGATACGCAGCTCGGTCGTGAAGGTCAGCGACAGCGGCAAGCCAGTCCTGCTCGGCGACATCGCAAAGGTCCAGACCGGACCTAAGACCCCTAGGCTCGGAACCGCATCGGCAGAAGGCAGGCCGGCAGTGCTTCTGACTGTCACGAAGCAGCCTGACGTCAGCACGATCAAGCTCACAAGGCAGATAGAGGAAGCCCTCGAGGAGATGAAGGAAGGCATGAGCGAGGACATCAGGATCAACACCGACATCTTCCGCCAGTCATCATTCATCGAGAGCTCCATCGACAACGTCGAGAAATCCCTCCTGGAGGGAGCCCTCTTCGTTATCCTCGTACTCTTCATATTCCTGATGAACTGGAGGACGACAGTCATCTCCCTCATCTCGATCCCGGTCTCTGTCATCATCGCCCTTCTCAGCATGAAGGCGATGGGATTCACGATCAACACCATGAGTCTCGGCGGCCTCGCGATCGCCATAGGATCGCTGGTGGACGACTCGATCGTGGACGTTGAGAACGTATTCAAACGGCTGAGGGAAAACAGAGCCCTGCCTGAAGGAGAGAGACGCAGCGTGATCGGGACGGTCTACGAAGCCTCACGCGAGGTACGCATGCCTATGCTCAACTCTACGCTCATCATCGTCGTCTGCTTCCTCCCGCTCTTCTTCCTCTCAGGAATGGAAGGCAGGATGCTCAAGCCGCTCGGCATAACCTTCATGATCTCGCTCTTCGCATCGACCCTCGTCGCCCTGACCCTGACCCCGGTGCTCAGCTCATATCTGCTCGACGGAAAGGGCAAGGAGGACAAGGAACCATGGTTGGTGCTCCGCCTGAAGAATGTCTATGAGAAGGCTCTCGGGTGGGCCTTAAGACATAAGGCAGGAATTCTCAGCACGACCGGCGCGATTCTCATCGCGGCGCTTGTGATATTCTTCAACCTCGGAAGAAGCTTCCTCCCTGCATTCAACGAAGGATCGTTCACAATCTCGATAAGCTCGGTCCCTGGAATATCCATAGAAGAATCGGAGGCCCTCGGCCATCAGGCTGAGATGCTCATGCTCGAGATTCCTGAGATACAGACCGTAGGACGCAAGACAGGACGCGCGGAGCTTGACGAGCACAGCTTCGGAGTCAACACCTCCGAGCTCGAGTGTCCATACATACTCAAGGACAGGTCAAGGGCAGAGCTCACCGAGGAAGTAAGGCATAAGCTTTCAGCGCTTCCAGGAGTCAATGTGGAGATCGGAGGCCCAATCGCACACAGAATCGACGAGATGCTTTCAGGCACCAAGGCCAACATCGCCATCAAGCTGTTCGGAAGCGACCTGGGACGCATGTACTCTATCGGAAACAGGATCAAGGAAAGCATCGAGGACCTTCCAGGCCTCACGGACATAATGGTCGAGCAGCAGATCGAAAGGCCTCAGCTCAACATCGTCCCAAGACGCGAGATGCTCGCACGCTATGGAATAACCATGAGCGAGTTCGCGGAGACGGTGGAGGTCCTTCTCGAAGGCGCGGTAGTCGGACAGGTCTATGAAGGCAGCAAGGCATTCGACCTCACAGTAAAGGCCGACGACGGCGGGACAAGGGATTTCGACATGGTACGCGACCTGATGGTCAGCACGGCGGACGGAAGGATGGTTCCGCTGAGCAGCGTAGCGGACATAGTCTCATCCAGCGGCCCGAACACCATCAACAGGGAGAACGTAGAGCGCAAGCTCGTCATATCCTGCAACGTGACCGGAGGCGAGCTCAGCAAGGCTGTAGAGAGCATCAGGGAGGCCATAAAGGAAGACGTCACTCTTCCTGAAGGCTACCATATCGAGTACGGCGGCCAGTTCGAGAGCGAGGAAAGAGCCTCAAGGACCATCGCCCTTGTCAGCATCTTCTCGCTGCTGATGATATTCTTCCTCCTTCTCGCCGAATTCCACGACGTCACCCAGACCCTCACCGTACTGGTCAACCTGCCTCTAGCCCTGATCGGCGGAGTCATCGCCATACGTCTGAGCGGAGGTATCATGAGCATACCCGCCATCATCGGATTCATCTCGCTCTTCGGCATCGCGACCCGAAACGGAATGCTCCTGGTGGACCGCTACAACGCACTCAGGGCTGAAGGGCTTCCTCTGCTCGAGGCCGTCAGGAAAGGCTCCCTCGACCGCCTCAACCCTATCCTGATGACAGCGATCACCTCAGGTCTGGCCCTTCTTCCTCTCGCCCTGGGCGGCGACCTTCCTGGCAACGAGATCCAGAGCCCTATGGCCAAGGTGATAATCGGAGGACTCTTCTCCTCTACCCTGCTCAACGCCTTCATCGTTCCGACAATGTATATCCTCACAAACCGCGACAAGAAATGAAACGACATATACTGACAATACTCGCACTTGGCTTCGGTATCATGGTACCTGCCATCACCGTCCGTGCCCAAGCTTCGATCGGCCAGGTGCTGCGCAGCATCGAGGAGAACAATCCTTCGCTCAGGACAGCTGCCGCCGAACTTGAGGTCCAGAAGCTGGAGAACCGCTCAGAGGCCCTCCTGGAGGACCTTGAGGTCGAGTTCAACTATCTCTGGGGGCAGAATGCCGAGGTCGGTCAGAGGCACGACCTGAGCATAACCCAGAGCTTCGACATCCCTACTCTCTTCGGAATGAAGGCGAAACTCTCCGGTGCGCTCGACTCGCAGGCTGCGCTTCAGTACAAGGCAGAAAGGCTGAACATCCTTAAGGAGGCGCAGTCGCTCTGCATCGAGGCGATCTACTGCAACAAGATCAGGGCAGAATACGATGTGCTCCTGGAATACGCGACAAGGCTCTACAATGCGACCTCCCGCGAGCTGGAGATGGGAGAATCCAGTGTAATGGAGCTCAACAAGGCAAGGCTCAACCTTACCAGCGCAAAGGCCCGCGTGGCACGTGCCGACCTTGAAAGAGAGAAGATACTCGCATCGCTCCGGGTACTCAACGGCGGCAAGGACGTCGTCCTTGACAGCGAAGAATACGGCGAAGCTCCGCTGCCTGCACAGTTCGAGGCATGGTTCGCACAGGCTGCAGATGCAAACCCTGTGATAGCCTACGTCGCAGAAGAGATAGCGATCAGCAACAGCAGCGTCAGGATAGACAAGCTCTCAGCCCTGCCAAGACTGACCCTTGGATATATGTCCGAGATAGGACATGACGAGAAATACAGAGGTCTGACACTTGGGGTAGCTATTCCTCTGTGGAAGAACACCAACAAGGTCCGCCAAAGCCAGGCACGGGTGGAACTGGCAAAGGAGAAGCAGGTCCAGGCCGAGCAGGAGTTCTACAGCACTCTCCGCAGCGAATACGACAAGGCTGTGAGCCTCGGCCATCTCAAGGACGAGTACATGCAGTCCCTTGGAGAGGCGGACATCCGCGGCACACTCTTCAAGGCGCTGGACCATGGAGAGATCTCCATGATCGAATACATGACAGAGATAGACGTACTCTATCAGATCCTTGAAGAGTACCTCAGCGTGGAACGCGACTATATGCAGAGCCTCGCTGAACTCAATGCGGTATTCCTTTAGTCCGGCAAGGCCTGATCTGTCAGAAAGTTCTCTTGTGGAGGACGGTAGGGTCCATCTCCTCGAGGCTCTTCACGCCTGTCTTGGCCATGACGCCTGCGAGTTCGGCTGTCATCTGGCCTATGCGTGCAGCGACAGCCTCCGGACCATCCTTGAGACATCCCATAAGGTGACGGCCTACTGAGACTGCGGTCGCGCCGAGGGCGAGAGCCTTGTAGGCATCCACTCCGCTCTCTATTCCACAGTCCACGAACACAGGTATCTGGTTTCCGACGACCTCGATGATATCCTCGAGTGCCATAAGCGGCGGAACTGCATATGGAACCATTCCATGGTGATGTGACACGACTATTCCTGCGCAGCCGGCCTTGAGGCATTTCTCGGCATCGCGTGGGCTGAGCACTCCCTTCGCGATGAACGGCACGCCTGCCGCCTGGACGAACTCTGCGAGTTCCTCTGTAGACTTTGCCTTGAGAGGGAAACCGTCACACACGTCGAACTGGCCTTCAGGGCTGAACGGATGGTCGATGTCCATTCCTACCGCGAAGCATCCTGCCTTGACGGCATGCTCTATCTTGTGGAATACAAGCGCATTGTCCGCATGTGGCTTGATCACCTTGATGGTCCTCGCGCCGGTTGCGACGATGCCCTCGAGTTCCTCGTCCGAGCCCATTCCTACCCAATGGACTGCATTTGCCTGAGCTGCGCCGGCAGCATAGACAGCCATACCGTCTGCCACAGTATTATGGAGATGGGAAAGGGCGGCCGTCATGATCGGGGTGCTGAAGGTCTCACCATAGAGGTCCAGCTTTGTAGAAGGCACCGCTGAATCCAGGTAGCGAGACTCGATGAGCAGTGAATCGAAGTACTGCCTCGTAAGTCTGTCTGCGTTTGAAGTGTATTCCATATGTGTCAAAATCTTTCTTTTATATATCTGATGCTTGCAAGATAGGCCTCATCGTCGGCGAGGTGCTCGATGATCATCGGCATCCTTTCCGATTCCTTGTCGGCAAGGCTGATGAACAGGCCGATGTCGAGACGGCCCTCCCCGCAGGCGCATTCCTGGAGCTGGAAGGTATAGTCAGGCAGAAGTCTGACGTCCTTGAGATGACAGCTGACTATCTTGCCTCCAAGCTTGTCGAAGCATTCGTGGAGGAAGCGGTCGTTGAAGAAGTAGCGTTCGGGCGAGGTCACCATGTTCACGACGTCAAGATGGACTCCGAACTCGGGACGGTCGACCTCCTCGATAAGACGGAGATATTCGTCCGGGCTGCTTGGGATCATCCAAGGCATCGATTCGATCGAGAACTTGGTCCTGACCGGGTGGACAGCGTCGATGATCTCACGTACCTTCGCTACTGCGAGCTGCCATGCCTCTTCGCTGAAGTTGTCCCTGTAGCCACCGTCCCAGCGCGGTCCGTAAGGGGTGCCGATGACGTTCACGCAGCATTTCGCACCTATGCGGTCGGCCATGCGGAGCTGTCCGATGGCGTATTCGGTCATGGACTGACGCTCCTGAGGATCAGCGGCAAGCATGTTCTTCCATATCCCGACCTCCGCGATCACCAGACCGGCGTCGTCCGCAGCCTTGGCATATTCGTCGATAAGAGCCGGATCGGCATTGCAGTCAAGCGGGAATACGACTGAGCCAAGTCCGAGAGATACATGTCTTTCGGCCCACTCCTGCGGAGTGCTGTGGCTGAGGGGAGATGATGTTCCGAGAAGCATATCGTTATTTCCTGATTGCTGAGAGATTCTGCCTGAGCTGGTCGACGCTGCTGGCACCGACGATGACTGAAGAGACTTCCTGACGCTGGAGTATCCAGCGGAGAGCGTACTGTGCTGTAGTGACGCCATCTTCCTTTGCCTTGGCAGCCACGGAGCGGATGAATTCAAGATACTCTGGTGTCAGGTCACGTTCCTTGTCGAGGAAGGTCGAGCGAACCATCCTTGAATCAGACGGGATGCCGTCCAGGTACCTGTCAGTAAGAAGTCCCTGGTTCAGAGGAGAGAAGGCCACATAGCCCACTCCATTGTCCGCGCACTGAGGCAGGATATCCTGCTCGTTCCCGCGGACCATCATATTGTATTTGCCCTGGTATACGATACATGGAGTATCATGGGCAGCGAGGTACTCATAAGCCTGAGCGGCCATCTCTGCGGGATATTTCGAGATTCCTACATAGAGAGCCTTACCTGAGCGGACTATGTCCACCAAGGCCTGAAGGGTCTCCTGGAGAGGAGTACGGGGGTCTGGACGATGGCTGTAGAATATGTCTACATAGTCAAGTCCCATGCGCTTTAGGCTCTGGTCTATGCCTGCCATGATATGTTTGCGAGAGCCCCATTCGCCGTATGGGCCGGGCCACATGTCGTGTCCAGCCTTAGTGGCTATCACCATCTCGTCGCGATGGGTGTGCATGCTGTCTGCCATGATCCTGCCGAAGCATTCCTCTGCGCTTCCGTATGGAGGGCCGTAGTTGTCGGCAAGGTCGTAGTATGTGATTCCGTTGTCGAATGCAAAGTGGACGATGTCCCTGCATCTCGAATAATCCGAAGGAAGGCGTTCTTCCATCAGTTTCCCGTCGGGGGTGTAGCTGTAGCCGAAGTTATGCCAGAAGCCCAGCGCGATCTCGCTGAGCATAAGTCCTGACTTCCCGCAATAGCGGTAATTCATCGATTCATATCGAGCTGCTGTAAGCCGGTAGTTTTCCATCTCAATGACAATCAGTTGTTTTCACAGATACAAACTTAAATCATTTTCTTCAGAACCTTATGGACCAGCCGGGCACAGGATTCCTGAAGAACGGGATCAACCCCACCCTTCTGACGACTTCTACCATTGCGTCCGGTCCGTCAATCTTCATAAGCATATATAAATATAGCAAATATTTCAATCTAGGGCTCTACTGCTTTGATTTTTGTGTATTTAATGTTTAAATTTGCTACCTTAATCACAAAACAAATTCACTTTTTCATGAAAAAGCTTAGTACTATCGTTCTCATCGCATCTGCAGTGCTGATGAGCGCATGCGGCCCTAAGGACCCAGGTCTCAAGGACGCTTACAAGAACTATTTCAAGATGGGTGTTGCTGTCACTGGTCGCAACGTCAGTGATTCAACCATCGCTGCAATGATCGTCAAGGAGTTCAACAGCGTCACCGCTGAGAACTGCATGAAGCCAGGTGAGCTTCACCCAGCTCCAGGCGTATGGAACTTCGAGGAGGCTGACAAGATCGCTGATTTCTGCCGTGCTAACGGCATCAAGATGCGTGGTCACAACCTCGTATGGCACAGCCAGTTCGCAACATGGATGTTCCAGGCTCATGACGCAAACGGCAATCCTATCGTCGAGCTTGACGAGAAGGGTGACACCGTATTCGTAGAGCAGAGAGTATTCGGCCGTCGTCCACGTCCACAGGGACAGCCAGGACAGGCTCCTCAGATGCAGCCTGGTCAGAGACCAGCTATGCCAGCTATGGAGACCGTCATGGTTCCTAAGTATGTTGCTGCTTCAAAGCAGGAGTTCTACGATTCACTCAGATCTCACATCCACACTGTAGTAAACCGCTACAAGGACGTCATCTACTGCTGGGATGTAGTAAACGAGGCTATGAGCGACGCTAACAACCCTGAGGCATCTTACGAGGATTCATTCCGCAAGTCACAGGCTTACCAGCTCTGCGGCGACGAGTTCATCAAGAACGCATTCATCTGGGCTCACGAGGCAGATCCTAACGCAGGTCTCTTCTACAACGACTACAGCGCATGGACTCCTTCAAAGAGAACCTACATCTACAACATGGTCAAGAAGCTCCAGTCTGAGGGCGCTCCTATCACCGGTATCGGTATGCAGGGCCACTACAACATCTACGACAACCCTACCCTCGAGGACTTCGAGACAGCTATCAAGATGTATCTTGAGCTCGTAGACGACCTCCAGATCACTGAGTTCGACATCCGTATCAACGAGGAAGCAGGCGGACAGCTCCAGTTCAGCCGTGGCGAAGGCCAGGTCTACACAGAGGAGATCCAGGCTAAGCAGCAGCAGAAGTACGCTGACCTCTTCGAGATCCTCCGCAAGTACAAGAACAACATCTCTTGCGTTACTTTCTGGAACGTCAACGACTCAGTTTCATGGCTCGGCGCTAACAACTTCCCTCTCCTTTTCGACAAGGACAACCAGCGCAAGGCTGTTTACTACACAGTACGTGATTTCAACAAGAAGTAGTCGATACTTTTATGATACGAAGGAGGATGTCCGACCGGGGCATCCTCCTTTTTGTTTAGGGATTTTTGCTATCTTCGCAGAAACCCAAATTCCAATCAATGAAAAAGATACTTGCCATCACCATTTTCGCCGTCCTCACATTGAGCGCACAGGCACAGCTCAAGGTCTCTATCCTCGGTGACTCATACAGCACATTCGAGGGCATGATGGAGCCATCATGGAACAAGATCTGGTATTTTCCTGAGAACAGCACCGTCAGCAAGCCTAACAACGACGTCACACTCGTAAGCCAGACCTGGTGGTACCAGGTCACCGAACAGATGGGATACAAGCTGGAGAAGAACAATTCTTTCTCAGGCGCCACCATCTGCTACAGCGGATATAAGAGGCCGGGCGAGTCCTCTGACTATTCAGACAGGTCCTTCATCGGAAGAGCCGGCGACCTTGGACATCCTGACGTCATCCTTGTCTGCGGTGGCACCAACGATTCGTGGAGCGGCGCACCTGTCGGCGAATACAAGTGGAAGAAATGGACGAATGAGGACCTCTATACCTTCCGTCCAGGCATGGCAAAGATGTGCAGCGAGCTCAAGACTCTATACCCTCAGGCACGAATAGTCTTCATCCTGAATTCTGAGCTCAGAGACGACATCAACGAGTCCGTCCATACCATCTGCAGGAAATACCATATCGAATGCCTCGACCTCCACGACATCGACAAGCAGGGCAGCCACCCGTCAATCGCCGGAATGAAGGAATTCGCAAGACAGGTCGTTGAATTCCTGAACCGATAATCCCCGTACGATAGGCCGGCCGGTCCAATCACAGCAGTTTCCTGTCCGTCGCCATCTTTACCAGCTCGGCTGAGTTTGCCACCTCGAACATGGCGAACAGCTTTTTCTTGTACCACTTGATAGTCTCCGGGCTGAGGCACATGGCATCGGCGATCTGGGCATTGGTATAGCCTTTTGCGACAAGGTCGAGGACCTCACGCTCGCGAGGCTTGAGGGTGACATTGTCCGACCGGGTCGACGGTGATATGGCCTGGACCGTATCCTCCAGGACTTCCGTGATCTCCTCTTTCTCCCGGGCGGTCATGGCCAGGGTCTGACGTGTCTTCCTGAGACTGCGGACCACCAGGAATGAAACTGCCATCAGGGCAAGGGACAGCGCAAGAAGTACCATGATCATACCCATCCTCTTCTTCTGGAGGGCAAGGACCTGGCTCGTGTAGTCCAGGCTTTCCATTCTGTACTGGAGTTCCTCATCCTCGTGGTCCGCGAAATAGAGATTGGCGTCATTTAGGTAACGCATGGCCTTCGAAGTCTTGTGCATATCAAGGTACAGGCTTCCAAGCCCCTTGTAAGCTGTCGCTATCGCAAGGGAATCCTTTGCAAAGAGTGAATAGTCAAGGCTCTCGAGATAGTATTTCTCTGCCGGGCGGAGCTGGCCGTCCACGCGCATGGTCTCGCCCATGTTGTAGTACAGCACGGAACAGCTGTTGTACCAGTCGTATTTCTTGAAGAGTTCCCCGGCCTTCTCATAATAGTTCATTGCCGTGGAGATGGAGTCCATCATGCTGTAGAGGTTGCCCAGTGTTCCGTACATCTGGGAAAGGGAGTTATCGATATCTTCCTGGGAATACTGCTTCCCGGTACTGTCCGGATTCTCCACAAGAGGCATCTTCGCGACGGCCTCCATTGCCACCCTGTAATAATGGGCTGCGCTGTCGTACTGTTCCTTTGCCCAGAAATGCTGGCCGATGTTCTTGGCTGCATCCTGAATCGATGACTGCCACCCCTTGCGCCTCGCGATGCGCAGCATCATGCGCGCATAGTACTCGCTCTTCACGCCGTTGGTCTGGTTGAATCCGTACATCAGTCCCTGGAGGTCTGAGACTATGTGCCTGAGACGTTCGTCATCCGCTTCTTCCACCTCACGGGCGGTCACCCCCGCCATCACGGTCTCGAGGGAATCGACATTATGTCCGCGATGGTCCATGTATTCAGCTTCTGCTTTGCAGAAGAAACACAAGACGGACAACAGTATCAGTAACATCTTTTTCATGTGGCAAATATAAGAATATTGTTATTTAAGGTATGTAAAAAGCACATTTAGCTGCCATTTCCACCCAAACGGGTGGTGTATAAGATGAGTAAAATAAAGACTTTTGTAAAAAAAATCAGGCGATGCAGGAGCTTAGTGAAAAAGAAATAATCATTGCACGTCATGCTGCTGAAGGCATGACGGCGCAGGAGATAGCCGAGGCCATGTTCCTGAGTCCCGAGACAATCAAATGGTATCGCAAGAGGATGCTCAGGAAGGCGGATGCAAGAAACTTTGCAGAGCTCATCGCCAGGCTCAAGGATGATGGAATTATATAAAGAATAGTAATATGAAAAACAGAAGAATCTTTTCAGTGGTTGTCCTTGCGGTACTCGCATGCGGCAATGCGGATGCCCAGAATGTACTCGGACGCCTTGCCGAGAGGGCAAAGAACGCGGCTGAGAATGCCGTAGGCAACAAGATCGAGAACGCTATCAACAATAAGGTCGACAAGGCCGGCAGGAAGAAGGAAAGCGGAGAAGTTACTGCAACCGAGACCGCTCCTGCAGCACAGGCATGGATATGCCCTGAGTGCGGCAAGACCGGAAATACAGGTGCTTTCTGCGAAGACTGTGGAGCCAAGAAGCCTGGCACAGACGCTCCGGCTGTGGCAAGCAACCCTGCAGAGGCTGCCGGCGAGCAGGCAAAGAGCGATTTCGTACCTGGTGCTGTGACACTGTTCGAAGACAACGTTACCGGCGAGCAGGTCGGCGAATTCCCGAGCAAGTGGAATCTGATAGAGGGTAACTGCGAAGTGAGCAAGCTCGGTGGCGAGACCGTTATCAGCCTGCCACCAGCTACCACCCAGGACGAGTATGTGGATAGTCAGATACAACCATTGATGAAGAACATCTACAACTATCTGCCAGAAGAATATACCATCGAATTCGACTGGTATGTATATGCAAAGCAGGATGACTCCAATGATATCAAGGTTTATGGTCGTACTGGAGATAAGGGGGGCGAAGAAGCATTCTGTGTTAGTCTTTCTTGCAAAGACGATCCTAAGTTCCAAGGCACTTCACGCATTTTCTTCAAGAATGCTATGACTGATAATAATGGTGAAGTTGATGCTTCATTCAATCTGAAGAAAAACGCATGGAATCATTTTGCTCTCTCTTTCAATAAGCGTGCACTGAAGGTTTATGTTAATGATTATCGCATTGCAAACATTCCTAACGCTAAACCTGCTAACTGTATGACCCTTTGGTCTATTTCGCGCTATCTGGGCAATGGTATACAGAACAAGAAGGGTACCCAGTTCAAGAACTTCCGCATTGCTCAGGGTGCTGTAGCGCTCTATGACCAGAACACTACCGATGCAGTTGCAAAGGCAATGGAAGAAACCGGTAAGTTCGTGACCAACAACATCAACTTCGAGACCGGCAAGGCCACTCTCCTTCCAGAGTCAATGGAGGAAATCCAGAAGGTGGCTGACTATATGCTCAAGAACAAGAGCGTACGCTTCGAGGTACAGGGCCACTGCGACAACCAGGGTTCAGACAAGGTGAACGACCCGCTCTCTCAGCAGCGTGCCGAGGCAGTCGTCGCTGCTCTCGTGAAGCTCGGTGTTGACGAGTGGAACCTCCGCGCCGTAGGAAAGGGCAGCCATGAACCTATCGCCGACAACGGCACGAAGGAAGGTCAGGCAAAGAACCGCAGAGTCGAATTCATAAAGAAATAGCCATAGATTTATTATGAAGAAGTTTTTTGTCATCGCTGCATCCCTGATGCTCGCAGCAGCTCCTGCAGCAAACGCGCAGGCTCTTTTGAACAAACTTAAGGAGAAGGCCACAAATGCAATCAACAATGCCGTATCCGAAAAAGTCTCCGAGAAAATTAATGACAAGGCCAGCGGAAAGATTGCGGAGAAGACCGGAATAGACATGAAGTCGATGGAGGAAGACAGTTCAAGTGAGTTCCCTATATCAGACAGCAGGGAGGTCCTCCAGCCTAAGAGAAGCAGCTCATTCGGATGGGACGGAGTCGTGACTCCAAGCAGTGCGCAGTTCCCTATCCCTCTCATGGGCGAGTTCCCTGCAGTTCCTTCTGCGTCAAAGCTCGCAAACCCTGTGGAAGAAGACGAGATCGCTTACTATAAGGCCATCAAGGCTGTCACACTCAGGGCAGAGGAACTCAACGCCGACACCACCTGCGAGGACGAATTCACTGAAAAGTGGCGTGCAGAGGCCGAGAAGGAACTCATGGACGCTTTCGGAATCACCGCAGACGAGATGAAGGCTATGAACGACGGTACCCTCACCCCTGCACAGCAGGAGGCTCTCGAGGACCGCATGCGCGCAAAGATACTTGGAGGTGTCGACCTTGCCCAGCTCGAATCACAGGCCAAGAAGGCCGAAGGCATGAACGAGAACGATTTCATGGAGATGGCAGCATCCGCTTCTGCAGCAGTGTTCAGGAAGCATGATGCCGAACTCAGGAAGTACCACGGCATAAGTGCCGATGAATATATCGCTGCTACAAGGGAAAGCATGAAGAGCAACAACGAGGCGGCCACCAGAGCTCTCGAGAAGAAGGCAGAAGCTCATATAAAAACACTCGACACAGCCACCCAGAAGGACGCGAAGGCCTTCCAGAGCACTCTCCAGAAGGAGCTCATGCAGGCTAGCATGAACGCTGTCCCTGGTGCAGGATCAGCACTTCAGGTTGCGCAGAACATGGCCAGCCTCGAGAAGTCATTCTCCCCAATGATTGAGAAGATGCAGAAGATGAGAAAGTACAATGATGACATCATCGCCGCATGGCCAAAGCAGACATGGAGCGACGCAGATGCCAGGTTCTCGGATTCCGACCGCAAGAAGATCGAGGCAATCAAGGCACAGATCTATGCCACCGCAGAGGCTGACAAGTACAACCCTCTCTACCTCCAGGCGCTCGAGCTTATCAGGACCTACCGCGAAAGAGCCGCAAAGGTATGGGCTGCGGATGTCCAGAAGCGCTATGATGGCGTCAAGAACAGTATGGGCGACGTGATCAAGATCCAGCGTCAGGCAGTCGAGGACGGCGTAATCCCTGAGTGTGCTCTCTGGAGGACTCCTCTCAACCTCGTCATCATTGCCGGAGACATCCTAGCAGAGGCATACAACAGTTTCCCTTGCAACTATCCGGTCATGTATTCAGAGGAAGTCGTACGCGAGGTAAAGCTTCAGGAGGGAGAAGTGGCATGGTGGCCTGAGTTCTATGTCGCAGAAAGTCTTGACGAAGTCCTTGCAGGAAAGAACATATTCAAGGAGAAGGACGGAAAGGTATACCAGTTCAACCAGGGTCAGTGGAGCCAGGTTCCTGAAGACTACGGAAAGAATATGGTCAAGAGTACCAAGAGACCTGCAGGCGCAAGCTTCAAGAGCAGCGACGGAAAACGCGAGGTACTTTTCAACACAGAAGGTGGATTTCTCCAGCTCCCGGAGGGTGACATCGTCTACCCGGCAGTATGGGACAAGAGAGGCGACGAGCTCATATGGGCTGTCAACGAAACAGTGTATGACAAGAACGGCGCAGCGACCACCTACAGGATTGTAAAATGCACTTACAAGCTCTAACGACACTCCTACTATCGACAATGCTTGCTGCGCCATCACTCAAAGACGGCGCAGCAACTGCATATTGCGAGCAGCATCGCTCCGAATGGCAGGAGGTCTGGGAACTATACGGCGTTCCCTGCGACATAGCGGAGGCTGTCATATTTCCCGAGCTCATACGATACAACCTGTTCCAGGACAAGATGGAGTCAGGCGCTGTCAAGACTCTCTACATTGCCAAAGGCAGGGAAGGTTGCGACTTCAGCATTGGACGATTCCAGATGAAGCCATCCTTCGCGGAAGACCTTGAGAAACGGTGGATGCGCAGCGGACTGGCGAGAGAGTACAATCTCTACTTTGATACCAAGGACAATGAAACCGCAAGGAAAGTCCGTATAAGCCGACTGGAGAAAGAAGAATGGCAGTGCATCTATCTGGCAATCTTCCTGAAGATGCTGTATCTGGATTATGGTTCGGTAGACAAGCAGGGCCGGCATATGCAGAACGGAATAGAGACCTTGCCGGCCCACGAGCAGGTCCGACTGGCCGCCACTGCCTACAACCGAGGCTGCCGCTGGTCCAACCCCGGCTACGGGTCTCTTGAAGAGATAAGGGCCAGATCCGGCGAGAAGCACTTCCACACTGCCGTCGTCCCGACCTCAAAGACCCGGCTTTATGTCTATGCCGACATCGCGATGAAGCATTACCGCCTTTCAGGAAAGGGACGTCAGTAAAATTGGGGCACTAGAAAGAAAAAGTGGCTTACAGATATCTGTAAGCCACTTTTCTGCGGAGAGACATAATCCCAAGCGTAGAGGTTATAGCAAGAGGAATCTCTATAATATGGTCAAGTTCTATGAAGTATATGGCGATTCCGGCTTTAGTGGTCTCATTCAGCAATTGCGACTGAGTGAATTTGTGCAGTCGCAAACTGCACAAATAGCAGCACAGCCAAAAGTGCAGTTGCCAACTGCACAAATGTCCATACCACAGATACCTCGGATTCTTGCATTGACATCCTTCACCAATCATGTGGAGATCCTGAATCGATGCTCTCGCAATGAAGAGAGAGTATTCTACATACTCTATTCCGGCCAGCAACATCTTAAGCAGGAAGAGTTGAGACGATGTATAGTGACACAGACCTTTGAGTCTGTCATGAATAAGGACAAGATGCTGTCTCCTTCCCTCTTAAGCACATATCCTAATGCGGAATCTTTGCTAAAGGACAGGGCTGTTCTTGATTTTCTCGGTTTGAAGGATAAGCACAACGAACATCAATTGCATGCTTCTCTCCTTGAGCATATGAAGCAGTTTATCTTGGAGCTGGGAAAGACGATATGCCGGAAAATCGCTATATTTGAGCAAGACAATCATATGTATGAAAGAGAAACTTACTACGGAATATAATGATGCGGTACTGCAGATTAAAACCGCGATTCTCCAAAGTCAAGCGAAGGCCTTGAAAGGCGTGAATCAAGAGCAGCTGGCGTTGTATTATGGGATTGGTAGGTTTATTTCCCAAAATAGTCGTGAGGGTTTCTGGGGTAAGGGTGCAATCTCAGCAATCAGCGAACAATTGAGCCGAGAGATACCTGGTTTGCGGGGTTTTTCTCCGTCAAATCTAAAGTCAATGCGATCCTTTTATGAAGAATGGGAATCGCTAGAATCTAAATCGCCAGTTATGGCTGGCGATTTACAAAATGCTGATTCTGAGGAAGTTGAAATTCGCCAGTTACAACTGGCGAATTTCTCTGATTTTCCGTGGGCGGCATTTTTGAGCATAGGTTTTACGCATCATTGTACGATTCTTACAAAGGTAAAGAACGAAGAGGAACGTAAGTTCTACATACAACTTTGTGCTGATCTTTCTCTGTCTGACGATGCTCTCAAGCGCAAAATTTCAGAAGATGCTTTTCATAATCAGGGAAAGATGCCTAATAATTTCGGAATGACTATTCCGGATTACAAACGTGCATTCCAGGCCATTCAGATGTTCAAGAATGAGTATCTTCTGGAATACATCAATGTGGAACAGTTGGGCGAAAGGGATGAAGATATTGATGAGAGGGTCGTTGAGAACGAGATAGTCCACAATGTAAAGAATTTCATCATGACATTTGGACGCGGATTCACATATCTTGGCAATCAAGTCCACTATGACAAACTCGGACATGACCACTGGGTCGATCTCCTGTTCTTCAATCGTGTGCTGAAATCGTTGGTTGTGATAGAACTGAAGAAAGGTTCATTCAAACCGGCATATCTCGGGCAGCTTGCCGCATATCTGCGCGTTTTGGATGATGAGGAACGAATCGAGGGTGAGAATCCTTCGCTTGGAATAGTTCTCTGTAAGGATGCCGACCGCGCATACGTTGAGTATGTTCTGCAGGACTACACCAGACCTATGGGCGTCGCTACCTATAAGTCCAATCAGGAAAAACTCAAGGAACTTCTTCCTGACGAAGACGAGATGAAGAAGCTCCTGAAATAAAGTAACCATTTAATTGATTTTTCAGCGAATTAAAATCCGCTGAAGGTTCGTAACCGAAATTTCCTTACATATATTTGTGACCGGCTGAATGTAAATGGACATTCTGCCGGTTCTTTTTTTGCACACAACTATATATGTAATAAGTTATGTCTCAATCAAATGATCTCCTTACAAAATTCCTCTGTCAGATGACGGGAGAGGAGTTTCTCCAGCTCAACGAGCTTAGTAAAACCGACCACCAGACTCCCATGCCTGTCTCACATTCCTATGCTCATGGCGTGAGCGAACTTGCCGAAAAGATTGGCTGCTGCCAAAGCACCATTTACACCCTCAAGAAGCAGGGCATTCTTGAAGATGCAATAGTATCTCAGATAGGCAGGCGCATCGTGTTTGACGTAGAGAAAGCACGAATTCTTGCCGACGAATATCAGAGGACTCAATAGCCCTGTAATTACCTAACTATCAATATTTTCAAAGAACTTTTACGATTTTTACCGGATACTAGTGATCTGAATGCTGAATTCTAATTTGAGGAGCACCAGCACCAGATCTCCGAAAACAAATATGGCAATTTCTCCGTTAGGAAGTCGCTGCCCAAATAATTGTCTTTCAAACACCGGCGTTTACAACCGTATCGTCTGGTCCTGAGACAAACCCTGAAATCTCATCATGTTTGGACCCCACATTGCATATAACGTTTTAATTGCCTATGTTTGCAATGTTGAAACAATCTATCTATTCTATATCATGCGTAATATCGCTTGTATATTCCTCTTGTCATTGTCTTTGACAAGTTGTGTTGAAACCATCGTCTTTGATCCTGGAGAGAAGAATCTGCCCGTGATGGTGACATGCCTGCTTGATCCTGATCATGACGTGCAAAAATTGTATCTGCAGTATGTGAAAGGAAAATCAGCAGCGGAGTATGTTCCGATAGAAGATGCAGAGGTGTATGTTACATCAAAGTATTTTGTCTCATATCTGCCCGTTGACACTCTCCATTTCCATAATGTGCATGGGAACCTGTGGGAATCTCAGAAGGACCCGGCGAAGAAGATAAAAGAAGGAGGTGAGTATCATCTCTCCGTGATAATTCCAGGACGCGAGACAATCCATGCAGAGACTACATGCCCGACTGCTTATGCTCCTGCTCTTTATACGGACCTATATGAGGTAGGATCTTGGACCGAGCATTCGGTTTACTGTCAGATCAAGCCCGCCTACCCGAACGAAAACAAGCAGATTCGGACATCTACGGTATGGATATTCGCAAAAGGAAAGCTGAAGAAGAAGGATGAGTGTGACGAGATATATCCATATATGGTAACGGACCACCCTTGCGTTGATGACTTCAATGTCAATGGCCGCAAATTCTCCGAGCTGGAGCTGATTGGCGACAACGATGGACAGGTCATGCAGGTGTTCTGGCCGGCATATGAAAATATGAGGCGTATGATGCCGGATCTTCCCATGCATGATGAGTTCATCCGCCTTGAGCATATGGACACCAGCCGCTTTCATCTGCTAGCCGGTCCTCTCGAGTACCCCCAAATGGGTAAGCCACATCAGGATTATCTGAACTTCACTTTTGTATCAAAAGAGTATGACGAATATTTAAGGAACGTCTATACCAGGAACCAGAAGCTGGACCATGACCTGACGAGCATCTTCTCGACAGCGAATGCATATTCGAACATTGATGGAGGAGTGGGCATTTTTGGAAGTGAAGTTAGTTATAAGGTGGGATTTCTCCTGAATTGAAATGGCATGACAAAGCGACTGATTCTTTTTATATCACTCATTCTTCTTCCGTTCTGCGTGCAGGCTCAGGATGTGAAGGAGCTGCGTGACACGCTGCGTTCTTCACTAGTGGTCTCAGACAAGCCGGCCGAGAGGGATGCCGGGTCAAGGATCATAGAACTTCCTGCTTTGCGAACGATGGTTTCAGCTACAGGTGAGGCTGACCCGATCAAGTTCGTGCAGACCCTGCCGGGAGTCTCGACTGGTGTTGAAGGCTCCTCCGCCATTTATGTGCGTGGTGGCAACGTCGGCAGCAACCAGACCACCTTGGACGGAGTCCCCATCTATGGTGGCAGCCACCTGCTCGGATTGACAAGCAGCTATCCTGCGGATGTCGTGTCGTCGATGAACATACGGATTGGAGGATTCCGTGGCGACGAGGGTAACATGACGGCATCGCACATCGGGATCAGGACTGCGGACGGAAGCTTCTCCCAAAGGGAAGTGGGATTTTCTGCCAGCAGTTTCATTCTGGGAGGAACTGTATCTACTCCGATTGTCAAGGACAGGCTGTCCCTGCTCGCTTCGGCAAGAGTTTCCCCCATAGGACCTGAGTTCCGCGCTGTCCAAGCGATGGCCGGCGGCGCGCTGGACAGCCTTAGCAGGGTGAGGGCAGCCGTGTATGACCTGTTCGCCAAGGTAAAATGGCTTCGTGACGAGGACAACACCTATTCGGCATCGATATTCACCAGCCGGGACGCATACAGCTACTGCTATGGTGGAGATTCCAACGAACGTTTGGGCTGGGGGAACATGATCATCAACCTTCACCACGAAGGGAATCTCCGCAAAGGATGGGCCGTGGAGGACGGTATAGCCTATAACCGTTTCTCAAACAGCCAGGGCATTGTAAGGGACATGAGCGGGACTGTAAACGACATCGCCATCGTCAGTTCGCTGGATGAGATTACTGCTGATGCGGTGTATTCCCATGCGGGTACAGGCAGGGTCGGCTTTCGTACCGGATTCCGAGAGAGATTCACATGGTTCAATCCAGGGACGTCCTCGACATTCAGTGGCAGCGGTTCCCTCCTGGGGCTTGACTCTCCACGCACTGACCATATCACCCACAGCAGCATCACAACGGTCCATGTACAGATGGACATCCGATCTGGAGAAAGGTTCCATCTTATGAGTTCTTCGCGAATCAACGCATTCGTTGCTGACCAGCAGGAAACCAGCCACCTGAATTTCCGGATCAATCCTGAACTCAGCCTGGAAGCCGGCCTAAGCCTGACCTCATGGCTGAAATTTGAGGCCACGGCCGATTGGACGGTGCAGTACCACCATACGCTTGAAGGAATCCCATTGGGTTGGTCTGCCGACCTGATAGTTCCGACAAGCATCAGCTGCCCTCCTGAACAGGCACGACAGTACTACGCCGGAATCTTCACCTCGTTCGGGCAGCACAGAGTGACAGCAGGCGCTTACGACAAGACGATGCACAACCTTGTGTACTTCCTGGATGCCGGCCAACTGTTCAGTCCGACGATATCTGGATGGAGCAATAACGTCAAGGTCGGCAGGGGAACATCAAGAGGTGTCGAGTTCCTTTATGAGAAGGATGGGGAACGTCTGGACCTGCATGCAGCATATACCCTGTCGAAAACTGACAGGCAGTTCGACATGGTCAACAACAACCTGCCGTTCCCGGCCAAATTCGACAGAAGGCACATATTGAACGTATCTGCGTCATACGTGCTCTCGGACGATGACCGAAGACGGATATCTCTGACCGGCCTGTATGCGCTGCAGTCCGGGCACTGGGAAACGGTTGCTGCCGGAGAATATCCGGTATTCTCGATAACGGGAGAGGAATCCACCTTTGACTACTTTTCAGGTGTCAACAACTATGAGATGCCAACTTATGTCCGTCTCGATATAGGCTGCAATTTCACTTTCAGGACCAGGTATGAGCAGAGTCTTAACATCGGGGTGTACAATGTGCTGAACAGGCATAATCCGTTGTCCTTCATCTATGATGACAAGACAAGGACATGGAGGAAGGTGTCACTGTTCCCGATCATGCCAAGCTTCAGCTACAGGATAGAACTGTAGCATTATCTATGAGCTTGCCTTATTTGGAAAATCTTATGCATAGGATTTTCCACCTAAGCACTGGGAAAAGATTAAAGGCAGGATGTGGTAGCGCTGCATTTAGGCGAATTGTAAAGATCCTTTACATCCGCTGTAAAATATCTTTACACATTTACGGGGCCGCTAAATTAACAACAATCAGTAAATCAAATAATTAACTCCTTTGGCACAGCGGATGTTGCAGTTCATGCAGATTAGTTAAACATAATTTACACATGAACTACTATTTCAGCTGTAAACCATTGGTTGCAGTCATGCTGACTGCCGGACTCTGCTGCTTCGCCGCGATGGCGCAGCAGGCTCCGTCAGCGATGACTCTGCATGACTGCATGGAGTATGCGGTGAGCAA
>JAKSJP010000020.1 GCA_024398105.1 Bacteroidales bacterium | reverse complement strand
CATTCACTTATGACGAATGACGTAGGATGCGAGGATGGACAGAGCCCTGTGGCCGGTGGTCCGTCGGAGGACATGGGGCTGCCAGGACGGTGGAGATGGCAGTCTGTCGGAGGACATGGGGCTGCCAGGACGGTGGAGATGGCAGTCCGTCTGGGGACATGGGGCTGCCAGGATGGTGGAGCTGGCGGCCCGTCGGAGGGAATGGGCTGACGAGACGGGCGGAGCTGGCGGCCCGTCGGGGGCTTGGGGCTGCCGGGACGGCGGAGATGGCGGGACGGCTAGATTGCGGCGCACTTGCCCTTGAGCCACTCGGCGATCTCTGGAGAGAGGCGTGGCGAGAGGGTGTCGTAGACGCGCTGATGGTAGTCGTTGAGCCACTTGATCTCCTCTGGGGTCATCAGTTCCTTCTTGATGATGGAGGTGTCGATGTGGCAGAGGGTGATGGTGTTGAACTTGTACCAGGTCGCGAACTCGTTGGTGCCGGCGTCCTCTACGATGAAGACATTCTCATGGCGAACACCGTGCTTGCCCTCGCGGTACATGCCAGGCTCATTGGTGTTGACGATGCCAGGGACGTATGGGTACGAATTGAAGTTCTGACGGAACTCCTGCGGGCCTTCGTGGACATTGAGGAAGAATCCGATTCCATGGCCAGAGCCATGTCCGAAGTTCCTCTTGTTCTGCCAGAGAGCATTGCGCACGAGGATATCGAGATGGCAGCCGCAGGTTCCCTTAGGGAAGATGGCCATCGCAAGGTCGATATGGCACTTGAGGACAAGAGTGTAGTCCTCCTTCTCTAGCTCAGTACATGGACCGCAAGGGATGGTCCTGGTGATGTCGGTCGTACCGAAAAGATACTGTCCGCCTGAATCGTTGAGGTAGAGACCATGACGCTCGAGGACAGGGGCGTTCTCCCTCGGAGTGACGTAATGAGGCAGAGCCGCGCCCTCGCCATAGGCAGAGATAGTCTCGAAACTGTCTCCCATATAGCCAGGAATCTGGGCCCTGTACGACTGGAGCTTGCATGCAGCCTGCCACTCGTCCACTGTCTGTCCGAACTCGAACTGCTTCTCGAGCCAGTAGTAGAAGCGCTCCATCGCGATACCGTCCTCGATGTGAGCCTCCTTCATTCCATTGAGTTCGACCTCATTCTTGATCGACTTGCGCAGGGCGACAGGAGAATTTCCGAAGCGCACAGAGACGCTGTCAAGGTTGGTCTCGAGTATTCTGTAAAGATTATAGTTGAGAGTAGAAGGATCTACATAGAGAGCACGTACGCCACCCTCGTCCTTGAGGTTTGCGAGAGCGATCTCCACATCCTCGTAAGGAAGTATCTTGATTCCTTCGCGACGCATCTCCTCGAAGCTTGCACTTGTCTCGCCGTCGAGAGCCTTGACTGAATTCTTGCGGACGAACCAGCAGACCTCATCCATGGTGACAAGGAGATACGAGATGATCACAGGATTGTACTCCACGTCTGAACCGCGGGCGTTGAGCACCCACGCAATCTCGTCGAGCGCGGTTAGAAGCATAGCCTCGCACCTGTTGTCGATGAGATAGTTCCTGAGCCAGAGGATCTTGTCCTGGCGGGACTCGCCGGTCAGCTCGTCGCTCAGAGTGATGATCGGAGACTGAGGTACAGCAGGTCTGTCGCCCCAGAGACCATCGAGGAAATCCGGCGCATTGACAACCATGAACCCGTTCTCGCGGTCGTTCTCGACACGTCCTGCAGACCTGAAGGCGTCCTTGATGGAATTGACGGACGAAATCGTCTGGGTAATACCGTCGACCGCCACGACCACCTGGCCCTCCTTCTCGGCGAAGGCATGTGAAGCGAGCCACTCAGGGATGAGCACCTGCTCAGGGACCCTTGTCTTATGGAGCTCGAAGCCGGTTCCCGGAAGGACCTTGTTGGCCTGGATGAAATAACGGGTGTCTGTCCAGAGGCCCGCATGGTCGAGAGTGATGACGATGTCGCCGCACTCACCCGCAAAGCCTGTGATCCACTGCACCTGCTTCCATCTGATTCCAGGATATTCGCTGTTATGAGGGTCCGAAGCTGTGATTACAAGCGCGTCCCAGCCCTTCTCGCGCATTATGGCGCGGATGTTTTCCAGTCTCTGGTAATATACGTTCATGGTAATATCAGTTTTCTTGTGTATAGATTGGTTTCTAAAGATAGCAAATATTTCAGAGAAGTTCCCTGATTATGTCGTCCGAAACGAAGAATCGGTCCTCGGGGATACGGATCATGGTACCTTCGGTCAAGGCGCCTTCCGAAATCAGACGGTCGACCCTTTCATTTCCGCATTTTCCGCGAAGCCAGGCCGCGTCGATTCCCTTGGCCGTGCGCAGGGCGAGCATTATGCGCTCGACGTCTGCGTCGTCCTCCGTCAGTGTCTCCGACAGGCTGTCGGTACCATGGTCATTCATCTCTGAGTTCCAGCGGCGGGTGCTGCCGTCGAAGGAATGGGCGCCGGCGCCGAGACCGACGTACGGGATCCTTGTCCAGTAGGCGCTGTTGTGGCGGGCTTCGAAGCCAGGGAGGGCGAAGTTGGAAATCTCGTAATGGACATAGCCGGCAGCCGAAAGTTCCTCGCAGAGGATGTCGTACTGCCTGCGGCATTCTTCCTCGGAGGCCTCGGTGTAGCGGCCGTCACTGACCATCTTCTCAAGGGCGCTGCCCTCCTCTATCGACAGCTGGTAGGCCGAGATATGCTGCGGCCTGGCAAAAGCGGCAGGGACAGCGGTCTGGCCGTCGCTGATGTGGATGGCAGTGTCCTTGCCATCCCCGATATGGATGGCCTGGCGGACAGTCTCGCGCCACTGCTGCTCGGAGACACCGGAGATTCCGAAGATCAGGTCGATGCTGAGATTGTCAAAACCCACCTCGCGGAGAATCCTGAAGGCTTCGCGGGCACGGGAGGAATCATGGCGACGGTTCATCCAACGTAGGGTGCAGTCGTCGAAGGACTGGACTCCCATGCTGACCCTCGTGACGCCAATAGCTTTGAGAGCGGCAGCGTAGTCTGCACCTTTCTCAACTATATCCTCCGGATTGACCTCTACCGTGAATTCCTCGAACGGACCGTAAGGCAGAGCCTCGACGACACGTCCAAGCATAGCAAGAGGAAGAACCGACGGGGTTCCTCCTCCTATATAAAGCGTATTGGTGCCAAGTGTCGCCTCTATCTCGTCCTTTCTCTGGACCGCCTCTGCGACCAGAGCGTCGACATAGCCGGCGAACCTTTCCTCGTTCCTTCCCGCCACTTCAGAGTAGAAGCCGCAGTACGTGCAGAAACTTCTGCAGAACGGGACATGGACGTAGATCATCAGCTATCGGAGCATCAGCTCAGCTGAACCAAGCCTTCCCTTTTCTGTGAAAGCCTCAACCGTGTAGACACCCTTGACATACTCTGCGATGTCGTTGAGATAGATGCTGAGATCGACCTCACGGCCTTCGTAGTCGACTTCACGGCTTGCAGATGCGACGAGAGTCTCACCGCCGAGCTTGAATGAAGTGCGTACGCTGTTGGTAAGGATGATTCCCTCAGGATCCTTGACTCTGATGTAGACTGTGACCGGACCCTTAGGTGCGAGATCGTTCTCGACGAGGCTGAGGGTCGTCATCAGACGTACTGTCCTGCTGCTTCGGTCGGTCTCCTTGTCCTGGCTGTTATATGCGTAGAGGCTGACTCCGCGGGCCTTGATGACTGAACCTGCGGCAACCTGTCCGCTGAGGTTCTCGACCTGCTGTGAGAGTTCCTCATTGGCTCTCTTGCTGTCAGCGGCCTCCTTCCTTACACTTGCGACCTCAGCTGTGAGCTGGTGGTTGAGAGTGTTGAGAGAGTCGATCTGCACGATATAGTTCCTCATGATGCTTCTGAGGGTTCCGAGCTCCTTCTCGTACTGACGCATCTTGGCTCTGTTGGTAGCGTCGGTCTTCTTGATGTTCTCGAGGAGCTGAGCGATCTCCGCCCTTGAGGTATCAAGCTGGGAGTTGATCGAGTCGTACTCAGAAGAGAGGTTCTCATAGTCACTCTGGAGAGTCTCGAGCTGAGACACGAGGTCCTTCTTCTCATCATTGAGTTCTTCTACGAGTGCGAAGAATGAGCCGCCTTTGCTTCCGTCCTCATTGACGAGCGAGCGGATCTTCGACATCTTAATCTGCTGATATCCAAAAATACCAAGAAGCACTACGACCGCTGCTGAGAGGGCGTAGACAACCTTCTTGAGACCATTGTCCTTCTTTTCTCTTTCTTCACGAGCAATGCGCTCCAGTGGATCTTCTGCCATATCTTCTGATAATTTAAGCGTTTAACATCAATACAAAATTAACAAAAACTATCGAATTTGTTATATTTGCTGAAGTTTAAGAACAATAACCATGCGATACTTAACAAGAGCAGTAAAATATTTCTTCTATTTCCTGATCGTCCTCGTCATAATCATGACAATCATGGTTGCCCTCGGCTTCGTCGAGGCCGACATCAACACGATGTTCCGCAACGGCACAGACTCACTCTGGCAGATCGCAGCGATGCTCGTGGTCTTCGGTGCGGCCTACCCATATTTCGGCTTCATGAAGAGGGAGACACGCGTCAAGGGCGAGTACAGCGAAATCAGGGAAGGTGTCATAATGTACATGGAAAGCCGTGCCTACATTCTTGAGACAGAGGAAGGAGAGAACATGACATTCCGTGCCGCAGGACCTCTCAACAGGACATTCAGGATGTTCGAGGACCGCATCACCCTCACAAGATGCCTCGGAGGTTTCGTCATGGAAGGCCTGCGCAAGGATGTAGTAAGGCTCAGCATGGGTCTGGAGCATAAATTCCGCTACGACGAACAGTCCTAGCCACTTATATCCTACAACTATGAAAGAGGAATTCAAGACAGTCGCCACTTTCGGCGACCAGATGAGTGCAGAGATCACCGCAGGCATGCTCCGCGAGAATGGAATCCCTGCCCAGGCATTCGGTGCCGTATCAGTCTACCCTAGCATCAATGACAACATCAATGCTATCGCGGTCAAGGTAAATGCTGAAGACTATGAGGCAGCCATGAAGCTGCTTTCGGAGGACATGACCGGCGAGGAATCCCAGGAGGCTTAGCCTCCGTGACCGCTTCAAGCCTCCTTGACGGTCATCTCACATTCCTTACAATCAAAGCCAAGGGCCAGACGACGCCCGTTATTGACAAGGTACAGCGGACCCTGCACCTTGTTTCCGCCGTGCTTGAGACATAGTCCAAGTTCATAGCGGATACAGTATTTCGTGCGCATCAGCTCGACACCTTCCTGGTGCTCGAGTTCGTACGCAGCTGCTACAGAAGAGGCACCCATCTCCAGATAGGACTGTCTTGAAAGCGCATTGGCGACATTGCATCTGTAGCCTATCTCCTGGCCTTCAAGCGCACGGCCGGCATGGTTCTCAAGCGTGCGGTCCATGATTGGTGAACAGAGGCAGTCAGAACCCTCCAGCTGCTCGGCGAGAGACCTTCTGATGCCGTTGAGTGCAGCGGCGGCAAGAAGCGGCATCCCCTGTCCTGATATACTTACAAGCGTAAAGGCGAAATCCCCCGAATGACGGCTCAGCTGGTTCTCGATCAACGAGCGCATCCTCTCCTGGTTGTCCGCCACTACGTCGCCGCATTCCACCCTGACAAGAGCCGTCCTCCCGTCCTGCGTACGGGCAGAGGCGGTCAGGACTATGGTACCCTGTTCCCGCGACACTGCTACCATCACCTCCGTCGGGATCTCCCTAAGGCATGGCTGGGAACTCATCTCCTTCTCGAAGGCGACGCTTATGTTCCTGAAAAGTTTCGTTCCTGGCTTCAGACCGGCATTCGCGCCCGGTCCAGGACTCTGGAGCGAGCGGCACAGAATGCGGTTGCCGGTGCAGACATCGCCCCTGAAACCGATGACCTCTCCTCCTGCCATGCAGGCGAATCCGTCTCCGTTCGAAAGGACCACTCCCGGGAGAAGCTTGACCGAGAGCTCCATGTTCTCCCTGCCAGACGGCCTTGCGGAAACTATCGTTCCGACCTCCTCACCCTTGCCCTTAGGGATGTCCATCGAGGCCCAGCGACCTCTCTTTCCGTCAAGGAAGAGTTCTGTATATCCGCGGTTGAAGGTCTTCCCGAGATCAGGCATGAAGCCCTTGACCACCCTTCCGGCAGAGGCTCTTTCATAGTCTCCCGGCCTCTTGGACACGAGAGCGTCAAGTTCCATGGAGTACTTCCTCACCACGTTCCTGACATATGAGATATTCTTCAGACGACCCTCGATCTTGAACGAGCAGACACCTGCGTCTGCGAGATCCTCAAGCCTTGAAGACAGATTGTAGTCCTTGAGTGAAAGCAGTGCCTTGTCCTTCATCACCACCTTTCCGTCCTTGTCCACAAGGTCATACCTCGAACGGCATGCCTGTATGCAGGAGCCTCTGTTGGCACTCCTGAGGGCGATGTGCTCGGAAAGGTAGCACTCGCCGCTGTAGCAGACGCACAGGGCACCATGGACAAAGAACTCGATTTCCGATTCGATCGCCTTCCTTACCGAGCGGATCTGCTCAAGGGAAAGCTGACGTTCCAGCACTACTCTCGAGAAGCCCATGTCCTGGTAGAGACGGGCTTTCTCAGGGGTTCGGATAGAACATTGGGTGGAGGCGTGCAGAGGGATGGTCACCCCGCTCTCGCGCGCCATCCTTACAACTGCAAGGTCCTGGACGATGAAGGCGGTCACGCCGACAGCCTGCAGGGCAAGCATCAGCTTCCTGGCCTCCTCCAGCTCGCTGTCGTAGAGAATAGTATTGAGGGTGACATAGACCCGGGCTCCATAGCGTCGTGCATGGGCACAGACCGTGGCGATGTCCTCGACAGGGTTGCCTGCGTCCTGACGGGCTCCGAAAGACGGTCCCGCCATATACACAGCATCGGCACCGCAGTCAATAGCTGCGATGCCGATTTCAGCGTTTCTGGCTGGCGCCAGGAGCTCAAGCGAAGTCATTATTACTTGCTGAGAGCGTCGATCTGAGGCTTAGCCTGTGGACCGTATGTTGGGTCGCTTGCAACCTTCTTGTAGTTCTCAAGAGCCTTAGCCTTGTTACCTGCCTGCTGGTAGAGAGCAGCGATTGTGAAGGTGATTGCAGGAGCATCCTTAGCGTCTGGTGAAACCTCGAGATACTTCTCGTAGTATGCGATAGCGTTTGCGTTGTCCTTGCTCTGGGTTGCTGCAGAAGCTGCGAGCTTGTAAGCGTTTGCTGAAGGGTTGTACTCAGCTGACTTGAGGCAAGCCTCGATAGCCTCCTTGAACTTCTTCTCCTTGAGGAGAGCCTGGCCGTCCTTGAGGTAGATGTTGGCGAGCTGCTTCTTTGCAGTAGCCTCCTGGCCGTTTGCCATAGCCTGCTCGAATGCTGCGATAGCACCTGCTGCGTCACCTGTAGCGTTGAGAGCTGCACCAAGCTGGAGTGCTGAAGCACCGTCTGCAGGATCAGCCTCGAGGACCTCCTTATATGCTGCGATAGCATTTACATAATCCTTTGCCTTCACGAGTGAGCTTGCCTTAGCCTTCTTAGCCTGGCCTACGAGAGTAGTAGCCTCAGCGACTACATCGTCTGCACCGTACTCACCTGCAGTCTTGATAGCGTCTGCAAGAGTCTTGAGACCATCGTCGAACTTAGACTCCTTGATGGCGTTCTTTGCGATGTTGAGCATGATTGTAGGGATGACACCCTTACATGTATTTACAAGCTCCTCACCTTCCTCACCACAAGCAGAAGCCTCGGTAAGTGCCTGCTGGAAACCAGCGAGTGCAGATGCATAATCCTTGATGCTAAGTGCGTCATTTGCTGTCTTTGCAGTCTCAGTTGCGCTGGCCATGTCCTGAGCGAAAACGAATCCTGCTGAGAGGATCACTGCAGCGAGGGAAAGAATAATCTTTTTCATTTTATAATACTAGTTTAGTTAATAATCTTTGTGGTATTGGTTTTGCGGTATGAACCATACTTGACAAAGATAATAAAATTATCCTATTTTTGCATTAACGCCGGCTTTTCATGAAATTTTTAAGAAAATACCTTTTAACGTCTTTGCTGTCAGCACTCCTTCCAATTACCGTGCCAGCAGCAGACCTTCCGACGTTGCCAGCCTCAAAAAACATCAGTTCAGGCACTCTCGCCAACGGCATAAATTATTATATAATAAGCAATCCGACCTATAAGGGCATGGCTGACATAGCTCTTGTACAGAAGGCCGGAAGCAGCGACGAGGGAAGCGACCTGAGAGGAATGGCGACAGTAAATGCCAGGGGTGCGCTCGCAGACCTGCCTCATTTCATGGGGAGGACCACCCCGTTCACATATCTCAAAGGCAAGTCCGTACATCCTTCCGGCCACGGCTTCGTCAGAGTGACTCCTGACGCCTCTGTCTACAGGTTCGAGAACCTTGTGCTCGCCAGGCAGGCGGACATAGTCGACTCAACGCTCCTGATGGTGTTCGACATCATCGGACGCGAAGGCGGCAAGATGGGTCCGAACTATGCCCCGGAGAACCAGGCGGTCATCATATCCGGCGACGTCAACGAAGGTGAGATACGGGGCAAGATGGACATGCTGTCCATGTTCGTCGCGAAAAGACAGGCGGTACGCAGCTCGGGCGAGTACCAGTGGAAGGATACCGAAGAGCCGGACGTCAAGGTCGTGCGTTCATGGTCCCGTAACAGCATTTCGGCGGAATACAGGTACCCGAGGACCCCGGCCGGGGACATGGCAACCGTACTTCCTCTCGTGACTTCAAGATATGCCGCAGAGCTGGAGATCCTGCTGAAGAAGAGGCTTTCAAGGGCACTGCGTGAGGCGGGCGTCCCATATTCATCGATCGGTTACTCATACCAGAGCAGCGCCGACAAGGGCGGCGACGAGCTGTTCAGGATCAGCATCTCCACCTCCGCCCAGCATCTTGACAAGGCGACAGGCATACTTGCCGCGACCTTGGCGGGTATCGAGGCCCATGGTACCTCGGCGGCGGAGTTCATGGACATAGAGAACGAGCTCAGCCTCGTGCTCAGCGACAGATACGGAAAGACGGTCATCGAGAATTCGGCCTATGTCGACAAGTGCATAGCGGCGTTCCTGCACGGAGCTTCGCTGGCATCTGACCAGGACAATCTCAGGTTCTTCTCCGACAGGGCGATCGACGCCGCGACGTCTTCTTCACTTTTCAACAATTTCGTGTCGGCCCTGGTGGACAGGAGCAGGAATCTTGCCCTCATCTGCGAGACTGAGGCAGAAGGCGTGACAGCCGGCAAGGTCAAGGAGGCGTTCCTGACAGGCTGGCCTTCATCCCCTGCGGACAACGGCCGCTCATTCAGCGCGGACACCACCTCGCTCCGCAAGCCTTCCGGAAAGACCAAGATCAGGCTGGTATCGCCTGAGCCTCTGTACGGCGGCGAGATGTGGACCTTCACGAACGGAATGAAGATCATCTATAAGAGGGTTCCGGGCAGCGGCAGTTTCCACTATTCATGGATAGTGAAAGGCGGTTTCTCGAACATGCGTGGCCTCAAGATAGGCGAAGGTGCCTACCTTGCTGACATCCTCAGGACATACAGGATCTCCGGGATGAAGGGCGAGGATTTCATGGACATGGTCCGTTCGAACGGAATAACCATGGACATAAGCAATTCGCTTTCGGAGTTCAGCATCAGCGGAAGTGCCAGATCAGGAAAGATCCAGCTTCTGATGAAATCCCTCCTGTCGATAGCCGAGAGCAGAAGCCTCGACGCAGATGCCTACAGGTATTTCAGGGAGTGTACGGATATCTCCGGTGAAGAAGGACAGGTCGTCGCAAAGCTGGACAGCCTGATGAACAAGGAGATCATCATGTCCGAGCACAAGAGGCCGGTGCGCCTCGCGGACGATCTCCAGAGCAGGGCACAGAAGTATTTCGACGAGACCTTCGCGAGGTCAAATGACGGCGCGCTCATCATAGTGGGAGACATCGATGTCAATCTTCTGAGGAAGACCATGCTTCAATATATAGGTTCGTTCAAGACCGAGAAGGCCTACGCCTCCAGGTCAAGAAGCCACAGAGGAACAGTAGCTTCGAGGGTTACCGGCTACGCCGTGGAAGAGAGCCCGGCCGTCGGAATCTCACTGTCTGCTCCTATCAACTATACCTCAGACAATTTCATGGCGGCGAACATCGCGGCCATCACGATGCAGGAGGCAGTCGCTTCGGCCATCTCGCAGAGAGGCTGGACTGCACAGGTCTCGCACGAGGTCAGGATGTTCCCTGACGAGGAACTTACCATGGACATAGTCCTCTCGCAGGCAGACCTCAGCGGACTCCCGGCTTCGATGATGCGGACTGATTCAGCGGACGTGGTGCTGGAGCTGGCAAGGAAGGCGGTCCAGGAGGTCGGCAGCAAGGGCATTTCGGCAAATGGACTCAAGGTCGCCAAGAGCGTCCTCAACAACTATTTCGAATCATGGATGAAGGATCCTGGAATGATGACCAGGATGCTCTCGCTCAGATATTCCTACGGCAAGGACCTCGTCACTGACTATAAAGGCAGGATCTCCTCTGTCAAGGAGACTTCCGTCAACCCTATCCTCTCAGCCCTCGCCGGTGGCGGAATCGCTGAATATGTCGTACGCAAGCGCGATATGAAGGAGTTCAACGAAGTACCTGTAAGGGAGCAGAACACCATCAAGGTAGAACCTTTGAGGCCTGTACCTGGTTCGTTCTACTATCCTTTCGACGGATCTATAGTGCCTGCGGACACGATCGACCTGCATACGCTGGAGATAGTGATCACACCTCCGGAACCGGCTGACTCAGTCACTGTCTGTCCGGAAGAGGCAGATGCGCTGGAAATCGCGATGCCTGCCCAGATGGAAGAGGAGACAGCCCAGGAAGAATCCCAGGAAACTGGGGAGAATCAAGAGTAATTGAATAAAAGATGGGAAAGAGATCGGCTTTCGGAACTATCATAGAGATAGACGGCGTCCTCGTGGCAGAGGATGTCGTGACAGAATATTTTGCCTGCGACTACGAGAAATGCAAGGGCTGCTGCTGTGTGATCGGCGACAGCGGCGCTCCTATGAAGGAAGGTGAGGCTGAGGAGCTTGAGCGCAACTATGAGGTGTATTCCCCATTGATGACCCAGGAAGGAAGGGACGCGGTCGACGCCAACGGATTCTTCCAGATCGACAGGGACGGCGACATCGTCACCCCTGTGGTATCCACTCCTCATCGCATCGAAGGTCTTGACTATATCCCCGGCACCGACGGTCTGATCGGCACGGCAGGGCTTGAAGACTGCGCTTATATCCACTATGAGAAGGGCGAGGATGGCAAGGCCATCTGCCTGTGTTCTGTGGAAAGGTGCTTCTTCCAGGGCAAATGCAGTTTCCGCAAGCCTGTCTCATGCTGGCTCTACCCTATCAGGGTGACCCGTCTGAGCAGCGGAATGGACGCTCTGAACCTCCACAGATGGAACATCTGCAAGGATGCGTTCGAGAAAGGAAAGCGAGAGGGCATCAGGGTATATCAGTTCCTGAAGGAGCCTCTCACTGAAATTTACGGAGCCGATTTCTATGAGGCTCTCGACGCTGCTGCGAAGCATATCAACGGAGAAGCCTAGGCCGCCTTTACAACTCCACGATCTCAAATTTTATATCCACGTCTCCAAAGTGGCCCGTCGTGCCTGAATACTTTTCAAGGTAGGCACGGCTCAGCTGTCCTCTCCAGACGATGTCGTCCCTTGACCTGAACGGGATCTCGATGTTGAAGCCGGTCGTCTTCGACTTGAGCTTGACCTCTGCACTGCACTTCCAGGAGGTCTGGGTACCGCCGTCGTCTTCATGTACCATGAACGCACAGCTTGTCAGCTGATCCGTCCATTGGGAGACGAGGACCGCGTTGAAATGGATAGGGAGGCCCACCTTGCCGCGTCTTACGACGACCACGAAGTCTGTGATCGAAGGGTCGTAGAGAAGGAGTTCCGCCTCCGTGCTCGCCGAGAAGTCCTCTACAGAGCCGGTCTTGACGAAGAACTCGCTTGCTCCGGCCAGCCATATGTCATAGTTGCGGTGGGAGGTGAACTGTTTCAGGATCAGGGTCCTGAGCTTCGGCTCGTCATCCCCTGCCTTCGTAGCGCCCTTGTTCCCGCCTATGGTTATCGCTCCTCCTGCACCCCAATCCGGGTCGGACTTGCGGAGCATCTCCAGGGTCGTGAAGCTGCTGTCGTCGTTGCGGTTGATCACCCAGACCGGAGTTTCCATGGCCAGTTCCTCGGTCACGGTCACCTCGGTTATCTCCCGCTCGCCTTCTTCATTGACGGTTACTTTGTATCCTATGCTGGTCTCGCTTTCTCCCCCGGGGTTGAATGTGTAGATCGGGGCGGTCACGCCATCCCAGTTTTCCGAATAGGGCCAGTATATCTGGGCCTCTGACGAGATAAGGTCTGAGATGAAGTTCTCCGGATACTTCCCGGAGGCGTCCCCTGCTGCCTTGGTAGCAGTCAGATATTCCGATATCAGCTCGCGCAGAGGGCGGTCATAGGACTTCGCCGGAGCCTTGGTGACATCGTCCCCGACTCCCGCGCCTGGCGTCTCGAAAAGATTGCGCAGTGTGTATTCTTCGTCGTAGCCGTTGTCTATGGACGAATTCACTGCATCATAGACTTCCGCGTACTGTTCTGAGCCAAGGTCGATCGCCGAAAGCAGCTTCGCGAAATCCTGGGCCCCGGCGACCGTTCCTGGACTCTCGGGACCGAGATGGTCTACCGGTTCGCAGGAGAGGGCTGCTACCAGGACCATCGTGGAAATGAATAATGTCTTTCTTCCCATCGTCGTTTTTTCCGCAAAGAGAAGAATAATTATCCGTTTCTTTTGTGCTAAACGTTTCTTTCTGCAAAAAAGGCCTCCCACCACCGTGGGAAGCCTTTTTTATGCAAATTCAACGAATCGGTTCCTGTTATTTATATCCTTGACCAAAGTCGTCCTGGAGAATCCCTCGGCCTTTATAGCTGCCTGAGTCTGAGGACCTTCCGTCTCGTTTATCTCGACTAGTCCGAAGCCTTCCGGGTTGAGTAAACGTTTAGCGAGATAGCCTACAGCCCTATAGAAAAGCTGAGGGTCTTCGTCCGGGACGAAGAGGGCTATGGCCGGTTCATGTTCAAGTACGTTAGGACGCATCTTCGCCTTTTCGCTTTCCTTGATGTATGGCGGATTGCTGAGGACGAGATCGAATTTTCCGAGTTCCGGGAAGAGGGCCGGATTCAGGACGTCGCCTTCCGCGAAGCGTATGCTCGACCCGTTTTTCTCAATCTCCGGGAAGTTCTGGGAACATGCGACCTTGAGCGCCTCGTTGGATATATCGACGCCGACGACCTCCGCTCCCGGGATTTCCAGGGCCATGGTCCATGCTATGCAGCCCGATCCTGTACAGAGGTCGAGGATCCTGAGGGTGGTCTTTCCGTAGGCTGAGCGCATGCGGACCATCCTTTCTGCGATCTTGATGGCCTCGCGGCAGAGAAGTTCGGTCTCTGGCCTTGGGATGAGCACTGCAGGACTGACGTTGAAAGTCCTTCCATAGAACTCAGCCTTGCCGAGGACGTACTGGACAGGCTCGCCGCCGGCGAGTCTCTCGACTGCCGCCGCCAGGTCAGCCTCCTTGGAGGCCGGTATCTCGTAGCCGGGCTCGACTATGTGGGTGTAGTTCTTGGTCCCGAGCATGGCTTCGGTCAGCATCAGCACGATCGACCTCGCCTCCCTCTCAGGATACAAGGCTCCCAGCCGCTCGACCGTCTCCCTTATGAATTCTGCCAGTTTCATATCATTGTCTCTTTTTGACCGGTTACAGCTGACAGGGTCCAGAAGGTACGCGCTTCGCGCTATCCCTCCCAAAAGCCTGCGGCTTTCGGGCCCCTCCCGCTGACGTGCCGCGGGTGGCAACGCCTTCTGGACCCTGTCAGCTGCAACCTCTCAGAGCACAACAATCCGAAATATGGACAAGGACGAAGGCAGAGGTCCGAACGGGCGTGGTCGCCCGTGACCGCGTGAACGGGAGGGGCCCAGCGTCAGCTGGGAGGGATTTACCCGTTCGGACCTCTGACCTTTGTCCGGTGATTCTACTTCGGATTGCTGTTATCTGAATTATGAATTTTCGATGATGGTGGTGAGGAAGGCGGTGATATCCATGCCGGCGGCACGCACCATCTTAGGCACGAGCGAAGCGCTGGTCATACCAGGGATATTGTTCACCTCGAGGAAATAAAGTCCATCCTCAGCAGCAATATAATCGATCCTCACAAGACCCTTGCATCCGAGATGCTCATAGATCCTGCAGGTAGTCTCCTGGACCTTCTCGCGAAGCTCGTCCGGAATCTGAGCAGGACAGATCTCCTGGCTGTTGCCGTTGTACTTCGCGTCATAGTCAAAATACTCGTTGCTTGTCACGATCTCGATGACAGGAAGAGCCTTCACCTTCTCGCCGTCGAAATACACACCGCAGGTAAGCTCCCTGCCGCTGACACCGCTCTCCACGATGACTGTCGAGCCCTCGGTGAAAGCATAGTTGATGGCATCGGCAAGCTTGTCAGCCTCCTTCACCTTGGTGATACCGAAGCTTGAACCGCCGTCGGTAGGCTTCACGAAGAGAGGAAGAGCGAGCTTCTCGAGCGCAGACTTGCAGAAAGCCTCGACATCAGCACCCTTGCGGATGAATGCGTCCGGTGCAAGCTTCACGAAATCCACGTCACGCAGATAGCTCTTGCACGAATACTTGTCGAAGACGATGGCGCTCACGAATGAAGAACAGCTGCTGTAAGGGATGCCAAGCATCTCAAGATAGCCCTGGAGAAGTCCGTTCTCACCTGGACGGCCATGCTGCATCACATAAACAAAGTCAAGCTTGATCTTCTCGCCATAGACATTCACAGAGAAGTCGTTGCGGTCGACCTGTGGGCGTGCACCCTCAGGGAAGGTGACCCTCATGGATTCCTTCTTGCGGAATGCCACGAGCTCCCATTTTCCAAAACGGGCGAAAACCTCATATACATTGAACTTGGATTCATCGATCCTCGATGCTGTGAATTCGCCGCTGCGGCATGAAACCTCCCATTCAGAAGAGTCGCTGCCGTAAAAAACGGCTATGTTATTGATCTTTCCCATAATATTGAAAGTCCGTTTAATCTTTTTTCCAACAGAAAGACTTGCCTGGGGCTAGTCGAAATAATAGTCAGCAGCAGTCTCCTCTGAAGACCTTGCATCGTCGTCTCCTCCGGTACAGTCGAGGTTGACTGAGACTCCTGCAGGAGCGACGAACGCATCGTTCTCGCTGATACCCAGCGTCCCGTCCTTGATGAGCTTCTTCATCCAGATACCCCAGATAGGGAGTGCCATGTTCGAACCGCCACCGAGAGCGAGTGACTCGAAATGGATCTGCCTGTCCTCTCCACCTGTCCATACGCCGGCCGTGATCGTAGGAGTGTAGCCGATGAACCATCCGTCGGAGTTGTCGTTGGTGGTTCCGGTCTTTCCGGCGATCTGTCCCTTGAGCTGATATACAGAGCGGAGACGGCCTGCCGTACCGGCGTTGACCACGCCCTGCATAAGGTTCTCCATGAGATATGCCGTGCTTTCGCTGATGGCCTCGCGTTTGCGGTTGTTGAACTCGCCGAGCACGTTGCCCTGCTTGTCCTCGATGCGGGTGACGAAGATCGGGCTCACATACACGCCCTTTGAAGGGAAAGTGTTGTATGCGGCTACCATGTCGTAGAGGTAGAGGTCAGCCGATCCAACGCAGATCGAAGGAACTTCCTCCACATGGTCGCTGATTCCCATCCTGTGCATCATGTTGACCATGGCGGCTGGTCCGAAGAGCTTCATGAGGTATGCTGAGATGTTGTTCGAAGAGTTGGTGAGGCCCCACTTGAGGGTCACGGTCTTTCCGATCCACTGGTCCTTGTCAGTGCTTCGTGGAGTCCATGTATTGTCACCCACGATGAAGGTCTGAGGAACGCAGACAGTCTCGTCGCAAGGGCTCATGCCCTCCTGCATCGCAAGCGTATAGAGGAAAGGCTTGATGGTAGAACCCACCTGACGCTTTCCCTGGGTGACGTTGTCGTACTTGAAATGGCGGTAGTTAGGGCCGCCGACATACGCCTTGACATGACCTGTCTCTGGCTCCATGGCCACGAATGACGACCTGAGGAACGACTTGTAGTAGCGGATGGAGTCGTTCGGGGTCATGGTCGTGTCGATGTAGCCTTTCTTGTCCCATGTGAATACCCTCATCTGGACAGGTTCGTCGAAGGTCTTCATGATCTCGGCCTCCGACATGCCTGCGTTCTTGCGGACACGGTAGCGTTCGCTGCCTCGGCGCGAGCGCTGCATGATGCCGTCGATGACGGACTGGTCGACACCGTTCGAGAACGGTCTGTTCTTCTTGTATTTAAGGTCGCCGTAGAAGCTCTTCTGGAGGTTTTTCATATGCTCCGCCATGGCCTCCTCGGCATACTTCTGCATCTTGTAGTTGATGGTAGTGTATATCCTGAGTCCGTCCTTGTCGAGATTGTATTCGGTTCCGTCCGGCTTCTTGTTCTTGGTAAGCCATCCGTAGAGCTCGTCATCTGCCCACTTGAGGGAGTCTGCGGAGAACTCTTCAGGATATGTATAGTTTCTGCGGACAGGCTTCTTCGCGTTCATGTACTTGCGGAGCATGTCGCGGAAGTACGGTGCGAGGCCGGCGTTGTGGTCCTGGAGGACGTATGCCGAGCAGTCGATAGGGGTGTCCATCAGAGAGTCGAGCTGGTCCCTCGTCATGCGGTTGCCTTCTGCGTCGAAGAGCCTCTTGTCCTCATACATTCTCTTGAGCACGAGGTTGCGGCGCGAAAGGGCGTTGTCAGGATTCCTGACCGGATTGTACTTCGTAGGGGCGTTGACCATTCCGACGAGCATCGCAGCCTCCTCCACGTTGAGTTCAGAAGGGGACTTGGCGAAGAAGGTCTGGGCAGCGGCCTTGACTCCGAACGACTGGGAGCTGTATTCAACCGAGTTGAGATACATCACGAGAATCTCATCCTTGGTGTAGTTCCTCTCGAGCTTGACGGCGGTGATCCACTCCTTGAGCTTCACCCATACCATCGCCACGATCTTTCTCGGCTTGCTGTAGCCGGACATCTTCTCACGCGGATAGAGAGTCTTCGCGAGCTGCTGGGTGATGGTAGATCCTCCACCCTGGCTCGAGTTGCTCATGAGCAGAGTCTTGACAGCGACACGGCCGAGAGACTTCATGTCGACGCCGGAGTGCTGATAGAAGCGCTTGTCCTCCGTAGCCACTGCAGCATGGACAAGATATGGAGAAAGGTCGTCGTATGATGCGAACGAACGGTTCTCGATATGGTAGGACGTCAGGATCTCGCCTCCATCGGCGATCACCTGGGTGGCGAGCTTGGTGTCCGGGTCCTCAAGTTCCTTGAATGAAGGGATGTCCGCGAACATCCACACAAGCACGAGAAGGAGGAAAACCAGGGCCATTGGGCAGAGGACCAGTATCCAGAGCCACTTGGTAAGTTTCTTTCTTGTATTGTCTGTCATCGTCTGTCGTTCAAAAATTTATGAAAATATATTTTCATGGTAAGATCAGGAAAAACAAAAGTAGCGAATTAATTTGGATTTTTGCTTTGAAACATCGTTACTTTGCCACTCTATTTTTGAAATTTGGGATTTATGGCGGGAAATTTAGTTATTGTGGAGTCCCCAACCAAGGCTGGGACAATTCAAAAATATCTTGGAAAAGATTATATAGTCAAGGCGTCGGAAGGTCATATCCGCGACCTTCAGGACAATAAGATGAGTGTTGACATCGAGAACGGCTTCCAGCCCGAGTATGTCATCCCTGCAAAGAAGAAACCTCTTATCAAGGAACTCAAGGCTCTTGCGGACAAGGCGGACAGCGTCCTTCTTGCATCCGATGAAGACCGCGAGGGAGAAGCAATTTCATGGCACCTCTACGAGACACTCGGACTCGACAAGGGAAAGACCAGGAGAATCGTGTTCCACGAGATCACCAAGCCTGCAATCCTCAACGCGGTAGAGAATCCGAGAGAAATCGACATGAACCTCGTCAATGCCCAGCAGGCAAGACGAGTACTTGACAGACTTGTAGGCTTCGAGCTGTCACCTATCCTCTGGAGAAGGGTCCAGAAAGGACTTTCAGCCGGACGCGTCCAGAGCGTCACTCTCAGGCTTGTCGTCGACAGGGAAAGAGAGATCATGGCATTCCAGAAGGAGGCTTTCTACAAGGTCCAGGCTACCTTCCATCCAGCCGGCACAGCCGAAGGAGTCAAGGTGACCGCGACTCTCGACAGGAAGTTCGCTTCCTATGAAGAGGCATACCAGTTCCTCCAGGACAGCATAGGAGCTCAGTACAGCATCGCATCCATCGAGAAGAAGGAAGGCGTCAGGGTCCCTGCCGCACCTTTCACGACATCGACACTCCAGCAGGAAGCTTCAAGGAAGCTCCACCTCTCCTCAAACCAGACGATGAGACTTGCACAGTCTCTCTACGAGAAGGGTCTCATCACCTACATGAGAACCGACTCTGTCAACCTCTCGTCCCTCGCGATCAACACCGCCAAGGCCTTCATCAAGGACAACTTCGGCGATGAGTACTCTAAGGTCAGGAACTACAAGACCAGCTCGAAGGGTGCCCAGGAGGCACACGAGGCCATCCGCCCTACATATATCGAAAACACTGAGATCAAGGGTACCGCCCAGGAGCAGAGCCTCTACAGGCTTATCTGGAACAGGACCGTCGCTTCCCAGATGGCAGACGCCAAGGTCATGAGGACCGACATCAGGATCGCTTCGGACAAGAGACAGGAGAAATACGCCCTGCAGACCACCGAGGTCCTGTTCGACGGTTTCCTCAAGCTTTATATGGAAGGTTCAGACGATGTCGAGACCGACGAGGAGGTGATCCTCCCTGTCCTCGAGGAAGGATGTGCGATGTCTGAGATGGGAATCACTGCCGAATGCAAGTTCACCCAGGCTCCGCCAAGATACTCAGAGGCGACCCTCATCAAGAAGATGGAGGAGATCGGAATCGGACGTCCATCGACCTATGCGACCACCATCTCGACCCTCACAAGCGCCAGAGGATACCTCAGCAGGACCAACAAGGAGGGCGAGAAGATCGCTGTCAGGAACCTCAGCCTCAAAGGCTCTACAATCAAGGAGAGCCACAAGAACGAGGTTGTCGGAGCCGAGAAGGGCAAGCTTGTCCCTCAGGAGATCGGAATGATCGTAACTGACTATCTTGTAAGCAATTTCGCAGACATCCTCGACTATAATTTCACAGCAAACGTCGAGAATGACTTCGATATGGTAGCCGAGGGCGGGAAGGCATGGAACGAGGTCATCTCACAGTTCTACAACCCTTTCCACAAGAAGACCGAGGATGTGCTTTCGGAGAAGGTCTACACCCATGTCGAGAAAGAGCTCGGCATCGCACCTGACGGCCAGAAGGTAATCGCCAAGTTCGGTCAGTACGGACCATATGTCCAGAAGGGCGAAGGCGACAGCAAGGCATACGCCAACATCCCTACCGGAATGCTGATCGAGAACATGACTCTCGCGGACGCACTCAAGCTCTTCGAGCTCCCGAGGACAGTAGGAACCATCGACGGGACCGATGTGATCGCGACAACAGGCCGCTTCGGTCCATACCTCAGGTTCGGAACGAAGAACATCTCTCTCCCGAGAGGAAAGAACCCTCTTGCCATCACACTTGAAGAGTGCGCTGAACTCATCGCGAAAGCAGGTGAAAAGGCTGCCGGACCTATAGCCCAGTGGGGTGACATACAGGTGCTCGAAGGTGCTTACGGACCATACCTGAAGTGCAATGGTTCTAACTATAAGCTACCTAAGGGTACAGACCCTAAGACCCTTACTGAAGAACAGTGCAGGAACATCATAGAATCGAGTACACCTACCCAGAGGAAAGGCTTCAGAAAACGCAGTAAGTAATAATTTTTAATGGCAGAAGTCGCTGAAATTAAAATTATTGTGTATTTTTGCGCTTAACTCGGTTTCAATTTATAACTATGGCAAATTACCATATCGATTCAACAGACCAGAAAATCCTAGGTTTTCTCGTTAAGAATGCAAGGATGCCATTCCTGGAGATTGCCAGGGAATGTGGCGTGTCAGGAGCAGCTATCCATCAGAGAGTCAAGAGATTGGAAGCTAATGGTGTCATCACAGGTTCAAGGCTTCTCGTGAAGCCTCAGGCCCTGGGACTCAATGTCTGCGTATTCATCAGCGTGACTCTTACGGAGGCCAACAAATACAACGAAGTGGTAGCTTCACTCAGGACTATCCCTGAGATCGTGGAGTGTCATTTTGTAACCGGAAGGTATACCCTTCTGCTCAAGATGTACTGTGTCGACAACGACCACCTCATGGACATCCTTCTGAACACTATCCAGAAGATTCCTTACATCCAGGCTACAGATACCATGATCGCACTCGACGAGGCGATCGACCGTCAGATCTGGGTAAAGGGCTACAGCACTACCGACTCTCAGGAGTAACGGTATCCTACTTGAGATTATTCTTGATCACGGCTTCCGCCAGGACGATGTCCTCGGGAGTCGTGATTTTCAGATTCAGGCGCTCCCCGATGCACCAGTCCAGCTCTATGCCGTATCTCTCGGCCACCGAGGCGTCGTCGGTGAAGGCTGTGTCAAATGCCTGGGAATAGGCTTCCTTCAGGTCTTCTGAACGGAAGATCTGAGGGGTCTGGGCCCCGAATACCTGCGAACGGTCGAGCTCGGCACCGGCGATGCGTTCAAGTACCATGTTACCGGCTTCGTCCTTGGTCTGCCTGAGCGCCTTGAGGGTGTCCGGCGTCGGAACGACAGGTATCAGGCCGCGGCAGGATTCCATGGAACCGAACATCCTGCGTATCATGTCGACGGAAAGGAGAGGACGGACTCCGTCATGGACGGCGACATAGGCTCCGTCAGGGACTTTCGCGAGGGCGTTGCGGACGCTGTGGAAACGGGTGATCCCACCCTTGACAAGGGTCTGAGGATGAGAGAAGTTGCGGGCAAGGCAATAGTCCTTCCAGTAGGGGATGTGCGCCTCCGGCAGGACCGTGATGATCCTGATGTCGGGACAGGCGTTTATGAATTTCTCCAGAGTTCTCTGGAGTATGGCCTTCTCACGTATCTCGATGAACTGCTTCGGGATGCTTGCACCCATCCTGGTACCGCTTCCTCCTGCCACTGCTATCAGATAAAAATTTCTCTCCATTTTCTGCCCATGTTTATTCTGCAAATTTACTTTTTTTTCGTACTTTTGAGAACTTTAAGAAATTTAATAGACAAAGCAGCAGAATATGGCATTCTCGTTTTTAACGCAGGAACTTGCAGTTGACTTAGGAACAGCCAACACCGTCATCTTCCAGAACGACCAGATTGTTCTCGACGAGCCAAGCATCGTCGCGCTAGATAACAATACCGGAAAGTTGATCGCTCTCGGCCAGAAGGCGAAGCTGATGCAGGAGAAGACCAATCCCGGCATCAAGACAATCCGTCCTCTCAAGGGTGGTGTCATCGCCGACTTCAACGCCGCAGAGCAGATGATCAAAGGCTTCATCAAGCAGGTAAACAGCAAGAAGAAATCACTTTTCACCCCTAACCTCAAGATGGTGATCGGCATCCCTTCAGGTTCAACTGAAGTCGAGATCCGAGCTGTCCGCGATTCATCTGAGCACGCCGGCGGCCGCGAGGTATATCTTATCTACGAGCCTATGGCAGCAGCACTCGGTATCGGTCTCGACGTCGAGGCGCCAAAGGGTAACATGGTAGTCGACATAGGCGGTGGTACCGCTGAGATCGCAGTCATCTCCCTCGGTGGCATCGTAGTCCAGGAAAGTATCAAGACAGCAGGTGACGAGTTCACCAACGACATCCAGTACTACCTCCGTCAGCAGCACAACGTCAGGATCGGTGAGATCACAGCCGAGAAGATCAAGTGGGCGGTAGGTGCGGTGATCCCTAACCTCGAGGAGGAGCCGGAGCCTTACGTAGTAAAGGGTCCTAACCTCATGACAGCCCATCCTGTCGAGGCAAGAGTGACCTACCAGGAGATCGCGCACTGTCTTGACAAGTCGATCTCAAAGCTCGAGTCAGCAATCCTCCACGTCCTCGAACAGACTCCACCTGAGCTCTACTCGGATATCGTCGACAACGGTATCTTCCTTTCAGGTGGCGGTGCACTCCTCAGGGGCCTTGCCCAGAGATTCTCCGAGAAGGTGAACATTCCTTTCCACGTCGCTGAGGACCCACTCCGCGCAGTGGCACGAGGCACCTGTCTCGCTCTCAAGAACTCTGACAACTACTCGTTCCTGATGAGATAATGGCGGAGAAGAGAGGAATCTACAGATTACTAATTGATGCAGCAATCTTCATAGCGATGGAGATTGCTGCACTCAATATGCTCCAGCACAACGGAATCACCCAGCACTTCTTCCTTTCGAAGCAGAAGCATGCCGTAATGGGTGGCATCTGGGGCATCGGAAGGTCTGTCTCAGAGTATTTCTCCCTTCGCGAGACTAACGACCAGCTCCGCCTGGAGAACTTCGAGCTGCTCAAGGCGCTCAAGGCATACCAGAGCGAAGACGACAGGCACAGGATGGATTCCATCGTGTCGAACTACACATCGGTCGACGGATTCCGTTACATGCCGGCTTCGATCGTGAAGATCAGCCGCAACAAGCAGCATAACTATCTCATCCTCGGACAGGGATCCGAGGACGGAGTCGTCCCTCAGTCGGCGATCATCACCTCACAGGGTGTGATCGGCATCGTGGACACGGTCAGCAGGCACTACTCCTACGCCGTGTCGCTCATGAACTCAGACCTCAACATCAGTGCGAGGATCGGAGGAGAACAGGGGTCTGTCGGACCTCTCTCGTGGGACGGTGTCTCTTCCAACGGGGCAGTCCTCAGGGAGATCCCTCTCCAGTGCAGGTTCGAGCCGGGAGACACAGTCTACACCAGCGGTTTCTCATCCATCTTCCCTGCCGACATCCCACTGGGAATCGCAGGAGACTCGAAGATCGTGAACGGTGCGACCTACGACATCAAGGTCAGGCTGCTCCAGGGCTTCAACGACGTGAGATATGTAGTCCTTGCGACCAACATCGGAAAGGGCGAGATAAACGAATTAGAGAACAAGAAGGGAGGCAGGTAGCATGAAACAGAATTTCTTCCTCTACTACATACTCCTGGTGATCGCCCAGGTCCTCATCTGCGAATGGTTCAACCTGTCCGCATATGTGATGCTGTCGATACTTCCGGCCCTGGTCCTCTGCATTCCGACAAAGTTCAGCACGACCAGCTCGCTTCTGATCGCCTTCGCGACCGGGTTCATGGTTGATTTCATGGCAGAAGGAGTCATAGGTCTCAACATACTTGCCCTCGTCCCTGTCGCTGCGGCAAGGGAGCATGTCATCAGGTTCGTCTTCGGAGAAGAGCCTCTCGTCAGGGAGGACAGCATCTCCATCAGGAAATACGGTATCGGAAAAGTAATATTCTCGATCGTACTTGTACAGTCTCTCTTCCTGCTTGTCTACATCATCGCAGACGGCGCAGGAGCCAGACCGTTCATCTTCAACATCCTGAGATTCGCCTGCTCGCTCCTGGCAGGCAGTGCCCTTTCCGTCTTCATTGTTGACATCCTCACTTCTGAGGAAAGGAGGTAGAGATGGAGATCCAGAAGTCCTCAAAGCTGCTCATAGGCCTTTTTGTAGCCGTCGGCATCCTGCTGACGAAGATCTTCTTCATCCAGGTGTTTGACAACGGATACAAGGAGGACGCGACCAACAACTCGATGGTCTATGACGTCATCTACCCTACCCGCGGCACCATCTACGACAGGAACGGAAAGATCATCGTATCCAACAAGGTCGCCTATGACATCCTTGTGACGCCTAGGGAGGTCCAGCCGTTCGACACGGTCATGCTTGCCCAGATCCTCAATGTCAGCGAGGATTTCATCCGTGACAAGATGAAGGAATATGCCCGCAACAGAAGCAGGATCGGCTACCAGTCGATGACCATGATCAAGCAGATCCCGTCAGAGTCATACATGAGATTCTCGGAGGTCCAGTATAAGTTCCCGGGTTTCAAGGGACTCGCGCGAAGCATACGTGACTATCCTTTCAACGCCGGCGGAAACCTTCTCGGATATGTGTCCGAGGTCGACGCCAGCTTCCTCAAGAGCCATCCTGAGTACCGAAGCGGTGACTACGCCGGGAAGACCGGAATCGAAGCTGCCATGGAACAGGAGCTCAAGGGCGAGAAGGGCTATCATATCTATCTGCGTAACTCGAAGAACCAGATCGAGTCGGCCTACGAGAACGGCGCCTACGACAAGGAGGCCGTTCCTGGCAACGACGTCTACACGACCATCGACGCCGTCCTCCAGCAGTACGGACAGGAGCTGATGAAGAACAAGGTAGGATCCCTCGTGGCCATCGAGCCATCGACCGGAGAGATCCTTTCGCTGGTCTCAAGCCCGGGTATCGACGTAGAGATGCTCGCCGACATCAGCAAGCACTACAACGACATCATCAAGGATCCATACAAGCCTATGTTCAACCGTGCCGTGCAGGCCTCATACCCTCCAGGCTCGGTATTCAAGCTCGTCAACGGCCTCATTGGCCTCGAGGAAGGAGTGCTCAAGCCTGAGTACGCATATCCTTGCAACCATGGCTACCCGTACGGTAACCGCAAGCTCGGATGCCACGGACACCGTTCTCCGCTCATCCTCGAGGACGCGGTCATGATGTCCTGCAACGGATACTTCTGCTACGTGCTGAAGAACATCCTTGAGAACAGGAAATACGATTCCATCCAGGATTCCTTCACCAAGTGGAGAGAGTATGTGATGAGCTTCGGATTCGGCCACAAGCTGGGCAGTGACTTCCCTGCCGAACTCGGTGGAAACATCCCTACCTCGAACTACTACGACAGGATCTACGGAAAGAACGGATGGAAGTTCACCACGATCATCTCCCTCTCGATCGGACAGGGCGAGATCGGTGTGACCCCTCTCCAGATCGCAAACCTCAGCGCCACCGTGGCGAACAACGGATATTACTACATTCCTCACATCATCAAGGAATCAGAGAACGTCAAGATCGACGACAGGTTCAAGGAGAGGAACTATACCATGGTCGATACGACCCAGTTCCAGAAGGTGCGCGGCGGTATGTGGAAGGCCGTCAACGCCCCTGCGGGAGCCGGCGGTACAGCCCATGTGGCGGCAGTCGAAGGTCTTGACATCTGCGGAAAGACCGGAACCGCGCAGAACCCTCGTGGAGCGGACAACTCCGTGTTTATCTGCTTCGCCCCTAAGGACAACCCGAAGATCGCGGTTGCAGCCTATGTCGAGAACGCCGGTTTCGGTGCGACCTGGGCGGCGCCAATCGCTTCGCTTATGATAGAGAAATACCTCAACGGAGAGGTCAAGCGTGCAGATCTCGAGAAGAGAGTGATGGACGGAAACCTCATGTCAAGAGTAAAGAAGGACTAGGATGGACAAGACGTTCAAAGGAAGAAGTTTAAGTCAGTCGTTTGACTGGAAGCTGGTGATAATGTACCTGCTTCTGGTCTTCATCGGCTGGATGAACATCTATGCCTCGATCCATTCTTCCGACCCTTCATCCATCCTCGACTGGAACTTCCGTTGCGGAAAGCAGTTCGTCTGGATACTCACAGCCTTCGGGCTCGCCTCGCTGATCCTCTTTGTCCTGCCGTCCCGACTATGGGAGACAGGGTCGATCATAATGTACATGGGAGTGCTGGTGCTGCTTGTCGCGGTAATCTTCCTCGGAACGGAGACCAAAGGATCCCATTCGTGGTTCGAATTCGGTCCGGTCAAGTTCCAACCGGCCGAGGTCTCCAAGATAACGACCTCGCTGGTGCTGGCCTTCATAATGAGCCGAAGCAACTATAAGATAAGCAATATCAAGGACTTCCTCATCACTCTCGCCATAATCGGACTGCCGTTCCTGGTAATCCTCGCAGAGAGCGAGACAGGCTCGGCCCTCGTCTATGTGGGATTCGTCTTCATGCTCTACAGGGAAGGCCTTTCAGGCTGGTTCATAGTCCTGATCGGAATGACCATCCTCCTCTTCATCCTGACCCTTACGACATCGACATACACGGCCGTCGCGGTTCTCCTGAGCGCCATCCTGCTCTTCAACGCCGCCAACGCCCGACGCAGCATGCACTGGCTGCTGATATTCATCGGCATAATACTCGGCGTCGCCCTGTTCCCATGGCTTTGGAACTCGATTCTCGAGACCATGGTACCCGGTGCGTCCGTCATCAAGGACGTCGACCCTATGGTCGCCGATGCGATCCGCTACTCCGCGAGGGCACCATGGATGCTCAGGATCAGGCCTCTCTACATCCTGCTCCTCGTCGCTTTCGGGTTCATGCCATATCTCCTCCGCAAGTCCTACATCGAGAAGAACACCTTCATCGGACTGTCAGTCCTCGCGTTCCTCGCAGGTCTGTTCCTGTCATATTCGACTGAATTCATATTCAACGATGTCCTTCAGGACCACCAGCGCTCGCGTATCGAGGTCCTCCTGGGAATGAAGGAAGACCTTGCCGGAGTGGGCTACAACGTACATCAGTCCATGATCGCGATCGGTTCCGGCGGATTCTTCGGGAAAGGATTCCTCAACGGAACCCAGACGACCTACGGATTCGTGCCTGAGCAGAGCACGGACTTCATATTCTGCACCGTCGGTGAGGAGTGGGGATTCGTAGGCTGCTTCGTCGTGATCCTGCTCTACGCCCTGCTGATCTCAAGGATCATCAGGGATGCGGAAAGCTGCCGCGAGCACTTCACACGCATATATGGATACTGCGTCGCCGGCTGTTTCTTCATGCACCTTTTCATCAATGTCGGAATGACCGTCGGGCTCATGCCTGTGATCGGAATCCCGCTGCCTCTGATGAGCTATGGAGGATCGTCGCTGTGGTCTTTCACGGTGCTGCTGTTCATCTTCATCGCGCTGCACCACGAAGAGAAGAAATATTTTTAAGCCAGATAGTATATGAAGAAGTTTATCATCGCTGCTGCGGTCTCTGCCCTTTCCGTTACCGGTTTCGCACAGGTAAAGGTTTCTGTCCATGAGACTGCAAAGGACCAGCCAGTCATTCCAGCCGAGATCTACGGCCAGTTCTCAGAACATCTCGGAAGATGTATCTATGACGGAATCTGGGTCGGCAAGGATTCAAGCATACCTAACATCGACGGCTACCGCAAGGACCTCGTAAAGGCTCTCCAGGACCTCAAGGTTCCTGTACTGCGCTGGCCAGGCGGATGCTTCGCCGATGAATACCACTGGATGGAAGGCATCGGACCCGTCGAGCAGCGTACAAAGGTACTGAACTCAAACTGGGGCGGCACCATCGAGGACAACTCCTTCGGAACACACGAGTTCCTCAACCTCTGCGAGCTCATCAACACCCAGCCATACATCTCCGGCAACGTCGGTTCTGGTACAGTGGAAGAGCTTGCGAAGTGGGTCGAGTATATGACCGCGGACAAGGGTACCATGGCTGAGCTCCGCGCGAAGAACGGCCGCAAGGAACCATGGAAAGTAAAGTATCTCGGCATCGGTAACGAGAGCTGGGGATGCGGCGGAAACATGACCCCTGAGTACTATTCAGACCTCTTCAGAAGATATGCAGTATACTGCCGTGAGTACAACGGCAACGAGCTCTACAAGGTTGCCAGCGGCTCAAGCGAGGATGACTACGACTGGACAAGAACCCTCATGCAGAAGGCTACAGGCAAGGAGATGGACGGTCTTTCTCTCCATTTCTACACAGTCAAGGGCTGGAACGGAAGCAAGGGCCCTGCCCTCAACTTCACCCTCGAGGAGTACAAGAACACCCTCGGAAGAGCCTATAGGATCGACCAGATCGTGAAGAACCATGCCGCTATCATGGACATCTACGACCCTAAGAAGACCGTAGGTCTCCTCCTCGACGAGTGGGGAACTTGGTTCGACGTAGAGCCTGGCACAAACCCTGGCCACCTCTATCAGCAGAACACAATGAGAGACGCTCTTGTAGCAGGTATGTCACTCAACCTCTTCCACGCACACACAGACCGTCTCAAGATGGCCAACATCGCTCAGATCGTCAATGTGCTCCAGTCTATGATCCTTACCCAGGGCAGCGAGATGATCCTTACACCTAGCTACCATGTGTTCAGGATGTACAACGTACACCAGGACGCCACATACGTTCCTACAGTCTACTCTACAGAATTCACGACCGCACCTACCGGCGACATCTATCCTGAGATCAGCATCAGCGCATCGAAGTCTGACGCCTACCACATCTCGCTCGTGAACACCTCCCTCACCAAGGAGCAGACTGTCGAGATCGCCTTTGACGAGCTCAAGCCTGCATCTGTCACAGGAGAGATCCTCCGTGGCGACGGCAAGGACGGCAAGGTCTCAATCCAGGCCTACAACGACTTCGGCGGCAAGGGCGATACAGTGAAGCCTGTAGCAATGAAGAACATCAAGGTCTCAAACGGCAAGATCTCGCTCACCCTCCCTACTGCTTCAGTGGTCGTACTGGAAGTGAAGTAGCATACATTTCGTCGTAGTACTTCTCGTAATCGCCTGAAGTGATGTTGTCCATCCACTCCTCGTTATCGAGATACCATCTGACGGTCTTCTCGATGCCTTCCTCGAACTGCAGGCTTGGCTCCCAGCCGAGCTCTGCCTGGAGTTTACGGGAGTCGATGGCGTAGCGTGCATCGTGGCCGAGACGGTCAGTGACGTAAGTGATGAGATCGAGGTCTTCTCCTTCGGCGCGGCCGAGAAGACGGTCGACGGTTTTGATCACCACCTTGATTATGTCGATGTTCTTCCACTCGTTGAAGCCGCCGATGTTGTAGGTCTCAGCGATCTTTCCGTTGTGGAAGATGGTGTCGATCGCACGCGCGTGATCCTCTACATAGAGCCAGTCACGCACGTTCTCTCCCTTGCCATAGACAGGGAGCGGCTTGCGGTGACGGATGTTGTTGATGAAGAGCGGGATCAGCTTCTCAGGGAACTGGTACGGACCGTAGTTGTTAGAGCAGTTGGTCACGATAGTAGGCATGCCGTAGGTATCGTGGTATGCTCTTACGAAGTGGTCACTGCTGGCCTTGCTTGCTGAGTACGGGCTGTGAGGATTGTACTTGGTCTCCTCTGTAAAAAGCGTGTCATCGAATTCCAGCGCGCCGTACACCTCATCGGTCGAGATGTGGTAGAAGCGCTTGCCCTCGTACTTCTCAGGAAGTGACTCCCAGTAGAGCTTCGCTGCCTGAAGAAGGCTGAGGGTGCCCATCACGTTGGTCCTCGCGAATGTGAACGGGTCCTTGATCGAGCGATCCACATGGCTCTCCGCTGCGAGATGGATGATTCCGTCAATCTGCTCGTCCTGCATCAGCTTGTAGAATGCGTCGAAGTCGCAGATATCCATCCTTACGAACTTATAGTTAGGCTTGTCCTCGATGTCCTTGAGGTTAGCCAAGTTACCTGCGTAGGTGAGCTTGTCAAGATTAATGATCTTGTACTCGGGATACTTGTTGACAAAAAGTCTTACGACATGGCTGCCGATGAAGCCGGCTCCGCCTGTGATGACGATATTCTTCATTTAACCTGCTTTTTGAGATTAGCGATGCACTTCTTGAGTGAGTCAGTCCAATATGGGATGCTGATACCGAAAGTCTCCTTTATCTTGGTCTTGTCAAGGACCGAGTAAGACGGACGCGTCACAGGAGACGGGAACTCATTGCTGTGGCAAGGCTGGATGTCGCACTCTGTCTGACCGCTGTATTCCGCGATCATCTTTGTGAAATCATACCAGCTGCAGACACCCTCGTTCGAGTAGTGGTAGATGCCTGTATTGCCCTCGTACTTGCGGTTCTCCAGTATGTCGAAGATGACACACGCGAGATCGTAGGCATAGGTAGGAGTTCCGCACTGGTCGAAAACGACCTTGAGCTGAGGCTTGGTCGCCGTGAGGTTGAGCATGGTCTTGCAGAAATTCCTGCCGAACTCCGAATACAGCCAGGCGGTGCGGATTATGACGTACGCCGGAGCAGTTGCCATGATCCTTTGCTCTCCGTGGAGCTTTGTAAGGCCATAGACGCCGGTAGGCGTGCCTTTCTGGTCCTCGCGGCAAGGGACGTTGTAAGGCTCCTTCCCGAAGACATAGTCGGTCGAGATCTGGACCAGCAGGCCGCCCGCTTCCTTCATGGCCTTCGCAAGGTTCTCCGGTGCGTCGGCATTCAGCTTCTCGGCAAGTTCGGCAAGTCCAGGGTCTGTCTCGCATGCGTCCACATTGGTCCATGCGGCACAGTTGACGATCGCCTTCACGTCATTCTCCGAGACCATGGTACGTACCGCGTCAAGATCCGTGATGTCAAGATACGTCGTCTCAAGGCCCTCGACCTGGTTGACGTCCGTGAATATGTATCTGTCTGATGAGCCTGCCGTGACGATCCTCATCTCGTTTCCGAGCTGGCCGTTGGCTCCGGTAACCAGGATGTTCATGCTATTCGAATTCGGGATAGAGGTTTACGTCATAGTCGAACGGGCTGTCGAAATCCTTCAGCAGCTCGTGCTTTGTATCTTTCTCGCTCAGGATTGCTTTCTCGAGCGGAATCTGCCAGTCAATTCCGAGCGACCGGTCCATGATGGAGATGCCGCCATCGGCCTGAGGCGCATAGAAGTTGTCGCACTTGTACTGGAACACAGCAGTCTCCGAAAGCACTGCAAAGCCGTGGGCGAAACCCCTTGGGATGAATATCTGCCTATGGTTCTCTTCTGAGATTTCCACAGCGACATGCTTTCCGTATGTAGGCGAGCCCTTGCGGATGTCTACAGCGACATCGAGGACACGGCCCTTGACACAACGGACGATCTTGCTCTGGGTGTATGGTGGGCGCTGGAAATGAAGGCCACGCATCACACCATATGAGGACATCGACTCGTTGTCCTGCACGAAGTTGATCTTACGGACCTTCTCCTCGAATTCCCTCTGTGAGAAGGACTCGAAGAAATATCCGCGTGCGTCTGAGAAGACGCGAGGTTCGAGGATTACTACACCCTCAATATCTGTCTTGATTACTTCCATCTAGTCAAGGTTTGCACCGCCGGTGCGTTCAAGCTCGTAGACTACACGCATGATATACTGGCCATACTGGTTCTTGAGCATAGGCTTTGCGAGCTCTGCCATCTTTTCCTTCGAGATCCAGCCCATTCTGTAGCCGATACCCTCAAGGCAGGCGATCTTGAGTCCCTGACGTTTCTCGATAGTCTCCACATAGACGGAAGCGTCGGCGAGAGAATCATGGGTACCTGTATCGAGCCATGCGAAACCGCGTCCAAGCGGAACCACCTTGAGTTCCCCTGCCTCCAGGAAAGCCTGGTTGACACTGGTGATCTCATACTCTCCGCGTGCAGAAGGCTTTACATCCGCAGCGATGTCGACGACCTTGTTAGGATAGAAGTAGAGACCAGTGACAGCATAGTTGCTCTTAGGATGGGCAGGCTTCTCCTCGATGCTGACACAGTCACCCTCGTCATTGAATTCCGCCACACCATATCTCTCAGGATCGCTCACCCAGTAGCCGAACACTACAGCCTTCTTCTCTTCCTCCACGGTACGGACAGCCTCACGGAGAGTGCCTGTGAAGCCAACTCCATGGAAGATATTGTCTCCAAGGATGAGACATGCGCTGTCATCGCCGATGAAATCCTTGCCTATGGTAAATGCCTGCGCAAGTCCGTCAGGCGATGGCTGCTCAGCATACTCGAAATGTACACCATAGTCCGAGCCGTCGCCGAGAAGGCGCTGGAATCCAGGCAGGTCAGCAGGGGTGGAAATAATGAGTATATCCCTGATTCCTGCAAGCATGAGCACAGAGATAGGATAATAGATCATCGGCTTGTCATAGACAGGCAGAAGCTGCTTGCTGACACCTTTGGTAATAGGATAAAGGCGGGTTCCTGAGCCACCCGCGAGAACAATGCCTTTCATAATCTGATACGTATCTTCGGCTAAGTTACAAAAAAAACGAGACTATCGCTACCCGAGCACCTCAATCATCTCCGGCGCAACCTCTGTTGCCACCGAAATGAAATTGTCTATACATATCACCAACTTGCGTGATCTGGAGCCCTTGACCTTGACAAAGGTACCCTCGATACCGTCGAAGGGACCGCCGATGACGCGGACCTTGGTGCCCTTCTCGAGATTGACTTCCTCTGGCCTCAGGAACTGAAGCTTCTCAAGCTCCTCTTTGCAAACTCTGATGAACGCCTCCATCTCCTCGTCGCGGACGACGATCTTCTCGTTCTTCTCAACCTTGCCGTCGGCAGTATGCCCTTTCAGCATCTTGTACTGCATGACCGGAACCTTTCCTTTCAGATAGGTCATCCGTTCATCGGTAGCATGGACGAAAAGCAGGTTGCTGACAGCCGGAACGAGCTGGCGCCTCTTGCATGCACCTCTCTGGACGAGTACATAGTGCATAGGAATGAAGTACTCTGCATGGAGCTCATCGAGCATCCTCGCGGCTTTCATCTCATTCCTGTATGGCGCGCTCATCGCGAACCATTTTGCACTTTCTTCGCCCATAGTCTATTCTCCGTACAGATACCTGTGCTGCTCCGGGGTCAGGGTGTCGATCTCGATGCCCCAGTCCTGGAGCTTGATGCGTGCGACGCGCTCGTCGACCTCCTTAGGGACGTTGTTGAGCATCTGGCCAGGAACACGTGAGATGCGGTCGCGGTTCTCGACGAGATACCTTGCGCTGAGCGCCTGGATGGCGAATGACATGTCCATGATCTCTGCCGGATGTCCGTCACCTGCGGCAAGGTTCACGAGACGGCCTTCGCCGATGACATAGACGGTACGGCCGTTCTCAAGGGTATAGGCCATGATGTTGTTGCGCGCAGGCTTGACCGAAGTCGCCATGGTCTTAAGCGCAGCGACAGCGACCTCGACGTCGAAATGGCCGGCATTGGTAAGGATCGCGCCTTCCTTCATCCTGAGGAAGTGGCTTGCGTTGACGACGTCCGCGCAGCCTGTGACAGTAATGAAGAAATCGCCCTCGGCAGCAGCCTGGTCCATCTTCATCACGCTGAATCCGTCCATTACTGCCTCCATCGCCTTGATAGGGTCGATCTCGGTAACTATCACCTTGGCACCCAGTCCCTTGGCGCGCATCGCAACGCCCTTTCCGCACCAGCCGTAGCCAGCCACGACGACTGTCTTGCCGGCAACGATGAGGTTGGTCGTGCGGTTGATTCCGTCCCATACCGACTGGCCTGTGCCGTAGCGGTTGTCGAAGAAATGCTTGCAGGCAGCGTCATTCACGAGCATCATAGGGAACTGAAGCTTCTGAGCCTTGTCCATAGCCTGGAGACGGAGGATGCCGGTAGTGGTCTCCTCACAGCCGCCGATGACGCCAGGGATAAGCTGCGGATAGTTGTCATGGATCATGTTGACAAGGTCGCCGCCGTCGTCGATGATGACGTTCGGAGCAGCCTCGATCACCTTCCTGATTCCACGGAAATACTCCTCCTCGGTAGCACCATGGAGGGCGAACACGTTGAGACCCTCATGGACGAGAGCCGCAGCGATGTCGTCCTGCGTGCTGAGAGGATTGCTGCCTGTTATATACATCTCGGCTCCGCCGGCTGCGAGAACCTCACAGAGATGGGCTGTCTTCGCCTCGAGATGCACCGACAAAGCGATGCGAAGGCCCTTGAAAGGCTGATTTTCCCTGAAATCCTTCTCGATCCAGTCGAGAAGCGGCATGTGACGCCTTACCCATTCTATCTTAAGTTCTCCGCTTTCCCAGAGATTGATGTCCCTAATTTCCGAAACCATGATATATATTGCGTTATAAGTGGGGCAAATTTACGATTAATTTTGCAAAAGCCGATAAAGGCGGTAATTTTGCGGAGTACTGGAATTTTAACTCAATATTTTAAATATGGGACTTTTAGACGGAAAGGTTGCTATCGTAACAGGTGCAGCCAGAGGAATTGGAAAGGCAATTGCTCTCAAGTTCGCCGCAGAAGGCGCTGACGTAGCTATCACTGACCTCGTGATCAATGAGGCTGCAGAGGAAACAATCGCAGAAATCAAGGCTTTCGGCCACAAGGTAGAGGCATACGCATCGAACGCCGCAAACTTCGATGAGACCCACGAGATCGTGGACAAGATCAAGGCTGACTTCGGCCACATCGACATCCTCGTGAACAATGCAGGTATCACCAAGGACGGTCTTATGCTCAAGATGACAGAGGCTCAGTGGGACGCAGTCCTCGCAGTGAACCTCAAGTCTGCTTTCAACTTCATCCACGCGCTCACCCCTATCATGATGCGCCAGAAGGGTGGTTCTATCATCAACATGTCTTCAGTTGTCGGTGTCCATGGCAACGCTGCTCAGTGTAACTACGCTGCTTCAAAGGCAGGTCTCATCGCTCTTGCCAAGAGTATCAGCCAGGAGATGGGCCGCAAGGGCATCCGCGCAAACGCAGTCGCTCCAGGCTTCATCGACACTCCTATGACCCAGGCACTCCCTGAGGAGGTACGCAAGGAATGGATGGAGAAGATTCCTCTCCGCCGTGGCGGTACCGTCGAGGACATCGCAAACGTATGTACCTTCCTCGCTTCAGACATGTCATCTTACGTTTCAGGCCAGGTAATCGAGGTCGACGGCGGTATGAACATGTAATTTTTCAGGAATCTTTACCTTTTCGCAGGAATCTTTACCTGAAAAATCAAGAATCTTTACCTTTCCGCAGCAGAAAATGCGTTACTTGCATCCATGCGCGGAAAGGTTTTTCATATAATGGTGGGAAGGCGTCCCGATACCAGTCAGATACTCCAGGCGGTCGGTGACCTGCTTATGCCCCGCGAGTGCATAGTCTGCGGCCAGCCGCTGCTCAAGGACGAAAGGCACCTCTGCATCTGGTGCCGCTCGGACCTTCCCCAGACCTTCTTCCATCTCCAGGGCCGCAACGCGATGGCCGACAAGTTCAACCTTCTGGTCCAACGGCATATCGAGAGCGGCATCGGAGCGGTCCAGGACCATGGTACCCCGCCCGAGGGCCAGGAGCCAGTCCCAAGGTATACGCCCTACGTCTGGGCCGTCGCCCTTTTCTTCTACCGCTCGAAGACCGGCTACAGGAAGATCACCCAGAGCCTGAAATACCACGGGAACCAGTCCGCCGGCCGCTTCTTCGCCCGTATGCTGGCAGAGCGGCTGAAAGAAAGCCCGTACCTTGGCGAGACAGACGCAGTGGTGCCTGTCCCGCTGCATTGGACCCGAAGATGGTCCCGAGGCTACAACCAGGCGGAGGTGATCGCCAGGGAACTGGTAAGGTGCGGGATCGGAGGTACCATGGTCTCGGATCTTTTAAGAAGGAACCGACGTACGAGGACTCAGACCAAGCTGTCGGTCGGACAGAAGGCGGACAATGTCAAGGGGGCGTTCTCGGTCCGGAGGAAGACAGCGGAAAGGCTTGTGGCCGGATGTGGTCCCGGGCCGCTCAACGTCCTTCTGGTCGACGACGTCTTCACCACCGGGGCAACGCTGTTTGCATGCTGGAAAGCCCTGAAGGAATGGAATCCGGACGTACGCGTATGCATCGTGACGCTCGGATATGTAGGATAATTGGAATTAATTTTCTATCTTGCATACTTCTAGTGTATTTCCCCATGAAGAATTACGTAAGCACCAGAAATCAGCAGGAACCCGTCGGATTCTATAAGGCCATCGTTCAAGGAATTGGAAACGACGGCGGACTCCTCGTGCCCGATTTCGAACTCCCGAAGCTGGACCTTTCCAGCCTTATCAGACTTGACTACGTTTCACTCGCGACAGAGATAGTATCTACATTCGTCCCTGAAGAGGGCAGGAGCCTTATCGCCCAGGCATGCCTCAACGCCTACGGAAAAGGACTTTTCCCTAAGGAAGTCGTGCCTGTGAAGAAGGCTGGAGACGCATGGATCGCAGAACTTTTCCATGGCCAGACCGCTGCGTTCAAGGACATGGCCCTCTCGCTCCTTCCACACCTGATGACCCTGTCGCTCAAGCAGCTGGGCGAAGACAGGAAGGTCATCATCCTCGCCGCGACATCCGGAGACACCGGAAAGGCAGCGCTTGAAGGCTTCAAGGACGTCGAGGGAACCGGAATAATCGTGTTCTACCCTACCGACGGCGTCAGCGCCATCCAGAAGCAGCAGATGGTCTCACAGGAAGGAAAGAACGTCAAGGTCGTAGGAATCAAGGGCAACTTCGATGATGCGCAGAGAGCCGTGAAGGCCGCGTTCGCGGATCCCCAGATCGCACAGGCGTGCAATGAGAGCGGAGTATTCCTCTCTTCTGCAAACTCGATCAACATCGGCCGACTCATCCCTCAGATCGTCTACTACATCTCCAGCTACCTCGAGCTTGCGCGCAGAGGCGACATCGCCCTCGGCGACAAGATCAACTTCTGCGTCCCTAGCGGCAACTTCGGAAACTGCCTCGCAGGATGGATCGCCAAGCAGATGGGCCTGCCGGTAGAGCGTTTCCTCGTCGCATCGAACAAGAACAACATCCTCACCGACTTCTTCCAGACCGGCCGCTACGACGCCAACCGCGAGTTCTTCAAGACCAACGCACCAGCGATGGACATCCTTGTCTCAAGCAACCTCGAGAGACTCGTATGGTACATGACAGGACGCGACGGCGACAAGACCCGCAGCTACATGGAAGGTCTCAAGAACAACGGTGTCTACGAGATTGAACCTGAGGTCCTCGCACGCATCAAGGAAGAGTTCACTGCCGGCTATCTCACTGAAGAGCAGGTACTTGAGACAATCAAGGACTGCTACGACAAGACAGGATACGTGCTCGACACCCACACCGCATGCGGATACGGATTCCTCGAGCGCTACCGCCGCGAAAGCTCTGACAAGACACCGACAATCGTCGTATCGACCGCCTCGCCATACAAATTCCCTGAATCTGTCCATGGTGCCGTCTCGGGCGAAGTACTTGACGTCTACACCGCCATCGACAGACTGACCGCCTTGACCGGAGTCCCTGTCCCTGGCCCGCTCTGCGGAATCAAGGAAAGGCCTGTGCTCCACACGACCGTCATCGACAGAAGCGAGATCCCTGCGTTCATCAAGGACGCTGTAAGAAAGTAAAACAGAACTGCTTATACCATGAAAGTAAGAATCAAAGTACCTGCGACCAGCGCTAACATCGGACCTGGATTCGATGTGGCAGGACTTGCCCTCACACTATACAACACCTTCGTATTTGAACTCAGCGAAGGCGGTCTGGAGATCACAGGCTGCCCTGAGCAGTTCTGCAATGAAGACAACATGACCTACCAGGCATTCAAGACGGCAGCGGCTTACTGCGGCCTTGACTTCAAGGGTGTGAAGATCGCCTGCTCGGGAGACGTACCGCATACCCGCGGACTCGGAAGCTCATCGACATGCATCGTGGCCGGCATCGTGGCAGCATATGCTTTCATGAACCGCAGCGAGGAGCGCGAAGAGATACTTGATCTCGCGACCAAGATCGAAGGCCACCCGGACAACGTGGCTCCGGCCATCTTCGGAGGCCTGACGGTATCTGTCATGTACGGCGACAAGGTGAAGACTCTCAACATCCCAGTCAAGCACGACTACCGCTTCGTGACCCTGATCCCGCCTTTCACCCTTTCTACCGAACTCTCACGTAAGGTGCTGCCTCCGACCATCTCAAGGCAGGACGCCATCGCCAACGTATCGCATCTGGCGCTCTCCGTAGCGTCGCTCATCAACGGCTACGACGAAGGTCTCAAGCTTGGCTTCAAGGACCGCCTGCATCAGCCATACAGAGGTCATCTGATCACCGGCTACCACGAGATCATGGATACCCTTGACAAAGACGAAAAGGTGCTTGGCAGCTACCTTTCAGGTGCAGGTCCATCACTCATGGCTGTGATCAGCGCCAATGACATAATGGGTGTCGTCCGCATCAAGGAAGAGCTGGGAAGCCTTCTTGACGGCTGGGAGGTCGTAAAGCTGGAACTGGACCAGAAGGGATACACCTGCGATTACGAATAAAAAACATAAATAATAAAAGAAGGGGCCGTCTGGCCCCTTCTTTTATATAAGAGTTATTCTAGATTACTCAGCTGCCCAACCAAGAACATCGTGGAGGTTAGGGTTAGAGATCTTCATATCACGTGGGATAGGGAAGTACTCGTGCTTACCAACCACGAATGGGTTGAAGTGAGCTTCTGTGTAGCTTACTGAGAGCTTGTGAGCAGGAGCATCCTTTGTGAAGAAGTCGTCAGTAACTGTAGGGATGTTGTCGTGGATCTTTGACTTGTTGAATACATCGTCAAGATTTACTCTATTCTCAGCTGCCCAACGAACGAGATCGTGGAAACGAGCACCCTCGAACCAGAGCTCATACTGCTTCTCCTCAGACACTGCTTCCCATGTAAGCTCAGAGCTGGTCTTTCCTGAACCTGAACGTGTCTGAACTTCATTGAGAGCTGCAAGACCTGCTGCCTTGTCACTAGCATCACCATCGATACAAGCCTCTGCATAGAGAAGGAGAGCCTCAGCGTAACGAGCGATGAGCTTGTTCTTCTGGTTCTGGAAACCATAGTTTGAAAGGTTGTCGACTGGATATGAGTCTGCCTTGTCACCAGCAAGAAGCTTAGGGATGTTGTTGAAGATGATGTTCTTCAGCTCAAAGTAAGGACCATGGCTGTAGATACCGGTAGGATCTTTGATACCACGATTTACGTCCTTTTCCTTTTCTGCGCGGGTTCCATTGTTCACTGCAGAACCTGACCAATCCATTTCATAAAGGAACTCTTCTTCTGTGAGGAATGTAGCCTTACGACGAGGTGAGTCGCCATCATGTGCAAGGAACTTCTTAGCGAAAGTTTCCTGGATTGCACCACCATTCCAACCACCACCGTTTGCAGGAGCCTTTGCAACTACAGATGGAGCTGAAGCCATCTTGTCGGTACGCCAGCAAAGAACGTTGTTGATCATCCAACCACCACGGTTTCTACCACCGCCTGAGTTGGTGAAGTTAGGATCCTCGATCATGTTAGGAGCGAAGATGACTTCCTCATTACCGTCACCGGCTGCGTGGAAGAGAGTCCAGTACTCGCTTGTAGGAACGAGAGAGTAGCTGCCCTGCTTGATGAGGTCACCGAGGTACTTACGAGCAGTAGCATGGTCATGGTTGAACATAGCTGCCTTACCAGCGATGAACTGAGCGAAACCCTTGGTCATACGTGCGGTAGCATCCTTGTCAGCCTTACCACCGTCTACGAGAAGGAGACCTGAGTTGATAGCCTTATCACACTCAGAGATAACCCAATCGAGGACTTCCTTCTGGCTGGCAGCCTGCTCAGGGAACTCAGTAGGATCGAGAAGACGGCTGACAATACATGTAGTATTGAAACAGAGAGCCTCCATCATATGGAAGTAAGCACGGAGAACGCGAGCTTCCTCTACACATGCTCTTGTGAACTGAGTGTCGATCTTTGGCTCCTTACCCTCAGCATTCTCAGTTGAGAAGTTAGAGATCACGAGGTTGGTAGTGAAGATACCATTTGCATAACCTGAATAGAGGTTCTTGAGCGGGCCATTCGCATGGTCGTAACGGAACTCATCGAAGACACGGAAGTCACCATGGTCCTCTGGGTCGCCACCTGCTGCAAGGACATCGTCTGCAGAGTAGTTGATGAGCATCAGCTGAGCGTTGTAGATACCCTCTGTAGAAGCGATGTTATGGCTGCTGAAAAGGGCCTGGTACATGTTGGTCAGGAGAGCCTGGGCATCAGCTTCAGTTTTGTAGAAATCGTCAGCTGAGACAACACCCTTCTGAGGGATTTCAAGCTTGTTCTGGCATGAAGTCGCCAAAAGAGCAAGACCTAAAGCTATAGGGAGTATTATCTTTTTCATATTGTAATGCAATTAGAATGTTAAGTTAACACCAAGGATGATCTTCTGCATTGTAGGATATGAACCCCAGTCGAGACCTCTACCAGTTGTACCACCGTTAGTTGCAGTTGCAGGATCGAGACCTGGATACTTGGTGATTGTGAAGTAGTCGTCAAGAGATGCATATACGCGGAGGTTGCTGATAGCAGCCTTCTTTGTGATAGCAGAAGGGATGGTATAACCAAGCTGGAGAGTACCGATACGGAAGTAGTCAGCTCTGAAGCAGTTACCTGTAGATGACCAGAATGGATCGTCAGCTGCCACGATGGTGTCTGCCTTTGGCATCTTAGAAGCATTCTCGTAGTAGTACTTGAGATTGTTCTTGAAACCTGTACGGTGAGTTACAGGAACAACCCAGTGACCACCTTCGCCATTACCATTGAGAGTGAAGTCGAAGCCCTTGTATGCGAGGTTGATGTTAAGACCGAGTGTGTAGGTAGGAGTTACAGTACCGATGAACTGCATATCAGCAGAAGCGATCTCGCCGTTTTCATCAACATCCTCATAGATACCCTTACCCTCTGAGTCATTACCAAGATACTTGTAACCAAGGAGGTACCATACTGGATAACCTGGCTCGAATGCGGTATTGATCTTATAGTTGGTTGAAGAAGCGTCACTAGCTGTTGAACGTGTAGCACGTGAAGCAAGCTCGAGAACCTCGTTCTTAAGGGTTGAGAAGTTTGCATTGATGCTGTAAGAGAAGTCACCGATGTTATCCTTCCAACCGAGTTCAAGCTCGAAACCTCTGTTGAGTACGACACCACCGTTCACAGTTGTACGGCTAGCACCGAGCTCTACAGGAACCTCGATGTTGAAGAGGAGGTCCTTGGTCTTCTTGTTGTAGTAGTCAAGACCTACAGAGAGTCTGTTGTTGAGGAATCTTGCATCGAGACCGAGGTCGATCTGCTCTGAAGTCTCCCACTTGAGGTTAGGGTTAGGAAGACCGTTGCCAAGGTTAGGTGCTGATGAGTAGTCAGAACCGATGTGGTCAACACCGTACTGATACCAACCGTTACCCATTGAGATTGTTGTAGCGTAGCGGTATCCACTGAGCACGTTCACGTTACCGTTGCGACCCCATGAACCACGAAGCTTGAGGAAGTTGAATGCGTTACCGTTGATGTTGTTCTTGAAGAACTTCTCGTTAGAGATTGTCCAACCTGCAGAGAATGATGGGAAGTAACCCCAACGGTTAGCCTTTGAGAGCTTAGATGAGTCGAATGCATCTGCACGGAAGTTAGCCTGGAGGCTGTAACGGTTGTCATAGCTATAGATCAAACGTCCGAAGTATGCGAGAGATGCAGAACGGCTAGGAGCGTTGCTGACTGACTTTGAAATGTCACTCTTTACATAGTTGATGTACTCGAATGCTGAGCCGTATGAAGAAAGGATGTCGGCACCACTTGCAGAGATGCTGTCATTGTCGCTGTTGGTCTCACGGTAAGACATACCGGCCATTGCGGTGATGCTGTGCTTACCGAAGTTCTTCATATAGTTAGCGAAGTTCTCCCACTGGTAGTACCAACCTGTGTTAGCACTTGCAGAGATAGAGTAGTTCTCACTTGAACCACGACCGATGTAGTAAGGAGAGCTGAAGCTGTGGCCTGTCTGCTGGTTGATTCTGTAACCAAGACGTGAAGTGATGGTGAGACCCTTGACAGGCATGATGTTAGCGTACATCGTACCGTTGATGTTGAAACCACCTGAGGTACCGTCTGATGTGTAGATCTTTGAGAGTGGGTTACCCTCGACGTCTGAATATCTTGTAATTGCGAAGAGACCTGTCTCGTCGCCGATGAGACGCTGGTTTCCACCATTCTGCCACTTCTCCCATACAGCATACTGATCAGGATTCATCTGCTCCTTCTCTCTGCCCGCTGTCCAGTATACAGGAGTCATTGGGTCGTAGTTGATGAGAGACTCGAATGATGATGAGTAACCTCTCTGTGAGACGCTCTTGGTATCCCACTTCTCGATAGAGTTGGTGGTACCCACCTGCAACCACTTGAAGAAGTTGTAGTCAGCGTTCATCTGTGCAGTGAGACGCTTGTAGATATCACGGTCACCCTTAACGACACCATTGTCGTCAACATAGTTGAGTGAAAGGAAGAAGTGACCATTCTTGTTACCACCTGAGAGTGAGAGCGAATGCTGCTGTGTCCAGGTTGGCTCAAGGTAAGCACCGATCCAGTCAGTGTCGATTACGCCACCAGCGTAGTCAGGATGTGAATAGTCATTCTCATCAAGACGACCCTTAACCCAGTCAGCACCGTACTCCATGCCGAGATAGTCGATGAGCTGCTCACGGTTCATGAGAGGACGCCTGGTGTAGTTCTGGTTTGTGAACTTAGCGGTATAAGATACAGTAGCTGTACCATCCTTACCCTGCTTTGTAGTTACGAGAACGACACCGTTACCTGCCTGTGCACCGTAGATAGCTGCAGAAGCTGCATCCTTGAGGATCTCCATAGACTCGATCATAGAAGGATCGAGGTACTGGATGCTTGATACCTGAAGACCATCGACGATGAAGAGAGGTGAAAGGTTACCACCGTTTGAAGACACACCACGGACACGGATATCAGAACCTGAACCAGGAGCACCGTTTGAAAGGATCTGGATACCAGCAACCTTTCCCTTGAGTGCGTCAGCTGCGTCTGTAGTTGAAAGCGCCTGGAGTGAACTTGAGTTTACTGAACCGACGGCACCGGTGAGGTCAGACTTCTTCTGTACACCGTAGCCGATTACGACTGTCTCCTCGAGGAACTCAGAGTCCTCTGCGAGGGTGATGTTGAAAACAGACTGGTTACCGACAGGGATATTCTGTGTTGAGTAACCAATGCAAGAAACTGAGAGGACAGCATTTGCAGGAACATTCAGAACGAACTTTCCGTCTAAGTCTGTCATTGCACCATTAGTGGTATTGCCGACAACGACAACAGATGCTCCGATGATAGGAACACCAGCTGCGTCAACAACAGTACCGCTGATAGCTCTGTTCTGAGCGTTTACGCTCAAAGCAGCCATGGCAAAGATCATAACGATCGCAGCCAATTTTGCGGTTAATTGTTTGAACATAAAAATAGTGATTAGTTAATAATGGTTATTCCGTTTTTTCGCCCTATATATAAATAGGTGTACTTGTAACCAGATGACAATAATTCCCTGATTACCAAAGCGCAAGATAATTAATGATGAAGAATAAAACGATTAAATCTAAAAGTATTGCTACTCCAAATCCGTCATCAGACGTTTTTTCCACCATATACAGTTGTTTTTTACACCAACTATATAATAATCAGCACCTTCCAGCAGAATTGACACCAGTAAAACATTTTATATGACACTCAGCAGCGCCAAACGTGGAATCCAATTATCCACATATTTATCAGCAATCAATAATTACACTCCCATCTTTCATTTTTTCCACCATAAGCAAAATAAAATAGTTATCTTTGCATTCCCACGCCTTGGTGGTGGAATGGTAGACACGAGGGACTTAGGCTAGATCATTGATAATTTTGTAAAACACGGCAGGAAAACCTAACTTTACGTACTATAATAAAGTAACATGAGTAAAGCCAGGTATTCAACAGAGGATGTCAAGAACGCTGTAAGGGATAGCAAGTCTATCGCAGGAGTCTTAAGACTATTAGGATTAAGGCCTATTGGCGGCAATTACCGAACAGTAAACAGACTCATACTCGAGCACAATCTTGACACATCGCATTTCACTGGCAAAGGATGGAACGTCGGACTTGCTTTTAATCCTGGGAAGAAGATGACTGTTGAGGATATTTTCACAAAAGAATCCTCATACAAATGCTCATGGAGACTCAGGGAACATTACAAGAAACTGACTGGTATCAGACACTGCGAAAACTGCGGACTCAAAGAATGGATGGGCCATGATATTCCGCTTGAGATCCACCATGTAAATGGTATCAACACGGATAACCGATTGGTAAATCTTCTCCTTCTTTGTCCGAACTGCCATGCTCTTACAAACAATTATCGAGGAAAAACAAAGTTGAGTGCTCTCTCTGAAAAGAGAGATGTAGAATACCGTAAATTCAAGGAAGCCTTAACTGGTAATGCAGATGGTAATCTTGAGCCAAGCCTGAGACAGGAAGGTGCAGAGACTAGACACGGTACACCTAAAGATTAATTCCATGGTGAAGGAATAGTCCAGACTACGAACGGCAAAGCCCGGTGGCGAAAGCCATAGCAGTAAGAAAATCCCTTGGGCAGTAATGCCTGTACGGGTTCGAGTCCCGTCCGAGGCACACAATAAACCAACTTATTGATTATCAATAAGTTGGTTTATTTATTTTTATCTTGACCTCGATTCCTAATTACCTAATTATCAATTTATTGGAGGATTACCTTCGCGGACGTAGAGCAAAAAACAGATTGTAAAAATGTAGTGCAACTCTGTTTTACATAATGAGATCTGTTCTAAACATATGCCTTTTATTGCCAGAAAATTTATGATGCTCGGAAATCGCAATCAGTTTGCGGGCCGATTCATGCGCGGTACAAACTCTGCTGCGCTAGATAAGATTACAGTCATAAAAGAATGAGATTCATGGGTGACAACATAGCAATGAATATTTTACGAAGGTGTTTGTATAGTCATAATTAATATGTATTTTTGGATTCACATTCCGAAAATACATAGAATTATGAAAGAGGTATACATTCACAGAAAGATAGAAGAAACCATTCTTGAAGCATATAAATACTTCTCCGTGATTTCAGTCACTGGTCCAAGGCAATCAGGCAAGAGTACACTCATCAGGCATTTATTTCCTCAGTATGCAATGTATAGCATGAAGGATCTTCATGTAAGGCAGTTTGCCGAGAACGACCCTGTCGCATTCTTGAGCCAGCATCCTGAAGGAATGTTTATCGATGAAGTGCAGAAGGTCCCTGTTCTCCTGGAGTATATACAGGGAATTGTGGACAAGAACCCAGAGAAACGATTCTTTCTTTCCGGTAGTTCCAATTTCGAGTTGATGAAGGGAATAGTTGAGTCTCTTCCAGGACGTGCTGGTGTCTACGAACTGCTTCCTATGTCATTTGACGAGCTTACAGAGTCACTGAAAGGCAAAGATACCGACCAGCTTATGTTCGGTGGTTTTTATCCAGCAATATGGGCAGGCAAGAATAAGGCTTCCCTGTTCTATCCATCGTATGTGAAGACATACCTTGAAAAGGATGTAAGGGACCTTCTTAACGTGCAGGACCTTATGAAGTTCCTCAAGTTCATGAAACTTTGCGCTGCGCGTGTCGGCTCTCTATTTAACGCATCCGAGATAGGCTGTGAACTGGGTGCGGATTCCAAGACGGTCAGCCGATGGCTTGATGTTCTTCAGACATCATATATCATAACACTGTTGCCACCTTACTATGAGAATATCTCTAAGCGTCTGGTAAAGTCGCCTAAGCTGTATTTTACAGACCCCGGTCTTGCATGTTATCTTCTTGACATAGAGTCCTCAAAACAGCTTTCCAGGGATAAGATGAGAGGCAATATCTTTGAAAACATGCTCGTGATGGAAGTCGTCAAGCATCGATTCAATCGAGGTCGTGAAGGCGGTGTATTCTTTTATAGGGATTCCAATCAAAATGAAGTGGATATTATTCTGAAGCAGGAAGGTGAGATTACCGCTATGGAGGTGAAGTCCGCAATGACTTACGATCCATCATTTGAATCCTCGCTCAAATCACTGCCGGCATGGGTGGGAACCCCAGTCAAGGAAAAGGCCGTGATATATAACGGTGATTTCCAGAATGAAGCAGGAGTTGTGAAGATCGTCAATTTCAGGAGCATGAACCACCTTCTCCCGATAATTGACAACGAATAATCCCACATAGTAACAACCAAAGTCTTTTACAACCGTATCTTCGGGCAGTTTCGGAGATCCGGGAATGTTAGCTTGTTTGCGGGCCGAAAAGCATACAGTTTTCGAACGCACCTAAGTATTTATGTCACTGTAAGTTAGCCATTTCCCTATAGGCAGAATCTCACTATAGGGAAATGGTTAATTAGCAGAATATCAGTGTTTTAAGTGATTCCCTGTGGGTGAAAAATACCTACAGGAATGAGGGAATCATATGTGTTTTGCCGGACGGAAAAAAATTATGTTGTAACTGATTATCTTTCCAATATCAGCATTAATCCTAGGATTCTTCGGAACTCAATTCCATCTGTCAAAATATATAGGAACCAAAGATGATGATAAAGTTCTAATTATCAATATATG
>JAKSJP010000002.1 GCA_024398105.1 Bacteroidales bacterium | reverse complement strand
CAGCTCTCAACAAATATGGTATCAAGGACATCGAAGAGGCTAAGGCTATCTGCGAAGAGAAGGGCATCAATCCTTACCAGATCTGTGAGGATACACAGAAGATCTGCTTCGAGAATGCAAAGTGGGCTTACGTAGTAGGTGCTGCAATCGCTATCAAGAAGGGTTGCACAGTAGCTGCTGATGCTGCTGAGGCTATCGGTGAGGGTCTCCAGGCATTCTGTATCCCTGGATCAGTAGCTGACGACCGTAAGGTAGGTCTCGGCCACGGAAACCTCGCAGCTCGTCTTCTCCGTGAGGAGACCGAGTGCTTCGCTTTCCTCGCTGGTCACGAGTCTTACGCTGCTGCTGAAGGCGCTATCAAGATCGCTGAGATGGCAAACAAGGTACGTCAGAAGCCACTTCGCGTCATCCTCAACGGTCTCGGAAAGGACGCTGCGAAGATCATCTCACGTATCAACGGTTTCACATACGTCCAGACACAGTTCGACTACTACACTGGTGACTATGAGATCATCAGCGAGACACGTTACTCAGAGGGTGTACGTGGTGGCGTTCGCTGCTACGGCGCTGACGATGTACGTGAGGGCGTGAAGATCATGTGGAAGGAGGGTGTAGACGTTTCCATCACCGGTAACTCTACCAACCCTACCCGTTTCCAGCACCCTGTAGCAGGTACATACAAGAAGGAGCGCGTGCTCGCAGGCAAGCCTTACTTCTCAGTTGCATCAGGTGGTGGTACCGGCCGTACACTTCACCCAGACAACATGGCTGCAGGTCCAGCTTCATACGGTATGACAGATACCCTCGGTCGTATGCACTCTGACGCTCAGTTCGCAGGTTCATCTTCAGTTCCTGCACACGTCGAGATGATGGGCTTCCTCGGCATGGGTAACAACCCTATGGTAGGTTGCTCAGTTGCTGTCGCAGTTGCAGTTTCTCAGGCTCTCTCAAAGTAATTCCTGATTACTTTCAGATATGACGAGGCCGACCATCTGGTCGGCCTCTTTTTTTTGTTGTCGGAACACCTCAGGGAAGGCCGACGCTTGCATCTGAGAGGGCTCCGCTCACTTTGTTCGCTCCGTACCCTCCCACCGTTTCCTGCGTCACGCGGGCGTGACTTGTCTCCGGCGGGCCCCTCCCGCTTCCCATGAGCGCGGGAGCTCATGCCTCTCAGATACAAGCGCCGGCCGTCTCCTCCGGGACCCGTGGCCGCCCGCGGCCTCGTGAGCGGGTGGCTCGAGCGGAGCGAGAGACAGGATGGAGCGCGAAGCGCGGAAGGTCTCCGGAGGAGAGCCGCCGGTGCTCGGAGATAATAAGATACGAGGGAAGGCCGATTATGGGTATCGTAACAAACCATAGCCGATTGCTGAAAAATAACTTACGATGCAGTATATTTGCATCGTCAGATTATGAAAACATCAAACTTCAAAGGAGACCTGTTCGGTGGTATAACTGCCGGTATCGTGGCACTGCCACTCGCACTTGCATTCGGCATTCAGGCATTCGGAGGAATCGATGATCCTTCGGCTACTTCGATCGGAGCCCTTGCGGGACTAGTCGGAGCGACCATGCTCGGTTTCTTCGCATCACTTTTCGGCGGTACACATTCTCAGATCAGCGGTCCGACCGGACCTATGACAGTCATCACTGCTTCTCTGGTCAGCGCGGCATGGGCGTCTTCGGGAAGCCTCTCGACGGTCCTTGTCTCGATGTCCCTCGCAGGAATGTTCTGCGGCCTTTTCCAGATCCTCTTCGGTGTGATGAAGATAGGAAAGTACGTCCGTTATATCCCAAGTCCGGTGCTTTCCGGATTCATGAGCGGAATCGGAGTAATCATCATCCTGCAGCAGCTTTATCCATTGATGGGAATGAAGTCACCGGTGCTTGTGGTAGACATGGTCGCAGGATTCCCTAAGGCTGTGGCGTCCGGAGTCTCATTGGTCCCTGTCGCTCTCGGCCTCGGAACAGTTGCCATAATCCAGCTTTTCCCTAAAGTCACTAAGAAGATCCCTTCTACGCTGGTGGCCCTTGTCGTGATGACTGTTATATCCCTTTACCTTGATCTTGACGAGAAACTGATGATCGGCTCGATACCGTCAGGCGTACCTATGCCTATATTCTTCAAGGAAGGCATCTCTCTTGGGGGCATAGACTGGAAGACCGTGATCGAAGCTTCTGTCATCCCTGGACTTACACTTTCATGCCTGGGCTCTATCGATACCCTGCTCACTTCTGTCGTCGCTGACAATATAACCAAGACAAAGCACGACAGCAACCAGGAACTGATAGGTCAGGGAATCGGAAACGCAGTAGCAGGCCTTTTCTGCGGAATCGCAGGAGCTGGAGCCACTATGCGTACTGTCGTCAACGTGCGTTCAGGCGGTCGTAACAAGATCTCCGGAATGATCCACTCATTGATGCTCCTGTCGATTCTTCTCGGTCTCGGAAGCCTCGTCAAGTATGTTCCGCTTTCAGTGCTCGCAGGAATCCTCATAACAGTAGGCTGGGGAATCATAGATTTCAGGGGATTCAAGGACCTTGTGAAGGTGCCTCGTGCCGACGCGGTCGTCTTGATGATCGTATTCCTCGTGACCGTATTCGTCGACCTTCTCACCGCTGTGGCTATCGGTATGGTAGTGGCTTGCGTGGTGTTCATGAAGAACATGGGAGACATAGTCGAGGCTTCCAGCGACATCTCATCGATGAAGTCCAGCGACGCAGAGTCTCCATGGGAGGATGAGGGAGAGATTCCTCAGGGAATATTCGTAGCCAGGCTGCGCGGTCCGCTCTTCTTCGGCTATGTGACTGGTTTCAAGAACATGCTGAACTCTGTTCCGGAGGGAACCAGGACTGTCATAATCCGTATGAAAAGATGTGCCTATGTCGACCAGTCAGGCCTCTATGCGATGGAAGACGTCATCCGTGACCTCACAGCCAGCGGTGTCGAAGTGATGCTCACTGCGGTCCCTCAGCAACCTATGACCATGCTGCGTAACACAAGGCTTGTCCCTGGACTGGTTCCTGAAAGCAATGTCTACGCTTCGTTCGAGGACTGCGCGGAGGTCCTGAGGTCAAGGGCGGTGTCTTAGCCGCAGGTATCGGCCTGCCCACTCTGCACATACCATAAGGACTTTACAGGACAAAGATATTTTTGTAAATTTGGACATTCAACATAATAATACTAAAATGTCCTTATTACAATGAAAAAGTCTTTGTTCACAATCATGGCAGCCATGGCATTCTGCCTCGGCGCCAACGCACAGGAAATCAAGGAAGATTTCAAGCCTTCAGAACTCAATCAGCCAGGCCAGGAGTATCCTATGGTCAATTCTCAGGGCTATGCACGCTTCCGCATCAATGCACCAGGTGCAGCTCAGGTAAAGGTCAGCCTCGGCCTCGGCGGTCAGGGTGGCACCACCCTCAAGCACATGGGTGACGGTATATGGGAAGGTACGACAGCAGGCCCTATGGACGAGGGCTTCCACTACTACCACGTATCTATCGACGGCGGTATCTTCAATGATCCTGGCACTAACAATTATTACGGTTCATGCCGCTGGGAGTCAGGTATCGAGATTCCTGCCCACGACGCTGACTTCTATGCGGAGAAGAACGTCCCTCACGGAAACGTACAGCAGGTACTTTTCTGGTCTGAGAGCACAAAGCAGCTCCGCCGTGCTTTCGTATATACTCCTGCCGGATATGGCGACGCCAAGAACCAGAAGAAGAAATATCCTGTCCTATATCTCCAGCATGGTTGGGGCGAGGATGAGACCGCATGGTCAAACCAGGGTCATGAGAACCTTATCATGGACAACATGATCGCTGCAGGCGAGATCGATCCTTTCATCATCGTCAATACCTATGGTATGTGCAACGAGATCAAGTTCGGACACATGAATGATTTCGATGCAAAGGATTTCGAGACCGTTCTCTGTGATGAGCTCATCCCATACATCGACGCAAACTTCAGGACGAAGTCTGACAAGTGGAACCGTGCAATGGCAGGTCTTTCAATGGGTGGATTCACAACCACGCTCGTAACTCTCCGCCGTACCGAGATGTTCGGATACTACGGCCTCCTCAGCGGTGGTTCATACACTCCTGAAGCAATCAAGGATCCAAAGCAGGTGAAGCATATCTTCGTAAGCTGCGGAAGCAAGGAGAACCCTGACGGTGTCATCAAGTCAGCCGAGGCTCTCAACGCAGCAGGCGTCAAGGCTACCTCTTTCGTGTCCGAGGGTACAGCTCACGAGTTCCTTACCTGGAGACGCGCTCTCAAGGCAATGGCTCCGCTTCTTTTCAAGTAATATTAAAATACAGCATAGCATATGCTAGCTACCATACTGACTCTGCTGGTCTCATTGCTCCCAGCCAACAAGATTGTGAATCCGGTGATTCCGTCGGATTACTCCGATCCTGACGTTATTGCGGTGGACGGCGAATACTGGATGACGTCCAGCTCGTTCAACTGCGTACCTGGACTGCAGATCCTGCATTCCACCGATCTTGTGAACTGGGAAATAGTCGGAGCAGCTCTCCCGCATGGCATCGACGACTGCCGTCTTCCCGGGGAGGCCAGACCGGATGCGCCGGAGCATGGAGGCGGAGTGTTTGCCCCTTCATTAAGGTACCATGATGGTAGATTCTGGATCTTCTGGGGCGACCCTGGCCGAGGCATCTTTCAGGTGAATACGACTGATCCGCGTGGCGAATGGAGCAAGCCTGTGCTTGTGCTTGAAGCAAAAGGTATTATCGACACCTGCCCGTTATGGGACGATGACGGGAGAGTCTATCTTTTCCACGCCTGGGCGGGCAGCCGTGTCGGATACAACAGTGTTCTCAGTGCCTGTGAACTTTCGAGTGACTGCACCAAAGTGATCAGCAGTACGGTGATGGTGTTCAACGGTCTGGAAACAGGGAACACGACTGTCGAGGGTGCCAAGGCATATAAGAGAAACGGCTGGTACTATATCATGGCTCCTGCCGGAGGCGTGGCTACCGGTTGGCAGCTCGTGATGCGCTCGCGCAATGTCTGGGGACCATACGAATGGCGAAATGTCCTTGATGAGGGCACTTCCGGAGTCCATGGCCCGCATCAGGGTGGGTGGATCGATGATACGGACGGCAACAGCTGGTTCATGCATTTCGAGGACAAAGGTGCATGGGGAAGAGTGGTGCATCTCCAGAAGCTCGTCTGGAAGGACGACTGGTGCGTCATCGGAAACGACCCCGACGGCGACGGATGTGGTCAGCCTGAGACAAGCCTTCCCATTCCGCAGCTTGGCAAAAAGCCGGTGAAAGCCGATGCTTCGGCAAAGGACCATGGAGTCAGTGCGCTGGCAATGGCTACGGATTTTAATGGAGTCGAGATCCCTTTGAACTGGCAGTGGCAGGCTGCACCGCAGTTCAACTGGTATATGACAAATCCTGCAGAGGGCTCGCTGCGTCTGAACTGCCTCAAGGTACAGGACGGATGGCGAAATCTCTGGGATTCTCCTAACATAATCCTTGAGAAGGTCGCCGGACCGGGAAGCTGCCTTCAGGCGAAACTTCATTTCTGTCCTTCAGCGAAGGGAGACCGTGCCGGTCTTACCGTAATGGGCATCGACTATGCCACACTTGAGATGGTCTACGACGGCAAGGAAATCACCCTTCAGCAGCGTCGCTGCGTCAATGCGGAGGCAGGTGGGGAAGAGGAGATTCTTTTTGAGCATCCTCTCAAGGGAACCGTATCTCAGTCTTCCATCGACATGGCGGCAAGCCATCCTTGGGCTCCGGTCGAGAGAAGGGCATGCTTCGATGTATATGTGAGGGTCTCTTTCTCGGAAGGGAACAGCACAGGCAGGAAGGCTCCCGACTGCATCTGCAGCTTCGAGTACAGCGAGGACGGAAAGAAGTGGAAAAGCACTGGCGTCACCTTCAAGGCAAGGGAAGGCAAGTGGATAGGTGCCAAGGCAGGTTTCTTCTCAATCGCTCAGATCAAGCGCAATAACGGAGGATATCTGCTCATCCAGTAGAAACTGCTTGGGCCCTGGACAAAGTTTTTTGTTGAATTTAGGCGATGTATATGAAATAACGGGATATGAATGTGAAACAGATAATCGTCAGATTTTTCTCATTGCTATGTGCTGTGGTCATGGTGCTGGCATGCAGACCTGATACGCCTGCTGTAGTCGCTGTGACTGCAATATCGTTGACTCCCGGCTCTCTGACTCTGACCGAGGGTGAGTCAATGTCTCTGCATGCGGAGGTTTCTCCGGAGAATGCAGACAACAGGAAAGTTCTCTGGACCTCAGACAACTTGTCAGTGGCAAGCGTGGAGGACGGAATTGTCACGGCGATGTCAATGGGACGCGCCGTGATTACTGCGAAGTCTGACGACGGGGGAAAGAAAGCATACTGCGATGTCACAGTCTATCCTAAGGATGTCAAGGCTGGATATGTTTCGTTAGATCAGTCGGATATGATGGTCTGCAAAGGGTGTGAATACACTTTCAGATCCAGCATAGGCCCTTGGTACGCAGAGAATCTTCCGATTACATGGAGCAGTTCTGACGAGAGTATCGCAACAGTCGATGAGAATGGGCATATGGTTGCGATCTCAGAAGGCGTGGTTGTGATTTCGGCATATGCCACCGGTGCGGTTGGACAATGTAAGGTTACCGTGATCCCAATCCCGTTGACTTTCGTCTCGGAAGGAGCGTCGTCCATCAGGCTGGCAGATGGCTCGGACGAAGTGAATCTCAGATACAGCAATGACGGCGTGAAGTGGAAAGACTATCTTCCCCGCCAGACTATTAACCTGTCTGATGGGGAGAAGGTCTACTTTATCGCGAACGGTTCGAACGCAGGTATGCGTGAGAACCACTTTGTCATGACAGGAAAGATTCACGCTAGTGGAAACATAATGTCCCTGCTCGATGAAACCATGAAGAGGACAGATGTTCCGTCCAACGGCTTTTCGTACTTGTTCAGAAACTGTACAAGCCTTGTCTCTGCTCCTGAACTCCCTGCAACGACTGTGAAAGATTTTGGCTATAGGAGAATTTTTCTCGGTTGTGAGAATCTGGAGTCAGCTCCGAAGCTTCCGGCTACTGCCCTGGGTACAGAATGTTACTCTGGAATGTTCGAGGGCTGTACAAGCCTGAAGTCGGCACCGGAACTCCCCGCAGAGGATTTGTCCTTGTCCTGCTATGTCCTTATGTTCTCTGGTTGTACAAGCCTGGAAACAGCTCCTCAGTTGCCGTCGACTAAGATTACATACGAGTGTTATGCCTATATGTTCGCAGGATGCAGCAGTCTCCGCTCCGCGCCGAGTCTTCCAGCTGTCGTTTGTCCTTCGTCCTGCTACATGGCAATGTTCAAGGATTGTACATCTCTGACAGATGTGCCTTCATTGCCACCATCTGTCCTGTATGATTTCTGCTGCTATGAGATGTTCTCTGGTTGTACAAGCCTTGAAGTGGCTCCGGATCTGCCGTCTACCAATCTGACTTGGGAGAGTTTAGGCTGTTATGCCTATATGTTTAAGAACTGCTCGAAATTGAAATATGTCAAGGCTCTTTTTACAAGTAAGGAAGATGATTCTATCTATGGATGGCTGGAGGGTACCGCATCAGAAGGAGTCTTCGTAAAGAACTCTGAAGCTGCATGGACTGCTGAGGATCTTGGAATCCCTGAGGGTTGGAAAATTGTTGACAGCGAATAATCCGTCGTTTATGAAAGTATATAGACTACTCGTGTTGGTTCATGTCTTGCTTCTTGCTGTCTCATGTAAGCCAGAAGTAGTGGAGGTAAGTGTGACATCGGTAACACTGAATGCAACTTCCTTGTCCATGACGGAAGGTGAGTCCGTGGCTCTGAAAGCGGAGGTGTCTCCGTACAATGCTGATAATCAGAATCTGACATGGACATCGTCAAATACGGACATGGTGACCGTGTCGGATGGAGTCGTTACGGCTGTTGCAGAGGGATTCGCCACTGTCACCGTAAAGACTGAAGATGGCGGAAAGACGGCAAGCTGTGCTGTGTCAGTCAAACCGAAGGTCATAACCGTGAAGTATGTCAGTCTGGACATCAATGCGGTGACCTTGTATCCGGGTGAAGAGAGGCGATTGATGGTTACTCTATATCCGGATGACGCTGTAGATAAGACTGTTGTCTGGAGCAGTTCCGATGAGAGTGTCGCTATCGTCGAGGATGGTCTGATTACTGCTGTCTCGTCAGGAACTGCGGTTGTCACAGCGACTTCTAACGGGAAGGAGGCTTCTTGCAAGGTGACCGTCGTCGGACAGCCACTCACATTTACGGCTTCCGGAGAGTCTTCCGTCAGATTGACCAAGAGCGGAAGCCCATATAAAATCGATCTGCAGTTCAAGAAGGATGGAGGAACATGGGAGGCCTATACTATCGGGAGTGGCGTCTCTTTATCCGATGGAGAGAGTGTCTCGTTCAGAGCGTCAGGTAAAACCGATGGCATGTTCAGTTTGGATGAAGGGAGCTGGTATCACTTTGAGATGACAGGTCAGATATATGCCTCCGGAAACATAATGTCTTTGCTGGATTTCTATCAGGAAATGGATTATCTTACCAGAAGTTGCTTCACCCGTCTGTTCGAAGGATGTACTCGATTGGTCACAGCTCCTGATCTTCCTGCTGATAATCTGGCCTATGGCTGCTATAGCCGCCTTTTCTCAGGCTGTACGGATCTCGTCCAGGCTCCGGAACTTCCGGCATTATATGTCGAGGAAAGCAGCTACGCGGGAATGTTCAGTGAGTGCACCAGTTTACAGGATGCTCCGGAACTCCCTGCTTCCCATGTCGGGAACTATGGCTATTTTGGAATGTTCAGCAGGTGTAAAAGCCTTGTCAAGGCACCAGAGCTTCCAGCGAAGGAACTAGGATACGCTTGCTATTCATTAATGTTCTCTCAATGCGAATCTCTGGAGATAGCACCGGTATTGCCTGCTCTTGAACTTGCACCTCTATGCTACGAAAGGATGTTCGAATACTGTGCGGGTCTTACCAAGTCTCCGGACCTCCCTGCACCAAAGATGGAGTATGACTGCTACAAACAGATGTTCTTCGGTTGTGTCGGGCTTGTGTCAGCTGGCGACATACGTGCAACAACAGCTTCCATCCGTTCTTGTGAGGAAATGTTCTATGGATGTACCAGCCTCGAAGAAACACCTCGCATATACACTGTCAATCTGGAGGAGGGGTGCTTTATCAATATGTTCAGGGACTGTACGAGCCTGAAGAGATGCCAGTCCCTCCCTGCAGAGAGACTCGCTGGAATTTGTTATTACAGTATGTTTTATGGTTGCAAGGAGTTGAATTATATCAAGGCCTCTTTCAAGACCGCGACGGATATTTATACTCCATATGCATTTTCATACTGGATGGAAGGTGTAGCATCAGAAGGGACCTTCGTGAAGGATCCGGATGCGACATGGACTCGGGAACAGGTAGAAATTCCTGAAGGTTGGACGGTTATTGAAGATCTGGATGAAAAATAGCATACAATATGAAAGAACTCAGAGCAATACTGCTTTTTTGCTGTCTGGCGTTTGTCTTCTCATGCAAACCTGAACCGGTGGGGGAGAAACCTCAGATCCCGATCAGCGTGTCAGATGTACGTCTCAGTAATATCTCTGTTGAGATGGAGGTAGGCGAGACATCCGTCCTGGAGGCTTTTGTCATACCGGTAGATGCGACAGACAAGAAAGTGTCTTGGGCGTCAAGTGACCCGTCGGTTGTGCTTGTCGACGGAGGAAAACTTACTGCTGTCTCAGAAGGAAAAGCAACTGTCACCGTGACAACTGATGACGGAGGTAAGACGGCCGTATGTTCTGTCAAAGTCGGAAAAGATCCCGTCACAGTCCAGGTACTCCTCCTGGATGTAGATGAAGTACTCCTGTATCCAGGAGAAGAATATACTCTCAAGGCAGATGTTTTCCCAAAGGACGCAGAAGATAAGCATGTAGTCTGGAAGAGTTCAGACAGTAAAGTCGCCACAGTCGACGAAGAAGGTAACGTCAAGGCCGTTTCTTCTGGAGAAGCCAGGATTACCGCATCGGTTGGGGATGGGTCTGATTTCTGTGTCGTCACGGTGACGGGACAACCTCTTACTTTCACGGCATCTTCTCCTTCCACCGTTGCCTTGTGCGAGTATGGAACACCTTATGCCTTGGACTTCCAGTATAGCCTGTCCGGAGGAGCATGGGAGGTATATTCTATAGGCAATTACATCAAACTTGCAGAAGGAGAAAGTGTTTCATTCCGTACAGTGATGGAAGAGAATGACAAGTTCAGCAGGAACGAGTCAAGTTATTATTACTTCGATATTGAAGGAAGTGTCGATTCTTCTGGAAACATAATGTCCCTTGTGGATAAGACTCAGAAGCAGGAGAAGGTATCGGACTATGGCTTTTGTCAGTTGTTTATGTATTGCGATGGTCTGGTGTCTGCTCCTGAACTTACTGCCAAGACGTTAGGGGTGAGGAGTTATGAGATGATGTTCGCGTTGTGCAGGAATCTTGTCTACGTGCCGGATCTTTCTGCGGTGAATCTGGGGAGGGAGTGCTGCAGGTATATGTTCTGGGGGTGCAGCAGCCTGGTCAGTGCTCCGTATCTTCCATCAATTTCTATGGCCGAGGGATGCTATTCGATGATGTACAGTGAATGCGAGTCTCTTACCAATGCTCCTGATCTTCCCGCAATACTTCTGGCAAAGTCATGCTATAGTAGCATGTTCTACGGATGCAAGAGTCTGGTACGTGCACCGGAACTGCCCGCTGAAGAGATGGCCGCACACTGTTATAGTGGTATGTTCAGTGGTTGCACAAGTCTTGTTAATGCACCGGAACTGCCCGCTCGTAAGTTGGCTGATTATTGTTATTCTGGCATGTTCTCTTCTTGTGCCATGACATCTGCGCCGGAACTTCCTGCCCGGACATTGGCGCCAGGCTGCTATAGCTCTATGTTCTCTGGCTGTACAAGCCTGGGAACGGCTCCTGAGCTGCCTGCTGAGTCACTTGCAGTCAGCTGTTATGAAGCAATGTTCTATGTATGCAAGAGCCTTCGCAGGTCTCCTTATCTTCCTGCTCTTAGACTTCAGATGGATAGTTATAGGCTGATGTTCTATGGCTGCAGTTCACTTGACTACGTCGAGGCGATGTTCACTATGGAGAACCAACAACAGAATATCAGGATCTGTCTTGACAAATGGCTTGACGGTACGTCGTCAGAAGGAACCTTCGTGAGGAATCCAGACGCAGTCTGGTCGGCCACACAGGCCGGAATTCCTGAAGGGTGGACAGTTATTGAACATGAATAGAAAATAAACAGAAAATAAACAGAAAATAAACAGAAAAAACAACTCACATGCGTAGAACACTTTTGCTGATTGCTGCCATGGTCCTGTCATTCCAGGCCGTCGTGTCGGCAGCTTCGAAACCTGATCCAAAATTCTATATCTACCTCTGTTTCGGACAGTCGAACATGGAGGCAGGTGCAGTTCCTGCAGAGCAGGACAAGGACTATGACAACCCTCGCTTCCAGTTCGTCGCGGCTGTAGACATGCCGAAGTTCGACAGGAAGATGGGAAACTGGTACAATGCCACACCTCCTATCTGCCGTGAGGGCAACAATCTCGGACCTGTCGATTTCTTCGGCCGCAAGATGGTAGAGGAGATGCCTGCTGACTACAAGGTCGGAGTCATCAACGTGTCCGTAGCAGGAGCTAAGATCGAACTCTGGGACAAGACTGACTATAAGGAATACATCGACTCCGAGAGAGACTGGATGAAGGATATCGTCAAGCAGTACGGCGGTTCTCCTTACCAGAGGCTTGTCGAGATGGCGAAGATCGCCCAGAAGGACGGTGTCATCAAGGGTATGCTCCTCCACCAGGGCGAGTCCAACTCTACCGATCCTGACTGGCCGAAGAAGGTCGCTAAGATCTACCATGATCTCTGCAAGGACCTTGGTCTCAATCCTAAGGATGTTCCTCTCCTTGCCGGTGAGCTCAAGTATGCCGAGGTGGACGGAGTATGCTCTGCTTTCAACCAGGAGATCCTCCCTCACCTTCCTGAGACTCTTCCTAACTCGTATATCATCTCTGCACTCGGCTGCGAGTCTACAGGTGACCAGTTCCATTTCAGCACAGAGGGAATGCGCCTTCTCGGATATAGGTATGCTGAGAAGATGCTTCAGCTCCAGGGCTTCAAGAAGCCTCAGACCAGACAGCTTACACTCAATACAGCCAGGAAGGGCATCGACATCAGTCCTCTTCTGAGCGGTATCTTCTTCGAGGACATCAACAACTCTCTCGACGGAGGTCTCTGTGCCCAGCTTATCCAGAACAATTCATTCCAGGCGTACGACGTCCCTGAGGCCCCTGATCCAAAGGAGTTCTCGCAGTCAGACACTACCTTCTTCGGATGGACGGTGCTCAGCAAGGAAGGTGCAGCCGGAACCGCAAGGCTTGTTTCTGACAAGCCTCTCGTGAAGGATCTCAAGAGATATTACAACTGGAATCCTTCAGATGAATATGACGATGAACTCCGTTACAGGCAGTTCTGCGTACGCTTCGACATCAGCGAGGCAGGCGAGGGCTACGGTATCGCCGCCAATGGCTATGGTATCTCTGAGTCTGTCAGAAGCAGGGATGCATTCTATTCCAACAATACCCAGGTGCCTTCGATCGCAGCCAAGGAAGGTGTAAGCTACGACCTTGGACTCTATCTCCAGGGCGAGTCATACAAGGGCTCAGTGAAGGTCTTCCTCGAGGATGCAGACGGGAATGTCCTCTCGAACGTGGTCACGATTTCCTCTCTCGCAAATGACTGGAGACAGTATACCGGAACGCTCAAGGCTACAAAGACCGCTGATGTGCGTCTCTCGATCGTAGCAGACAGCAAGGGCGTATTCTATCTTGACTTCGTTACCCTCGTACCTGAGGCTTCAGAGCTCTGGATGGACGGTAAGATCGGTCCTTTCAGAAAGGATATGATGCAGGCTCTCGCTGACCTCCACCCTAAGTTCATGAGATTCCCTGGTGGATGTGCTTCTGAGGGAAGCACCTATTTCGGCCAGGTCTTCTGGAAGAATTCCATCGGTCCTAAGGAGAACAGGCTCGGCTTCAGGAACCACTGGGGCTACTGGACCTCACAGTACATCGGATTCTATGAGTATTTCCTCATGGCGGAAGCTCTCGGTGCGACTCCGCTCCCTGTCCTCAACAACGGTGTGACCTGCCAGTTCGCGGGACATAAGTACATCGCTCCGCTGGGAACAGCCCAGGAGAGACAGTACTTCCATGATATCTACGTCAAGGACGCTCTCGACCTGATCGAGTTCTGCAACGGTGGCGTCGATACCGAATGGGGCGCAGTCAGGGCTCAGATGGGCCATCCTGAACCTTTCAACCTCAAGTACCTCGGAATCGGTAACGAGAACAGAGGTGCAGAGTTCTGGGAGCGTTTCGATATCATGTACAAGGCGATCAAGGAGAAGTATCCTGAGATCGTGATCGTATCTTCTGCAGGTGCATCTGACGCAGGTCGTGAATTCAATGACAACTATGCCCAGATCGATGCGAAGTACCCTGACACTATCGTCGACGAGCATTATTATAAGGGTGACGACTGGTTCTACTCTAACCGCGACCGCTACAATGTCGCAAAGGTACGTGGCGGAGAGAACAATACCTACGACAGGAGCAGGCCTACACGCGTGTTCGTGGGAGAGTTCGCCAACAACCGTACCAACAACGCTTATTCTTCGACCCTCGCGGAGGCTGCCTACTGGACAGGCCTCGAGAGGAACTCGGATATGGTAGTCATGGCGGCGTATGCACCTCTCTTCTGCAAGAAGGGCTACAACAAGTGGACTTCTAACCTTATCTGGTTCGACAACCGCGGCCTCTGGAGGTCTACCAACTACTATTACCAGAAACTGTTCTCAGAGGCTGGAGACAAGGCCTTCGAGATGTCTGACGTGATGGACGGCGCGGCAGTCGACGAGAAGGTCTACACTTCACCTACCATGGACTCGAAGACAGGCGAGATCTATGTCAAGTTCGTCAATGCGGAGGCCTTGGACAAGGTCATCACCGTCGCGACCGGAAACAAGACTGTCTACGACGTCGAGATCGAGTTCATCTCGTCACATAATACCGAGGTCAAGAACCAGAAGGACGTGAACTACTACTCAAGCCATCCTGACTTTGCTCCAAGAAGGCCTCAGGCAGGACCTGGCAACACCCAGGGCATCCCGAGAGGTTTCCCTGCATTCCGCAGGCAGATCAGCTACCTTGAGGCTGTCGTGCCTCATACCATGAAGGTGGGCAAGGTGAAGAAGAACTTCACTTTCACCATGCCTGAGAATTCAGTAGGTATCATCAGGATGGTACCTGTCAAGTAATATTATAGGTTAATGTATAGGACTTTCAGACTGCACGAGACGATAGTCAGCAGGTTCGTCGTGTCGCTCAACGACATGCAACCGGACTACAGGCTCTCGACATTCGCCGCTTTCGGCTACTTCCAGGATGCCGTGGCGAAATTCTTCTCCGACAGGTTCGTCGGGGCTTATGATGTGCTCCCGCTCGGATTCCTGTGGGTTGTCCCTGACCATACCATGACGGTGACAGGGGACTTTCCGTATTGGGGCGATGAAGTCACCGTCGAGGTCCTCCTGTCCGAGGTCACTGCGTTGAAGCTGATCTTCGACTACCGTCTCCTCGACAGGGACGGAGCCGTGTTCGCCAAAGGCAGCGGAACCTGGTCGCCGGTCAATGCCGAGACGGGAAGGCCGACCCCTATCGACTCGATATGCACCTTCGACCTCTCCCCGGTCGACGGCACACCTGCGACGTTGCACAAGAAGGTACTGCTCCCGAAGTACGGTACCATGGTCAAGGAAATCAGCAAGCTCATGACTTTCAGCGACATGGACTTCAACCGTCATGTCGGCAACCGCAGCTACATCAATTTCGCGCTCCAGTCGATCCCTGTCGATCTGGATGCAGACTGGGATGTCGAGGACATCGCCGTCCGTTTCCTCCGCCAGACCTATATCGGTGACACCCTCACCGCCAGGATCATGGTACCGGACCAGGCGTCCGAGCCCGGCACCGCCGCCTTCCTCGTGTCCGAGACCAACTCCGCCGGCGACGAGGTCTGCCGCCTCCACATCACCGCCCGTCAGCGCACGACCCCTCGTCCAGACTTCGGCAAGCATCTGATCCGCTGATACTTACGCATTTCCCTGTAGTGCGGATTCACCTATAGGGAAATGCTTAAGTAGCTGGCTGACAGCGAGATAAACAAAACCCTGTAGGTGAAACTGACCTACAGGGTTTTGCTTAATGAGTTATGTATCAGAGCTTTAGAGCTTGATTGTGTACATCTGGAATGTGTAAGGTGCGAGGTCGACAGAGGTCTTTGCAGACATCTTGACGGTTTCCTTGACTGGAGCGATAGGCTGCTGTTCGAAGTTGTTCTCCTGGTCTGGCTGGCCGTGGAGGGTTGTTACGACAGCTTCCTTGATGCCCTTGAAGCGAGAGAGGTCGATGTTGATCTTCTTGGTCTGGTCGCTGGCGTTGCAGAACTTCACGTAGAGCTCGCGGTCCTTGACGTTGAGGACTACTGACTGCTCCTGGAGGTTGGTCTTGTCCTCGATTGTCACGCAGTCACCGTAGTAGTACTGACCTGCTGAGTGGCCGAACATCTGCTGTACATAGTAGCTGCAGGTGAGGTAAGGACGCTCGTTGTCGAAGTAGATGAGGTCTGGGTTCCAGTTGTTGGTACCCTTGCGTGCGAAGAGAGGTGCGTATGAAGTCATTACGACTACATCAGCGTTGCGCTCGACGTGGAGGAGGTAGAGAGCCTCTGCGAGAGCATCAGCCATCTTCTTGTCCTTTGCAGCGTACTCGCCGAGGTATACCTTGGTGGTGCGGTTGCGGTCATAGTTGTCATACTGGCGCTGCTCCTCGAAGAACTTGCGTGGCTCGTAGTAGTGCTCGTCCAGGATAGGGATCTGGAGCTTGTCAGCGAGCTTCCATCCAGCCTCGTAGTCACGTCCGCCAGGATGTGAACCAGGGCCATCTGTACCGACGATCACAATCTCAGGGTGAGCTGCTGTGATCTTGTTGTACATGTATTCGAAGCGCTCCTCGAACTCTGGAGAGATTCTCTCCTCGTTACCGATTCCGAGGTACTTGAGGTTGAATGGCTCTGGGTGACCTGCCTCAGCACGTACCTTGCCCCACTTGGTGGTAACGTCGCCGTTTGCCCACTCGATGAGGTCGAGGGCCTCGTCAACCCACTCGTCCATCTCTTCCATAGGAACCCAGTCCTGAGCCTGGTCCCTCATGCTCCAGCCACCGTTGGCGCCCTGGCAGTTCACACCGCAAGGGAGGATTGGGAGCGGCTGCATGCCGAGGTCTTCGCAGAGCTGGAAGTACTCGTAGTAACCGATGTTCATTGACTGATGGTATCCCCATGTGTTCTTGATGCCGCGGCGTGTCTCCTTTGGACCTACAGTGGTCTTCCAGCGGTATGTGTCCCAGAAACCGTCACCGCCACCGTGTACGACGCAACCGCCGACGAAGCGCATGAACTTAGGCTTGAGGTCTGCGAGGGCCTGAGCGAGGTCCTTGCGGATACCATGTCCCATATATGTGTCCTGAGGAACGAGTGAGATCATGTCGAAGTCTACTGAACCTGTGTTGAGGACAAGGATCTGGAGACTTGCATTTGGGCAGTCCTTGCTAGGAGTGAGGACTGTCTCGTACTTGCTCCACTGCTCCTCGTTGATGGTGATCTCTGACTCTGCGATGACCTCTGGCATCCTTGGACCCATGCGGCGTACGCCTTCCTCGCCCTGCTGGCCGGTCACGGCTGTGTTCCTTACTGTTACAGGGGCTGTGAGGACGATACGTACCTTCTTGCCCTTGTTGTCACCTACATTACGTGCGAAGAGAGAGAAATCGTACTTTTCGCCGGCCTTTACGGTCATACCGTCCCAACCGTTGTTGAGAAGACCGAATCCTGTCCATCCGTTGTAGTCATAGTAATGGCCTACGCGCTCTACGTTGAGGCGGAGGTATGTAGGGTTGTTCTCGTGGATAGGCTTGTCCATCCTGATCTCCACGAAACCGAGTGAGTGGCCTGGACGCTGGATGGTCCACTCTGTAGCAGGACCCCATCCGTTCCTTTCGTTAGGGTTGTACTCGAATGAGCCGTTCTGCACGAGCTCTGCGTTGAGACCACCGTCGGCTGACATGCTGATATCCTCGAAGAAGATACCGATGAGCTCGTCGCTGATCTGCTTTCCACCTGCAGGAGGTGTGAGAGGCTTCTGTGCGAATGCACAGGTCGCAGCCATGATTGCTGCTGCTGAAAGTAGAATCTTTTTCATTGATATGGTATTAGTTGTTAATAGTCCGATTTGTCGGAAAGTTACGCAAGATACGAAATAATCGGCAATTTACGAGCAAGGATTGTCGGAATGTCCTACATGTATTGACTTTTGAGGAAATAATGAACTATATTGATTAAAAAAAGGTATATTTGTTTGTTTGGCTTTGCTAAATTTGAACCGGTGAAAGCCTTTAATAGAAATTGATATAATATGCCAAATACAATTGTCGGACATATCTCACAGGTGATCGGACCTGTAGTGGACGTACATTTTGACCTTGAGTCAGCGTCGGAGGCTGTCGTCCTCCCTCGTATCCATGATGCGCTCAGGATCAGGAAAGACGACGGAAAGTATCTCATCGTCGAGGTGCAGCAGCACATCGGTGAGGATACGGTCAGGACAGTCGCCATGGACGCGACTGAAGGACTCCGCAGGGGCATGGAGGCGGTCTGCACGTCAGCGCCTATCTCTATGCCTGTGGGCTCGCAGATCAGAGGAAGAGTCATGAACGTCACCGGTGACGGCATCGACGGCCTCGGCGAACTTGCCATGGACGGAGCTCTTCCGATCCATCGCGAACCACCGAAGTTCGAGGACCTCACCACCTCGCAGGAAGTCCTTGCGACAGGCATCAAGGTCATCGACCTCCTCGAACCTTACCTCAAAGGAGGTAAGATCGGTCTCTTCGGCGGTGCCGGTGTAGGAAAGACAGTGCTCATCAAGGAGCTCATCAACAATATCGCAAAGAAGCACAACGGCTTCTCGATCTTCGCCGGTGTCGGCGAGCGTACAAGAGAGGGTAACGACCTTCTCCGCGAGATGATCGAGTCGGGCGTGATCCGCTATGGCGACGAGTTCGTCAAGAGCATGGAAGAGGGCCACTGGGACCTCTCCAAGGTCGATGAGGAGGAACTCAAGAAGTCTCAGGTAGCGATGGTGTTCGGCCAGATGAACGAGCCGCCTGGAGCGCGTTCTTCAGTCGCTCTCTCAGGACTTACCCTCGCAGAGTCATTCCGTGACAGCGACAGCGGCGCGGGTCCGAGGGACATCCTTTTCTTCATCGACAACATTTTCCGTTTCACCCAGGCGGGCTCGGAGGTTTCCGCCCTCCTCGGACGTATGCCTTCCGCTGTAGGTTACCAGCCTACCCTCGCCACTGAGATGGGTCAGATGCAGGAGAGAATCACCTCTACAAAGAACGGTTCCATCACATCCGTACAGGCTGTCTACGTGCCTGCGGACGACTTGACGGACCCTGCTCCTGCGACTACATTCTCCCATCTTGACGCGACTACCGTGCTCAGCCGTAAGATCACCGAGCTCGGTATCTATCCGGCTGTGGACCCTCTCGAGTCGACATCCCGCATCCTCGACCCTAACATCGTGGGCCAGAAGCACTATGAGGTTGCACAGAGAGTGAAGCAGATCCTCCAGAGAAACAAGGAACTCCAGGATATCATCTCGATCCTCGGTATGGACGAGCTTTCAGACGAGGACAAGCTGACCGTGAACAGAGCCAGAAGGGTGCAGAGATTCCTCTCGCAGCCTTTCGCAGTGGCAGAGCAGTTCACCGGCGTTCCGGGAGTCATGGTCGACATCGAGGACACCGTGAAGGGCTTCGAGATGATCCTCGACGGAAAGGTGGACTACCTTCCTGAGCAGGCGTTCCTCAACGTAGGAACTATCGAAGATGCGATCAAGAAGGGCGAGGCTCTCCTTGCCCAGGCAAAGTAATTGTCAGAATCAATAATGAAAGATATCAGGCTGAACATAATCACACCCGAGTCCGTCCTGGTCGACGAGATGGTTGACAACGTCACCCTTCCGGGTACCATGGGCTCGTTCCAGGTACTCAAGGACCATGCTGCCTTGCTGTCGTCGCTCACCAATGGCAACGTCAGGTACGTGTCCGAAGGCAAGGCGAGCGAGATCGCGATCAGAAGCGGTTTCGTCGAGGTGCTGGACAATGTGGTTTCGGTCTGCGTCGAGATATGAGGAAACTGAGATTCATATTGCTGTCATTCCTTATGCTCCTGCCGCTTTCGGCAAGGGCGGAGGATCTTGACATGAACGAATATCTCTTCGGTCATGTAGGAGATTCGTATGAATGGCACATCACGACAGTCAACGGACACCATGTGACCATCCCTCTTCCTGTCATCGTCCACAGCAAGACTTCCGGATGGCACGTGTTCTCTTCTGAGAAGCTCGAGGAAGGCGAGCACGATGGCTTCTACATTGCTCCTGACGGAGAGAAGCATGCGGGAAAGATAGTTGAGAGACAGCAGGATGGCTCTTCTGTGAAGCCTCTTGACATCTCGATCACCAAGAACGTCCTTGGACTGATGGTCAACAGCATGGTCCTGCTGATCGTGATACTCACCGTCGCAAGGTGGTATAGGAGGCATGACGCCCGCGAGGAGGTTCCGACCGGATTCGCCGGGGTCATCGAGATGATAATAACCATGGTCCAGGATGATATCATCAAGGAATGCATAGGAAAGGACTACAGGCGTTATTCGCCATACCTGCTGACGGCATTCTTCTTCATCTTCATCAACAACCTGATGGGAATCATCCCGTTCTTCCCGGGCGGAGCGAACGTGACGGGCAACATCGCCGTGACGCTCTGTCTCGCCATCTTCACTTTTCTTGCGGTCAACCTCTTCGGAAACAAGCATTATTACAAGGATATATTCTGGCCTGAGGTCCCTATGTTCCTCAAGGCTTTCCCTCTCATGCCGCTGATCGAGATCATCGGTATGTTCACCAAGCCGTTCTCGCTGATGATCAGGCTTTTCGCCAATATCCTCGCGGGACACGTGATGATACTCGGCGTGGTCGCCGTGATCTTCCTGACGGCAAGGCTCGGCTTTGCGATGAACGCCGGAATGACCGTCATCGCAGTGCTCTTCGGAGTGTTCATGGACGTCCTCGAGTTCCTCGTGGCGTTCCTTCAGGCATACGTATTCACAATGCTCTCTGCCGTGTTCATCGGACTGTCGCGACAGGAGCCGGAATCAGAATAACAATTTTAAATTCATTATAGCATTATGTTACTTTCAATGTTACTTCAGGCAGCAGCAGGAGCTTCTTTCGGAAAGTTCGGCGCAGCAATCGGTGCGGGTATCGCAGCTCTCGCAGCAGGTATTGGAATCGGCAAGATCGGTCAGGCTGCTGTCGAGGCAGGCGCTCGTCAGCCTGAGCAGGCTGGTCACTATCGTATGACAGCGATCATCATCGGCGCTCTTGTCGAGGGCGCATGTCTCTTCGCAATCCTTGTCTGCCTCATCGGTATCAACAGCTAGGCAGGATGTCACTCATTACTCCAGATTTCGGTTTGCTGGTATGGATGACGCTGATTTTCGGCATCGTCTTCTTCATACTTGCAAAATTCGGCTTCCCGATGATCACGGGCATGGTCGATGACAGGGCTGACCGTATCAGCAAGGCCATCAGCCAGGCGAAGGAGGCCGAGCAGCGTATGCAGGATCTGGCAAAGGAACAGCAGCGTCTTCTTGAAGAGGCGCGCAAGGAAAGGAACGACATGCTCAAGGAAGCATCTGCAACGGGTGCACAGCTTATCCAGCAGGCAAAGGCCGACGCTCAGGCCGAGGCTGACAAGATCATAGCCAGGACAAAGGAAGAGATCGCAGCCGAGAGGGAGAGCGCGCTCCGTGCAGTACGCAGCGAGGTCGCAGAACTTTCCATGCGCATCGCCGAGAAAGTGATCCGCAAGGATCTCGAAGGTGACGCAGCACAGTCGCAGTATATCGACCGCCTTATCGAGGAGATGTCCTCAGATAAGACAGAACGCACAAACAGCTGACGCAAGATGAATCAGGGAGTCATATCGACAAGATACGCCAGGGCGCTCCTCAAGTATGTCGGAGAGATCTCTGACGGGGATATCCTGTGCCGTCAGGTGATGACTCTGGCTAAAGGCCTTGATGACCTGCTCCAGCTGCGTGCGCTCATCGAGAGCCCGGCAGGGGTGGACGACGAAGAGAAGGTCAGTCTTCTCAGGACCTCTCTCGGCGGCGAGATGCATCCTTCGCTGGAAAAGTTCATACGCCTGGTGCTTGAGAACGGCCGTGCAAAGCTGTTCAGACAGATCTTCCACAGTTTCACGGGAATGTACTTCCGCTCGAAGGGCATACTCCGTGCGAAGCTGGTCTCGACTGTGCCTTCTGAGAATCTCGAGAAGGCTCTCACCGCGATGGTGAAGGAGAAGACCGGCTGTGAAGTCCTCATCGAGTCGTCTGTGGATCCGGAGCTCATAGGAGGCTTCATATTCACAGTGGATGACGTCAGGTTCGACGCCAGCGTCGCGGGTCAGCTCGACACGCTGAGGCGTCAGTTTATACAGAAAAATAAGAGAATAATCTAGTTATGTCGCATAACCATATAAGGCCAAGTGAAATATCGGACATGCTGCTGGGCCAGCTCAGGTCCATCGATATCACTGCAAGATTCGAAGAGGTCGGCACTGTCCTCGAGGTCAGTGACGGTGTAGCCCGTATCTACGGACTCATCAACGCCGAAGCCGGCGAGCTCCTCGAATTCGAGAACGGTATCATGGCGGTAACCATGAACCTTGAGGAAGACAACGTCGGTGCCGTGCTTCTCGGTCCGACCGACCTCGTCAAGGAAGGAATGTCCGTAAAGAGGACCAGGAGGATCGCCTCCATAAATGTCGGCGAGTCCATGGTGGGCCGTGTCGTGGATCCTCTCGGAAATCCGCTTGACGGAATGGGTCCTGTCACAGGTGACCTCACCGAGATGCCTCTCGAAAGGAAGGCTCCTGGCGTAATCTACCGCCAGCCTGTGAACGAGCCTCTGCAGACAGGTCTCAAGGCCATCGATGCCATGATCCCTATCGGTAGAGGTCAGCGAGAGCTCATCATCGGCGACCGCCAGACAGGCAAGACCGCGATCGCGATCGATACGATCATCAGCCAGCGCTCAGAGTACCTCAAGGGCAACCCTGTCTACTGTATCTATGTCGCAGTAGGTCAGAAGGGTTCCACTGTGGCCAATATAGTCGAGACCCTCCGCGCGAAGGGTGCCATGGACTATACCATAGTCGTTGCGGCAACTGCAGCTGACCCTGCTGCTCTCCAGTACTACGCACCGTTCGCAGGTGCTGCTATCGGAGAGTATTTCAGAGATACCGGAAGACACGCTCTCGTGGTCTACGATGACCTTTCGAAGCAAGCTGTGGCCTACCGTGAGGTGTCGCTCATCCTCCGCCGTCCTTCCGGTCGTGAGGCTTATCCTGGAGATGTGTTCTACCTCCATTCAAGACTTCTTGAGAGAGCCGCCAAGATCATCGGCCAGCAGGAGGTCGCTGAGAAGATGAACGACCTTCCGGAGTCGCTCAAGGGCAAGGTGAAGGCTGGCGGTTCACTCACCGCGCTCCCTATCATCGAGACCCAGGCGGGTGACGTCTCTGCATATATCCCTACCAATGTGATCTCCATCACCGACGGTCAGATCTATCTTGAGAGCTCGCTCTTCAACCAGGGATTCCGCCCTGCCATCAACGTGGGTATCTCAGTGTCCCGAGTCGGCGGCAGCGCGCAGGTCAAGAGCATGAAGAAGGTTGCCGGAACCCTCAAGATCGACCAGGCTCAGTACAACGAGCTCGAGTCATTCTCGAAGTTCTCTTCTGAGATGGACAAGGTTACCGCAATGGCAATCGACAAGGGCCGTAAGAACAACCAGCTTCTCATCCAGCCTCAGTACAGTCCTATGCCTGTAGGAGAGCAGATCGCGATCCTTTATTGCGGCACACATGCCCTGATGAAGGACGTTCCTCTCACCTCAGTGCGTGACTTCCAGACAGACTTCCTCTCAAGGATGCGCGCAGAGCACCAGGACGTCCTCGAGACCCTTGCCAAGGGCAAGTATGACGAGACTCTCACAGCGGTGATCGAGAAGGTCGCAGCAGAAACGGCTTCAGCCTACGCTCAGGCTGAGTAAAAGGAAAAAGTCAGAATAAGACAGTAACGGAATATGGCATCATTGAAGGAAATAAAGGGAAGGATCGATTCGGTCAAGAGCACCCTTAAGATCACTTCTGCGATGAAGATGGTCGCATCTGCTAAGCTTCACAAGGCGCAGAATGCCATCGGGAACATGGTACCTTACGAGAGCCGCCTGAGGGAAATCTTGGGCAGCCTCCTCGGAACCGTGTCCGCTGCCGGAGCCTACACTGATGTCCGCGAGGTGAAGAAGGTCGCTCTTGTCTGCTTCGCCTCAAACTCGTCGCTCTGCGGCGCATTCAACTCGAATGCGATAAGGGAGGCGAACAAGACAGTCGCCCAATACAGGGAGGCCGGTACCGAGATCACCGTCTTCTCGGTGGGACGAAGGATGGCCGATGCCATGCGCAAGGCCGGATATCCTTCACCGGCAGACTATTACGAGCTTTCATCCAGACCTTCATATGCTGCAGCCTCGCAGCTGGGAGAGGATCTCCTCCAGGGATTCCTCACCGGAAAGTTCGACAGGGTGGAGTTCGTATACAACCATTTCAAGTCTACGGCCTCGCAGACAGTCATCCGCGAGACCTATCTTCCTCTCTCGCTTGAATCGCAGGAAGGCGTCGCTCAGGTGGATGAGGAGAAATTCCTGGTCGAACCGGGAAAGCAGGAACTTCTCGAGGAACTCCTTCCTAAGGTCATACGCCTCAAGATATACACTGTCCTCCTGGATACCATCGCGGCCGAGCATGCGGCCAGGACCGTGGCAATGCAGACCGCTACGGACAACGGCAACCAGCTCCTCCAGGATCTTACACTGGAGTATAACAAGGGCAGACAGCAGAAGATCACAAACGAAATACTTGACATTGTCAGCGGCTCATCCGTATAACATTGCCATAATATGGAATTTGACTCATCAATCAACCTCAAGAGTGTCGCGACCCATTCTGTCGCGTCTGACAAGGATATCGAGACTTTTGTCCACAATCTCTGGGACACAGGCGCCCAGACAGCGAAGAATATAGCCCAGGCGGGCGAGACAGAGATCTGGCTTGACTACTCTGACACCCTGCGTACAAAGTATCTGTCAGTGTATGTCGAGGCTGAAGAAGGAGGATACAGGCTCAGCTACAAGGCAGGCTCCAAGCCAAGCCGCATAGGTGATGCCGTGATGATCCTGTGCCTTCTCCTTGCTTTCTGGCTTGGGAGCAAGGTCCTCGTGCCTCAGCCTCCGGTTGTCAACATAGTCGGTGCGCTCCTCTCTCTTGCAGCGGCTGGGGCGGTCGTCGTATATAGTGGCAAGGCTTTTGGAAAAGCAGAGGCTGAAGATCTAACAAAGAAAGTGAAATGAAAAAGATTCTAACTGTCGCAGCAATGCTGCTGATGCTCATAGGCAATGCCTCGGCTCAGAACCTTCTGAAACATAACTACAAGAAGAACAACCTCGTCTATTCAGGAACCGAGAGGATACGTGTCACATCCGGCCCGAAGGATACTCCTGTCCATGTCAAGCTCACCAAGGTCCTTTTCACGGACGGCCAGCCTGTCTATATGCTGAGGATGGAGTTCGAGGATGCTGTTGCCTGGAAGATGCCTAAGAATGCTCCCATGACCATAGTGCTCAACGACGGCCGTAACCTCGTACTCAAGAACAATTCGGATTCTCCGAACCTCGTGGCTCCAAAGGGCGTGAAGAACTCCTCAGGCAACACCGTGTTCCTGAACTATGGCGAGTACTACCTCGAGGAGGCGGACATGAAGAAGCTGACATCAGGCATCGCAAGCATAGACGTGACCAAGAGATGGTCGGCAGACGGTGTCATCAAGGTTGCGTATAAGAACAATGAGCTTGGCGCTGCTATCTCGAAGCTTTATGATACGATCAAGTCGGCACCTGCACCCAAGGAGGAGCTCGGAAGCAATCTCAAGTCGCTCCAGGACCAGTCCGGAAGCCGGCTTGTCGAGACCAATACCTTGCCTGCGGGTGACAAGGTCTCTGTGGCGCTTGTCTATCTCTACTATGCTCCAAGCAATATCGAGAGCATAGACCTCAACATCTATATCGACGGCTATACAGTTCCTTTCACTTCGGCAGTGAAGGTCATCACCAAGTCAGGGGAGACGATCAATCTCCGCCAGGAGAAGGACCTCGTAGCCGGACGTGTCATCTGCTATCCTACAAATGAGCAGATCAAGATGATGATGGACGGAGTGGCCAGGATCTCCGTCCAGACCACTTCGCAGGAAGTGACTGTCAGCTTCCCGTCTGACGAGTTCGCAAAAGTCATCACAAAGCTCTGGAATTCACTCCAGACTATGGCAATTCTCTAAGATATAACCGACCATGGTAAGAAGATTCCTACATATCGCGGCAATTCTCATGGCAGCTGCAGCGGCTGTCTCTTGCCTCAATGCTCCGGAAGTTCCGGAACTCCGTACCGGCGACCTTGTGTTCGTCGGCCTTCCTATGGACTACAGCCTTGACAACAAGGATGATACAACGATGGACAATGCGATCGTGGCTGCGACCGGAGGTGAGGAACTGAATATGATCCACGTGGCGATCGTCGAGGTGGCGAATGACACGACCTGGATCATCGACGCGACCATCAAGCATGGCGTGGACCGTCATCCGCTCTCGGTATTCCTCAGCGACTTTACTCTGAAGACAGGGGATTATCCTGAGTTCATCATCAAGAGAGTCAAGGACAACTCGCTCGCTCAGCAGTGGGTCGAGACCGCCAAGTCTTTCTGCGGCGCTCCTTACGACGTGTACTTCAACGCAGGAGACGACGCATACTATTGCTCAGAACTGGTCGAGACCTCATATCTCGATGCTTCCGGCAAGAGGATTTTCCATAATGCTCCTATGAATTTCAAGGACGAGAACGGAGAATTCCCTCTCTACTGGCAGCAGCTTTTTGCAATGATCGAATCCGAGATCCCTCAGGACAAGCCGGGAACCAATCCTCAGGCCATGTCCAAGGAGGATTGCCTCGAGACAGTCGAGGGTATAGATATAACCGTTCTGTAAGCCATGGCAAAGAGATTCCTTGATTTCCTCGCAGGAGCGGCGGTAGGTGCTGCCGTCGTTGCATATCTCAAGTCCGACAAGGAAAAGCTTGCCGCTATCCTTGACAAGGCTGAGGCCGCTCTGTCAGAAGGGCGCGTCGAGGCGGAAAATGAAACAAAGGAGTAGTAATGGTGGATTTCAAGAAACCTATCGAAGACCTTGTCGGTGATATCCGCGACTACGTGGATCTCAAGACTGACGATATAAAGCTTAAGGCTACCAAGGGACTTTCTGTGTCCATCGCAAGAGTCCTTTCGACGCTTGTGCTTCTTTTTGTACTTGGGTTGCTGATCATCACCCTTACGGTCGCGTTCGTCCTTGTCATAGGACATCTGACCGGCAACTACGCCATAGGCGCCCTGATCGCATCAGGTATCTTCCTGGTGGCTTTCATTATACTGTTCGCACAGAGAAAGAAACTCTTCACGGACAGTTTCATAGAGATGTTCGTCAATATATTTTTCCCGGAAGATGAACAGGATTAAGTCAATGAAGGAGCTGGAGGCGGCTCAGAGCCGTGTCCGCAGAGACCTTGCCATCAAGAAGAATTCCATGGCAAGAAGGTTCGACGATGCCAAGGAGTTCTACACCCCGGCCAACCTTGTAAGCAACGCAATCGGAAATATCACCCCTATGTTTGATGTGCGAGGACTGCTCCTCGGAATCATCAGAGATATCAGAAACAAATTATAATTTCTCGCATGACAGATTTTACTTATTACGCACCGACAGAGGTGGTATTCGGAAAGAATTCAGAGGAAAAGATCGGTAAGCTCGTGCGCAAGTACGGCGGTACCAAGGTCCTCGTCCATTATGGCGGCCAGTCGGCTGTCCGCTCAGGTCTCCTTGACAAGGTATGTGCCCAGCTTGAGGCTGAGGGTATCGCATACGTCAAGCTCGGAGGCGTCGTGCCTAATCCGCGCGTTTCTCTCGTGCGCAAGGGTATCGAGCTCTGCCGTAAGGAAGGTGTTGACTTCCTTCTCGCGGTCGGTGGAGGTTCAGTGATCGATTCTATGAAGGCCATCTCCATCGGAGTCCCTTACGAAGGCGACGTATGGGATTTCTATACACGCAAGGCTTTCAACACAGAGTGCCTTCCTACTTCATGCGTTCTCACCATCCCTGCAGCAGGCAGCGAGATGAGCAACGGCAGCGTCATCACGAATGACGAAGGTAACATCAAGAAGGACTACTGCATCGACGAGTTCCGCTGCAAGTTTGCGATCATGAACCCAGAGAGGACATTCACTCTCCCTGCATACCAGACAGCATGCGGTGTCACCGATATGATGATGCATACCATGGAGCGCTACTTCTCCCATGAGGATGACATGGAGATCACTTCTGCGATCTCCGAGGCGGTGCTCCGTACAGCGAAGCAGCAGGCTTTCGTTGCACTCAGCAATCCTGAAGACTATGAGGCTCGTACACAGCTTATGTGGACCGGCTCTCTTGCTCACAATGACCTCACTGGTTGCGGAACCTCAGGAGACTGGGCCACACATATGATCGAGCATGAGCTCAGCGGTATGTTCGACGTTTCACATGGTGCAGGTCTCGCTGCAGTATGGGGCAGCTGGGCACGTTACGTATATAAGCTCCGCCCTACACGTTTCGCACGCTACGCTGTCAACGTAATGGACGTCCCTGTCGATTTCAGGGATCCGGAGGCTACAGCGCTTGCAGGAATCGAGGCCACTGAGCGCTTCTTCCATGCAATCGGAATGCCTGTCTCAATTCCTGAACTCATCGGCCGTCCAGCAACGGAAGAAGAGATGCAGAAAATGGCCCAGATGTGCACCGACGGAGATACCCATACAGTAGGTGTCTTCAAGGAGCTTACAAGCGCTGACGTGCTTGAGATATACAGAGCAGCAAACAGATAAACCAAAATATAAGTACTATGCCTACCGTCACATCGAAAGAAACCCGAATGTATCTGAAGATCAGGAATGTCTGTGGACTTCTTGGCGTAATTCTCCCATGGATCGCTCTCTTCTCCGCCGGAATCGCGGAGCGCCCAAGCAGCGAATGGTGGTGGAGCATATCATGTACCTACTACCAGAGCCCGGCTCTGGTCGGAGTGCTTGTCCCTGCCTGCATCGTGCTTATCGCATACATCGGCTATAACGACATGGACAATCTCGTCACCTCCCTCAGCGGCCTCTTCGGCCTGGGTATCGTGCTGTTCCCATGCAAGGTGAGCTGGCTGGCATCGGGTACGCCTGTGGGATTCTTCCAGATTCCTATGGAAATCTCCCACATCATCCATACTCTCTGCGCTGCGATGTTCTTCCTTCTCATCGCGCTCAACAGCATCTTCCTCTTCACCAAGTCCGGTGCTGTCATGACGGACAGAAAGAAGCTCCGCAATACGATCTACCGCATCTGCGGCATAGGAATGATCGTGCTGGAGATCTGCTTCGTCGCAGCCCGTCTCGTCGGAGCCCCTGGCTATACTGTGATGATCCTCGAGATCCTGCTTCTCCACCTTTTCGGCTTCTCATGGCTTGTGAAGGGCGAGGCTTTCCCATTCCTTAACGACAAGGAAGAAGCCAGATAGGACCTATCCTCTGCAGATCAGCTCGTCGAAGGGCGGGATGGCCTCAGGGTAATCAGAAATACCTACGTATGCAATCACCCGTATGTCGGGATTGTATGACTTTGATCGACGCGCAACTGTGAAAGGGAGCTTTCCCTGGAAGGTCTGCGCGTCAAGCTTTCCTTCACCGGTGATGACAATCCCTGCCCCTTCCAGATGTTTCTCGAACTGAAGTATGTCAAGCACTGCGTCTGCTCCAGGCTTCAGTTCTCCGCCAAGGACAGCCCAGATTGCGCCGGACATTCCTCCTGCCGCTCCCGTCCCTTTCTGCGTCAGGACATCTCTTCCGAGTACTTTGACATATTCTTCGGCCAGGGTCCGGAGTCTGTCGTCCAGTACAGGCACCTGCTCCGGCGCAGCACCTTTCTGAGGTCCGTATACTGCCGCGGCACCGCTTGGCCCGCAGAAGGTTGCCTCAACGTCGCAGATGGCCGTGAACCGGCATCCGGAAGAGAACTTGACAGCCTTTTCGATGATCGTTCCGATCTCCATTTCCTCCGGGTCCATGGTACCTTCGCTCTTGGCGTCTTCCGCCTGTGCGAGCGCCCTGAGGATCCCGAGTCCTCCGTCGACCGTGGCACTTCCTCCGAGTCCGACATAGATCTCCCTCGATCCACGCCTGACCGCGTCGACGATCAGTTCGCCTGTGCCCTGGCTGCTGGCAGACATCGGGTCGAGCTCGTCAGGAGCCAGCAGAGTCAGGCCGCTGGCGGCCGCGCATTCGATCACAGCCGTACCCCCGCACAGTCCGTACCTTGCCTTTATGGTACGACCCAGGGGGTCATGTACCATGGTCTCGACCATCCTGCCTCCAAGGGCCTCTGTCACTATCCCGCTGAAGCCCTCGCCTCCGTCTGAAGAGGGGATTATGTCGGTCTCGATTCCGGGGAAGCGGGTACGTATCATTACAGAAGCGGCATCTGCTGCCTCCTGTGCAGTCAGATGCCCCTTGAATGAGTCTATTGCGATGACGGCCTTGGTTGCCATTCTCGAGGAATTAGTCCTTGAAGATAAGTGGGAGGAACTCGTGGAGGCTGCGGCGCCAGGTCTGCCACTCGTGTGCGGTGTTCGGCGAAACGTAGGTGGCGGCCTTGATTCCCATGCTGTTGAGAAGCTTGACGTTCTCGGCGATCCTCTCAGGATACTCGAGCTCTCCGCAGGTCTCGAAGATGAACTTCACGGTGTTCTTGTCGATCTTCTCAGGCTCAGAAGCGACTCCGCCGCTGAAGATTCCGTAGTATGCGAACATGCTGCTGTTTCCGAGACCTACGTTATTTGTGAGCATCCCACCAAGGGAGAGACCAGCCATGGCCCTGTGCTGAGGATCGGCGATGGTCCTGTAGCTCTTGTCGATGTCAGGGATGGATTCCTTGATGAACATGTCGTTGAAGTTCTCTGACCATGTGTCTGCCATTGCGAGACGGCCTCTCCTGTCACCTGGACGGTATACGAAGTCGTTGTTCATGACGATGATCATAGGCTCTACTGTGCCTTCTGCGATCATATTGTCGGCGATGATGGCTGCGAATCCGGAATGTGTCCACTCGAACTCCATCTCTCCTGCGCCGTGCTGGAGATAGAGGACAGGATAGCGCTTGTCAGGGTTTGTCTCGTACTCTGCAGGGGTGTACACATATGCTCTGCGCCACTCGTGTGCGACGTCAGACCAGAACCAGTGCTCGCGGACCTCTCCATGAGGCACGTTCTTCATCTGGTAGTAAGAATCCTCTGCTGAAGGGACTTCCATATAGGCTGTCCATCCGTTGCAGTATACGAGCTCTGCGCCTGGGTCAGCGTAGCGTACACCGTCGATTACTATATAGTATAGGTTGAATCCTACCTTCGGAGACTTTGTGATGACGTTCCAGTAGCCTTCCTTGTCGAGCTGGGCAGGGAAGTCCTGGCTGCAGAAGTTGACCTTGACGTCCTTCGCTGTCTCAGGAGCCTTGAAACGGAACCAGTATTCGCCTTTTGCGTTGACCTTAGGGTACTCGGACTGGCGCTGGGTCGATGAGGTACGTACCCATCCCTCCGGTGAAGGGGTCTTGAAGTACTTTGTCTGAGCGACTGCACCTACGCCTGTCATGACAAGGACAAGCATCATGGCAAGTGACGAGAGGATCTTCTTCACGAGCATCGAGATGGTCTTTCCTTCTGCCAGGCCTGCGAGCTGCCTGGTTGCTACACCCATCACCTTACCCATGTCAGACGGCGCCTTCGCGCCTACCTGTGCGATGATTTCCTTGAGCTTGGCCTCTGTCTCTTCCTCGCTCAGCATCTTTGGAAGATACTCGTCAAGGACAGCAGCCTCGGCCATCTCGTTGTCAGCGAGTTCCTGACGACCGGCTGCGACATACTGCTCGGCAGCTTCCTTGCGCTGTTTCGCGAGCTTTCCTATGATCTTGATGATATCAGCGTCCTCGAGCTCCTTAGCACCTTCTGCGGTCTTTGCTACGAGAACAGCTGTCTTGATTGAACGTACGGCGTTGAGGCGGACGGTGTCCTTTGCCTTCATAGCCGCCATGATATCCTTCTGGATTCTGGTTTCGAGTTCTGCCATGGTCTTTGACTTTTTGGTTATATGTAAAGATAAGCAAAAAATCAATCAGAGATGATTCTGTGAAGCAATCTTTGCTCAGAACCTGAAAGTATAGCTGATTGTAGGAATGACAGGGATTATTCCGTAGGATTTTCCTACGGGGTCCCCTGTCTCTTCGTTTATCCTGATCTCGGCATAGATAGGATTGATCCTGCAGTAGGCGTTGTAGATGCTCAGGTTCCAGATGCTTTCGTTGCCTCTTCTGGTCCTCTGTCTGAAGTTCATGCCGATGTCGAGCCTGTGGTAGGCGGGCATCCTGAGGTTGTTCGGCTCAGTGTAGATGTCGCCGTCATAGCCCTCAATCGCCTGCTCGGCGAAAGTGATTCGGCTTCCTGTATGGTAGGTCCATCCGCAATAGATGTCGAATGCATCTCCGAATTTATGTGAGACGTTGATATTGAGCATGTTGCGGTAGTCGTTCTTGTCGAAGTACCAGTCATAGTACAGCTCCGGGAAGTATCTCTGCGACCACGATAGAGTATAGGCGAGGCTGATGTCGGTCCTGTCTGTCATCCATCCCAGGCCCAGCTCAGTGCCGTATGAACGTCCCTTGCCAGCTGTGAAGGATGATTCCCACTGCTCGATAGGAGGGTAGAGGGCGAAGCCGCCCGAGTATTCGTAGAGATTGTCCATAGTCTTCCAGAATCCCTCCATCTCAAAATGGAAACCTCCTGGCAACTTTGAATAGAGGCCTCCGGCAATCTGCCTTGAATGCATAGGCTTCATCTCTTCGGTACATGGCAGCCAGCTTGAGGTAGGGAGCTCGATGAAGAGGGTCTTGACCATATGGACATACTGGCTCATCTGTGTATAGGACATCTTGAACGCCAGATTCCTCAGGATGTCGTATCTTAATGCCAGACGTGGCTCGGGAGAATGGTACGCCTTGCTGCCGACAAGGAATGCCGAATATCTGATGCCAGGGGCCGCAGTGATCCTCTTACCTATCCGGATCTCGTCCTCGACATAGATGTCTATCTCCTCTCCCTTGTAGATATGACCGGAGTCGATGTCATAGTCTAGTTTCTCAGTGTCTTTGTTCTCCATCCATTCCTTGGCTCTTCTCACTGGGGAATAGATATGGTGCTGCGCTGACGCTCCGAAACGTAGGTGATGGCTGCCGGAGAGTATCCAGTCGAAGTCGGCCCTCAGGCAATAGTCCTGGACAACGGATCCGTTGTCCTCCGTCTGGAAGACTGCCGCCCAGCTGAGGTCGTCAGGATCCTCGGCTTTCTTTTTCCATGACCATTTGCCTATCTCCAGACCGATCTTGTTGTCGCTGCGGGCGTAGAACGCACGGGTCTTGACGGACGCGTGGTCGGAGATGACATGGTCCCAGGTCAGGCCTGCGGTAGTCGAACCCCATCCGAGGTCAAGACCGAGCTTCTGGCGCATGCGACCGTCGTAGTAGGTGGTCTTCCTGGTCTCCTTGTCGTATTCGCTGTAAAGGAATTCGAATCCGCCGTCCATGTCGTCCATGCCGGAGAAGGCGCTCAGTTTCAATCTGTCGTTGTCGGATAACTTCTGTGTGAGGCTGAAGTTCATGTCCCAGAAGCCGTAGTGTGCGCGCACGGACTCGCCGCTTTTACTGAACGTCTTCTTGTTGAGCAATGCCAGTATCGGAGTGGTCAGCAGGTTCTGCCAGGCTCTTCTCATCCCGAAATTGACCGATGTCCTGCCTTTGACTATCGGACCGTCGATCTGGAAGCGGCCGTCTATCAGACCTATGGATACGTTTCCATGCCACTCGTACATGCCGCCTTCCCTGGTGCTGACGTCCACGACGGACGAGAGCCTGCCTCCATATCTTGCAGGGAATCCGCTCTTGTAGAAATCCACGTTCTCTATGACGTCCGGGTTGAATGATGAGAAAAGGCCGATCAGGTGGCTTGCCGAATATAGCGGCATTCCATCGAGGAGATACAGGTTGTCGCTGCCGGTGCCTCCATGGACATAGAGCCCCGAAAGAAGTTCAGTCCCGGATGCGACTCCTGGAAGGCGCTGGATGGTCTTTATGACGTCAGGGGAATTGAAAAGTGCGAATCCGTTGTTGATCTTTCTGGAGTCGAGTCTTGTAAGCCCGGTCTGGGAACGGGCTGCTGTCTTATGTCTGTCAGTGGAGATCCTGGATGCGTCGAGAGAGTCGAGGACAATGTCATAGTCACCTTCTGCATACGCCGCTGGCTGGGCATACGCATTACTGAAAGATATTAAGATAGCAAGCAATAGCAGTGCTGCCGTGGACGGTAGTCTGTTTGCCATATTTACAAGATACAAGAGTCAGTCTCGCAAATATAGCATTTTTTTCTTATTGTGGTCTTATTTTATGAAGAACCAGTCGGTTTCGCTGGTGATATATGAACCGCAGATACCTGCTCCGTTCCTGACATTGGTGAATGCGAAGGATACTGGTGCCAGTCCAGGGATGGCGAACTTGTCGTTGAGGATGTTCTCCTGGGCCCTGAGGTGATTGAAACTGTTTTCGTCGAAGCTGTAGAATATAAGCCTGTAGCGGATGGCATCGTCGGCCTTGAGTACCTTGATCAGCTGTCTGCAAGTCTTTGATGACTTACCTGGAAGGTCTTTCCAGGCAAGGACTTTGCTGCAGCACTCTGCCTGCAGCCAGTTCTCGTTGATTCTCTCTGGCTGGAAAATGTGCAGGCCCTCACTTGCTTCAGGGGTGCAATAAGATGTCGAGCCATCGCTGCTCTGTGCCATCACAGCTACTCCGTAATAACCGGATGCTGACGGGGTGTCTCCGTGCTCGATGTCGAAGCAGATCTGTCCGTCTTCTGCGCGGCAGTCCCATCTTACCTCAGGGAATGAGGCTGGAACTGTAGTCGAAGAGTAGACAGGCTCGATTCCAGGGATGGAGGCTTCTACCATGATCTCGTCTCCGCTGCGGAACTTATAGTCGGTCCAGTAGGCCTGGCAGCCGTCCTTGCTGCTTCTCTGAGGAGCCTTTTCAAGGGTGATGGCCTGGCCATTGACAGTAGCACTCACGCTCTCACCGGCGGTCTTCGCAGCCTTATAGCCGTTCTTTACCGGAGAAGTCGCCTGTACGTAGAAGAAGGTTGAGTCATGGTCGTTTGACGGTGCGAAGGAAATACGGACGACTCCGTCACTCATCTGGTCTTTTACATCGAAATCACGCTCGCATGCACAGAAAGCCAATGCGGCAATAAAAAGAAGAATAGTTTTTTTCATAAGTCAAGACCTCGGTCAGAGGCTTATTATTGTTAGTTTTTTAGGACAATGCAAAGGTATGCAATAATTTCCCATCAAACCTTCTGTCTCAGGCCCTTTCTAGTTGAAACGCCGAATTTCGGCGATGAAACGGGGAACGTGGTGCTTCAGGTGGGATTCTTGAGAATCGGAGGAATTCCTTCGATTTTTGCTACTTATGTCTAACTTTGTAGCAAAAGGTGGACAAATGAAAACCACGATATCGAAAATAACCACACTTATTACACTCCTTAGCCTGACATTCAGCGTGCTCTGCAATGTCTGCGACGCGCAGGACTTTGGATCAGGACGACTTGCAAGGTTCATCACTCCGGAAGATGGACTGCCGAACAGTTATGTCGATGACATCCTCATTGATGATGCCGGCTTCCTCTGGGCGGCGACGGCCGGAGGAGGTCTCTGCAGGTATGATGGCTATGGCTTTGTCACTATCTCGACGAACAGGCAGCCAAGGATCAGGAATAATTTCGTGCATAATATTGAGGAAGATGCATTCAGGCGCATCTGGGTCGGCTCTGAAGGCGGCCTGGATGTCATCAGTATTCAGGATTTCTCAAACTGCGATATTCTGGACAAGGTCCCGCAGGACCTCGTGACGGCAAATGTGTCATATCTCACCAGGTCAACTGACGGCTGTATCTGGGCCGTCATCGGTGAGAATGTGGTCAGGATCGCCTTTGACGAGGTCGGTGATGTCCTTTCGTGTAATATATATAGGGATGAGAGGATACTCTCAAATTCGGTCACGGTAAAGGACGTCGAGAGAAACGGAAGCGTATGGATCGGAATCCATGGCCAGGTCTTCAGGTTGAGTGCCGCTCAGGATGGCACGGTCGGGGCGAAGAGGATACTTGAGAATCTTGATTGTGGAAGGAGTACATATATCTCGGATTTCGTGATAAAGGACAATGAGGTATGGATATCAACTTCGGCAGGCGTGTACCGCTATGATGTCACTGGCAGAGTAGGCAAGCATTATATGCACGACGACGGGGATCCTGCGTCGCTTTCGCAGAATTATCTTACATGTATCGCGCTGACATCTGATAATCAGATTCTTGTGGCGTCGTTGCTTGGTCTGAATGTCTATAATCCGATTGAGGATGACTTCGAGAGGATCATCTATACCCCTGGCTCGCCGAGCCTTCTTAACAGTAATTTCATCAACTGCATGGAAGTCCATGGCAGGAATATATGGATAGGCAGCGAGAATGCAGGCATCATTCAGATCCGGCCGAAGCAGCTGGACATCAACAATTATGTCCATCAGAGGAATGTCCCGGGCTCGATCGCTCCAAACAATGTGAATGCTGTCTATCAGGATGCTCAGGGCTGTATCTGGGTAGGAACTGTAGAAAGTGGAATCAGTTGTCTGTCAGACGCTTGGTCAGGCTTCAGACGTTTCACGGTCGCAGACGGAGGCCTGAGCCACAATTCTGTCAGTGAATTCTGCAGTGACGGTCAGGGACGTATGTGGGTAGGAAGCTGGGGCGGTGGAATCGACGTCCTTGACGGGAAAGACCCGATGCGTGTTGCCATGAACATAAGGACCTGCAGCGAGACCGGTGAGGATCTGAGCTTCATTGGAGCGATGGAATATGACCCGTACAACAATCTGATGTGGGTAGGCTGCAATGGAGGTGTGTTTTACTTTGACCCCGATACCGGGGAATCGTATCATTCAGACTATGACCAGTCCTTCGGATGTATAGGCTCGCTGATTGACAGGCGGGGACGGCTCTGGATAGGAGGACAGACCGGATTGCAGGTCTATGACCTGAAACAGAGCTCGGTCGTGTCAGGTAAGAAGGTCTTTCCGGTGAAACATATGCGCAATAAGCTGGACGATCCTGCGTCAGGTACTCTGGAGAAGGTCTCTTGTATTGCACAGGGCGAGGATGGGACCATATGGGTAGGAAGTACAGGAAACGGTTTCTACAAGCTTGTCGAGGAAGGGAGAGCGATGAGTTTCGTGAACTACAGCACGTCAGACGGACTTGCCAATGATTCTGTGAAATATATTCTCGAGGACCAGTCAGGCAATCTGTGGATCTCGACTGAGAACGGCCTTTCTCGCTTCAATCCTGCTACCGGAATGTTCACTACCTATAAGGAGGCGGACGGACTTGTGTCAAACCAGTTCTATTGGAATGCCGGGCTCAGAGGACGGGACGGCCTGCTCTATTTCGGCAGTACGGGAGGCCTCAGCGTGATCGATCCGACGACGAATATGCTTTCCGCAGCGGCTCCAAGGCCGGTCATCACAGAGATCATGGTAGGTAGCAGGAGGGACAATAATCCATATCTTACAAGGCTTGACCTTCACGAGAGGGACAAGTCCGTTACGATCAGTTTCTCCGACCTTTCTCTCAAGGGGAACTCTTCCGTGCGTTACAGCTACCTGCTCGAGGGACAGGACAAGGAATGGACGGACATTCCTGAAAAGAGGAATTTCGTAGCATTCAATTCTCTCAGGAAAGGACATTATGTCCTTAAAGTCAGGGCGGTCGACTGTGAGGGAACCGATGAGGGTCTGCTTTCTCTTCCGCTGAGGGTCAGACCATATTTCTACCACTCATGGTGGTTCTATATGTTACTGCTTCTTGTCGTGAGTGCAGTCCTGATGCTGATCCACGATCTCAGGCTGAGGAATCTCCTCCGTCAGAAAGAGAAACTTGAGCGGATCGTAGAGGAAAGGACGGCGGAGATCAAGACTCAGAAAAAGCTCGTGGAGCAAAAGGCGGAGGAACTGTCCCGTCAGAACATGGTCCTTCTTCGCCAGAATGAGGAACTGGCGGCACACAGGATGCTTCAGGAAAGCCATGCGGCAGAGGACAAGTTTGCCAAGAAGGCTATCGATGTGGTGCGTGAGCATTATAAGGATCCGGAATTCGACGTTCCGACTTTCTGCGAGGAAATCGGCATGAGCAAGACTCTTCTGAACAAGAAGATGCAGGAAAGCCTCGGTCAGTCCATCGGTCAGTTCATCCGAAACTACAGGCTTTCGATCGCGAAGGAGATGCTGATGAACAACCATGGCGACAAGACTATCTCGGAAATCGCATATGAGGCCGGGTTCAATGATCCGAAGTATTTCGCGAGGTGTTTCCTGAAGGAAGTCGGCATGACTCCAAGCTCCTTCGGGAAAATCGGTGCACAATAATCCACCCAATAGGTCTAAAATCAAACTGCGACAGGCGTTTTTCGTACATATCTTTGCATCTGTGTTACTGTAACCACTGAAAAAAGTACACACAAGACAACACTTTTAACCAATATTAACTCAATCACAAAATGAAAACGTCTACAAAGGTGCTTGGTGCATTCTCTGCACTCTTTTTTGCGGCGTCGGCATTTATCGGATGTTCTGAGATAGATATGTTCCAGGTCAATGCACCTGCAGATCTCCAGGAAAGGATCGATGCGATAGCAGCAGAGAAGAATGCTCAGAGCCATGGCGACACAACCGTCGTCGACATCACAAAGGCAATCGTCGGATCAGAAGATTTCTCTTCAGGCTGGTGGGCTGACCATTCTCAGCATTTCGAAGTCCCGACAGGAAAGCTTCTTCACTTCGAGTTCGTCAATCACAGTTCCAAGGGTTCGAACTGGAACAACTGGAACGTAGTATGTACAAACGTCGCAGGTAACGGTACAGACGACGACAGCTCATACCAGGAATACTTCGTGGTAAGAGCAGACGGCTACGCATTCTCATGGCCAGGTGTCCTCTCTATCGACTATTTCGAGGAGGGCAAGCTCGCAGACTGGGATGACTTCAAGGACAACTTTATGGATAACGCGTACGTGACCGTGGAGGTTGACCATTCAACCCAGGGTCTCGTTGTCATGACAGCAGTCGCTGAGAAAGAAGGCTATGACTTCAAGATCACCGAGACCTACCAGCAGGAAGGCTTCTCTGCTTCTCCATTCTTCATCAACATCACCACTGACGCGAGCTGGTTCGAGATGAAGAAGGCATATCTCATTCCTACCAAGATCGAGGAGATTCCTGACCAGAATCCTACCGGAATCGTAGTCACAGGATATCCTACCCTTCTTGAGATCGGTGATGAGGACGCTATCGGCAACGCAGTCGCTACAGTCACTTATGAGGACGGTACAAGCGCTCAGGTCGACATCGATGCTGTGACATTCACAGTACCAGACCTCACTACGGTCGGAGTGAAGACAATCGTATATTCATACGCTGTCACAAAGCAGGGCAATTCATGCAAGCCTGTCAATGGCTACTATACACTTGAGGTGGTAAATGCAGTTACTGCACTTGAGGTGTCAAAGGCTCCTTCTTATACTACATACTATGTATATGACGCTCCGGTACGCTTCAATGCGGAGGGCGTCGAGGTGACTGCAACCTACGCAGACGGCTCAGAGGGTGTCATCAGCAACGAGAACCTCGTGTTCGGTGAAGTTCCTGCAGAGGCTGGAAACCAGACCGTAAAGATCTCTTACCAGGGTTCAACCTCTACTATCGAGACCACTTGCGAGGTCGAGGTCATCAAGGGTACATCAGCTGTAGGAAGCCCTGACTTCACAAACGGCTGGTGGAGCACATTCTCAGAGGACTATGTCATCGCAGCAGGCGAGAGCAAGACCCTTAAGATGATGCTTTACTCTGACAATCTCGAGAATTACCACAGCCCATGTACAATTCTCCGCAATGCTGCTCTCGAGGAGTATGGCGTAGTACGTATGGACCACTTCGGCTGGGGCGGCGGATATGACGCTGCACAGGCTGAGTCAAACTGGAACTGGGATTCCTTCAAGAGCAGCCTCAACATGTCTATGGTCGACATCACCGTGACCAACAACGGAGACGGTACCGCTGCTGTCAGATACGACGTGAAGTATGCAGATGGCGAGGAGCATTTCCAGAGCTATGTGATGACAGTAAACAGTGACGATCTCCAGATGGCACTCGTGACAGAGGAGTCTTACCTTGTACTCTACGAATAATATAAAGGCATCAATATCATGAAAAATATAATTGCAAAATCACTCGTATGCGCATTGCTTGCAGCTGCCCCTATGGCAAGCTTCACAGCTGATGCAGCTGCTTTCGAGGCAATGCAGCAGGACAAGGTGACCGTTACAGGTACCGTACTCGACGAGTTCGGTGAGCCGGCTATCGGCGTGGGTGTCATCGTCCCTGGTACAACTACTGGAACAACTACCGACATCGACGGTAAGTTCTCTCTCCAGGTCCCTGCAGACGCTACAATCCAGATTTCCTCTATCGGTTTCGAGGTTGTGGAGATCGCAGTGAACGGCCGTACAGACCTCGGCGTGATCAATCTCACACCGGAGTCCACACTCCTTGACCAGATCGTAGTCGTAGGTTACGGTTCGCAGAAGAAGGTCGACCTTACCGGTTCTGTATCTATCGTAGACGCAGACCAGATGAAGAAGATCTCAAACAGCAACATCTCGACAATGCTCGAGGGTAAGGTTGCCGGTGTGCAGATCACATCAGACGGTCAGCCAGGTGCAAACCCTGCAGTCCGCATCCGTGGTCTGGGCAGCTTCGGTGACACCAGCCCTCTCTATGTCATCGACGGTGTCCCTATGGGTACCTCTATCCGTGACTTCTCACCAAACGATATCGAGACCATCCAGGTCCTCAAGGACGCGTCTGCTGCCGCTATCTACGGTTCACGTGCTGCCAACGGTGTGATCATCATCACCACCAAGAGCGGAAAGAAGAACCAGGGCATGAGAGTAGACTACTCAGGCTATGCAGGTATCGACAAGATCAAGAGCGGCGTATACGACGTGATGGATTCAGCTCAGTATGGAGAGCATATCCGTCAGGCCTATGGCAACAGCAACATGGACGCTCCAAGCGGATATATCGTAGGCAGCGAGAACTATATCGATCCAAAGCAGGTCAATACCAACTGGTATGATGAGATGTTCAAGATCGGTGTGCGTCAGAACCATAATGTCAACCTTTCGGGTGGCGGCGACGCAAGCACATACAACGTCGCTCTCGACTATTTCAGCCAGAGAGGTACACTTGAGGGCGCCGGTCCGAACTATGACCGTTTCACTGCACGTGTGAACAATACCATGGACGTAAAGTTCATCAAGCTCCGCACAGGCGTTACATATAGCCACAGCAAGCAGGACAACATGGGTCTCTCAAATGCAAATGAGTATGTCCAGGGTCTCTATGGCCAGCAGTATCCTGTGATGGCTTCAGCCCTCCTCATGCCTCCTACAGTGAAGGCATACGACGAGAGCACATGGTGCCTTGACGGCATCCTCGGTGCAGCATCTGCTTACTCATACGACTCTTACGGCTACGGTACATACCTTGACTATGTCCATGGTGACCTCCGTATGACCAACCCTCTCCTTACCAACAATCTCCTTGAGAGAAACAATGTGGTAGACCGTATAGTGGCAACAGGTTCAGCTAATGTCGACCTCTTCGGAATGTTCGGCAAGAGTGTGGAGAACCACAGCCTCTCTTACAACCTCAACGTCTCATACAGCAGGACTTTCGCAAAGGATTTCACATTCATCCCTGCTTTCATCCAGAGTACTACAAACTACCTTTCCAAGACAAATGAGACTCTCTCTGAGGGTTACCGTACATACACTGACGGTCTCGTCGAGAATTATCTCACATACGACGGAAAGGTCGGCAACCACCACATCAACGCAGTCGTAGGCCAGACCTTCGAGCGTGAGTACTACCACAATCTCACAGGTACAGGTATCAACATGCCTGAGCCATACTACCTCCAGGTAGGCAACGGTGAGACCAGAAACGCAGGCAGCTACGAGAGCGAGCACGTCCTTGCTTCCTACATCGGCCGTCTCAACTACGACTATGACAGCAGGTACCTTCTCCAGGCAACCGTACGTCGTGATGGTTCAAGCCGTCTTTCTTCAGACGACCGTTGGGACTGGTTCCCTTCATTCTCTGCAGGTTGGAGAATCGACAAGGAGAACTTCTTCAAGGTTGATCCTCACACTGTAAGCCTTCTTAAGCTCCGTGCCAGCTACGGTATCCTCGGTAACGAGAACATCGGTGAATATCAGTACATGGACACAATGGCACGTGGCGACTACTCATACAGCTTCGGTGGCAACAAGGTGACAGGCTCTGCAGTCTCTAACTATGTCAACACAGCTATCCGCTGGGAGAAGAAGAAGACTCTCGACGTCGGTGTGGACTACGCAATGTTCGGTGGCAAGCTCGAGATCAACGCAGACTACTACAGATCTGTATCTGAGGACCTCCTCTACAGCGTGGCAGTCCCTGCAGAGGCAGGCGCGACAAACGGCAGCGTCACCATGAATGCGGCTACCATGGTCAATTCAGGCTTCGAGCTTTCAGCCGGTTTCCATAACTATGACAACGAGCTCAAGTATGACATCACCGGTAACCTCACCATCCCTCAGAACAAGGTGACCTCACTCGGCGTCTCAGGTGAAGGCCGTACAGACGGTTTCTGCCGTACAGTCGTAGGTCAGGAGGTAGGCCGCTTCTATGGCTATGTGTTCGACGGCATCTTCCAGTCTCAGGACGAGATCGACAACAACTTCAACAAGGAAGGCAAGTTCGTCAACCAGAACGGCGCTCAGCCAGGTGACGTAAGATATATCGACGTGAACGGCGACGGACAGATCACTGACTCTGACCAGGATTTCCTCGCAAGCGGTATGCCTAAGGTCAACTTCGGTCTCGGTTTCCGTCTCGAGTACAAGAACTTCGACATCAACGTCTCTACCTTCGGTGCAGCCGGCTTCAAGGTACTTGACTATGTCGACATGGCTCTCCGCGGATCATACGGCCTTGCAAACAAGAGCACCGAGCTCATGGGAGCCTGGACTCCTGAGAACCACAGCACGACTACTCCGCGAGTAGCATACGCAAGCACAGGTTCTATCTCAAACGACCTCTTCAGCGCACGATTCCTCCAGAATGGCGCATATTGGAAGATCTCCAATGTCGAGATCGGCTACAACTTCAAGGATGACTGGTTCAAGGGTCTCATCTCAGGTGTACGTGTATACCTTACAGCCCAGAACCTCTACACTCTCACAGCTTACAAGGGTTACAACATTGACTTCGCCGGCGGTACATTCACTCCAGGCTACAACTACTGTTCATACCCTACTCCAATGACATTCATGCTCGGAGCTAAGCTTTCATTCTAAAGTTGAATCTTGAACAGGATAATGAATATGAAAAAGATCATAAATATTCTCGGGGCAGCGACTATCGCTCTCGGCATGGCTTCATGCAGCGGTGCGCTTGACGTCAAGAACCCTAACAACCAGACAACATACGACTTCGGCAACAGCGAGTCTGACCTCAAGGAGGCCATCATCTCATGCTACAACCGAATCCGTCTTGAAGGAACCTTCGCACGTGTCGGCTATACAATGGACGCTGTACGTGGTGACGAGGTCTACAATCCAGGCCAGGTATGGTACCTTCCATATGACAACCTCAATGTCGCCAATACCGATGAGATCGGCTGCCAGTGGATCTGGCGTGACTGCTTCCATGTGGTGAACCGCTGTAACTACGTCCTCCTCAAGGTCGAGACAGCTGTGAAGCCAGGCAGCGAGGCATACAATCAGATCAAGGGCCAGGCCCTCTTCCTCAGGTCACTCGCTTACTATGAGCTTGCCACCTACTACCAGAGAGTCCCTCTCTTCACTGACTACAGCCAGTACTCTTCACTCGAGACCATGTTCTCTGCAAACGTAGAGCAGGACGAGGTGTTCGACCTCATCGACGCGGATCTCGCCGAGGCGATGACACTCCTTCCAAGCCGTGACAAGGGCGGTGAGTGGGCTACAGGCCGTGCGACATGTGGCGCGGCGGCAGGTTATCTTGCGCGCTCATATATGTTCCGTCATAAGTATGCTGAGGCCCTTGATGTCCTCACCGACATCATCGATGGCAAGTACGGCCACTACGAGCTCATGCCGGACTACGGTATGAACTTCAAGGAGGGCGTTGAGTTCGAGAACAATTCCGAGAGCCTCTTCGAGGTACAGTTCATGGACTATGGCAAGGGCGGTACCGACGACGAGTGGACTCCTGTCAACATCTCCAGGAATGCTTCTCAGGGACATGCAGTGGAAAGCAACTGCGGCCCTGCAGCAAACGGCAGCTGGGGCGACCTTGCGGCGTCACCATGGCTCTACAACCTTTTCAAGGCTGAGAGATGTACCGACGGTACCCTCGACCCAAGACTCTATTGGACCATCGCTTCATACGAGTCTGAGTACAACAGCTATACAGGTGCGAAGACTGCTGCATACCCTAAGGGTGACCCACGCTGCAATGTCATCTACACAGAAGAGATCTCTGCATCTCCTGTTACCAACGCAGCTAACGGTGGTCTTGTGATCGCAAAGAATACCAATGCACGCAACAACATCTACAAGGATATCGTGACAGGCCTCAAGTGCGGTGTGAACCTCCGACTCATGCGCTACAGTGACGTGCTTCTCCGTGCTGCAGAGTGCGAGAACGAGCTTCACGGTCCTTCAGATCTCGCTCTCGGCTGGATCAACGAGGTACGTCGCCGTGTGGCACTTCCTGACCTCAAGAGCTCTGACTTCACTACAGCAGATGCTCTCTTCGAGCAGATCGCGAACGTTGAGCGTCCAAAGGAGTTCGGTTGTGAGAACGGCCGTGGCATCGACCTCATCCGCTGGGGCTTCTTCTACAATCAGGAGCGTCTTGACCAGATCAGCCAGCATAGTGCTTATCTTCTCCAGCCGGAGGCAAGCTCAGAGGAGCTTACCGTCGATACTGCAAAGGACTATTCCTACAAGTATTTCAAGCCAGGCCACGAGTACTTCCCGATATTCCAGGGAACTCTCAACGCAAACCCTAAACTTACCGGCAACTCTGCGAACGACAACCACGACAACGCCGAGGAATTCCTCGCAAAGTGGAACGTGCACCCAGTTGTGAAGTAACATTTTCCCGATATGGATTTCAACAAGCTCTTAAACATGTCAACCTTCCTTGCGGCAGCCGTCCTGGCTGTCGCATGTGGAGGTAATGCGGATCCGGAAAACAAACCAGGTGGAGAAGAAAAGCCTGTCGAGCCTGTCAAGACTGAGATTACAGCTCCAGTGGTGAGCGATATCCAGCCTAAAAGCGTGACCGTGTCATCGACGACGACAATGTCGGCTGACAAGATCACCAAGAAAGGCTTCGTGTATAGCGAGAAGGAGAATCCTACCATCTCCGCCTATAACGTGGCATGTACCGGCTCTGATTTCAAGGCAAGCCTATCTGGACTCAAGGCAGGTACTACTTATTACGTAAGAGCTTATATAATGGCAGGCTCGACAAGCTATTCAGAACAGACAAAGTTCGAGACTGCGGCATCTTCTGACCTTGATGATTATATAGCACCAAAGTATGCCGATGACTACAGGTCGATCTCGGACTGGAGCCATCGTGCTGAATGGAACCTCGCAAATGTCCATGATCCTACAGTGATGCTCGCCGATGACGGCTATTACTACATGTATCAGACGGACGCTTCGTTCGGAAATGCGCATGAGGGCCACGGCCATCTTCATGGACGCCGTTCGAAGAACCTGATCGACTGGGAGTATCTCGGTGCGACCTTGAATTCAACCCCTTCGTGGGTACTTGCCAAGTGCAATGAATACCGCACGGCGCTTGGCCTTCCGGCTGTCACACAGCCTCAGAACGCCTTCTGGGCCCCTACGGCACGCAAGGTGACCGTGGGTGGCAAGACCGTCTACAGGATGTATTATTCTGTCATTATGGACAACTACATCGGCAACGGCAAGCCTGTTTCCACAGCCTTTGACGGAACCTGGACCGAGAGAGCCTACATCGGAATGATGGAGACCGCTGATCCCGCAAGCAACAAGTGGGAGGACAAGGGATTCGTCATCTGCTCGTCTTCAGACCTTGGAAAGAACTGGAAAAGAAGCTCGCCGACTGACTGGGACGGCTATTTCAAGTTCAACGCTATCGATCCTTCGTATATCGTCACTCCAGAGGGCGAGCATTGGCTGATCTATGGCAGCTGGCACAGCGGAATCGCTGCAGTGCAGCTCAATCCGGAGACAGGCAAGACCCTCGCCGAACTGCCGAATCCTTGGGGAACGGCCGATGAGATCGCTCCTTATGGAAAGCAGATCGAGACCCGTGGCGGACGCTGGCAGGGTTCGGAAGGCCCTGAGGTAGTGTACCATGATGGCTATTACTATCTCTTCATCGCGTATGATGAGCTTTCTGTAGCCTATAATACAAGAGTAGTCCGCTCGAAGAATGTGGATGGACCATATGTCGACATCAATGGCTCATCTGCTATCGACCTTGTCCAGGCATATCCTATAGAGACCCATCCATACAGGTTCAGCAAGGGTTCCGGCTGGGTCGGAATCAGCCACTGCGCCGTATTTGACGACGGCAATGACAACTGGTTCTTCGCATCCCAGGGCCGTTTCCCTGACAATGCCGGCGGCGCTGCTCCGAACGCGGTCATGCTTGGCCAGATCCGCAGGATCATCTGGACTGAGACAGGTTGGCCTATCGTACTTCCTGAGCGCTATGGCGCGGTCCCTCAGAACGAGATCAGGAAGGAGGATATCGTAGGAACATGGGAGCACATCGACCTCTCTTATAAGTATGCTGAGCAGAGGACCTCTGTCACGATGTCCTTCACTGCTGACGGAAAGATCAGCGGTGGACCGTGGAGCGGGGCGACATGGACCTTTGACGCTGCGAAGAACACTGTCACTACCTCGAACGGCGTGACCCTTTACCTCTCTCGCGAATGCGATTGGGAGGCCACCCCACGCACCCAGACTATCGTCTACGGAGCCCACGGCAAGGACAAGACCTACTGGGGAAAGAAGATATAGGTTTAGCAGGCGGGCAGGCAGGGCTTTCCTGCCTTCCATCCCGCCTCTTCACATCCACTCTACGGACATTCCCACTCTACGGACATTTCCACCTACGCATATGTTCCCACCTACGTCATTTTTGCTGAAAAATGGAATAGGTGGGAGTTTTTTACTCCCACCTATGTCAGATTAGGTGAAAAGTGAGGTAGGTGGGTTAGGTGGGTTAGGTGGGATAGGGTCGATGGGTCGATGGGTCGCTATCGCTCTTCCATCAGCTTGAACCTCTCGTTCTTTGCCAGCAACGCGGTGTAGTATTCCCACATGATTCCAGTGTTGAGGTTCAGCAGGACTGCATGGGTCGCACTGTCTACAAGCAACTGGTAGTTGATCTGTCCATCTTCAGCGATGTCAAGCTCTGAGGGATCGTGCTCCAGGACCTGGTATTTATTGATGGAACCCACCATCAGATACCAGACCTGGCCTGTGACCTTGTCAAGCCTGAACGCGGGTCTTCCGGTGTCGGGCAGTCGAACGATCTCGTATCGCTGGCCCTCCGTGCTGGTAGTCGCGTTCTCATAGTGGTATATCTTCGTCTCGTCGGCCGATACAGTCACAGTCTGGGCCGCCGCTCTCGTTCCCATGATCGGGAGGAGCAGGAGGATGGAAAGAATAAGTGCATTAGTCTTCATGATGTTCTTAGAATGTAAATCCGATCCTGTACTGGAGGTGAGGAGTGAGTCCGCTGTATTCGCCGATGTTGACCCTCGCACCGAAGGTGAACTCGTGCATCCAGTGGATTCCTGAACTGCGTCTGATTCCGTACATCGGTGTGAAACCGAGGTTGACGCCGTCGCCGGTCATGAAGACCTGTGAACGGAACGCCACGAAATCGGCGGCATTGTTATAGGTGTCCCTGCCCATTTCGATACGCCGTCTCATGCTGGTGTAGATTCTCGGCTCGAGGGTGACTGCCGGGAGCAGATACACGTTATATGAAGAGGACTCAAGGTCATAGTTGATTTCGGCACCCACAGGTGCCAGACCTGCTCTTCCGATGAGCGACCAGTTGCCACCGAGGCATTGCTCGTAGCTGTATTCGAGTCCGATGAGCTGCGCTGAGATCGAGTGGTTCGAATATACGTTCTTTTCTCTCCTCTGAGCATATGCCGAGGCTGATGTCATGACCATGGCAACTGTCAGAGCCGCCTTCATGGCAAATGTGAGTATTCGTGTCTTGTTTTTCATATTGATCTTTTCTAATAGGACGACGAAGATAGCGAAAAGTACTATTCGTTGGTGACCCACCTATGTCATTTTTGCTGATTTCTGGAGTAGGTGGGTGTTTTAAACTCCCACCTATGTCAGAATGGGCGAAAAGTGAGGTAGGTGGGAGAGGATTAGGGGAGGAGGGAAGGAGAGTGGAGTAGTGAAGACAGGCAGGAGTCCTGAGGTTGCCGCAGGACCGTAGGAATTAGCCTCGCTGCGCGAGCCTTTTCCCTGGCCCTGCGAGGGCACATTCACTCAAGCAAGCCTGCGAGCTATGCTCGCAACGGCTTTTTCCATGATTCCTTGCTTACAAGAGACAAGCTCTTGACGCCTACGGAATCACGAAAAAAGCCTGTCGAATTCTCGACAGGCTTGCTTGAGTGATTCCGTAGGGATTCGAACCCTAGACCCACAGATTAGAAATCTGTTGCTCTATCCAGCTGAGCTACGGAACCGTCCCTCATCTCATGCAGGTCGGTTTCCCGACGCTGGCTTACTGAAATGGACTGCAAATATACGAAATATTCCGATATTTCAAAATATTATGCCTCCTTCTTGTTGCCGAAATACTCAAGTGCTCCGACAACTGCGATGCCGACGAATGCGAAGAGGACCGCTCCGAGGTAATGGACATCGGTGATGAGCGGCTCGAGATTCTGCCCTGATTCCACGAGAGCTGCGACTGCCTCTCTTGCTGCCTCTTTCTCAGCACCTTGCTGAAGAAGCTGGGCCTTGATGATGGCGGACGGATCACTCCATGGCCATACCCTTACCAGCGAACCGATGACGAAGCCGAGAAGAACGAGCATGGTCTGCCTCTCGAAACGGGCGAGGAGCCAGTGGAGGAACTTCGAGAAGGCGAGGATTCCCACACCGCAGCCTATCACCAGGGCGATCAGGACAGGGATGTTCATCTCGTTGACGGCGTTCATTATGTATTCGTACTTGCCGAATATCAGAAGGATGAAGCTTCCGGATACACCGGGAAGGATCATCGTGCAGATAGCGATCGCTCCGATGATTGCGATGAACCAGAGGTCGTCAGGGGTGGTGGTAGGGGAGAGGGTGCAGATAAGCACGCCCAGCACGAGACCGAGGACCGCCCAGAGGACGTCGACAGCTTTCCAACCCTTGATGCCCATCAGCATGACTACTCCTGACGCTGCGATCATTCCGAAGAAGAATGCCCATGTCTGGACAGGGTAGTAGTTGAGGACGTACTCCATCAGCCTTGCAAGGGAGAAGATGCTGGCTACGACTCCGATGAAGAGTGCGACGAGGAAACGTCCGTCGACCTTCTTCCAGAATTCCTTCCACTGTCCTTTGAGGATGAGCTTCCATGTCTCGATCTCCATGAGGGAATTGAGACACTCGATGATGCGTCCGAATATGCCTGTAAGGAGGGCTATGGTACCTCCTGACACTCCAGGTATTACATTAGCAGCGCCCATGCCGAAACCCTTGAGCGCTACGATGATGTCTTTTATCAAACTCATTTGTGACTAATTGTTCTCGGTGACTACCTTGATGTATTTCTTGATGCCCTCGAATACCTCGGCTTCTGAGTAGTCCTTGCTCTTAGGGTCTGAGACTACGAGGTCGTAGACGTTGCCTGGGAGCTGGGTCCTGCCTACCTTGAAGCTTGCGCGGCAGTATTTTGCCATGTACTCGATAGGGAAGTCGGTGCCCTTGATGAGGGAGATGAACATGTCAGGATTGAGGTTGTCGATGTACTTCATCTTCTCGGCAGATGGCCTGCCATACCAGTTGATGTCCTTCTTGAGGACTGTGTTGGTGATACTGGTGATGAGCCTTTCCTCGCTTGTGATCTTGCGGAAATCAAAGAAGAAGATCTCTCCCTTGATCTTATGCTCGCGGTAGAACGCGAGTATTGATTCCTTGCAGGCATCGAAGGAGGTGTCCTCCACGTCGATTACGGTCACAGCCGTCCTGATGAGCGACAGTGCCTTGATCTTCGTGGGTACGGTGCTGGCGTTCTTCTTCAACGCCCTTCGCCTCATGAAATCCTTTATGCTCTCTATTAAATTCATCTACTTAGTGTTAGCTGCGATCAACTTGTTGATCTCAATTTTTGCCTCCCTCCATCTCGGAACGTCGATCTTTGTGCCGATGACCTCGACGACCTTGGCTGCGATGGTAGAACCTATCTGTGCGCAGACATCGAGCGGGAGGTCCTGCGCAAGACCGTACATGAAGCCGGCCGCATAGGTGTCGCCTGCTCCTGTCGCGTCGACAGGCTTTGCCGGACAAGCCTCGATGAAGTGGAACTCGTCGCCCCTCTGGACCATCGAGCCGTCCTTTCCGACCTTCACTACTGCGATGTCGCAGTGCTTTGCGATCTCATTGATCGCCTCGCGCGGTTCCATATGGGTGAATGCACGCGCCTCGGTCTCGTTTGCAAAGACGATGTCGACATAGTTGTCGACGAGGTTGTGGAGGAATGCGTCATTCGACTCTACGACATTGTATGAAGCCATGTCGATCGAGACTATGCACCCTGCTTCCTTGGCCAGCTGCGCGGCTCTGCTGATGAGCTCCTGGTCCTGTACGAGGTAACCCTCGAGGTGGAAGTAGTCGTAGCCCTGGAAGTACTCAGGCCTGAGGTCCTCAGGCTTCATCTCGAGCGCTGCGCCCATGTAGTCGGCGAATGTCCTCTCTGCGTTGGCCTCTGTGATGAATGCCATGCATCGGCCGGAAGACTTTGTGCCGTAGAGCATGGTGGTCTTTACTCCATACTGCTCCATGGTGCTCTTGAAGAGGTGTCCAAGCTCGTCGTTTCCGATCTTCCCGATATAGCCCGAAGGCATCCCGAAGATCGATGTGCAGGTCACAGTGTTGGCTGCAGATCCGCCTGGAACGTATTTTACACCATACTCCTTGAGGGCATCCCAGATCTTGTCGCCTGTCTCCATGTCGACATGCTGCATGCTGCCCTTAGGAAGGTGGTATCTTTCAAGCAAAGTGTCGTCCGGAAGTACTGCCAGGATGTCTGTCAGTGCGTTGCCGATTCCCAAAATTGACTTCATCTCCGTAACAAAGGTTGAATTACAAAGTTAGTATAAATTTTCCTAACTTTGCCCAAATGCCGGACAAACTGAAGAACATACTGAGATACTCCGTATCTGCGGCAGTCGCCGTCATCCTGCTCTACGCCTGTTTCAGGAACGTAAGGTGGGCTGACTTCACGTCTGCGCTCGAGAGCTGCCGATGGGGCTTCGTGGTCCTCTCGATGGCAGTCGGAGTGCTGTCCTTCTGGCTCAGGGCAATCAGGTGGCGCATGCTCCTGGGCCCTGTCGACCCGTCCATCAGCCGCAGGGTCTGCTTCAATTCCGTCAATATCGGCTACCTGGCCAACCTGGTCCTTCCGCGCGCCGGAGAATTCGTCCGCTGCGGCTTCATCACCAAGGCCTCTGAGAAAGGTCCGGACGGCCACCGCAGGGCCTCGTACGACAAGGTGATAGGCACTGTGGTCCTGGAACGCGCATGGGATACATTGACCATGCTGCTGTGCCTCTGTCTGGTGCTCGCCTCGACCTGGAAGCGCTTCGGCGGCTTCTTCAAGGAGAACGTCATCGGTCAGGCGCTCGGCTCGATGAGCGTCCCATGGCTGCTCGTGTCCATGGCAGCTGCCGCATCCCTGGGCCTCTGCCTTGTATGGGCTCTCAGGGAACGCGTCGGCCTTTTCGGGCGCATCTGGAAGATTGTCAGGGGAATATGGGAAGGTGTCGTCTCCTGCCTCCATATGGAATCAGGATGGATGTTCATCGTCCTTACTGTAGGAATCTGGGCCTGCTACTGGATGACCGCCGCATCGATAATATGGGCGGTGCAGGGCATAGGCGACGGGGCAGGTACCATGGACCCGTCTGTCGTGTCCGCACTCGGATCGATGGGCCTCGTCGACGCTCTTTTCCTTATGACGGTCGGCTCGGTCAGCTCGCTCGTCCCGGTCCCTGGAGGTTTCGGGGCCTACCATTACCTCGTATCTCTTGCCTTGCTTTCTGTCTACGGCATCCCTATGCCGGTCGGCATCGTCTTCGCGACTCTTTCGCATGAAAGCCAGGCCCTTATGCAGATGGTATGCGGTCTCTGGGGCTATTTCAGTGAAACATTCAAGAAACAAATACTATAGATATGAACCTTTATACATTGACTTCTGATCTCCACGGGGAAATGGGTATGGTTGCCCGTCAGGAGAAATTCATCAAGGATATCGAGGCTGTCCTCGGAGAACCTTTCTGCTATAAGGATGCAGATTTCTCTGACTATGGTCAGGGCGACGACGTAATCTATGTGCGTACAGGCGGTACGGAGGGCATCTTCAAGTCTGTCTTCTGCAAGGATGGTACTCCGGTCATCCCTGGAGGAAAGAAGGTAAGGCTTCTTACAAGCGGCAAGAGCAACTCTCTCGCTGCGTCGATGGAGATCCTCTCGTACCTGTGCCAGAACAAGATCGAGGGTGAGATCGTACATGGTGACCCAGCTATGATCGTTGCCGCTCTCGCAGGCGGATCGGATGAATTCAGGTATACTCAGCGCATTCCGCTCTCAGATACGGACATGCTCAAGGGCAAGAAGCTCGGAGTGGTAGGAAAGCCGTCGGACTGGCTTATCAGCAGCAATGTGGACTATGCCAGGGCAATGAAGATGCTTGCTGTCGAGATCGTCGACATCCCTATGGAAGAGCTTCTAGAGGAGTACGGCAAGGGCATCATGGAACCGCTTCCGGCACTCAATCCTATGAACGATCCTAAGTTCGGAAAGCCTATCTCAGAAAAGAGCTTCAACGACGCTCTGATGGTCTACAGCGCACTCAGGAGAATCGTCGCGAAGTACTCTCTGGACGGTCTTACCATACGCTGCTTCGATCTTCTTACGGCAATCAGCAACACCGGCTGCATGGCACTTGCGATCCTTAATTCCGAGGGCATCACAGGCACATGTGAGGGCGACGTCCCAGCTTTGCTGACCATGGCTGTCGCTCAGGCGGTGACAGGCCAGCCTGGCTTCCAGGTCAATCTCTCGCAGGCCAGCGGCGACAAGCTTCTTTTCGCCCACTGCACGGTTCCTCTGAATATGGTCGACAGATATGTCTATGACACCCATTTCGAGTCTTCTATAGGAGTCGCTGTCCATGGTGAGCTTCCATCAGGCCCTGCGACCCTGTTCAAGATCGGTTCAGACCTGACTCATTATGTCGTGAGGGATGTCGAGCTGGTCAACAATCAGTATGAGGGCAATCTCTGCCGCACACAGGTCGTGGTAAAGGCGGAAGGTCTCAAGGACTATATGCTGACAGAGCCACTTGGCAACCACCATGTCCTCCTTCTCGGCCACCATGCCGGTCATATCAACAGATGTCTCGGAGCGTAGTTCCTGCCTTGATGCAAATGAAGAAGCCGGCCCATCAATGGGCCGGCTTCATTCTTATTCCATTACAAGTTCCACAGGACAGTGGTCTGAACCTTCGATGTCGTTGTGGATCTCGGTGCCTGCGATCCTTTCCTTGAGATTCTCGGAGACGAGGAAGTAGTCGATACGCCAGCCCACGTTCCTCTCGCGTGCCCTCATCCTGTATGACCACCATGAGTACTTCACTTCGTCCGGATGCTGGAATCTCCATGTGTCGACGAAACCAGCTCCGAGAAGCTCGGTCATCTTCGCCCTCTCCTCGTCTGAGAAGCCGGCGCTCATATGGTTGGTCGCAGGGTTCTTGAGGTCGATCTCGTTGTGGGCGACGTTCATGTCGCCACAGATTATCACGCCTTTCTTCGTGGCGAGACGGGTGACGTATGCACGGAAGTCGTCCTCCCAGCGCATCCTGTATTCAAGCCTGCGGAGTCCGTCCTGCGAATTAGGTACATAGACGCAGACGAGATAGAAATCCTCCATCTCGAGGGTCACTGCACGGCCTTCATGGTCATGCTCGTCGACCCCGAGGCCATAGCTTACGCTGAGCGGATGGTGCTTTGTATAGATCGCTGTACCGGAGTAGCCTTTCTTCTCGGCGTAGTCCCAGTATGACTCGTAGCCATCGAACTCGAGGTCGAGCTGGCCGCCTTGCATCTTGGTCTCCTGGATGCAGAAGAAATCTGCGTCAAGAGCCTTGAAATAGTCCTGGAAACCCTTTCCGTTGCAGGCTCTAAGTCCGTTTACGTTCCAAGATATCAGTTTCATGGTACCCTGTCCTACTCGATTGTCCACTCAGCACCGTTCTTGCCGTCCTTGACGCTGATGCCAAGGGCCTTGAGCTGGTCACGTATGGCGTCGCTTCTGGCCCAGTCCTTCGCTGCCTTTGCAGCGGCCCTGCCTTCGAGTACCATGGACATAAGACCTCCGACGATGTCCTTTCCGCCGTCAGCAGCGGCTGCGGCACTTTCGTCGCGGAGAGCCATGACACCGAAGATGATGTCGTCGAAGAGAGTGATGAGGGTCCTGTAGTCAGCAGCGCCAAGCTTGATGCTGCCGTCCTTGGCTGAGTTGATGATGCGCACTGCCTCGAAGAACTGAGAGAGTGCCATAGGGGTGTTCATGTCGTCGCAGAGGTTCTCGTAGATCTTGTCGTAGAGAGCGCTGATCTCTGCTGATGTGCCCTCAGGGCACTTGTCGGCTGCGAGGTCGTCGATGAACTCACCATAGACCATGGCTGCTGCAGGGTTGCCTTCGGTGCCCTTGATCTCAGGCTTCACGCCGGCTGCTGCGGCCAGGTTGCAGAGGTCCTTGTATGCGAGCATGATCCTCTTGAGACCCTTCTCTGCGGCCTGGAGAGCCTCATTCGAGAAGTCGAGGGTGCTGCGGTAGTGGGCCTGGAGGATGAAGAAGCGGATGGTCATCGGCGAGTATGCCTGTTCGAGCTTTGCGTGGTCGCCTGCAAAGAGCTGAGGCAGGGTGATGAAGTTGCCGAGCGACTTGCCCATCTTCTGTCCGTTGATTGTGATCATGTTGTTGTGGACCCAGTAATGTACGCCCTGGGTTCCCCTTGAAGCCACGTTCTGGGCGATCTCGCACTCGTGGTGAGGGAACATGAGGTCCATTCCGCCACCATGGATGTCGAACTCGTGTCCGAGGTACTTCTCTCCCATCACTGAGCACTCGAGATGCCAGCCTGGGAAGCCTTCTCCCCATGGTGATGGCCATTTCATGATATGCTGAGGCTCCGCCTTCTTCCAGAGAGCGAAGTCGTAAGGAGCCTTCTTGTCGCCCTGTCCGTCAAGCGCTCTTGTGCCCTCGAGGGTGTCGTCGAGGTTGCGTCCTGAAAGGATGCCATAGCGGTGGTCCTTGTTGTATTTCTCTACATCGAAATAGATGCTGCCGTTGCTTTCGTAGGCATAGCCTGCGTCGAGGATGGTCTGTACGGTCCCGATCTGCTCGATGATATGGCCTGAAGCCCTAGGCTCGATCGAAGGAGGCGCCACGTTGAGGAGGCGCATGGCCTCATGGTACCTGAATGTGTAGGTCTGCACGACCTCCATAGGTTCGAGCTGCTCGAGCCTTGCCTTCTTTGCGATCTTGTCCTCTCCCTCGTCAGCATCGTGCTCGAGATGGCCTACATCTGTGATGTTACGGACGTAGCGCACCTTGTAGCCAAGGTGCTTGAGAAGCCTCTGGAGGACGTCATATGTCACACCTGGCCTTGCATGTCCAAGATGTGCGTCGCCATAGACGGTCGGACCGCAGACGTACATTCCGACATGGCCGGGGTTTACAGGCTTGAAAAGTTCCTTTGTTCTTGAAAGGGTATTTGTGAGGAAAAGATCTCTCATGGTCAATGTATCTTAATCTTGCGAATATACGTATTTTTTGTGTTATATTTGCCCATCTGACATCTACGATGTCCTTTTTGAGAACAAACAGACAGATAAGATATGATCATCAGCGGAAAAGACTTGTCAGCCAGAATGAAGGCTGAGATGGCCGAAAAGGTCGCAACATTCCCCCAGAAGTACGGCAGAGTGCCGCATCTGGTTGTAATCCTTGTCGGAGAAGATCCTGCCAGCCAGTCATACGTGAAGGGCAAAGGCAAGGCATGTGAGGTGGTAGGAATCAGGAACACCACCATCCTCCGCCCCGCAACAATTTCAGAGGAAGAACTCCTCGCTCTCATCGCCGAGCTCAACGCAGACGATAGCGTAGACGGAATCCTTGTCCAGCTTCCTCTTCCTAAGCATATCAACGAGGACCGCATAATCGCGGCGATCGACAAGTCCAAGGACGTCGACGGTTTCCACCCTCTCAACGTAGCTGCACTCTGGATGAAGCAGCCATGTACCGTGGCATGTACCCCTAAGGGCATCATCAGGATGCTCGACGAGGCAGGCATCGAGATCAGCGGCAAGAGAGCTGTCGTCATCGGCCGCAGCCAGATCGTAGGCCTCCCTGTAGCCAAGCTCCTTCTCGACCGCAACGCGACAGTCACGATCTGCCACTCAAGGACACAGAATATGGCCGAGATCACCCGTCAGGCCGAGATCCTTGTGGTCGCAATCGGAAAGGCGAAGTTCGTGACCGAGGACATGGTAGCCCCTGGTGCAGTGGTCATTGACGTAGGTGTGAACCGCATCCCTGAGACAGGAAAGCTCTGCGGAGACGTGGATTTCGAAGCAATCGAGCCAAAGGCTTCTGTCATCACTCCAGTCCCTGGCGGCGTCGGCCCAATGACCATCACCTGCCTGATGGAGAACACCATCGAGTGCTTTGAAAAGAAGATGAATGCCCGTTAAGAGCGCTTAAGTGCTTGATACATATTGCTTTAACAAAAGTCCTGTAGGTCGATTCGACCTACAGGACTTTTGCTATTGTATTGAAAGCCAGAGCGTTGGGCACTCTGGCTTAAGTTGGATTACTGTACAGGAACGCCGTCGTAACCAGGGTTCTGCTTGAGCTTAGGGTTACCGTCCATCGCGAACTTAGGGATAGGGAAGATGTCGCTGTGGCGATCAGGCTCTGCATCCTTGCAGAACCATGACTTGCCGCAGTATACGTTCATGTCGCTGCCCTTGATGTTGAAGCGGATGAGACAGTCACGACGATGCTGCTCTGCTACGAACTCGATTGCGTACTCGTCGAGGAGACCTCCGAGCTCGATGTCAGCGCCACCTTCATGTGTGATGATCCAGTTGTCTGGCTGATTCACCTCGGCTGTGTTCTCCCTGTGGCCGTAGTCATATCTTGAACCACCCATGAGCTGCTCGGCTGTGATCTTTGCATCCTCTGGGTTGCTGAATGCTCTCTGGCGTACTGCGGTCACGAGCTCGGCAGCCTCGTCGAGGTTCTTGTTCAGACGGAGGAGACACTCGGCCTTGATGTAGTAAGCCTCTGCAAGACGGAAGTAAGCTACGTCATCGTATGATGTGCCTCTTGGACCTGATACGATCTCATACTTGATGAGTGCGTAGCCCTCGAATGGGTAGCAGCCTGGGTTGTCGATAGAGCGGATCTCTCTGGTGTACTCAGCCTGCTTGCCGTCTACCATGATAGGAGAGCCGTCAGCTGCGAACTGAGGACCGCCTGTCCATGTGAGGTCGAAACGCTTGTCACCCTTCTCGTAGATGTCGAGGAACTGAGGGAATACGATACCGCCGTTTGTAGCCCAGCCTGAGAATCCCCAGCGCTGACGGATCGCGGTGTGGTGCCAGAGGTTTGCATAGTAGTTGCCGCCTGCATATTTCTCCTCGAAAGGAAGACCGAAGATGATCTCCTTGTTGCCTGCGATGCTCTGCTTGAAGTTAGCGTCGTAGGTCGGAGCGAGTGAGAAAGGACCTGAGATGACTATGTCGATCTCATCGAGGGCCTTCTGGTACCATGACTTGTCGCTGTCGTCCTTGAACCATGCGTTGTGGTTGAGGTAAAGCTTTGCGAGGATCATGTGTGCTGCATACTTGCTCATCTTTCCGAGCTCTGCATCCTCAGGACAGTCGTCTGCGATCTCCTGGAGCTCTGTCACCATCCAGTTGAATGTATCCTCTGACTTTGACTGCTCAGGAAGCCATCCGTCCTCATGGTCGAATGAAAGGTCGAGAGGAATGTTGCGGAATGCGCTGAAGAGGTTATAGTAGTAGAGCACGCGGAATGCGCGGATCTGTGCTGCTGTTGCCTTGTTGTTAGCGATGGCTTCGTTTGCAAGAGCCTTGTTGCAGGCGTTGATTCCACCGTAGTTCTCATCCCATGATACCTCGATGAAACCGAGCTCACTGTTGAACTGATGCTTGTGGAAAGGAATGTAGAGGTCACCCCAGCCGATACCGATACGGTTCGGGACGCCCCATACGTCTGAGCTCATGTCATTGAGGTCGAATGAACCGAACCATCCCCAGCATACGTCACGGAGCTTGCTGTATACAGGTGCGATTGTGGCTGCGAGCTCCTGCTCTGTGAACTCATGTGTCTCTGAAGAGATGTTTGAGTAGAGGGTCTCGTCAAGGTTGGTACAGCTGTAGCTGACTGCGGCAGCCATACCTGCGATTATGATTTTGTTGATAATTGACTTCATGTGAACAATCGTTTAGAAGTTGATGTTTACACCTGCGGTGAAAGTACGGATTGAAGGGTACTTGTCACGTGAGTCGATACCTGAGTACTGAGGGTCTGAGTTTGTCATCTCAGGGTCAAGTCCGCTGTACTTGGTGATTGTGAAGAGGTTGCCTGCTGAAGCATATACACGTACACCCTTGATGTAGGCATTGGCCTTTACAGGAACGTTGTAGCCGAAGGTTACGTTGGCGAGCTTGAGGTAGTTGCCGCTCTCGAGATGGTAGCTTGTGAAGGTCTGCTTCTGTGCAACAGAGAGGACGTTCTGGCCGAACTGCTTGTCAGATGCTGACTTGAGACGGTTGTAAGAGACGGCGTTGTTCTCGTAGTATGCACGCGCCTCGTTGAGGATCTTCGCACCGAACTGGCCGGAGAACTGGAGAGCGAGGTCGAAGTTCCTGTAGTTGAAGGTATGGTTCCAACCGAAGTTCATCTTAGGGATGGCGTTACCAAGGTACTGGTGCCATGTCTTGTCGGTAAGCATACCGTCGGTGAGCTCTACGACTTCCTTTGTCTCAGGATGCTCGATGAGCCAGAGACCGTTGTCAGAGACGCCTACGGCCTTGAGACCGAACCACTGTCCAAGAGGTGCGCCGACCTCCATACGCTGGGTAGGGAGGGAGATAGGCTCTCCGAGGTAAGCGATGTCCTGGTAGTTGGATGTCTCATAGAGGTCGTTTGAAAGGCTCACGAGCTTGTTCGCGTTGAATGCGAAGGTAGCGGTGGTCTTCCATGTGAAGTCCTTTGTCTCTACAGGTACTGCGTTGATTGCGATCTCGATACCCTTGTTCTCCATCTTGCCTACGTTTGCGAGAGTTGTAGGATAGAGGTTTGGTGGAACAGGAACGGTGAAGTTCCAGAGCATGCCGGAGGTCTGCTTGTTGTAGATGTCGATTGTACCGCTGAGTCTGTTATTGAGGACTGCCCAGTCGATACCTAGGTTGAACTCAGCACTCTTCTCCCACTGGAGGTCCGGGTTAGGGTTAGATGATACGACGAGACCCTGCTTCCACTCGCCTTCGTCGTAGAAGTAGTCTCCGCCGAGTGTCCAGATAGTCTTGGAAAGGTAGCTTGATGTAGGGATGACACCGGTCACACCGAAGCCGGCGCGGAGCTTGAGGTTGTCAAGCCATGTGGCATTCTCCATGAAGCTTTCGTTGCTGAGTGTCCAACCGAGAGATACTGAAGGGAACGTACCCCACTTGTGGTTGTCTCCGAAGCGTGAGCTACCCTCGCGACGTACGCTGACAAGAGCGTTGTATCTGTTGCCATAGCCATAGCTTACACGGCCGATGAAGCCGATGAGCTTGCTGTCCTCGGCATGGCTGTTCATGGTACCCTTTCCGTCCTTGAGGTACTCGCCGAGGCCGATGTTGTGCCAGAGGAAGTAGTCAGACATGAAGTTGGTATTGCTCATGTTTGAATAGTCGTAGTAGCTGTACTGGTAGCTGTAGCCGACTACGCCTTCGAGACGATGGTCACCCCAGCTGTGCTTGTAGGTGGAAGTGAGCTCGAGGTTGTCTGTCTTCGAGTAGCTGTGGCCGATGTAGGCATAACCTGTGGTACCGTTCATCACCTGTCCGTAGGAAGCGGATGTGTTATACTTGTCCGTATTGCTGCTTGAACGGTTGGTGCTGAGCATGAGGTTGGTCTGCCATCCCTGGATCGGCTCGAATGTGAGGTTACCGGTGAGTCGGGTGCTCTCAGACTTGCTGCCGCCCTTTGTCTCGTAAAGGATAGAGACAGGGTTCTGGTAGTAGTTGAGGGTGTAGTCCTCGTACCAGCTGCCGTCCTCGTTCTTCACTGGAGCAGTAGGGTTGCGGATGATGGCCTGACGGTAAACCTGTGAGCCTGCAGCGTCTACTGGGCCGTTCTCATGCCATCTCTTCTGTACGTTGAAAGAGAGCTTGAGCATGTCGTTGAAGAACCAGTGTGAAAGGGATGCGTTGAAACGCATGTCGTTTCCGTAAGTGTTCTTGATGACACCCTGCTGGTCACGATATGTGAAGTCTGCGCTGTATGAGGTGCTCTTGTTGCCGCCGCTGATCGCAACATTGTGGTTGTGTGTGAATGCGGTACGTGAGATCTCCTTGAGCCAGTCTGTCTCGTAGCCGAGGTCCCTGAAGTTGGTCTTTCCGGCCCTGATGTCCTCTGCGGTCATCATGTCGAGGGTCTTTCCGAATGCAGAAGCTGATACATAGCCAGCGTAGTTGACGCTGACTGTCTCATTGCGCTTTCCGCCCTTGGTGGTGATGATGATGACACCGGCAGCACCACGGGTACCATAGATAGCGGCAGCGGATGCATCCTTGAGGACGTCGATTGACTCGATGTCTTCAGGAGCCACTGTGTCGAGGTCACCCTCGAGGCCGTCGATGAGTACGAGTGGGGTGTTTGTACCTGTGAGGGAGATGACACCTCTGAGTCGGATGCTTGAGGTCGCGTTAGGGTCACCTGAGTTGTTGGTGATGGAAAGACCGGCAACCTTACCCTTGATGAGGTCACCTGCGTCCTTGATATCGCCCTTGATGAAGTCGTCTGACTTCACACTGGTGATGGCTGATGTGACGTCACCTTTCTTCTGGGTACCATAACCGATGACGACTACGTCCTGGAGAAGCTCAGAGTCCTCTTCAAGAACGATGCTGGCAGCATTGTCTGCGTTTACCTCTACAGTAACGTAGCCGATGCTTGACACTACAAGGGTAGCTCCGCTGTTCACACTGATAGTGAAGTTACCATCAAAGTCAGTGATGGTACCGTTGGAGGTGACGCCTTTCTCGAATACGCTGGCGCCGATGATAGGCTCTCCTGCAGAATCCTTGACAACACCTTTCACAGTAACCTTGCTCTGCTGTGCCTCCGCAAGAGCGTCCGCGTCTGCAGCTGACATGCTGAACGCAGCGCCGGTCGCGATGATGAGGCAAGCCGCAGCCTTCATGATGAAGGCCGGAATAGCATTTGTTCTCTTCATGAAATAAGTAGTAATGTTAATTTATAATAGATGAAAACTGTTCTCCATATGGAGATGATAGTCTAGTTGATTTCCCACTCGAAAAGACCGCATGAGTAGTCCTTCCTCTGGCCGATCTCGATCTTCATCGCAGTCGTCTTGACCGGAGCGAACTCGACCTTGTTTGCGACGCCCTTCCTGATGGTGTATACGTCGTCGGTCTTCACGGGCACCCAGTTTCCTGAGGCATCCTTGTAGTATGCCTTCCAGAACTCCGGAAGCCTGCAGTCTCCCCAAGGCTGGTCATCGTACCACCATGCGCTTGTGCTTGACACTGTCACAGGCTCCTTGAACTCGTAGCTTATCCACTCTGTGCTTGCCTGCTCCTCAGGCCACCAGTAGAAGAATGAAGCTGAACGGTCCTCAGGGTTGGATGGTGTGACCCTGTCGTTGAGGGAGATGGCTGAATTACCTCTCTTAGAGAAAGATACCTTGCTGGTAGACGCTATGGTCTCAGGCATCACAGGCCTGGTGACGCGAAGGTCCTGCGGGAGCCATACGGTCATCTCTCCGGATCCGCGATGGCACCACGCATAATACGGGATCATGGTAAGTGTCACGTCCTTTACCTCGAGCTTGCCTTCCTTGTTGAAGGCGATGGTCTGTGCGTCGGCCTTGATCTGGTCGATGCCGTGGAGAAGGTCGCTGCGACGTACGACTGAGAGCTGAGGGTTCTTTGACATGAGCACGCTGCGTACTGAGAAGTCGTTGTCAGGCCACTCCGCGCAGTATACTACAGGACCCTTCTCGATGGCGATACGGCCCTCGTCTGCCTTTACCTCAGGATGAGCCTTCACGATGCGTGGCTCCATGTCAAGGTGGAGTGAGATGACGTCACCCTTCTTCCAGCTGCGCCTGATGGTGAAATATCCGTTCTCGATCTCTGAAGATACCTCCTCGCCGTTCACGAGCACCTTGTATCCGAGCTTCTTGCCGTCTGCATATGTGTAGAGGTCGCTAGGGACGACCTGTCCACGTACCCATCCAGGTATGCGTAGCTTGACAGAGAAATTCTTTGCAGCGGTCTTGTCGACCGTAAGGGTCACGTCGCCGTCCCATGGATAGTTGGTCTGCTGGCTGAGCTGCACGTCCTTGCCACCGATCTTCTGGTTCATGGTGTTGGACATGTAGAGGTTGACGTAGAGGTCGCTGTCCTTCACTGCATAGATGTATCCAGGGACTGAAGGGATGAAGCGGCAGATGTTCGAAGGACAGCATGCGCAGCCGAACCATGCCTTCCTCTCGTGCTGTCCAACAGACTCGAGCGGGTTAGGATAGAAGAATCCGTCGCCCTCAAGTGAGACACCTGAGAGAAGTCCGTTGTAGAGAGACCTCTCAAGCACGTCGAAATACTTTGCGTCGCCGTGGAGGAGGAACATGCGGTAGTTCACATACACGTTGCCGATCGCGGCGCATGTCTCGCAATAGGCAGACATGTTAGGAAGTTCGTAGTTCTCTCCAAACGCCTCACCGTTGTTGGTCGCACCGATACCTCCAGTGATGTAGAGTTTCTTTGAGACGATGTTGTCCCAGATGCGGTCGATCGCGTCGATATAGCCCTGGTCTCCTGTGAGTGCGGCCACGTCAGCCATTCCTGAGTACATATATGCGGCACGCACTGCGTGTCCTACGGCCTCGTCCTGCTCGAGGACAGGCTTGTGTGACTGGCTGTACTCCTGCTGGAGATAAGTGGTTCCTCTCTTGTCGAGGAAGAACTTCGCCATGTCGAGGTATTTCTTCTCACCTGTGAGTGTGTAGAGCTTCGCGAGAGCCATCTCTGCGATCTGGTGTCCAGGGACGCGTACGACCTGGTCTGGACCGTCGCCGACCTCGCGGATGACGCAGTCGGCGTATCTCATTGCGATGTCAAGGAAGTTGCGTTTTCCTGTCGCGACGTAGTGCGCACATGCGCCCTCGACCATATGCCCGAGGTTGTAGAACTCATGGCTGAGGTCCTCGACCTGCTCCCATCTCTTGGAACCCGCCCACTCGTGCGGGTGCTCCGGGTTCATGGTACGTGCAGTGTAGAGATATCCGTCAGGTTCCTGTGCGGCAGCAACAACTGCAAGGACGCTGTCGATGTATGCCTCGAGCTTCTTGTCTGGGTAGGTCTGGAGAACGTAGCTTGCTCCCTCGATGGTCTTGTAGACATCAGTGTCGTCGAAAGAGTACCCCTTCACCTCGAATCCGAGGTTGTGGTCAGCGTGCATCTGCTGGGCTGCCTTGGTGAAGTTGGCGTAACGTCCTTCCTCCTCGCACTTGCTGAAGGCGAGCGGAATGGTGACTTCGCGGGAAGCCTTGAGCCTCTGGCCCCAGAATGAGTCAGTGACCTTGACCGAGGTAAACCTTACGGGATCGATAGGGTAGCCTGATGACTGAGTCTTGTTCTTGTCTGCGGAACAGAAGATCAGCATTGCAGACAGCAATGCCAATGAAGTTAGAAATTTGTTCATTGTCTAATAAATAGATAGTATATTGGATGCAAATATACGAATTTGCTTTTAAATAGGTAGAAAAAGCTATGAAAATGTAATATTAAAGCCCCCTGCGGTCTCAGGCCTCAGGCTTCGATGTCTTTCATGCAGGTCTTCGCGGCGTCTGCATCCGGAAGGCATTCAAGTGTCCGGCACTTGACGCAGCCGACTATCTTCTCGGCGGTCCCTGGCGGCGTCGGCCCAATGACCATCACCTGCCTGATGGAGAACACCATCGAGTGCTTCCTCGCCAAGATGGGCTAGCCTGGCAATATCATGCGTGGCTAGAGTCCCCAGTCGGATGCCTTGAAGCTGGACTTCGGTGCATCAGGGACATGAGGGAAGTAGGTGACTCCTGTGATCTTCTCAAGATCCGACACGCTCATCATTTCCTTTGCAGTTACTTTCTGCCCCTTGAGGGCGTTGGTGTGTGACCTAACCAGGGCCACACACTGCAGTTCGTCTGCTGTGCACTTGTCGACGGCCTTTCCGCTGGAACCTTTCCTGGTCCTTAGAAGGACGTAATAGAACATTGTCGGCATTGATACATCACTGCGTCCTCCGAACTCGATTGTCTTTGGGCTGACAGTATTGCCGTACCCGTCGGTGAACTTGTCGAAATAGCAGCCGACCACTTCGTAAAGAGTGTCAGCACAGACTTTACTGTCCACCCAGTCTTCGAGGATGTTCCATCCGCCTCCACCGGTGTTGAATCCTGTTGAAAGCTGAGGTGCTATGTTGCTGTAGAAGAAGACCTGCTGGTTGGTCGCTGTCGAAGATGTCCTTTCCGCAGAGCCAAGCATATGGCCTTTGTTGCATCCACCTCCTGTGTCTTTGGAATTGTACTGGATGTCGGACGGAATGGATGGGTCTTTCTTGTACGCGTCGCTTCTTCCTGAAGCTCCTACATACATCTTGTGCCTAGGGGCAGCCACCCAGACAGGACATTTATATCTGCTGCTGTAACATACTGTGTAGTTGCGGGCTGTCTTTCCATAAGGATTCTTCTCACTTCCTGCGCACCAGTGGTAAGCGAAGTACTCTGTCGCATCATCCTTGTTGACAAGGTAGCTGCCGTTTCTGGTGAAGTCCATCAGCGGAAGCTCGAACCAGTCTATTCCTCCTGTGCCGACCTCGCCGCCGTGACTTGACGTCTTGAAGGATACGGCTGGTCCATAGTAGTATCTGGCCTGGCCGCTCTTCATGAGGACTACATAGGCTCTATAGTAGTATGTGGTGCCTTCGTAGAGGTTGTCGACAGCTGCGCTGAACGATCCGCTTGTCCCGGAGACTGCATCCGGGGACTGTATGAAATCACTCATCGCAGCAGGAGATGTGCCGTATTCGAATCCTGTCTCTCTAGGTGTGGATGACGCATCCTTGAATGAACCGTAGAGGACTGCGGTCGTGTTGGTGACAGAACCCGCAGCCGAAGTCGTCAGCTGGATATGCTCTTCAGGGTCGCTTTCCTCTCCGCTACCTCCTGGAACCCCTTTCTGTACGAAACTGTACTCGGCAGATTTCGATCCTGCCTTCACTGTGATGAGAGCGCTCCTGTCCTGTTCTGATGTATTGGCTGAATAGTCGATTCTTACGTCTCCGTTGTCTGGCGCTCCGGAGGTCTTGCTGGCCTTCACCCAGTTGCCTTCGCTGCTTATGCTCAGCACCCAGTCTGTAGATGCCTTGACATTGATGTGCTGGCTGGTGCTTTCTGCGGCATCAGGATTTTTCTGGAACTGAATGGTAGGGATGGTCTCTGTGACCGGGGCGCTGCAGGAGATGACAGCTATCAGCGCTATACATAGGTAGATGAGCTTTCTCATTAAGATTCGATGTCTTTCATACAGGTTATTGCAGCGTCTGCATCCGGAAGGCATTCAAGTGTCCGGCACTTGACGCAGCCGACTATCCTCTCGGCGGTCCTGGTGAGCCCGTCCATGACTTTTTTCTCCCAGCGTATCGACGATGCTGAAGAAATGATGCAGATATATGCGTTCAGGCCGTCTATCGGGCTGATCCTGTTGTGCGGAGCCTGCTGCAGGCGTACGATGGCACGGACCGGAACCGAGATGTTGCGGTAGCATGGGGTCTTGCCGCTCCACGGGGTACCATGGACATAGGCGACCTTGCCGTCCTCGGATACGCTGATGGCGGGGTTGTCGTCGTTTATGAGGTCGCAGCCTTCGATGTTCTCGAGCCAGAGGCGGCTGTGGGTGCTCTTGCCGGTGCCGCTTGTACCTAGGAACATGTTTGCCTTTCCGTCGTGACGTACGACGGACGAGTGCATGAGCAAGGTGCTGCGGAGGGCTCCCTGATAGGTGAACATTATCATCGCGGCGGTGCTGACCTGGTAGAGTATCCCGGAAGCACTGCGGCCGGCTTTTGGATAGAAATCGCCTGTGCGCGCCTCTTCTCCGATCACGAGAGTGCCGACTACCTTGCCGACTTCAGCTTCGAACTCGAAGATCGTGCGCTCGCCGTTCCTGTAGATGAAATAGCGGGGAAGAGTGTCATCGACGCTGATGACGAGCTTGCTCGCACCGCTTTCCTTGTCCTGTGCTATCCACGAAGGCTCTTCGCTGCGTATGGTGAGGGTGAATCCTGCGGTGCACGGCTCGCAGCGGAACGGCTCGTACTGGGAGAGGTTAAGGTCATATCTGGTGCGGTCCTCCGGGAGTTCTTCCTTGCTGCGGATGAAGGTCCTTGAAGGGACTTCGTCTCCTGCCCTGCAAGGCTCGATGTCTATCTCTTCGCCCCTGGCCGCCCTCGAGATGCGTTCCATCACCACGGGAGTATATTCCATGATCCTCCATGGACTCTCCATGGCGATCTCGAACGGTATGCCGGCTACCTTGAAGTATCTGCTCTCCATAGTTGTCTATTCGCTTTTTCCGATAGGATTCCCCTGGTCAGGGACAAGCAGGCGGAATGCCTGCTCAGGGCTGAGTGCATCCTCGACGCAGAAACCTCCGGTCTTTGTCCTGCGGAGCGAGTCAAGATGCGCACCGCTTCCGAGGGCCTCTCCGAGGTCTCTTGCGAGCGCCCTGATATATGTTCCCTTGGAACATGCTACCCTGATCTCGGCGTGTGGCAGGTGAAGCGAGCTGTTGTCCGTCACGTTGAAGCGCAGGCTCCTGCCGTCGAGCTGGGAGACGTCCTCCTTCTCGGTCTCCTTGCCTTCGGGCCAGAATCCGAGCAGCTCCATCTCGTGGATGTTGATCATCTGCCTGCTCAGCGACTCGGCTTCGGTATGGTCGAAGTCATCTCCTCCCTGCTGGGCTTCCATGTACTTGCGGCGGGCTATCTCGTATGCCCTGACGCCATCTACTGATTTGGCTGAGAAAAGGGGAGCGATCTGCTCCTGCTCTCCGATGAACGACGGTATGACATCCCTGAGGCTCTCCTCGGACACGCCGTCGGTCGGATACATCCTGTCGATCTCCTTCTCGAGATCGTAGGAAGCGGTCGTAGCTCCGAAGGAGACACCGGCAATGTATTCCTTGTCGTGCTTCTGGAGCCCCTCTGCCAGCTTTGTTGCCTTTCCGATGCAGACCAGGAGCACTCCTGTCGCAAGCGGGTCAAGGGTTCCGGCATGGCCGACCTTGAGGTTCTTCTTGTCGAAATGCCTGCAGGCGGCCCACTTTATCTTGCGGATCACGTCCGCGGAGGTCCATCTGTATGGCTTGTCGACGGGTATGATTATGCCTTCCGGATAGTTGTCGATACTGTCCGAAAGGCATGTAAGGTTTCTTGAAGCGATCAGTACGCCCATTACCAGGTGATCATCTTCTCGATGCGGCGCTGGTGACGTCCACCCTCGAACTCAGTCTCGAGCCAGGTATTGGTGATGTTCACAGCTGCACGGAAAGAGATGAATCTTGCAGGCATTACGAGAACGTTGGCGTTGTTGTGTGCCTTCACGAGGCGGCCGATCTCAGCTGCCCATGCGAGACCTGCCCTGATACCCTTGTGCTTGTTGAGGGTCATAGCCATTCCGTTTCCGGTACCACAGAAAGCGATTCCGAGGTCGACCTTCTTCTCCTCTACGGCAGCAGCAAGTGGATGAGCTACATCTGAATAGTCCATGCTGACCTCAGAGTCTGTACCGAAGTCAACTACCTCGTAACCCTTCTTTGTAAGGTAAGCGATAAGCTTTGTCTTGTAAGCGAAACCGGCGTGGTCGCTGCAAATTCCAATCTTCATTGTGTTATTATGATAATCTGTTAGTGATATATTCGATTCTTGCCTTGAACTCATCCTTTCCGATGAGAGATACGATGTCGGCGATGCCCAGGCCGCTTGAGGCGCCTGCGAGGGCGAGCCTGAGGCAGTTCATCACCTTGCCCATAGGCCACTCATTCGCCTTGATATAGTCCTCGAGCTCCTTCTCGATCGACTCCTTGTCCATGGTACCTGCCCACTCGTCCGCAATATGCTTCACCGTCTGTGCTACAGGACCGACAGTCTCCGCCTTCCAGAACTTGTCCACGTCCTTTGCGAGGAATGGAGCTGTCGCGTCGTCGTCGAACACCTTGGCGCGAGGGTCTGCAGCACGGCGTGGGTCGACAGGCTTCTGCTCGACTGCGGCTCCTGCCTTGACTCCGAACGCCTCGAAGTCAGAAGGGGAGATGAAGAGATATGATGCGATCGTCCAGAAGTCTGAGACGAATGTAGCTCTCTCCTTGACGAGAGTGACGACGTTCTTCACGTAGTTCTTGGAGCACTCGTGCTTGGCGAAGTCGACTGATGCAGGACATCCGTAGCAGCCTGTCACCTTGATGCCGTGGCTCTCAAGGACAGGGATGAAGAGCTCTGTGAGCTCCTCGTCGCTCTTGAGACGGAGGTACTCCTTGTTGTACCACTTTGCCTTGTCAGGGTTGAACTTCGCGCCGGCCTTCTGTACCTTGTCCATCGAGAATGCCTTGATGAGTCCCTCCATGTCGAACATCTCCTGGTCGTTGCCAGGGTTCCAGCCGAGCATCGCGAGAAGGTTCACGAATGCCTCAGGGAAGTATCCGTCCTCGCGGTAGCCATGGGAAGTCTCGCCCTCTGCGTTGGTCCACTTGAGAGGGAATACAGGGAATCCGAGCTTGTCACCGTCCCTCTTGCTGAGCTTGCCGTTTCCGACAGGCTTGAGGAGGAGTGAGAGGTGTGCGAAGCGTGGCTGGGTCTCCTCCCATCCGAATGCCTTGTAGAGCATGTAGTGGAGAGGGAGTGAAGGAAGCCATTCCTCGCCGCGGATCACCTCTGAGATCTCCATGAGGTGGTCGTCCACGATATTTGCGAGGTGGTAGGTAGGGAGCTCGTCGGCTCTCTTCCAGAGCACCTTGTCGTCGAGAGTGTCGGTATTGACCTCGATGTGGCCTCTGATGAGGTCGTCCATCTTGACGACGGTGTTCTCAGGCATCTTGAACCTGATGGTCCAGTCTGTCGTCTCCTCGAGACGCTTTGCGGTCTCCTCTGCGGAAAGGGTGAGGGAGTTGCAGAGCTCGTTCCTTGTCTTCTGGTTGTAGATGAAGGTCTGTCCTGCGGCTTCTGCCTCCGCTCTCTTTGCGTCGAGGTCGGCAGCTGAGTCGAAAGCGTAGTACGCATAGCCGTTGGCGATGAGCTGCTCGGCATACTTGCGGTAGATAGGCTTTCTCTGAGACTGCCTGTATGGTGCATGTGGATGTCTCTCCGATGGAGTCTCGACAACCTTTCCTTCAGCATCTACACCTTCGTCAGGGATGATGCCGCACCATCTGAGCGACTCGATGATATATTCTTCTGCTCCCGGAACGAATCTGTGGGAGTCTGTGTCTTCAATCCTGATGATGAAATCACCTCCGTTCTGCTTGGCGAAGAGGTAATTGTAAAGCGCGGTCCTGACGCCGCCCATATGGAGCGGACCGGTAGGAGAGGGCGCAAATCTAACTCGTGTCTTTCTTGTCATAAAAAATGGTCCAGGAATAAATTCCTGAACCACAAAGATAGTGAAATATTTCCTTAAAAACTTACTCTTCAGTCTTCGGTCTGCGCACAGTTCTCTTAATTGCTGCAGTTTCCTCGAATTCAGCCTTGTTCTGGCCTGGCTCGAGTATGAGACAAGGCTTGGTCTCGGCTGTGAAGTGGAACTTGCGGTTGTTCTCGGAACTGTTGAATCCTATCTTGTTGATATGGATGTTCTCCTCCGGAAGGACTACTTCTCCGTTCTCGGTAGGAAGAGTCTCTTCATACTTGAAGTCCTTGTTGATGAGGATGAGCTTGCCGAGGTCCGAACCTGCGATACCGATGAGGTTCATCTTGAATCCAGTGGCGATCGCGGTGATATGGATGGTGTCGCCCACGTCCGGATTCTCATCGTAGATGATACCTCTCTTGAACTTGTTGACACTTCCGGTGTACTCTGTGATCATGTCGCTGATCTTTCCGAGCTCGTCCATCCTGAGGCCCTGCTCGTTCATAGGAGCGGTGATGTTGATCAGGAGGTTCTTGCAGCTCTTGAGGTCGAAGTCGTTGAGAAGAGGTGACTCGAGGGCACCCTTGACTGCATCACGGAGCCTGTCGGGACCGCTTCCGCTGCCACATCCCATGAGAGCCATGCCGCTGTTCTTCATCATGGTCTTGACATCCTCGAAGTCGACGTTGACATAGCCGCTCTTGGTGATGATCTCGATGATGCCTCGCACAGCTGTGGCGAGGACTTCGTCAGCGCGTGGGAAAGCGTTCTGGACAAGCTGGTTGCCGAAGAACTCGTAGAGCTTCTCGTTGTTGATGATAAGAAGGCTGTCCACGTTCTTCTCGAGCTCATGGATACCGTCCACTGCCTTTGAAAGGAAGTCGTCTCCTTCGTTCCTGAAAGGAATGGTCACGACACCGACGGTGAGGATGCCTCTGTCCTTTGCCATCTTGGCGATGACAGGGGATGCACCGGTACCGGTGCCGCCGCCCATGCCGGCTGTGATGAACAGCATCTGTGTGCCGTTGTCAAGCACGGTCTTGGCGATGAGGTCCTGTGACTCCAGCGCGGCATTGCGTCCCTTTGAAGGATTGGTTCCTGCGCCGAGACCCTCTCCGAGCTGTATCTTGGTAGGCACGTCACTTTTCTGAAGCGCCTGTGAGTCGGTGTTGCAGACGATGAAATGGCAACCTTCAATCTTCTGGTTGTACATGTAGTTGACTGCGTTGCAGCCGCCACCGCCTACTCCGATGACCTTGATGATGGAGTTTTCTTCGCACCAGTCCATCGGTCTGAATTCTGGTGAATTATAATCAAGTCCGTTCATGATTTCCTAGATTTCTTCTTGTCCTGCGTTTTCGTACATGCCCTCAAGCTGCTGCTTCACCTGCTTCCACTTCACTGAAAGGAAGCCAGGTCCCTTCTTCTCCTTCACCTTCTTCTCCTTCGGCGGCTTGTTCCTCCCGAGCCTGAATCTTGACTCCTTCTTCGGCTGTGGCTGTTCTACCACAGGTACTTCCTCTTCTCCAAAGATCTCGATGCTCTCTCCTTCCTCAGCGTCCTCCGGGATGACAGGTGCGCTTTCGCTCTCCGCCTCTTCCATAAGTTCCTCGATAGGAGTGTATCCGTTGCCTGTCTCTACTTCGATCATCTCATCGTCGTCCTCAGCCGGACATACGCAGTCGATGCCTGGGTCGCCCTTTGCCGTAAGGATCATTCCGAGAGCTGTGGTCGCAGATGGATCCTTCACATTAGGACATCCTGTAGCAGAGAAGAGAGGCCTTGGGAAACCGATCCTGACATCATATCCTGAGATCTCCTTGATGAAAGGAGCTATGTTGCCGAGGTTCGCGCCGCCGCCGGTGATGACGATGCCGCTGCGGAGCGCGTCTGCGAGTCCGCTCTGCTGGATCTCCCAGAGCATCGCGTCGATAAGTTCCTGGACTCTCGCGCTGATGAGTTCTGACATGTACTTCACAGGAATCTGCTTAGGTCCTGTCATGCCCTCTTCGCCCTCGATCTGGATGATCTTCTCAGAAAGGGTGATGAGCTTGTCAGGCATACATGCACCATAGGCCTTCTTGATGTTCTCGGCGAGTTCCTCTGAGATCATGCACTCGTTCTTGATGTCTCCGGTGACGGTCTTGCCTCCGAAAGGAATGCATGCATAGTGCCTGAGTATCTTGCCCTTGTAGACAGATACTGATGTCGCTCCTGCTCCGAGGTCGATGAGTGCGACTCCGGATTCCTTCTCGTCTTCGGTGAGGACTGCCTTTGCGACAGCGTCAGGAGTGAAGCACTTCTTAGCGATCGCGATCTTCAGCTTGTTGAACACGGTGTCGATGCTGGCAACTGAGCTCTTCTTTCCGATGAAAAGCTTGAAATTGCCGGTCAGCTCCTGGCTGATCATGCCGACAACGTCGTTCTCGATGATCTGGAAGTCGTCATCGCAGTCGAAGGACTGTGCGACAGCACCGTAGAGCTCCTCCTTGCCGAAGTCGATGTTAGGGTAGTCCAGGGCGAGGCTCTTGAGCTCCTCTACTTCTTCTTCGGTGATGCACTCATCCGGGTATGGCCTCTCGACCTTGGCGCTGTTGTTCTCGCTCCTTACCTCACAGCGAGGGAGACCCACCACTACCTGGAGGATCTGGATGTTCAGCTCCTTCTCGGCATCTTCGATTATGCTCTTGATAGGTTCTGCCGCCTTGCTCGGATTGAACACGGCGTTGCGGCGGATACCCTCTGAAGGCGTCTCCTTGTAGTACTGGATCTGAATGTCATTTCCGCTAACCTTCGCGACTGTCAGTGCGACCTTGGCAGAGCCGAGGTCCACGGCAGCAATGTAACGTTCTTCCATATCGTATATCTTTATTTTCTTCTGCAGACAATCTGACCGTCGAACTTGACGTTCACGATTGTGTAATATCCTTCATCCTTTGTCGGTACGATGTACCTGTAGTAGTCCTCGAGCCTGCGGAACTTATCCTTGAAGTCCTCAGGTCGACCGAAGACGAATCTTTCCTTTCCCTTGACCGGATACAGCACCAGGTCTCCCTTGCCGTCGACGGTGATCGACTTGAGCGCACTGTTCCAGGACTTGTCCGAGTCAAGATACCTGAGCATCGAGACTATGCCCCTGAGCCACTGTACCTCGCGGGCTGTCTTAGGCTCACCCTTGTATCCGAGCGGGATCTCCATAGGGATCGATCCTGAGATCACAGGCACCTTGGTCTCGTAGCCCTCCACGAGAGGGAATATATAGCCTGTCTCGTCGGCATAGTACTTCACTACGCCGTTGTTGAACATGACGATAGGCTCTCTCTGGGTCACCTCGATGTGCAGGATGCCGTCAGGAGTGGTATAGGCCTGGCTCTTGAGCACTGCGCTCCTGCCGTCGAGAATCTTCTCGATGCGGGCCAGCCCGACGCTGTCGAGTCTCTGTCCCATGAACACACCGTACTCCTTCGCAAGCAGTCCACGGACGTCGTCCTTGGTGACGAATCCGAGTCTTGCGCTGTCCAGAATCTCTACCTTGAGTCCGGTGCAGGTGGTCTCATGACGGATCTGCCTGCTCTGCGAACTGAGCAGGACAAGGATCATCACCACTGCGGCCAGGACCGCGGCTGAAATGGATATGCGTACGGCCTTATTCATTTATGCGAGTCTTTTCTTGAGCATTTCTGTTATAGGACCGATGTAGCGGTCCACATTTCCTGCACCGAAGGTGATGAGCACGTCGAGCTCCTCCTTGGCTAGGTAGTCCATGAGTTCCTCCTTTCTGATGAGGACTTTCTCCGGAGCTGTCACCTTGTCGAAGATGATATCCGAGGTCACGCCTGGGATTGGCTCCTCCCTTGCAGGGTAGATGTCGAGCAGGATCAGCTTGTCGACCATGCTGAGCGACTGGGCGAATCCGTCAGCGAAATCCCTTGTCCTGGTGAAGAGGTGAGGCTGGAATACAGCAGTGAGCTTCCTTCCCGGGAATATGTCTCTCATCGAACTGATTGCAGATGCAAGTTCCTGAGGGTGATGTGCATAGTCGTCGATATATGAGAGCTTCTCGGTGTTCAGGTGCAGGTCGAGTCTTCTCTTCACACCCTGGTAGTTGCCGATCGCTGCCTTGACCTTCTCCGGCTCGATGCCGTAGACGAGGCAGATTGCAGCTGCCGCGATGCTGTTCTCGGCGTTGACCCATCCCGGGATTCCCACCTTGATGTCCTTGACGGTGCCCATAGGGGTCACGAGGTCATAGATGAAATATCCGAGATTGTCCGGCCTTGCGTTCTCTGCATGGAAATCCGCTCCGGCGTCATCGTACGAATATGTATATATCTTCGCCTTCGTGTCGGCAGCGGTGACCGGAAGGCCCTTCTTTATGATCATGGTACCATGGACCTGGGCTGCGAAATCCCTGAATGCCTGCTGGTAGGCCTCGACGGTCCCGTAGATGTCGAGATGGTCGGCGTCCATCGCCGTGATGACAGCGACCTCAGGGAAAAGCTGGAGGAACGAACGGTCGAACTCGTCCGCCTCTGCGACTACAGTCTCGTTATGGCTGACAAGCATGTTGGTGCCGTAGTTCTTCGAGATTCCACCGAGGAATGCGGTACATCCCTCGCCACAGTCTGTGAGGATGTGGGCGGTAAGGGTGCTGGTGGTAGTCTTTCCGTGTGTACCTGCAACTGCGAGGCATCTCTGGCCCTTGGCTATCTCGCCGAGGGTACGTGACCTCTTGATGACACGGTAGCCATGTTCCTGGACATATACGAGTTCCTTGAGGTCGGCCGGGATTGCCGGAGTGTAGACGACAAGAGTATCCTCGACGTCCTTGGGGATGAAGTCGATGTCGTCCTCGTAGTGCACGCCTATGCCTTCCTTCTCGAGATCCCTGGTGAGGTCTGAAGGAGTCTTGTCATAGCCTGATACGTTGAGTCCCTTGAAGCGGTAATATCTTGCGATGGCACTCATTCCGATGCCGCCGATTCCGATGAAATATATATTCCTGTACATCTTACTTCACGAGTTTATATGCCTCCTGGGCGATTGTCAATGCTGCGTCCGGAAGGGCCAGGGCAGCGATGTTCTTCTGCATAGTGAGCACTTTCCTGTTGTCCTTCAGGAGATAGAGTGCACTTGCCATGAGCTTTTCCTCAGCCTCGGCGTCCTTGACCATCAGGGCTGCGTCCTTCCTGACGAGGGCCATGGCATTGTGTGTCTGATGGTCTTCCGCCACGTTAGGGGAAGGTACGAATATGGCAGCCTTCTGGGCGGCGCAGAGCTCGGACACGGTGCTTGCTCCCGAACGGGAGATGACGATGTCGGCGACTGCGTAGGCGAGGTCCATCCTTGCGATGAAGTCGAAGTGGTGGATGCTCTCAAGGTTCTTTCCACCTATGCCCTTTGCACGTGCATCCTCCATGAATGCGTCTATGCCGGCCTTGTAGTATCGTCCGCACTGCCAGATGATCTCGACGTTCTCTCCTCCGATGCATCCTTCGGTGATCCACTTCTTCATGGACTTGTTGAGGGTGCCGCTTCCGAGGCTGCCGCCGACGATGAATATGTGCTTCTTGTCAGGGTTGAGACTGTAGTAGTCCAGACCCTCGAGAATCGCTTCCGCCTTTGCCGGGACTATCTCCTTCCTGATCGGGTTTCCTGTCATCACTATCCTGTCCGCAGGGAAGAATCTCTCCATGCCTTCGTAGGCAACGCAAATCGAGCCTGCCTTCTTTCCAAGGACCTTGTTCGCAAGTCCTGCGAAGCCGTTCTGCTCCTGGATGAGGGTAGGGACTCCCATCTGCTGCGCAGTCCACAGAAGCGGTGCGCTCGCATAGCCGCCCACGCCGATCGCGATGTCCGGCTTGAATGACTTGATGAGCTTGCGGGCCTTGTTGAGGCTGCTGCAGACCTTGAACGGAACCTGGATGTCGTTGATGATGTTCTTCATGTTAAGCTGCCTCTGCAGGCCGACTATAGGAAGTCCTTCAATCCTGTATCCCGCTGCCGGAACCTTTTCCATTTCCATCTTTCCTTCTGCACCTACGAACAGAATCTCGCTCTCAGGGTTGAGTTCCTTGAGCTTGTTCGCAATAGAGATCGCCGGGAAGATATGTCCACCCGTGCCACCGCCGCTGATGATGATCCTTAAAGGTCTGTATTCCATATTCTGCTATATGTTTTCGAGCTGGTCAAGATCGCTAAGCGTATCCTTGACCTCGTCTGTCTGTTCAATGATAGGAGCCGCGTTGTCAGACTCCTTCTCAATCTTCTTCTTCGCCATCCTGCTTATCGAGAGGATGATACCGAATGCCATGCTGAATGCCAGGAACGAACTGTTTCCGTGGCTGATCATCGGAAGGGTCTGACCCGTAAGAGGTCCCATGTCCGCGTTGATCATTATATGCATGAATGCCTGCAGCGAAATGAGCAGTACGAGTCCTGCCACCGCTACCTTGGCGAAATTGTTGTCGCAGTTCCTCACTATGATCGAGCCCCTTGCTACAAGGGAGGCGTAGAGGGCCAGGACGAGCAGCGCTCCCCAGAGTCCGTACTCCTCGACTATGAAGCCGAACATATAGTCCTCGAACATGATAGGGACTATATATTTCTGGGTGCTTCTGCCGACTCCCTTTCCGAGCACCCCGCCTTCGCTGATGGCTACCTTGGCGCTGATAGGCTGACGTGCCTCGTCGAGCGCTTCGGAGAATTCCTTCGTGTTTCTCGGGTATCTGAGAAGCATCTCCTCAGGGTCCTCGGAATGTCTGGTCACACGACCTACCGCTGTTCCGATACGGCCGAACATCTTGCCGTCCGACGCGTAGTAGAGTCCCACGCACAGTCCGAAGACTATCACTGCTCCGACAGCATATGGTATGACTGTCTTTAACTTCAGTCCGCCGACCAGGACGGTGATGAACAGGATGCCTCCGATGAAGAGCGTACTTGACACACTGCCGTTGAGGATCAGCAGGCAGACCGATCCGATAGGGAAGTATATGTAGAGGAATTCCTTCCAAGGCTTTCTCGAGAGGAATCCCAGCCTGTTGATCTTCGACAGGTTGTTCGCCAGCGGCAGGTCGTCCAGCTTAAGTGCGCTGATCGCCCATGCCAGGTACATGATCATCATGATCTTGACGAACTCGAAGACATGGAGCTGGAAACCGAATATCGATATCGCACGGGTCGCACCGTTGATGGTGACGGCCTTTATGACTCCCAGGTTAAGTTTCATCTTCAGGAACAGGAGCGCTCCGAGAGACAGTATGAAGCCCATCTGGGATACGATGCGGAAGATGCCTATCTTCTTGATGTTGTACAGTCCGACGATGAGCAGGATGCCGAGACCCACGATGAAGAGCTGCTCCCTGATGATCGCATCTCTGGTCGTGTGCGTCTGGATTGCAAGCAGCGGCGTCGAAGCGGAGATGGCAAGGATGGACATCATGATCAGGAGCAGCACGATCATCCAGATGACCTTGTCGCCCTCAAGACTGTCCGCGATGTTCCAGAATCCTGAACCTTTTCCTTTCTTCTTCATCTTCCTAGAGATTTCTTACTGCTTCCTTGAATTTCTGACCTCTGTCCTCGTAGTTGGCGAAGAGGTCGAAGCTTGCACAGCAAGGGCTGAGGAGGACGACGTCTCCGTCCTTCGCGAACTTGCTTGAAGCCTTCACAGCCTCGTCAGCGGACTTGGCGTCGACGATGTTCTCCTTGCCGACGATGCCCTCGAATGAGTCATGGAGCTTCTTGTTGTCGAGACCCATGCAGACGATGGCCTTCACCTTCTCCTTGACGAGACCTTCGAGCACGCTGTAGTCGTTGCCCTTGTCCTTGCCGCCTACGATCCATACCACAGGCTTCTTCTGGCACTCAAGTGCGTACCATGCTGAATCCACGTTCGTGGCCTTCGAATCATTTATGTAGAGCACGCCGCCTACGCTGAGGACAGGCTCAAGCCTGTGCTCGATAGGCTGGAATGTCTCGAGAGAGTTGCGGATGACCTTGTTGTCGATGCCGGCTGCCTTTGCTGCGAGAGCCGCTGCCATCGAGTTGTATACATTGTGCTTTCCACCGAGGGCAAGCTCCTCGAGGAAGAGGTCGCATTCCTCCTTCTCGTACTTTACGACGATCTTGTTGTCCTTGAGATATGCTCCCTGCTCGACTTCCTTGCCGCTCTGGGTGAAAGGAAGTTTCTTGGCGCGGATGATGATCTGGTCGAGGTGGTTGATAGTAATCTCATCGTCAGAGTCGAAGATGAAGCAGTCCTCAGGACGGAGGTTCCTTGTGATGCGGAACTTGGCCTGGGTGTAGTTCTCCATCTTGTGGTCATAACGGTCAAGGTGGTCAGGAGTGATGTTGGTGATGATCGCGATGTCCGGTCTGAAGTCGTAGCAGTTGTCAAGCTGGAAGCTGCTGAGCTCGAGGACATAGTAATCGAATTTCTCGGTCGCTACCTGGAGAGCATAGCTCTTGCCGATGTTTCCGCCGAGTCCTACATTGAGACCTGCCTGCTGGAGGAGGTAGTAGATGAGCGAGGTCGTGGTGGTCTTGCCGTTACTTCCGGTGATGCAGATCTTCTTCGCAGTGTCGTAGCGGCCTGCGAACTCGATCTCCGAGATGATATGGATGCCTTTTTCCTCCGCCTTCTTCACGAGAGGTGCGGTGCAAGGGATGCCAGGACTCTTGATGATCTCGTCAGCGTTGAGGATGAGCTCTTCGCTGTGATGTCCCTGCTCAAATGGGATCTCCCACTTGTTGAGAGTCTCGACATACTTGTCTGCGATGTTTCCCATGTCTGAGAGGAATACATCGAAGCCCTTTACCTTTGCGAGAACGGCTGAACCTACGCCGCTCTCAGCTCCACCTAATACAACAATTCTTGCCATAACCTTGCTTGACTTATCTGAGTTTGAGCAGTGCGAGTGTCGCAACTGCCAGTAAAATTCCTGTGATCCAGAACCTGATGACGATCTTTACCTCGTGGTGAGGATAGCTTGGGCTCTGTATGTATGCAGGTATGCCCTGCTTCTGGAAGTGGTGGTGGAGCGGAGTCATCTTGAAGATTCGCTTTCCTTCACCATATCTGATCCTGGTATACTTGAAGTAATATCTCTGGATGAGCACCGTGGCGCTCTCTACGAGGAAGATGCCACAGAGGAGCGGGAGGAGAAGCTCCTTTCTGATGAGCACTGCGCTCACACCGATGATACCTCCGATCGTGAGGCTTCCTGTGTCGCCCATGAACACCTGTGCAGGGTAGCAGTTGTACCAGAGGAAACCGATGAGGGCTCCCACGAAGGCCGACATGAACACGGCGATCTCTCCTGTTCCAGGTATGTACATGATGTTGAGGTAGTCGGAGTTCACGAGGTTGCCGCTGAGCCATGCGAGTATACCGATGACTACCGCGACTATGGCTGATGTTCCGGCAGACAGGCCGTCAAGTCCGTCTGTCAGGTTCGCACCGTTTGAGCATGCGGCGATGACCAGAAGGATCATCAGCACGTAGATGGCCCACTTCGTGTACCATCCCATCGCTCCGTTGAAAGGTGAGAGCGATGCGTAGTCGAACTCATGGCTCTTCACGAACGGGATGGTGGTCTTGGTGCTCTTCACGACGTTCTCGTTCTTCCACTGTCCCTTGGTCACGATCCTCTCTGCGTTGACGTCGAGGGAATCAGTTCCCTGTGAGAAGTATACTGTCTCTGTGGTGTCCATGACCTTCTCCCTGACGACGATGTCCGGGCTGTAGCATACTGTGAGGCCTACCACGAATCCGAGCACTACCTGGAGGATGAGCTTCATCTTCTCGCTCATGCCTTCCTTGTTCTTCTTGAAGACCTTGATCGAGTCGTCTGCGAAGCCTATGCCGCCGCACCAGAGTGTGGTGAACACGAGAAGCTGGGTGTAGATGCTCTTGAGGTCGCAGAAGAGAAGAGCCGCCACGAGTATGGCGAGGATGACGATGACACCTCCCATGGTCGGAGTGCCTTTCTTCGAGGTCTGTCCTTCGAGACCGAGGTCACGGATGGTCTCTCCGATCTGCTTCTTCTGGAGCCATCGGATTATGCGCTTGCCTATGATCATGGAAATGAGCAGCGAGGTCATCGCCGCCATGATCGCCCTTGAGGACAGGTGCGTGAACAGCGCCTGCCCAGGAATGTCGTAGTCTGATAGGTATTGGAATAGGTTGTAGATCATCTCTCTTACATGTTTTCGATTACTTCCGCTACTACCTCTCTCTCATCGAAGTGGTTGTATGTCTTTCCGATGATCTGGTATGTCTCGTGTCCCTTGCCTGCGAGCAGGATGGCCGAGTCCGGCTGGGCTGTGAGTATGGCTGTGCGGATCGCCTCCTTCCTGTCGGCGATGAAAAGTGACTTCCTGAGACCTTCTGTGCTGAAGCCTGTACGTATCTCGTCGAGGATGTCCTCTGTCTTCTCAGTACGGCTGTTGTCAGATGTCACGAAGATCCTGTCTGAATATTTCTCAGCTACCTTGGCCATCTCAGGTCTCTTTGTCCTGTCCCTGTCACCACCGCAGCCGAAGAGGCATACTAGCGGATTCGAAGGAGCGATCTCCCTGAGGGTCTTGAGTACGTTGTCCATCGCGTCAGGAGTGTGGGCGTAGTCGATCACCACCGTCACTCCGTTCGGAGCCTTGATGGTCTCGAGGCGACCCTTTGCTGAATCGAGCTTGCTGAGCGCGATGAGGGCCTCTTCCTGTGTCGCACCTACGAGCACTGCAGCTGTGTAGATGGCGAGGAGGTTGTATGCGTTGTGCTGTCCGATGAGCTTGGTCCATGTCTCCTGGCCGTCGATGCGGAGCTGCATTCCGTCGAAGCTTTCTTCCATGATCCTTGCTGTATGGTCAGCGATGCTGCGGCATGAATAGGTCACGACCTTGGCCTTGGTGTTCTGTACCATGATCATACCGTTCTTGTCGTCGATGTTGGTGACGGCATATGCGTCAGCAGGAAGCTGGTCGAAGAAGAGCTTCTTGCAGCGGAGATACTCGGCGAAGGTCTTGTGGTAGTCAAGATGGTCGTGGGTGAGGTTCGAGAAGATTCCGACCTTGTACTTGAGACCGCTGACTCTTTCCTGCTCCATTCCGATGGAGCTGACTTCCATGAAGCAGTACTGGCAGCCTGCGTCCACCATCTCTGCCATGAGGGAGTTGATGGTGATAGGGTCTGCTGTGGTGTTCGCTGTCTCGCTCATGCGGGTTCCGACGAAGTTCGCGATGGTCGAGAGAAGTCCGCAGTTGTAGCCGAGGTTCATGAACAGGTTGTAGAGGAGGGTGACGGTAGTCGTCTTTCCGTTGGTACCTGTTATTCCCACGAGTGTCAGCTTGTGTGAAGGATTGTCGTAGAAATTCGCTGCCATGATCGCTTCTGCATGGCGTGCAGAGGCTACCTTGACGAGTGTGATGTCGTCCTTGCCGGCCTTTGCGACCTGCTCCATGGCTGCCGCCTCGTCCTCGAAGACGATGGCTTTCGCGCCCTTCTCGATTGCCGATGCGATATAGTTGTGTCCGTCTGTGGCGAGACCCTTGACTGCTATGAACAATGATCCGTCGACGACTTTCCTTGAGTCGCTGCAGATAGATGTGAGCTCGACAGCCTTGCTGCCCTTGACTTCAAGGACTCCGCTGTTCTCTATGACATTTCCTAAGATCATCTTGCTGTGTATTTAAATTCTTTCTATTCTGCTGACCAGTCAGGCATGGATGCCTTCTCTGTCAGAACTTCTCCGTTTCTGCTGTCAAGCGCGTAGACATTGTCCACGATCTCCCTGAATGCCATCGCAGGCAGTGTTCCTCCGTAGAAGATCTCCCTGTCGAGGTTGGAGTAGATCACGACGATGGCAGTGTACTGAGGCTCGTCCGCAGGGAAGAAACCTACGAAAGTAGCCTGGTACTGCATGCGCCCGTATTCATCCATATATGGGTTGCGGCTCTTCTGGGTGTACTTGGGGTCAAGTACGATACGCGACGTACCGGTCTTTCCGGCGATCGGGCATCTTGCCCTTGCGAGCCTGGTCTTGCCTGTTCCTTCCGAGACTACATTGCGCAGAGCCCTTGTAAGGGTGTCAGCGGTAGCCCTTGAACAGATAGAGCCGTTAAGTATGCTTGGTCCTCTCTTCTCCTTCACGCTGCCGTTAGACTCGATGCTCTCGACCAGATATGGCTTCATCATCTTGCCCTTGTTCGCGATGGCGTTGTAGAAGGTGACGATATGCAGCGGTGTCTCTGCGACAGAGTATCCGATGGCGACTGAACCGAGGTCGGTGTTGCTCCAGTACTTGCCTGCAGGGTCCGGGATGGAAGGCGACTTGAAACCATCCAGGTCGAAGTCGTAAGCCTCGCCGAGCTTGTAGAGATAGAGCTTGTCGATCATCTTCTTAGGGTTGTCTCCATAGTTGTCGATCGCGAGCTTCCTGAACACATAGTTCGAAGAAATCTCGAAACCATGGAGGATCGAGATCTTGTCCGTATGGTTCTCTCTCTCGTAGTCTGCGATATGCTGGTCGCGGCTGAATCCCTTTACGTCACCATGGTTGGTAGGGATCTCGTCTGTAAGCTTGACCTTTCCGTCCTCGAGAAGGCTCATCAGCGTGGTGCTCTTGAATACGGAACCAGGCTCTCCTGTACGGCCGACAGCCATGTTGTAGCTCTCGCTCATCCTTCCTGAGGTACTGTCCCTGAGGAGATTCACCATGGCCCTGATGCCGCCGGTCTTCACGTCCATCACGATCACGCAGCCGCCCTCGATCTTAGGATTGTCCTCGATCTGGGCCCTGAGAGCATGGTCTGCGATGTCCTGTATGTCGATGTCGAGCGTGGTCCTGATGTCCCTTCCGTCCTCGGCCTTGACGTATGAGCTGTCGTAGTTGTGGATGAGACCTCTGTTGTCGGTCACCTTCATCCATTCGTAGCCCTCCTTTCCGTGGAGCTCGTAGTTATATCGTCCCTCAAGTCCGATGAGGTTGTTTCCGTTGCTGTTGGAGTTGTCCTTCACATATCCGATCACTCGTCTTGCGAGGGTTCCGTAAGGATACTGCCTGCTGTCCCTCTTCTCGTAAAGGAAGCCTCCCTTGAATGCGCCTTCCCTGAAGAGCGGGAGGTCTGACACTGCCTGGAGGGTCTCATGGTCGATGAGGGTACCCATCCTGACATAGCGTCTGCCACGACTTCTTGAGTCCATGATCAGCTGGTAATACTCCGATCCGCTCCTGTCGTGGTATATCTCGGCGAGGCCGTCGGCGAGGTCCTTCGCCTTGGCTCTCCAGTTCTCTTCCTCCTCCTTGCTGTTCACGTCCTTCAGTACCGTGCAGTCCATGTAGACCTGGTACATAGGGGTGGACATGGCAAGAAGCCTTCCGTCGTTGGAGATGATCGAGCCACGCATAGGCTCGAGGATCTGCTTTGTGCTCCTTGGCTTGAAGAGATCCGCGATCTTTGGATCCGGCTCGTAGGTGAGCTGGATCTGCACGAGCCTTCCCATGATGAGAACGCTCAGGCCCAGAAGTGCCAGGTATATGAGATAAAGCGCGAGACCTACTGAGTCGCTCTTCTTTTTCTTTTCGCTAGCCATATCCCTTTACTTCTTTATCTTGATTGCCGGTTTCTCCGGAAGTGTGACATCTGAACCTTTTTCCTCGAGCATGCTCTGGACGGTGCTTATCCTGTTGAGGCTGACCATCTGCACGGTCTTCTGTGCATGGTAGATCTTCATCTCGCTCAAAGTCTCCTTGTTCTTCTCTACCTTCGCCATGGTCTTCTCGACCCTCATGTCGAGCAGGATGACCAGCCACATGAGCAGGAATGTGTAAAGAATATGCATGAAGTACCTGTCCACCCTCAGCCTAAGCAACAGTTCTCCATGAACTATCGCATTCGCTCCGTTGCGGACCGCCTCCCATATTCTCTTCATGCTTGCCATATCTGTCTGGTCGTTTTTCTATACCTGAGTTTCTGTTATTCCTTACGTCCTATTCCTCGCCGTTCCTTTCTGCGACCCTGAGCTTGGCGCTGCGGGCCCTGGTGTTCGCCGCGATCTCTTCCTCCGTAGGGAGGATGGGCTTGCGGTTCACTGCCGAGAAAGGAGTGTGCGAGCGTCCGTAGACGTCCTTCTCTTCCTTTCCGTCGATGTTTCCCGCCTTGATGAAGTTCTTCACCATCCTGTCCTCGAGGGAATGGTAGGTGATGACCACCAGCCTTCCGCCTTCCTTGATGGATGCCGCCGTCCCTTCGAGGAACTTCTCGAGGGAGCGCATCTCCTGGTTGACCTCGATGCGCAGGGCCTGGTAGACCTTCGCGAGGTACTTGTGCTCCGCGAACTTCGGGAGCACAGGCGCTAGTGCCTTGTCAAGGTCACCGGTGGTGGCGAGAGGGCTCTCGCTCCTTGCCTTCGCGATCAGCTGAGCGACCTTGCGTGCGTTCTCGACCTCTCCGTAGACCTTGAGAATCTTCTCGAGCTCCTCGACCTCGTAGCTGTTCACCACATCCGCGGCCGTCATGTCGGCGCCCGTGTCCATCCTCATGTCGAGAGGGGAGTCGTACCTGAACGAGAATCCTCTCTCCGCAGTGTCGAACTGGTGCGATGACACCCCGAGGTCGGCAAGGACTCCGTCAACCTTTGCCATGAACGGGTCCATGGTACCTTCGTCCATGCCGTCGGTGCTGCCTTCTGCCGCCTTCGTGTCGTCTGCTTTTTCAGCCGCCTTCCTGTGGGCGTCCAGCATCACATAGTTGTGGATGAAGCGGAAATTGTTGTGGACCAGCGTCAGACGAGGGTCGTCGATGCGGTTGCCTATAGCGTCATTGTCACGATCGAAGGCAATGACCCTACCGCTTTCGTTTAAGCGTGAAAGAATCTCAGCGGTGTGACCACCGCCTCCGAATGTGGCATCAATGTATGTTCCTGATGGATTGGTAACGAGAGCTGAAACGCTTTCGTCAAGCAGTACGGAAGTATGATATTCTGACATGACGACCTCCTATCTCAACTGAGAGAGTTCTTCGGCCATCGATCTGTATTCTTCTTCAGAAATAATCTGCGATTCGAATCTGTCCTTTGCCCAGATTTCGATCTTATAGTCGCCGCCAAGGAACACCACCTCTTTAGTTACACCAATCTTTTCGAGAAGTTCTGCCGGGATAGAAATACGGCCGAGCTTCGGATCAGGTGTCACCATAGCTCTGTCATACATGTATCTTCTCCAGAACCCGGCGTGTTTCTCATTGAGCAGGTCGAGCTTGGCCTTTACAGCCTCGCTCTGCCTCTGCCATTCGGCTAGGGTGTACATCTCAAGACAGTCAGAATAGATGTCTTTATGTATCACGAAGGTCATCGGTTCATCTTCGGGCATAGCAGCCTTGAACAACGAAGGGAATACCATTCTTCCCTTGTCGTCCACCTTTGCAGTTGCCTTTCCGATGAATGTGACCATAATCTGTTCAATAAACTTTCACGCTAGCCACAAAGATAGGAAGAAATTTTCCATTTTCTTCCACACTTTTCCATTTTTTTCCACAATCTTTTTCCGTCCCGCCATTTCCCCCATCTCCCACCTCTCCCGGCCCCTCTGCAGTGGCCTTCTGGCCCTGGTCCAGCGGCCCCTAGCCTCTCGATCCCTATTCCTTGACCCCTGGCTTCTGTTCCCTGTTCCCTGGCCCTTGGCTCCTGGCTCCTGGCTCTTGGTTCCTGCATCTCGGTCCCGTCCCCATCATCATGCGGCCCCATGCTCCCACCTACGTCACTTTCCGCCTGTTTCTGCCCTAGGTGGTCGTTCCATGTTCCCTGGCCCTTGGCTCCTGGCTCTTGATTCCTGCTTCTCGGTCCCGTCCCCATCATCATGCGGCCCCATGCTCCCACCTACGTCACTTTCCGCCTGTTTCTGCCCTAGGTGGTCGTTCCATGTTCCCACCTACGTCACATTCGCCTGTTTCTGCCCTAGGTGGTCGTTCCATGCTCCCACCTACGTCATTTTCGACCATTTCTGCCCTAGGTGGTCACTTCCTGCTCCCACCTACGTCACTTTCTGCCGAAAATGCCATAGGTGGGAACGGTGACCAAAGCCAGTCATGCCTCTCCGATCTGTCGATCAAGCCATCAGACACATCTGTTCTGACACAACTATTTTGACATGGCTGGCCTTGTTATCTGATGTAACCGACCACTTCTGGGTCAATGTCCAGAATCCGGGAAATCTGCTTGTCCGACGCTCCGTATTGTTTTCGCAGCATCACGGCGATCCGGCATCTGTCTTTTGTCGGGAGCATTTCCGTCGATTTGACATTGAATTCCTGCAGACAGATGCTGTCGGCGACTTTCAGGAGTTTGCTGTCATCCATGGTGATTTTCTTCGCGAGACCGTTCTCCAACTCGAGGTCCATGTCAAAAGACTTGAAGGCCATTACGTTGTAAATAAATGATTTAGCTGTTCTGAATATGCCCATGACAGCCTCGCGGTCAATATATTGTACAGGATGAATCATCCCATGGACGTCAGGCATGAACCCTTTTCTTGCATTGCTGTTTGTCTTGCAGATGATACCTTTTGCTCTATCTGTCATGACACCTTTTGTCTTTTCTGTCAGGATGATAGGGCCTTCGGTGCGCCTCTCGTCCCCTTCGGAGGCTGTCATGTGACCGTCTCTGACGTCCGACGTCGACGGCTGGTTGAAGTAACAGCCGCCGCTGCTCCAGCGGTAGCTCTCGATCGTGCAGTTGATGCCTGCGACGACAGGATTCCTTAGTACGTAGCCGATGACTTTCCTTAGATAGTCAACGTTTTCGACTTCCTTGACTGAGGTCGCCTGGTTCTTCAGGTAGTGGTTGACACCATATTTCTGGTGCAGCCACATGGAAATCCTCCTCTTAAGCATCGTGTTGAATCTGGCGATGTCGTCCAGGTTTCCCCATACGACAAAGTGCCAGTGGTTGGACATGAGGCAGAACGCCAGAATTACGAGATTGCATTCCCTTGCCGTTATTGCGACATAGTTCATTCCGACGATGAAGTCTTCATCATCTCTGAAGATCACACCTCTTTTCAGACCTTCGGTGCAGAAATGGTAATATTTCATGATTGTTTTCGACTGATGTTCATGATTGTTTTGGTGGCTGAATATATGAATTGTGAATGAGAAGCCGTTTTAAGACTCCGGCTCATGGACGAATGAATTCAGGAATTTTTACCGAGCCTGCATGATTCTTTACTGGTAAACTGATTTCTTTACCAGGTAAGGCTCCCTGCTTGACCTAGGTCAAATAATTCTTTACTCGGCTGAAAGCCTCATTGCTTTCTGACTATGGCTGGCCGGTCGCTGATTTGGTGGGCAATGTGCCAATCTGTTGTGTCGGTTGCTGGTCTGATGATCATGGTACCAAGCTGGGCCGCCGGAAGCCAATTCGACGAGCTTGGTGCCGACATGAAGGGGCTCATTGGTGGCTTGTAAAAAATGGCTTTCCACCTAGGCCAGATTCCGCCAAAAGTGATGTAGGTGGGCAAAATAGAATCCCACCAAAGTCAAATCCGGTCAAAAATGACGTAGGTGGGAATATGGGAGTCCCACCTAGGGCAAAAAAAGGCAAAAGTGATGTAGGTGGTCAAAAAAGAATCCCACCTATGTCAGATTCCGGTGAAAATGGCGTAGGTGGGAATATGGGAGGGCCACCTAGGGCATAAATCTTCAAAAATGACGTAGGTGGGATGTCTAGTGTATGGCTTATGGGTCAGGAGGCAAATCTGTCCGAGCAAATCTGCCGCTTGTCAGTCTGCTTCTTGCCAGCCTGTCCTGACTAGTCTGCTCCTGGCTGTCCCCTATGCCTCGACCAGCTCGCAGAGGAGGGTGGCGGAGGTGGCTGAAAGGACCTTGACGGTCACATAGTCGCCGGCCTTGTGGACCTTGTCAGGGAAGACGCACATCTTGTTGTTGGATGCACGGCCGCAGAGCTCGTCTGCGCTCTTCTTCGAAGGGCCTTCGACGAGAACCTTGAAGGTCTTGCCGACCTCGCCCTGGTAGCTCTTGAGGGAGCACTTGCCCTGGAGGGCGATGATCTCGTTGAGACGGCGTGTCTTGGTCTCGATGTCGATGTCGTCCTTGTACTTCTTTGCCGCAAGGGTGCCAGGTCTCTCAGAGTAATAGAACATGAATGCGGAGTCGAAGCATACCTCCTCGAAGAGGGAGAGAGTGTCCTGGTGGTCCTGCTCCGTCTCGCCGCAGAATCCGGCGATCACGTCGGTGGTGAGTCCGCAGCCAGGGAGGACTTCCCTGATCTTTGCGACCCTTGAAAGGTACCACTCACGGCTGTATCTTCTGCGCATCTTCTCGAGCATCACGTCACTTCCTGACTGAACAGGAAGATGGATGTGCTTGCAGATGTTCTCGTAGGCCGCCATTGTCTCGATGACCTCGTCGCTGATGTCCTGAGGATTTGATGTCGAGAATCTTACGCGCAGCTCAGGGCTGACTTCGGCAACCATCCTGAGAAGCGCTGCGAAGTTGACGTTGCCTTCCTCGCTCTTCCAGAAATAGGAGTCTACGTTCTGTCCCAGAAGGGTGACTTCCTTGTAGCCTCTGCTGAAGACGTCGCATGCCTCGCGTACGATGGTGTGAGGGTCGCGGCTTCTTTCTGCGCCTCGGGTATATGGTACCACACAGTATGAACATACATTGTTGCATCCACGCATGATCGAGATGAATGCGGATACTCCGTTCTTGTCGATCCTGACAGGAGTGATGTCTCCATAGGTCTCTTCTCTGGAGAGCATCACGTTTATCTGCGGGTTGCCAGGCTTCGCTGCCGCTACGAGCTCAGGAAGAGTGCGGTAGGCGTCAGGACCTGCCACGAGATCTACCTTGTGGCTGTCAAGAAGGTCTTCCTTGAGCCTCTCTGCCATACATCCTACGATTCCGATGATGACCGAAGGCTTTGCCTTCTTGGCGAGGTTGAACTGCTCGATCCTGCCCCAGATCCTCTGCTCTGCGTTGTCTCTTACTGAACAGGTGTTGGCAAGGATCACGTCAGCCTCTTCCATTGATTCAGTGCGTTCATATCCTTCCTTGCCGAGGATAGAGAAGATGACCTCGGTGTCATTGACGTTCATCTGACATCCATAGGTCTCGATATATAGTTTTCCTGCGCTCATATAAGTGTTTTCTTGTTTTGGCACGACCATTGCTTCGGTCTGCTCTGCAAAGATAGGATATTTTAACGAATCTATTATTTTTTCATATCTTTGCGTATTATGCGTAATAGAATTGCAGCCATAGCAGCGGCCCTCGTGATGGTCCTTCTGACGGGATGTTCAAAGATCTCGCAGATAGAACTCAAGTCCTGTGCCCTCGACTCAGTATCCCTTGTGGGACTCCGTGGAATCAGTGCCAAGCTCCTTCTGGAGGTTGACAATCCTGCTCTCCAGTTCGGTCTGGAGGACATCGAAGGAGTCGTCTACCGCAATGGAGTGGAGTATGTGAACTACAGTGCAGAACCTATTACCGTAAGCGCGAAGACCTGCGCTGTCTATCCGCTTGACTGTGTCGCTACATTGGCGTCGGGCGTTTCGCTCATGCAGGTGCTCTCCTTGGCGAACAACTTCGATATAGAAGAGTTCACGACAGACATCCATGCCAAGATCAGGCTGAAGAGCGGAGTGGCTAAGGGATTTACCTTCAAGGATATACCTATCAAGGATTTATTGGAAGACTAGTAAAGAAGCTTTATTGGAAGACTGACTTAGATGAGAAGAATTACCGCAATAGCATTGTTCATGCTGCTCTCGGCTTTTGCCCTCAGAGCCCAGAACGTACAGACCGCTGATTCGGTCGTATACCGTCAGGCAGCTGCCGTAGACTCGACACTCTATGGCAAGAATATCATGAACCTCATGCCGTCCAGGTCAAAGGGTGACAGGGCGGATGTCAAGGTGTACCAGTCGCAGGCCATCGTGGACGCTCTCAAGAAGCAGGTCGCTTCGAATCCTTCAAGGACCATCAGCGGCTACAGGGTCAGGATTTTCTTTGACAACAGCCAGAGTGCAAGAAATGCCTCAGAGGCTACTCTCGCACGCTTCTGCGCCGGACATCCAGGCATCGCGGCCTACCGTAGCTTCCAGAGCCCGTATTTCAAGGTCACCGTCGGCGACCTCAGGACCAAGAGCGAGGCGATGGAACTTCTTGAGAGGATCAAGGGCGAGTTCCCTTCAGCTTTCATCGTCAAGGAGAACATCAATTACCCTGTGGCAGACAGGAAGCATTCCTTCGTGGCAGATACCATCACTGTCGTCAAGCGAGTAAAGAAATAGGTCGTCAAGAGTAAAGAAACAGTAAGATGATCAAACAGGAATTAGGACTCAAGCAGCAGCAGAAGCTGTCGCCACTTCAGATCCAGACCATAAAGCTCATAGAGCTGCCGGTCCAGGAGCTGGAACAGCGTATCCGTAAGGAACTTGAGGAGAATCCGGTGCTTGACGACGGCCCTTCCGAGAGAAGCGAGGACGGGGGAGATGACGATACACCAAGAGATGTCTCGCTCTCTGAGATCAACGAAGACGATCCTATCCCATCTTACAAGCTCAAGGTAAACAACTACGGCAAGGACGAACGTCCTGAGTACAATACCTTCTCTGTCAAGCAGAGCTTCACCCAGAGCCTCATGGAGCAGCTTGGATTCAGGAATCTGAACGAGCGCCAGAGGCAGATCGCAGCATTCCTTATCGGAAGCCTCGACGATGACGGCTATCTCAGAAGAGATCTTGAGAGCCTTGTCGACGACCTTGCGTTCAGGGCAAACATCGAGACGGACGCAGAAGAACTCGAGGAACTTCTTTTCGTCATCCAGGAATTCGAGCCGGCCGGTGTCGGTGCGCGTGACCTGAGAGAATGCCTTCTCATCCAGCTTGAGCTGATGCAGCAGAGCCCGGAGGTCAAGAATGCGATAAAGATACTTACAGACTATTTCCAGGAGTTCGCCAACAAGCACTTCCATAAGATAATGTCAAAGCTCGGCCTTTCAGAGGACGAGATGCGTGCCGCCATGGCCAAGATCGTCAAGCTCAATCCGTCTCCAGGCGGTCAGGTCGACGATTCATACGATGACCAGGCTCAGCAGATAATTCCGGACTTCCTCCTTGAACTTCTTGACGGAGAGCTCAGGCTTTCGATGCCTAGGTTCTCGATCCCTGAGATCAGGGTGAACAAGAAGTACGCGGAGATGCTTATGGACAAGGGCTCGACCGACAGGGAAAAGAAAGAGGCCGAGGTATTCGTGAAGCAGAAGATGGATTCTGCGAAGTGGTTCGTGGAGGCACTGAAGCAGCGCCATAACACGCTCCAGAGCACAATGCAGGCAATCGTTGACTATCAGCATGAATATTTCATGGATGGTGACGAGACGCATCTTCGCCCTATGGTGCTCAAGGATATCGCCGAGATCACCCACTTCGACATCTCGACTATCTCGCGAGTAGTGAACAGCAAGTATATCGAGACCCATTTCGGAATATTCCCTCTCAAGTATTTCTTCTCGGAAGGTCTTGAGAACCAGGACGGAGAGGAGGTGTCGACACGCGAGCTCAAGAAGGTCCTCCAGGAATGCGTCGACAATGAGAACAAGCACAAGCCTCTGACCGACGACCAGCTCGTCACGGAGATGGAGAAGCGAGGCTACAAGGTCGCACGAAGGACTATCGCCAAATACCGTGACCAGCTCGGCATCGCCAAGGCCCGCCTTCGCAAGGAGCTTTAGGTCCATGGATACAGAAAAGACCAGCCATCGAGGCTGGTCTTTTCTGTATTGGTCAGCTGTGACCTAGAACTTCTTTCCGAAGACGATGCTCATGAAGGTCATGCCGAGAATCCTGATGTCAAACAGCCATGAACGATGCCTGAGGTAGTGGAGGTCGTATTCCAGACGCTTGAGCATCTTCTCGATGGTGTCGGTGTAGCCGTTGTAGAGTGTGGCGTATGAGGTGACACCTGGGCGGATCTGGTAGAGATAATAGTAACGAGGGTCTCTCTCCATGATCTGGTCGATATAGAACTTTCTCTCCGGTCTCCAGCCGATGAACGCCATGTCGCCCACGAACACATTGAAGAGCTGAGGAAGCTCGTCGAGATGGTGCGCACGGATGAACCTGCCGACCTTTGTCAGGCGAGGATCCTCTTCTCCGGCATAGAGTGCAGGTCCCATTGCCTCGGCGTCGGTTCTCATCGAGCGGAACTTATAGATATAGAAAGGACGTCCGAAACGGCCGATTCTTTCCTGCTTGTAGATAGCTGGACCATGGTCCTCCATCTTGATCGCGATATAGACGATGAGGAAAAGAGGCGAGAATACGATGAGGCAGGCACCTGAGATGGCGCAGTCCACTATTCTCTTCATGTTCTTTCCGAAGCTGGTCATACCGTCGGTGATGTACTCCACGTCGCGTGAAATCTCCTGGACTGCCTCCTTCGACATGTTGCCGTACTTCGCATCCTCGATCTTCGGAGCGTTGAGCACATGGATTCCGAGCGCGAGGCACTGGTCGATAAGGTCATGGTTGATTGCAGCCTGGTCTGATGAGTCGGCGAAGAGTATGCACTCGATTCCGTGTCTCCTGCGGAGCTCGTCGAGCTCTTCCTGGGTCTGATATGTGAATACTTTCTTGTCCTGGATGATCTGACCGGCCTGCTCCGGCTTGTCCGAGAGGATGCCGATCACATCGTAATGCTGCGATACGCTCAGGCGGGTGAGCACGGCGATGGACTTGTTGCTGGTACCATAGACCATTACCCTGACCTTTCCGATCTCGTCCTCTACCGATGTCGAAAGGGTGTTGAGGGCCTGGATCATGACGACTCTCACGATGATGAGGAAGAATACTGAGAAGAGGGCGTCAAGGACGATGGTGGTGATGTCTACTCTCACCAGTCCGTTTCCGATGAATCCCAGAAGGATGCCCAGGCCAAGTATGCTTTCCTTGATCAGGGTCGCGTTCGTGAGCTTGGATACTGCCGTGAGACTTGAATATCGTATGACAATCCTGTACGTCTTCATCAGGTAGAATCCGATGAAGGACGCGATGATTGATACCATCAACCAGATGAGGGTGAATTTCTGGAAACCGAAGAACGGCTCAGACATCCATCTCATGAGGAGGATGGCCACGAGTGATGCAACTCCGGAAATACTGAGGTCAAGCAGCAGGATGATCCAGTTCCTTGCAAAGTCTTCTTGAAGGTCTTTAGTGATTTTCGCCATAGTCGTGGGGATATTGAAAGATTAATAAGAGTCCGTCGGTAGATGTTGTTGTCAGAGTTTCTCGCCGTAGGCAAGGTCGCCTGCGTCTCCTAGTCCAGGCACGATGTAGGAGTGGCTGGTCAGCTCCTCGTCAATGGCGGCTGTCCAGAGTGTGACCTCGTCGCCGTACCTCTTCTGGAGGTACTCGACTGCGTATGCGCTTGCGATAGGGCAGATAAGGTGGATGTGTGACGGCTTCTGCTCGTCGCAGATCTTGTCAAGCGTCACTTCGATGGATGCTCCGGTGGCCAGCATTGTGTCGGCAAGTACAAGGACTCTTCCGTCGAGTCTGGTAGCTGTCGCGTATTCGACATTGATCTGGTAGGAGTCACCCTTGCCGTATTTCCTGTATGCTGCGATGAATGCTGAGTCGGCATGGTCAAAGCAGTCGAGGATTCCCTTGTGGAGCGGAATTCCGGCGCGGAGGATCGTGGCGATTACAAGGTCGGAACTGCATACGTTGAGGCTTGCTATGCCGAGGGGAGTCTGGACTTCCTTGCGTGTATAGTCAAGCACTTTGCTGAGTTCGTAGCCGAAGATGTTTCCGATTCTTTCAAGATTGCTGCGGAAGCGTACCCTGTCTTTCTGAATAACCTTGTCGCGGATCTGCTCGATATAGTTGTTCAGAATAGAGTTCTGCTCTCCAAGATTGATGACTCTCATAATTGCCTAGGTTTTTCTCCAAAAAGCAAATTTATGAAGAATCTTTTTTTTGTCAAATAGTTGAATCTATGCTATTTGTTGCAATTCTCTCGTCTGCGAAGCTGAAATAACAGTCGTCACAGACGATGATGTGGTCAAGGAGATCGATGCCCATAGGAGAAAGGGCATCCTTAAGGAGCTTGGTCTGGCTTATGTCCGCATCGCCCGGCCTTGGATTCCCTGACGGATGGTTGTGGACCACGATGATTCCGCATGCCTTCTTTTCCATAGCCTTGAGCACGAACATACGGACGTCTATCGTGGTGCTGGAGAAACCGCCCCTGGTCATCATTTCCTTCCCTATGATGTAGTTGGCCCTGTTGAGGTAGATGACCCAGCACTCCTCGTGGGGAAGGCCTTTGAGCCGTGGCAACATGGTCCTGTAGACCATCTCCGGACCGGTCAGAGCCTTCTTCTCGACGCCAGTCCCTTCTACGGCGAAGCGGCGGGCCAGCTCGAAGGATGCGCTGAGGCTTGCGGCTTTCTTCGGACCTATGCCGGGTATTTCCCGGAGCTTGTCCGCGGACATGGAAGACAGCTTGACAAGCGAACCTTCTGCGTGGCTCAGGGCAAGCCTTGCTACGTCCATGGCATTGAGGCCGGTGGTCCCGCTGCGAAGCAGGACGGCGAGTATCTCGACATTGCTGAGCGCGTCAGCCCCTTTCTCGAGCAACCTCTCTACAGGACGCTCGTCAATTCCTAATTCCATGATCTTCATGGACGCAAGTTAGGACAGAATAGCCGTTTCCTTGTGAAAAGAAACGGCTAATTCTTTAATTATCTGGTCTGTAATGACTTATCGGCGGCTTGCGATCAGCATTTCTGCAAGTTCCGCTACATTTTCTACTACGAAGTCAGGAGGGAAGAACTCCGGAGCCGGGTTCGTGCGTGCGTCTTCGGCTACTTTCTGCGCAGTCTCGAGAGTCGTCTCGCCTGAAAGCACCAGCACTCCGACCGCTCCTGCGTTATGCGCCATCGCCGTGTCGGTGTAGATCCTGTCTCCGACCATGGCAATCTCTTCCGGCTTCAGACCGTGCTTGTGCATTATGCCCTGGAGCATCGTAGGGTCCGGCTTGCCAAGCACGATGTCCGGCTTGCGTCCGGTGGCATGCTCGATGCACTTCTGCAAAGAGCCGCAGTCCACCAGCACCGTCCTCTGGTCGGTAGGACATACCCTGTCAGGATTTGTCGCCACGTAAGGGATGCCCTGGGATGCCCACCACGCCGCGCGGCAGAGCCTAGGGTAGGCGAGGGTGGTGTCGAATGCCACTACAAGTGCGTCTGGTACGTCGTCCGGATCGTCGGCGCACTCCTCGAATCCCGCTTTGCGGAACTGCTCGATCATGCTTGGGGTTCCGAGCATGAAGAGCCTCTTCGCGTCTGGATACTGCTCCTTGATATAGTCGATGGCAGCGAGCGAGGTCGTGTACATGTTACCTTCGTTCGCCTGTATGCCAAGTCCTTTGAGCTTCTTTATATAGGCTGCTACTGATCTGGTCGGGTTGTTCGTGAGGAATGAGTGTCCGATGCCAGCGTTCCCTATGTCTTCGAGGAACTTGAGAGTGAATGGAAACAGCTTGCTGCCCAGATAGATGGTTCCGTCCATGTCAAGTGCCAGGTATTTCACCTTGCTGAGCTTGTCTTTCTGTTCCTGTGTCAGTTCTTTCATTACTTAAGTGGCCGTGTTATTTGGATGCCGATGCAAATATAATAAAAAGCCGGCATTTCTGCCGGCTATATTCAGACATCGCTGGAATGTGTCCAGTCTAGATGTTGCTCAGGGCCTGGTCGAGGTCATAGATGATGTCGTCTATGTGCTCGGTGCCGATGGACAGTCTGATGGTGCTGTCATAGATGCCCTGCTCTGAAGCCTCCTCAGCGCTCAGCTGGGAGTGGGTCGTGGTTTTAGGATGGATCACGAGGGATTTCACGTCGGCTACATTGGCCAGAAGTGAGAAAATCTCGAGTGAGTCGATGAATCTGAATGCTTCTTCCTGTCCGCCCTTGATCTCGATAGTGAAGATAGAACCGCCTCCGTCAGGGAAAAGCTTTGTGTAAAGCTCGTGGTCAGGATGGCTCTCAAGCGATGGATGGTTTACTTTTGCGACCTTCGGGTGCTTTGAGAGGAATTCGACAACCTTGGCTGTGTTGTAGGCGTGACGCTCTACGCGGAGGCTCAGTGTCTCAAGGCCCTGGAGAAGTATCCATGCGTTGAAAGGAGAGATTGCTGCGCCTGTGTCGCGGAGGATGACGGCCCTGATTCGGGTTACGTACGCCGCTGCACCGGCGACGTCTGCGAATACGGCACCATGGTAGCTTGGATCAGGCTTTCCAAGGGTCGGATACTTGTCGGCATTGGCCTTCCAGTCGAATCGTCCTGCATCGACGATGACTCCGCCGAGACTGCTTCCATGGCCGCCGATGAACTTGGTAGCGGAATGTACGACTACGTCTGCTCCGTGCTCGATAGGGCGGATGAGGAACGGAGTTCCGAACGTGTTGTCGACGATCAGGATGGTGTTGTGCCTGTGTGCGATCTCGGAGATCCTGTCAATGTCGGTGACGCTTGCATTAGGGTTTCCGAAGGTCTCGATGATGACGGCTTTGGTGTTCGGTCTGATGGCTGCCTCTACTGCCTCGAAATCGGATGGGTCCACGATGCTGGTCTCGATGCCCTGTGTCGAGAGGGTGTGCTCGAGGAGGTTGTAGGTTCCGCCATAGAGGTTGTTCGCTGCGACGATATGGTCGCCGTTCTGAGCCACGTTCTGGAGAGCGTAAGTGATGGCTGCTGCACCTGAGGCAACTGCGAGTCCAGCTACGCCGCCTTCAAGAGCTGCGACCCTGTCCTCGAACACTCCCTGTGTGGAGTTGGTGAGACGTCCGTAGATGTTTCCTGCGTCGCGGAGGCCGAATCGGTCTGCTGCGTGCTGTGAGTTACGGAATACATATGATGTAGTCTGATAGATAGGAACTGCTCTTGCGTCGGTTGCTGGATCTGCGTTTTCCTGTCCTACATGGAGCTGAAGTGTCTCGAAGCGGTAATTTCTGGTACTCATAATATTGTCTGTTTTTATTATTCTTGGTTTGTTTGTTCTTTGCAAAGTTATGTATGGTAGAATAAACAGACAATGAAATATATTAATATGGAAAATAATTCTTAAATTTGAATTGTGGTAGAATAAATGTAATGAAGATAGGTCGCTGGAGGCCCTCTGGAAGAAAATATTTCTATGGAACAATTGGACAAGACGGATCTGCAGATCCTTTCTCTTCTGCAGGAGAATGCAAGACTGACGGTCAAGGACCTGGCATCCAGGGTGAACCTGTCGACTACTCCGGTCTTTGAGAGAGTGAAACGCCTCGAGAGGGAAGGCTATATATCAAAATATGTGGCTGTCCTCAATGCTGAGAAGCTCGGGCAGGGCTTTGTGGTGTTCTGCAGTGTGAAGCTGAGCAAGATGAACACTGACATCGCTAAGGATTTCGTCGCGCGCGTACGCGATATCAAGGAAGTGGCGGAGTGCTACAATATATCAGGAGAGTTCGACTACCTTCTGAAGATCCATGCATCGGACATGAAGACATATCAGTATTTCCTGATCAATGTGCTTGGAAAGATTGAAAGCCTCGGCTCTGTCCAGTCATGCTTCGTCATGGATGAAATAAAGCACAGCTACGGACTTAACCTGTAGCTGTGCTCAAGACTTTGAAGTATGTGTGCGGGATTACTGGATGAAACCTACGATCTCGCCCTTCACGACATCCTTGCCCTGCTTGCCGATGACTGCTACGAAGCGGCCGTCGACTGCCGGCATGATCTCTTCCATACCATATGATGTCTGGACGTAGCCTGCAGGCTGTCCAGCCTTTACTTCTGTACCTACGATCGGTGCAGTTGACTTGTCGTCAACGTCGATCTGCCAGAGGAGCTTACCCTTTGCAGGAACCTGTACAGGAGTTGCCTTAGGGTACTTCTCTGCGTAGGCCTTCACATCGAACTCAGGCATCTCGACCACTGGTCTTACGATTGTGATAGGTGCGCCTGCCTTCTTCTTGAGGTCCTCGAGCTCAGTGTTGAAGCGCTGCTTTGCGATGCCGCTCTTGTAGTCACGATACTGACGCTCGTGCATAGCGAACTCGAAGAGCTCTTCCTGATCCTGGCCCTCGTCCCAGCCTTCTTCCTTCATCATCTGCTGGAACTTAGGAAGCTCGTTTGGATATGGTGCCTGTGGGTCGCCTGTGTAGAATTCAAGGCCCTTGGCCTTAGCAAGCTCTACGATCTCAGGAGCAAGTTCTCCTGGGAGCTTACCGGTCTTTCCGAGAATCATTCCCCATGTATCCTTGTCGATGCTTGAGAATCTTGGCTTGCCCTTGAGTGTGTCGAGCACGTTCATGAGAGCGGTGTTCTTCACGTACTGGCTGAATGGGGTCACGAGTGGTGGGTAACCGAGGCGTGGCCATACATACTCAACCTCCTGGAAGAGCTTCACCATGAGGGTGTCGAGGCTCATCTCTGGCTTGCCATTAGCTCTCTGGGTTGCGTTGATCGCGCCCTGGAAGCCCTTGAGGTCGGCCATCATTGAACCCATCATACCGCCTGGAAGACCGCAACCTACGAGGAGTGAGGTCATCTTTGCGTTTGAAGGGTTGATCCAATATCCGAGGAAGTCATCCATGAACTTCTGGGTGAGACGTCTTACCTCCATATATGCATCCATGTTGAGGTCCTTCACCTGGAAACCGTCTGCCTTCATCATCTCGCGGATGGTGATCACGTCCGGATGGACCTTACCCCATGAGAGCGGCTCGACAGCTACGTCGAGGTAGTCTGCGCCTGCACGTGCGACCTCGAGCATTGAAGCTGGAGAGAAACCAGGGCCTGTGTGTCCATGGTACTGTACCTTGAGGTGAGGATACTTCTTCTTGATCTGGGCTGTGAGCTGAGCGAGGAATGTAGGACGGCCGATACCTGCCATGTCCTTGAGACAGATCTCGTCGCAGCCGTACTCAGCCACCTTGTCGACGATGCCCATGTAGTACTCTACTGTGTGGACAGGTGAGTTGGTGATTGAGAGTGCCACCTGTGAGGTCATTCCGCCCTTCTTTGCGTACTCTACTGAAAGCTTGAGGTTCCTGTGGTCGTTGAGTCCGCAGAAAGATCTTGCGATGTCTGTTCCCTGCTTCTTCTTCACCTTGTACATGAGCTCTCTTACGTCAGCTGGTACAGGGTTCATGCGAAGTGCATTGAGACCTCTCTCAAGCATATGTGTCTCGATACCTACCTTGTGGAAAGGAGCTGTCCACTCGCGAACTGCGACATTAGGGTTCTCGCCGAAGAGGAGGTTTACCTGCTCGAAGGCTCCACCGTTGGTTTCAACTCTGTCGAAGCAGCCCATGTCGATGATAGCCGGAGCGACCTCTACAAGCTGGTCTACTCTAGGTACATACTTACCTGATGACTGCCACATGTCTCGGTATACGAGAGAAAATTTGATTTCGCGTGCCATTCTATATGTTTTGTTGTTTTATTTCAATCCATTCGGGACTTTTCCCCAAAATCATACAAATCTAAATAATTATTCCTATTTCACCTAATTATGGAGGCCTGAATAGTTGATTTTATAGCAACTTTTCAAAAATTTCGGGCAAAAGTTTTCACGGGTAAAAAAATTGCGTATATTTGCAGTCCCGAACATGGTGCGAGTAGTTCAGTTGGTAGAGCATCGGATTGTGGTTCCGAGTGTCGTGGGTTCGAGCCCCATCTCGCACCCCATGTTGAAAAAAGAGATCGGCAACGCCGGTCTCTTTCTTTTTTTTATCATCCTGACGGGCTTGTCCCGAGGCCTCCAGGGCCTATCTCTTCAGCACGCCACGGGTCACCAGGTCTATGGTATCTCCAGTGCGCACGTCTTCTCCGACTGTCTCATACCATGGGGCCGTGATCTTCACCGGGATGCTCTCCATCCCCTCAGGTACCATCCCGCTGACATTGAAGCATGCGAAACCTGCGGATTCTGTAAAATTGCTCCTGTCGCCTTCGTGGGCGAAACCCTCGCCATAGCCGTTGTGTCTCAGGGTGAACCTCAGGGTATCGGCAGGCTGGGTGTCATCGTAGACCAGGTTGATAAGATGGACCGTCTCGGAATCCTTGATATGTGACAGTAAGAAGCGGAGGTTTATATAACCTCCTGATATCCAACCTTCTTCGAGCATCACGGGATCATAGGCGAGCTCTTCCTCAGATGCCTTGCTGAGGTCCAGCTTATCCTTGCAGAGCGGCTTGTACAGGGAGAGCAGCCTGATGCTGTAGCTCTTGTCTCCTGTCTTTTTCAGGATGTCGAAGCAGGCGAGTGCCCTGTCCATGTCGGACACTTCCACTCCCTTGAGGACCTCTGTGATGCTGTAGACCGTCCCGTTGTCCTCCGTGAATGTGTCTCCGGAGACTGAACCGGTGGTCTGGATGGCGAAGGCTATAGGAAAATCGTATTTTTCCTTGGAGCAAGATATCGCAGAGACCGCTGCCAGCGTCACTGCGACTGCGTATGTGAGTATCCTTTTCATGTCTATTCTGTCTTTGATGATTTTCTTCCTCTCCTGGTCGGGTGGCAGAGTATCTGGATGTCGATCCCGTCCACCTTGAACCCTTTGAACTTCTTCCTGCTGAGTTTTTCGCTGACCAGGGCTGTCAGTTCTTCGTCGAGGATGTTCTTGTAACTGTTGTTGACGGTGTCGTAGAGATGTGCGTGTATGAAGTTGTTGACGTCGAAGTACATCTTGTTGTTCGAGCTCATCCTGCGGGTATAGATGCCCAGGTCGGCCAGGCTTGTCAGGATGTTGTAGACCGAAGCCACCGTCACTGCCACGCTGCTGTTATTCCCGATGTGCTGGGCGACCATGTCCGCGCTGGCATGCTCCAGGCTTGTCATGGCCTCGTGGACGGCAAGCCTCTGAGGTGTCGCCTTCAGCTTCTGCCTTTTCAGCATAGCCTTGAATTCTTCTATGTCCAGAGGGTGCGGAACTTTGGTCTGCATTGCCGTGACAGTGTTTTTGTGATGTACTCGTTTGGTGCAAATATAATTAAAAATGCTATATTTGTAATCTTATATTGTTATTATGGCAGAAAACGTCAGAACTCTCATCATAGGCTCAGGCCCGGCGGGCTATACTGCGGCTATCTACTCATCAAGAGCATCTCTTTCTCCGGTTGTGTACGAAGGTATGGAACCGGGCGGACAGCTCACCACCACTACTATCGTGGAGAACTACCCAGGCTTCTCCGAAGGAGTCGATGCCAACATGCTTATGGATGCGATGAAGAAGCAGGCCATGCGCTTCGGTGCGGACATCAGACGCGGAAGGATCAAGAGCATAGATCTTTCTTCCCGTCCGTTCCTCGCTGTGGATGACAAAGGCAATGAGATACTTGCCAGCTCAGTAATCGTGGCGACAGGAGCCATAGCAAAATACCTCGGTCTTCCTTCAGAGCAGAAGTTCAGAGGTCTCGGAGTCTCTGCCTGCGCTACCTGTGACGGATTCTTCTACAGGAAGAAGACTGTCGCTGTAGTAGGAGGCGGCGATACTGCCTGCGAAGAGGCGACCTACCTCGCAAACCTTTGCAGCAAGGTCTACATGATCGTCAGAAGAGATGTCCTCCGCGCTTCGAAGGCCATGCAGGAGAGGGTCATGAACACTCCGAACATCGAGATCCTCTGGGGCTGCAACACCCAGGAGATACTCGGCGACATGAACGGTGTGACCGGTGCAAGGCTCGTCGCAAATGATGGTAAGGTTTTTGATATCATGATCGACGGCTTCTTCCTTGGCATCGGACACCATCCGAACTCAGACCTTGTCAAGGAATGGGTCAATACTGATGAGAATGGATATATCATAACCGACGGAACCAGCTCGAAGACCAATGTGGAGGGCGTGTTCGCTGCCGGTGATGTACAGGATCCTCACTATCGCCAGGCCATCACAGCCGCCGCTTCCGGATGCCGTGCTGCCCTCGATGTGGAGAAGTTCCTTTTAGAAAACAACGAATAGAGATGAAGATACTTAGAATGGCGGCTGCGGCTGCTCTAGCAATACTCGCTGCTGTGTCCTGCAAGTCACAGTACGATGCAGTGATGTCAAGCACTGATCCTGACCTGAAGTACAAGGCGGCGTTCGACTATTTCAACCAGGGCAAGTATACAAAGTCCGCAGCTATCTTCGAGTCGCTCTCGATGATCACCAACGGTACCATGAGGGACGACACCGTACAGTATTACTGGGGACTGAGCAACTACCGCTTCAAGGATTACTATACAGCAGAGACGAATTTCGAAAAGTTCACTACAAACTTCCCGCGCAGCCCGTTCGCAGAGGAGGCACGTTTCCTCAGGATCGACTGTCTCTACCGCCAGACCTTGCGCTACGAGCTTGACCAGACTCCTACCTACAACTGTATCAATGTGATCGGCGAGTATCTCAAGGAATTCCCTCTCAATGACCATCTCAGTGACTGTTCTGCAATGCTCAGCGATCTCGGTGCCCGTCTGGACAGGAAGGCCTACGAGAATGCGAAGCTCTATTTCAGGATGGAGGACTATCAGGCGTCGCGAGTAGCGTTCAGGAACGTACTCAAGGACGACGCTGAGAATATCTTCCGTGAGGATATCCTCTATTATATCGCCAAGTCTTCATATAAATATGCATCCCTGAGCGTCCAGTCAAAGCAGAAGGAACGCTATCTCGTGTTCATGGATGACTATCTCAACTTCGTCAGCGAGATACCGGAGTCTCCATACCGCAAGGAACTTGATGTGCTCTATGCGAAATCACAGAAGGCTCTTGGCCGCTATTCAGGATCCGATGAGCTTGTGAACCAGAATACAAAGGAGTTTGACAAGGAGAGAAGAGCCGAGGACAAGGCACTTTTCAGATCGGAGAGACAGAACTCCGGCAAGAAGGCAAAGAAGTCTGAAGACAACTAGAAATATTTTGAAACCTGCACTTCATAGCGTTCGTATCTATTAGTGTAAAGGCAAAGAATTTAGAAATATGGATAAGAAGAAAGTACCTACAAACACGATCACTCGTGATATCAAGAACCTTGCAGAGCCTACAGGCAACATCTATGAGACTGTAGCCATCCTCTACAAGAGAGCAAACCAGATTGCTGCAGCAGAGAAGAAGGAGCTTACAAAGAAGCTCGAGGACTTCAAGAACGAGCGTGATACAATGGAGGAGATGTTCGAGAACAGAGAGCAGATCGAGATCTCAAAGTATTACGAGAGACAGCCAAAGCCAAGCCTCGTGGCTGTAGAGGAGTTCCTTGAGGGCGAGCTCACCTATCGTACTGCAAAGCACGAAGACGAGTAACTCCGTATGCTGAAATCGCTTCAGGTAAAGAATTTTGTACTTATAGACTCGCTGGAAATCAATTTTCCGGCGGGTCTTAGCATTATTACCGGACAGACCGGCGCCGGTAAGTCGATTCTGCTTGGAGCTGTTTCCCTTGTCCTCGGTTCTAAGGCGGACGCATCCATGGTAGGAGAGTCCGGCGACACTTGTGTCGTCGAGGCTGAGTTCGAGATGGACGACGACAGCGTACGCGCAGCAGTCGAGGAGGAAGGGCTTGAATGGGATGGCGGCAACCTTGTCGTCCGCAGGGTCCTCAACCGAAGCGGCAGATCCCGTTCATTCATCAATGACGAGCCGGTCCAGGTGGGAGTCCTCTCAAGGATATCCTCACATCTTATCGACATCCATTCCCAGCACCAGACCCTGCTTCTCAGCAACAAGGCGTACCAGCTTTCAATGCTGGACCACTATGCAGGGAACGCGGCGCTTCTCGAGAACTGCCGTGAGTGCTTCACAAGACTGAACTCCAGGGAACGCGAACTTTCCGATCTTAAGACACGGATAGACGCGATAGCCCAGCAGAGCGAATACAATGAAGCCAGATTCCGTCAGCTTGACCAGGCTAAGCTCGTCGAAGGCGAGCTGGAAGAACTGGAGGCAGAGCAGAAGAGGCTTGCGAATGCAGAGGAGATCCGTCAGAATCTCTTCGAAGCCGAAGATATCCTTTCACCTCAGGATGACGAAAGGCGTCCTCTTGACTCTATGCTCAAGGATGTCGCCAGATTCCTCGAGCGCGCAGGAAAGTATGTCGAAGGCGCTTCACAGATAGCATCAAGGGTCGAGTCATCGCGTCTCGAGCTTGACGACGTCCTCTCTGAGATCCAGACGATATCCTCGACTGTCGACGTCGCACCGGACAGACTTGAGAAGGTCGAGTCGCGTATGTCCCTGCTCTATGAACTGATGAGGAAGTTCGGCTGCTCGGACGTCAGGTCCCTGATCGCCGAACGCGACCGTCTTGCCGGACTCGTGACTGGAAGCGAGGCCCTCGAGGAAAGGTACCATGATCTCGAAAAGCTCATAGCCGAGGACCGTGCCGAACTCGACAAGGTGGCTGGAAAGCTCCATGAATCCAGGTCTAGGTCCATGGTACCGTTCTCTGCCGCCATCCAGGACTCTGTACGTTCGCTCGAGATGGAGCAGGCAGTCTTCCAGGTCGTCCTGTCCGAAGCTGAAGTGTCGGCAAGCGGCAAGGACGGGATCACATTCCTCTTCTCGGCTTCGGGCCGCAATCCGGTCGACGTCTCGAAGTGCGCCTCAGGCGGTGAGATGTCGCGTATCATGCTTTGCCTCAAGGCTATGATGGCAAGATATACCAAGATGCCTACCATGGTGTTCGACGAGATCGATACCGGTGTCTCAGGCAGCGTGGCTGACAAGATGGGCTCGATGATCTGCAGCATGGGCGCGGACATGCAGGTATTTGCCATTACTCACCTTCCACAGGTGGCTGCGAAGGGCGATGCCCATTATCTTGTGTCGAAGACCGTCGCTCAGGACGGAAAAGCAACAACGGCCATCAGCCAGCTTTCTGGCGATGACCGCGTAATGGAACTTGCAAGGATGCTCAGTGGCTCGGTCATCACACCGGAGGCCATAGCAAATGCAAAATCTCTTATCAGTTAATTGACGCTTCTGATACTGAAGTCTGCGTCGTAGACCACTCTTCTGATACCCTGGTTCACAAGACCTCCGTCTTCCTGCTCAGCAAAGAAGAATGTGTTCTGCAGAAGGGCTTCAGCATCGCGCCTTGTCAGCGCTTTCTGCCACTTGTTTCCGTACTCGGCGACTGCTCCGATGAAGTACTTCGCAAGGTCGTAGCCCTGGAATGCGAAGCGTGTAGGCTCGGTGTTGTAGAGAGCTCTGTACTCAAGGAGGAATCTCTTGACTTCAGGATCGTCGTAGTCGATGTAGTAGGAGAGCGACGCATGCAGGTTGACTGCGTGGAAGTTCTCGGCGTCGATGGTGTTGAACGACCTGATCCTTGATGAGCTGTAGAGCACCACGTCGTGCTTGCGGAACTTGAGCTGGCTGAGGTTGCGCACTGCGTCATTGACGAAAGCCTCGCTGTCTGAAGCGATTACGAACCTGTTGGTACCTTTGCTGACGATTTGTGTAAGTGCGTCGGTCACGCCACGTCCCTGGAGAATGCTGTATGAGTATGGAGTGAAGCTGACACCGAGTGAGTTGAGATACGAGGTGACACTTGCGTTGATGCTTGTGTTCTTCGCTCCTTTCTCAGAGATGACGATCACCTTGTCTCCTGGCTTGAAGTCAGACTTGATCCATTTGCAGAGATCCTCGTACTGTACATTGTATGAGGCAGGGGACTGGATGAAGTTCGCATGGCCGTCCACAAGGCTCTCCGCCTTCTGGTCAAGCGGCGAGACTACAGGGGTGTCTGAACCGATGGCGAGCACTTTCTGGAGGTCCGGTACGGCAATCGGTCCGATCACGACGTCGGTCTCCTCGAGCTTTGAAGCTGTCACCGGAATCGTGCCGTTAGCGACGTCATAGACGCTGAGGTTCGTGCTGATGCCTTTCTCCCCGAGGTCCCTGACTCCCATCAGGAATCCGCAGTACATGTCCATGTTCGTGCTGTTTGGAGTGCCGCTGGCGTTGAGAGGCAGCATCAGGACTGCATTGACGGTGCTCTTCCTGGTGAAGAAGTTCGCGATGTCCTCAAGGATGGAGGTGTGCTCCTGCGGCTCCGCATCCGCTACCTGGGTCTCCGGTGTTACCTGGTCCGGCTCTGCCGGTGCTGTTCCTTCCTTCTCGATCTTCTCGTCTGCAGGGATCCTGAGGACCTGCCTGCTCTTGAGCTTCCTGCTCTTCAGACCGTTTGCCTGGAGGATGGATTCTACGGAAACCTTGTACTTGGCAGCGATGTCCTCGATGTCCTCGTACCATTTCACCACATGGGTGATGACTCCTCCGTCCATAGGCTTCTCGGCAGTCTTTGTCTGCTCGGCAGGCTTGGCTGGAGCTGCCGCCGCCTCTGTCTGAGGTGTTCCTGTGGCAGGGATCCTGAGGATGGAGTTCTTCTTGAGTCCGAGGTTCCTGAGGTCAAGGTCCTTGTTGGCGTCGTAGATGTCATTCACGGTGACGCCGTAGGCCTTGGCTATGGAGAAAAGAGTCTGCCTATCCTGCACTACGTGGGAATAATACACCTTGCCGTCATTGTCGCGGATCTTCTCCTTCGACACTGTGACAGGGGTCTGGGTGTAGGCCTGGTCCTGCGCATTGGCAACCATTCCGGAAGCCAGGCAGACCATAGCGGCAAGAATAGTCAGTACTCTTCTCATTGTTCAATCCGATTGTGCCGGAAACTACTTGTTCTGGCTGGCCTTTGTCTTTACGTACTCCTCGTTGAGACCGGCGATGACTGCATCTGTGATGTCGAGTGAAGCGTCGCCTGCTACTACAGGAGCTGAGAGGATGTCACCCTGGGTGGTGAGGACGAGAGCATACTGCTTCTCCTCGTTGAGCTTCTGGATGTAGGTGTTGATCGCGTCTGCGAGCTGGTTCATCATGACAGCCTGCTCCTCGTTGATCTCCTGCTCCTTCTGGAGAGCATAGTTCTGGAACTCAGCCTGCTGGTCGCTGAGCTTCTGGCTCTGTACTTCAGCTACTGAACGGGTGATGAGACCCTTGTTGATCTTGTCCTGGAATGCGTTTACATCGCTCTGGAGCTTGTTGCCTCTGCGGGTAACCTCCTGGTTGATGTTGGCAACCTTTGACTCCACTGCAGAACGGAGCTCGTTGGCCATGTCGTACTCGCTGAGGACCTTGTCAAGGTTGAAATAAACGATGGCGCCCTTAGTAGCTGCGGCTGTGCTTGTCTCGCTTGCTGCCGGCGCACCTGCTCCTGCGTTGTTGCATGACTGGAAACCGAATGCAGCGACTACGAGAGCGAAGGCGCTGAGAATGAGTGATGTCTTTTTCATTGTTGTTTATTTTTTTTGTTTTCTTGTTTTCTGGTCGATTGCCTGGATAAAGTGCAAAAATACTAAAAAATCCTGATCTTCTCAAGGTATGCCTGGATAGTTTTCTCCAGGCCCATGTAAAGGGCGTCGCAGATGATCGCGTGACCGATGGATACCTCGTCAGTCCATGGAATGGTCCTGATGAAATACTCGAGGTTCTCAAGGCTCAGGTCATGGCCTGCGTTAAGTCCGAGGCCGCATTCCTTGGCAGCCTTCGCAGCCTCAAGGTAGCTGGCGATCGCTCTTTCGGGTCCGGAAGGGTAGTCGGCAGCATAGCCGGCTGTGTAGAGCTCCACTCTGTCTGCACCACATGCTGCGGCTCCTTCTGCCATCCTAGGATCCGGGTCGATGAAGATCGAGGTCCTGATTCCCTTGGACTTGAATTCCTTGCACATCTCTGTGAGGAAATCCCTGTTCCTTATCGTGTCCCAGCCGGCATTCGAGGTGATGGCATCCTCTGCGTCAGGGACGAGGGTCACCTGGTGAGGGATGACTTCAGTGACGAGGTCCACGAACGAAGGGATAGGGTTTCCCTCGATGTTGAACTCGGTCTTTACGAGCGGCTTGAGGAGTCTTACGTCTGAGTATCTGATATGTCTTTCGTCCGGTCTTGGGTGGACGGTAATTCCTTCTGCGCCAAATATCTCACAGTCCTGCGCGGCTTTCTGGACGTCCGGCATGTTGCCGCCTCTTGCGTTTCGGACGGTGGCTATCTTGTTTATGTTTACGCTTAGTCTTGTCATAGCTACATTTCGTTTTATCGGAACAAAATTATATATAATTATACATAATTAACAAATTATGTGCTAATTTTGGACTCTTTAAGGAAAATCAAAGGGTAAACCGACTTTATGAAGATAGGAATTGTCATCAAGAACGAGGCGTTGAAGGGGGACGAGAGATTCCTGGCACTTCTTGGACAGATTGAGAGGGAGTCGTACGAGGCATATTTCCTCAACTCGAAATCTGACCTGCGTGCCGGTACCGACCTTGTGCTCGGCGTCGGTGGAGACGGCACCTTCCTGCAGGCCGCCCAGTTCGTGGCAGACCTTGGAGTCCCTATCCTCGGAGTCAATCTCGGCAGGCTCGGTTTCCTTTCGGAGAACAGCCCGGAATCGGTCGTCCCGGCCCTGGTGCGCGGAGACTTCTCGGTCGAGCACAGGACCATGCTGAGCGCATCTGTCACCGGCCTGGATTCCCTCGTCGACGTCGGTCTCATGCCATATGCGGTGAACGAGGTGTCTATCCACAGGAAGGGAATGGCCGTGCTCGGCATACGCGTGACGGTCAATGGCGAATCTCTCCCTACCTACTGGGCAGACGGTCTTCTCGTCGCGACGGCATCGGGCTCCACAGCGTACTCTCTCAGTGCCGGAGGCCCTATCTGCATGCCTGATTCGAAGGTCTTGATAATTACCCCTATCGCTCCGCACAACCTCAACGTCCGACCTCTCGTGGTCCCTGAAGACGCGAAGATATCCATCTCGTTCTCCGCCCGCGAAGACAAGGCGATCCTCAATGTCGACAACCAGAGCGTAGAGATAGACACGGACTGGAAGGTCGACGTCCAAGTGGCACAGTTTTCGCTTAAACGAATCCGTCTCGCCAAGTCGGAGTTCGTCAAGGCACTTACAAGCAAGCTCTTCTGGGGAGAAGACATCAGAAATACAGAGAACTAATGGAAAGCAAGATACCTCAGCATATATCCATCATCATGGATGGCAACGGCCGTTGGGCCAAGGAAAGAGGCAAGGAACGTGTGTTCGGACACCTCAACGGCGTCGACAGCGTGCGTGCCGTGACAGAGGCATGCGTGGAGCATGGTGTGAAATACCTGTCGCTCTATGCGTTCTCGGAAGAGAACTGGAACCGTCCTGAATCCGAGGTCAGCTATCTCATGCAGCTTATGCAGAAGGCTATCGGCGACGAGGTCGAGACACTCATGAAGAACGGGGTACGTTTCAGGGTGCTTGGCAACAGGGCAAGGCTTGCGCCGCTTCTCAACGAGTCTATCACCGCTTTGGAGGAGATGACTGCAGGCAACGAGAGACTTACCATGATCATTTTCCTCAGCTATAGCGGCAAGTGGGATATCCTCCAGGCGGCAAAGCGTATGGCTGCGGAGCATCCGGACGACATCGATTCGATGACCATGGAGGATTTCAGCTCGTACCTTGTGACGGACGGCATTCCGGATCCGGACCTTATCATCCGCACATCCGGGGAACAGAGGATCAGCAACTATCTTCTCTGGCAGGGAGCCTATTCTGAGTTCTATTTCACCGAGGTTCTCTGGCCTGATTTCAGGAAAGATGAGTTCAAGAAGGCTCTCGAAAGCTATGCTGCGAGGGATAGAAGGTATGGTAAAGTGAAATAATTGCTATATTTGCAAGATTAATCAGAGACAGATGAGGTTTAGAATGATATTATGTGCAGTGGTGATGTCGCTCATGGGAGCGGCAGCTTCTGCGCAGAGTCAGTCCCAGACATACGAAGTAGACTATAACAACCCTAAGGAATTCATCCTCGGAGGCGTCAAGGTCCATGGTAACACCTACCTCGGCCGTGACCAGATCCTCCAGCTTGCAGGACTCAACGAGGGCATGCAGATCGCCATTCCGGGCGATCAGGTTTCTGCCATTGTGAACAGACTCTGGCAGCAGAGATACTTCCAGGATGTCTCGATCGCAGTGGATTCCCTTTCTTCGCAGCGCGACAGCGTATGGCTCAAGATCAATATCGTGGAAAGGCCTCGAGTATCGCAGTGGAACTACTCAGGTATCAAGACTTCTGAAAAGAAGGATATCCAGGAAAGGACGAATCTTCGTCGAGGCGGTGAGTTCTCAGAGTACGTGGAGAAGACTACCGCGGACATCATAAAGAGATTCTATAAGGAAAAGGGCTTCATGAACGCGGATGTCCACGCTGAGGTCCAGAAGGATTCAATCGTCAAGAACGCGATCCGTGTCACATTCGTCGTAGACAGAGGTGACAAGGTAAGGATCAGGGACATCAACTTCCTCGGCAAAGGAGATGATATCAGCGAATACAAGCTCGCCAAGTCGATGAAGAAGACAAAGTCCCACAAGGCATACAACTTCTTCCATAGCAAGAAATTCAGCGAGAAGGAATACCCTAACGACAAGAAGGCTCTCATCGAGGCCTACAACGAGGCCGGCTACCGTGATGCAAGGCTCGTGAAGGATTCCATCTACTATGTGGACAAGGAAAAGGGCAGACTCGGCATCGATCTCGAGGTCGACAAGGGACGCAAGTACTATTTCAGGAACATCACATGGACAGGTAACTCAGTCTATGATGCGGACCAGCTCAGCTCTATCCTTCAGATCCATAAGGGTGATGTCTATGACGTTGTGACCATGCAGAAGCGCCTCACAGGCGGCGGCAAGCAGAATGAACTCGATGTCTCCAAGGTCTACCGTGACAACGGATACCTTTTCTTCAATGTCCAGCCGGTCGAGCTCAATATCGAGGCGGATTCAGTCGATGTCGAGATGCGTATCGTGGAAGGCAAGCCTGCTACCCTCAACAACATCATCATCAATGGTAACGACCTTACCAACGAGCGCGTCGTAAGACGTCAGGTGTTCACCAAGCCAGGCTATCTCTTCAGCCAGACTGACTTCGAGAGATCCATCCGAGAGATCGCATCGCTCGGCCAGTTCGACCCTGAGTCCATCTCCGGTCCTGGCGGATATTCCATCATGCCAAACCAGGCAGACAATACTGTCGATATCATCTATAACGTGACAGAGAAGCCATCCAGCCAGCTTGAGCTCTCAGGCGGTTGGGGCGGCAAGACCTTCGTGGCTACCGCCGGCGTAAGCTTCAACAACTTCTCTACCAGAAGAATCCTCGACAAGAGCGCATGGAGACCTGTGCCTCTGGGAGATGCCCAGAACCTTGCATTCCGTTTCCAGACCAGCGGTACCTACTATACCGCACTCTCTGCAAGCTTCGCTGAACCGTGGCTCTTCGGAAAGGAACCTACTTCGCTCAGTCTCTCTGCCTATTATACCAGACAGACCAACTCATACCTTGCATGGAACATTCTCAACAACGACCGCCAGATGGAGGTCTATGGATTCTCTGCAGGACTTGGCAAGCGACTCAAGTGGCCTGACAACTACTTCGTGCTCTACAACCAGCTCAGCTGGCAGACTTATAAGCTGACCAACTGGTATGCGAACTACTTCATCTTTGACGACGGTATCGCAAACAACCTCAGCTATACTCTCGGACTTTCGAGAAATTCTACCGACCAGCAGATTTTCCCTCGTCAGGGCCAGGACCTCTCGTTCTCCCTGTCAGTCACTCCTCCTTATTCATTGTTCAGGAAGCATGATATCGATGCGCAAGGCAACAAGGTAGCCGTCGATGACTACAGGGACGTCAACTATGACAGATGGTCGGCACAGGACAGATACAAGTGGATCGAGTATCACAAGTGGAGCTTCAAGGGTAACTTCTACCAGAGACTCCTCGGAGACCTCGTGCTCCATACCAGAGTCCAGTTCGGATATCTTGGATACTATAACAGGAAATGGGGCTATTCTCCATTCGAGGGATTCCAGGTCGGTGGTGACGGTATGACCGGATACAACACCTACGGTACAGAGGTCATCTCGCTCAGGGGTTACGAGAACTACTCTCTTACACCTACCGTCTTCTCTCAGTACAACTCGAACGGTATGGCTTATGCGGGTAATGTCTATGACAAGTTCACTGTCGAACTCAGATATCCTCTGATGCTCCAGACACAGTCTACCATCTTCGCACTCGCATTCCTTGAGGCTGGTAACTGCTGGTCTGACATCAAGAATTTCAATCCGTTCCATGTCAAGAGATCAGCCGGTGTCGGTGTCAGGATCTTCCTTCCTATGATCGGTCTGCTCGGTCTTGACTGGGGTTATGGCTTTGATGACAAGATCAACGGAGGCAGCCAGTTCCACTTCCTTATCGGACAGGAATTCTAGAAAGGCACGCTATTTGATTGGACAGACTTCAGGGCAGTTTTATTTGACAAATAATAAAAAAGAAAGAATATGAAAAAGTTACTTGTTATTGCCGCAGCGGCAATCGTTTCGTTCTCTGCATCAGCACAGAATCTCAAGTTCGCTCATGTAAACTTCACTGAACTCGTACAGCTTATGCCAGAGGCAGATCAGGCAAGAGCTCAGATGAACGCTCAGAGCCAGGAGTTCGAGGAGACATATCAGAGCATGATCGACGAGTTCCAGACAAAGTACTCTCAGTACCAGCAGAAGGCTTCGACCTGGACAGCCGCCATCAAGGAGAGCAAGGAGAAGGAGCTTACCGAGATCCAGGCAAGAATCCAGGAGTTCCAGAACACTGCATCAGTTGAACTTCAGGAGGCACAGAATGCCCTTATGGCTCCTATCCAGCAGAAGGCTCTTGACACAGTCAACAAGCTTGCTAAGGACGGTGGCTACATCTACGTTTTCGAGCAGCAGTCAATGCTCTTCATCAATGATGCTATGAGCACCGATCTTACCCCTGCAGCCCGCAAGGCTCTCAACATTCCTGACGGCAGGACACTTGAGTCTCTTCAGGCAGAGCTTATGGCAGCAGCTCAGGCAGCTCAGCAGTAATCTGACAGTCAACAGAATAGATGGAGGCGGTCCCTTGAGGGGCCGCCTTTATTTGTGTTTCTTCTAATGGTTTTTTATTCCATTGGTGTAATTTATTTAAAATTATTATTCAAACTTTGAATTTCTTTGTAAATTTGTCAGACTAAAACGATACTAACGTTACACTAATTAAATAACCACCGTTTATCTGATGAAAACAGAAACTATCATGGCGAAGCTCCAGGCCAAGTATCCTGGCGAGAAGGAGTATCTTCAGGCCGTACAGGAGGTCCTTGAATCCATCGAGGAAGTCTACAATCAGCATCCTGAGTTCGAGAAGGCGAAGATCGTCGAACGTATAGTCGAACCGGACCGTATCTTTACATTCCGTGTGACATGGCTTGATGACAGGAATGAGGTGCAGACCAACATCGGCTACCGTATCCAGTTCAACAGCGCTATCGGTCCATATAAGGGAGGACTCCGCTTCCATAGGGCGGTGACACCTTCGATGCTCAAGTTCCTCGGCTTCGAACAGACTTTCAAGAATGCCCTCACGACTCTGCCTATGGGTGGAGCTAAGGGAGGTTCTGACTTTGATCCAGTTGGAAAGTCCGATGATGAGATCATGCGTTTCTGCCAGGCGTTCATGCTTGAGCTATGGAACTGCATAGGCCCTGACCAGGACATCCCGGCAGGAGACGTTGGCGTAGGCAGCCGTGAGATCGGCTATCTCTACGGAATGTACAAGAAGCTTGCGCGCCAGTACAATACAGGTGTCCTTACTGGAAAGGGCGGCACATGGGGCGGATCTATCCTTCGTCCGGAGGCCACCGGATTCGGAGCCCTCTATTTCGTCCACCATGTACTCGACAAGGCCGGCAGGTCTATCGAGGGCAAGAAGGTCGCCCTCTCAGGCTTCGGCAACGTGGCGTGGGGCGCGGCGATCAAGGCTACCCAGCTAGGCGCCAGGGTAGTCGCCATCTCTGGACCTGACGGAGTCTGCCATATTCCGGACGGCATCACTCCTGAGATGATCGACTATATGCTCGTGATGCGTGCTTCCAACCGTAACATGGTTGAGGATATGGCTGCCAGGTATCCAGAGAAGGCAAAGTTCGTTGCAGGAAAGAAGGCGTGGAGCATTCCTTGCGACATCGCACTTCCATGCGCGTTCCAGAACGAGCTCAGCGAGGACGATGCAAAGGAACTCGTCGCAAATGGCTGCTGGTGCTGCTGCGAGGTGTCGAACATGGGCTGCCAGCCGGAGGCAATACGCTATTTCCAGAACAACGGCGTACTCTTCGCTCCAGGCAAAGCGGTGAATGCCGGTGGTGTCGCTACATCAGGTCTTGAGATGACCCAGAACGCGGGCCATATCAGCTGGTCTGCACAGGAAGTCGATGACAAGCTCCACTTCATCATGCAGAGCATCCATGAGCAGTGTGTCGCTTTCGGTACACAGCCGGACGGCCATGTGGATTATGTGAAGGGTGCGAATATCGCCGGCTTCATGAAGGTCGCACAGGCTATGCTTGAGCAGGGAACGATCTAACCTTCAGGATCACTCCGGAAATACATATATTTAAACGATTAAAGGGGAGGACGGCCGTCAAGGTTGTCCTCTCTTTTTGCCCCTTTTACAAATATTCATTGTAAATTTGCAGGCTGTAATTTGAGTATAAAGTACAAACTAAATAATTATGTCAACTAACAAACTCAACATGAAGTATTGTGTGCTTCTGCCAATCGTGCTGATCCTCACAATACTCATCATGGTAGTCCCTACAAGCTTCTTCGGCATTGACGGACTTACCGTTCTTCAGCAGCGTACCATCGCGCTCTTTGTCTTCGCTGCACTCATGTGGATCTTTGAGATCATCCCAAGCTGGACCACATCAGTCGCAGTCATTGTCCTCTCACTCCTCATCCTCTCAAACAAGGGACTTGGTTTCCTTATGGTAGATGCCAGCGGCAACGCACTTGAGGGAACAATGGCTTACACCAAGCTCATGTCTGCATTCGCAGATCCTGTAGTCATGCTCTTCCTCGGCGGATTCTGCCTTGCTATCATGGCTCAGAAGTATGGTCTTGACGTAACACTTGCAAAAGCACTCCTCAAGCCTTTCGGAACAAACCCTAAGATGGTGCTCCTCGGCTTCCTCTCAGTGATCGCAGTATTCTCAATGTTCATGAGCAACACCGCGACTGCAGCTATGATGCTTGCATTCCTTGCTCCTGTACTTGCTACTTTCCCTGAGGGTGACAAGGGTAAGATCGCGCTCGCGCTCTCAATCCCTGTGTCTGCGAACATCGGTGGTATCGGTACAACAATCGGTACTCCTCCTAACGGAACAGCGGTCTCAAACCTCGAGACCATCGGTATGGGCATCTCATTCGGTGAGTGGGCTATCCACATGATGCCATTCGTAGTGATCATGATCGTCGTAGCTTGGTTCGTCCTCCAGTTCATGTTCCCATTCTCAACAAAGAAGCTTGAGGTGAACATCCCTGAGAATGACAAGCCAACCACTTGGAAGACCTATGTAGTGTGGATCACATTCGCATGTACAATCCTTCTCTGGGCTACCGAGCAGCTCCACCATGTAAGCTCTAACGTAGTCGCTCTAGTACCTCTCGCAGTCTTCGTATGTACAGGCTGTTTCGACAAGGAAGACATCAAGCAGATCGACTGGAGCGTGCTCTGGCTCGTTGCCGGAGGTTTCGCACTCGGTTACGCTATGCTTGACATCAGCAAGGGTGGTACCGGTCTCGGTGCAGCACTCGTGAACGCCATCCCATTCGGCGACATGTCAATCATTCTCGTGTTCGTCGTAGCAGGTCTCGTATGCTACCTCCTTTCAAACTTCATCAGCAACTCTGCGACTGCAGCGCTTCTCATCCCTATCCTTCTCTACGTCTCACAGGGTCTTGCTTCCAACCCGGCTTTCGCAAGCTTCGGTGGTACCAAGGCCATGGTGTGCTTCGTAGCAACCTGCGCTTCACTCGCTATGCTCATGCCTATCTCTACACCTCCTAATGCCATCGCATTCTCTACTGGTCTCATCAATACCAAGGATATGCTCAAGGTCGGTAGCGTGATCGGTGTGATCGGTCTTGTGTTCGCCTTCTTCTGGCTTACCAAGATCTTCCCATTCGCATAACAAACAGTATAACAAGGCTGCCATCCCTCTTCAGGGGGTGGCAGCTATATTTTCTACGTGTATGAAAAAGACCTTTTTTGCAGCAATCGCTGCGCTCATACTTCCTGCAACCGTTCTTTCGGCCCAGGAGTACAAGTGGTATGGTTTCATCAGAAACTATGTCACATATGATTCACATGAGGGAAAGTCAGGTACTGAGGATTTCTTCTATTACCTCCCTTATGACAACCCGAACTATGGTGCGGCAGATGACACTGATCCATATGCAATAAGCACTCTCAGATTCGCTTCACTTACATCCCGTCTCGGACTTGACGTCACTGGATACAAGATCGAGGACTGGACTATCGGAGCAAAGATCGAGGCTGACTTCTATTCAGGCGTCTCTGGCGTGACCGGTACTGCTCAGTTCCGTCTCCGTCAGGCCTATATGACCATGGCAAAGAATGACTGGTCTATCAAGATCGGTCAGGCTTGGCATCCTATGGCAGCAGACATGCCTGATGTCATCTCTCTCAACACAGGTGCTCCATTCGGACCATTCTCACGTACTCCGCTCGCTTCTGCTGACGTGAAGCTCTCAGATGCTCTCACCCTCACAGGTGCAGCAGTATGGCAGATGCAGTACACATCTTGCGGTCCTAACGGCTCAAGCGCAGATTATATGAGATTCGGTATGACCCCTGAGATCTATCTCGGTCTCAGCTACAAGCAGGGCGGTTTCCTCGGAAGGATCGGTGCTGACGTGCTTTCTATCAAGCCAAGGGCATACAATACCGCCAAAGGCGTATATTCTGCCGGCGCTGTCAAGGTGAACGACAGGATCACAACTCCTATATTCTTCGCATACGCACAGTACACAAAGGACCTCTTCAGCATCAAGGCCAAGACAGCCTTCGCACAGGGTGGTGACCATCTCTGCCTCAACGGTGGATATGGTGTATCAGCCATCAACACAGACGGTTCATGGGAGTACAGCGCTACAAGCAACTCATCGACATGGGTAAGCCTCAAGTATGGTAAGAAGGTACAGGGCGTCCTCTTCGGTGGCTATGTCAAGAACTTCGGTACAAAGGACGAGGTATCTGCTCTCTACTTCAGCAAGAACAGCTACTCTAACATGACTCAGATGTACCGTATCAGCCCAGCTGTCCTCTACAATCTTGGAAAGGTGCAGTTCGGTCTTGAGTATGAGCTTACCGGTGTGGAGTATGGTACCAAGCTCGTGAAGGGTCTCGCAACAGAGAACCTCCACTGGGTTGCCAACAACCGTCTCCAGCTCATGGCTAAGTACACATTCTAAAAGAATCGGGTACACCCCAATAAAAGAGATTCGGGTATTTCCCGACAAGAAAAAAGGTCAGCAAAACTGCTGACCTTTTTCTTTGTCGGGATGATCCGACTCGAACGGACGACCCCTACGTCCCGAACGTAGTGCGCTACCAACTGCGCTACATCCCGATACTTTGCGGGGCTTGCGGGAATTCCCCTCAAAAGAAAAAGAGCTGCTTACGCAACTCTTTCCGTATTTCCTTGAAACGTTTACGCGAGCTTGTTGATGTAAACTGCGATACCGCTCTTAAGGTTTGCTGCCTTGTTCTTGTGGATTACACCGATCTTAGCAAGCTTGTCGATCATAGCGTATACCTTTGGAGCATTCTCCTGGGCTGCTGCCTTGTCAGTTGTGTTCCTTATCGCGCGGATAGCGTTTCGTGTTGTCTTTGCATAATACTTGTTATGCAATCTGTGCCTTTCGCTCTGGCGAATGCACTTCTCTGCAGATGCATGATTTGCCATAATTCTATTTTTTTTATTTTCTAGTAGTGGGTAGGAGAATCGAACTCCTATTACGGGAATGAAAATCCCGGGTACTAACCGTTATACGAACCCACCGTCCGAACTTATCGAGCACGAATACTCCAATAAGGATTGCAAAGGTATGTAAATAATTTGAGACCTCAAAATATTTTTGTCTCTTTGTTTCTCATATTGCCCGGAGCACTTGCTGCTCCGTTACTCTGCGCTCTTGTTCTTCTCGTCCCATTCAAATGAGTAGACAATGGCTTCAACCTGTCTGAGGTACTGCCTCTTGTCATACTTAGGTGCGTAGACCCATCCCTCTACGACAACGATTTCCTTGCCGTCAGGGCTGTAGAAGGAGTGAGATACGAATGGACCTCCCATGAAGTCGTTCTGTACCTCCCAGAAGCCTCTTGCCTGGGCGAACTGGCGGCTTCTGAACTTCATGAACTCTACGCTAGGGGTGATGAATGTACTTGTCGTCATCCATGTGTTCTCGAACATTCCAGGTACGTTTGCCTCAAGGAAACGGTTCCTGTGCGATACGATGGCCTCCTCTGAGAAGTTGTCATTCTCGGCAGCAGGGTACTTGTAGATGAAGATGCCCTGGATCGAGTACTGCTTGTCATCTGCGATCCAGATGAAGTCCTCGGTCTTCTTCTTGAGCTTGTAGCCGGAAGGGAATGAAGGTGAACCGCCTACCATCTCGCGTACAGCGTCTGCTACTCCAACCTCAGGATAGTGCTTGGCGTTGGATATGATCCTGTCGCGCTCTGCCTGCTCGATAGCGTTGGCAATGTTCTGGCTGTTCTCGTTGAAGAGCTTGAGCATGCTTTCGGGATCGTTTGCTGAGATCTGGATGAAGCACTGCGGGCGGGCCCAGATATCAGACTTGTATGATACTCCGGGATTCTGCACGTTGCTGTTGACGTCGAAGAAGACGATGTTCCTGTGGACCTTGAAGAGGTCGGAGAATCCGGTAGGGGATACGTTCACGAGCGAGAAGAGAGGCTCCTTCTGTACAAGATATGGACAGTCGCCTCCGAGGAGGTCGCGCACGGCTGCTCCAAGGTCGCCTTCCCAGTTCTCCCTGTCCATCGCGATTATCACTTCGCCGGCCTTGCCGCTGATGTTCGGCAGAAGGGCTTCAGTGCTGCTGAAACAGCCAGTCGCCATGATCATGGTAAGTGCAGCTGCGAGATATGTGAAGATCTTTTTCATATTGTTTTGTTGTTTTGTTCAAGTATCATGTCCATGGTAAGAGGGCTCCCTCCTAGCGCATCAGCCTTCCTATGTCGTTGCCGAACGCCAGGAACATCAGCGCGAGCAAAAGCACGAATCCTATCATCTGGGCTACGGCGAGGAACTTGTCGCTCGGCTTGCGTCCGGTCACCATCTCGTAGATGGTGAACAATATGTGTCCTCCGTCAAGACCCGGGATAGGGATGAGGTTCATCACGCCAAGCATGATCGAGAGGATGGCAAGCATCTGAAGGAAGCTGAACCAGTCCCATACGGAAGGGAACGCCTGTCCGATCGCGACGAAGCTTCCTACCGACTTGTATGCTCCTGTGCTCGGTGTGGCCACCATCTTCAGGTCCTGGAGATATCCTCCTATGGTGGAGAAGGTCATCTTCAATCCTGCCGGTATGGCTTCGACCATCCCATAGTCCTTCTTTGTGATTCCAGGAATCTGGGCATAGATGCCTGCCACGCCTGTGGTGTCGACCGTCATCGTCATGGCAAGGCTGTCAGCTCCTCTCATCGCTACGATAGGGACGGTCTCACCTCTGTGCCCTGAAAGTATGTCACGGCTTTCCTGTACGAAGCTGATCGCTTGCCCGCAGACTTCCACTATACGGTCGCCCTTGACAAGACCGCAGCCGTAGTTCGGCGAAGTCTCCGGGATCTCTTCCACTACGAAAGGAACTGCGACCTGGAACATGTTTGGGGTGTTGAGAATCTCCGGGATCCTGCTCTGGTCGAGATAGATAGTAAGGGTGTCGCTTCCGCGGAGGACGACAGCCTGACGGACCTGCCTGCGTGCAAGGTCTGCCTGAAGGGTGGAGAAGTCGTCCGGTACATAGTCGTCAAGCCTGAGTATGCGGTCTCCGTTGCGGAATCCCATGTCGTAGGCGAGCTCGCTGACATAGATCTGGCTCTGCTCGTTGCTGAGGTAGGTCTCTCCCCATATTCCCAGTATCGTGATGTAGAGAAGAATCGCGAATATGAAGTTGTACATGACGCCACCTGCCATGACCAGAAGTCTCTGCCATGCCGGCTTCGTCCTGAACTCCCATGGCTGAGGCTCATGCTTGAGGAACTCGCTGTCCATCGATTCGTCGATCATTCCGTTGATCTTGCAATAGCCTCCGAGAGGAAGCCAGCCGATGCCATATTCTGTCTCCTTGTCCTTGAGCTTAGGGAAAAGTCTTGAGAACCATCCTTGCTTTGTGCTGAGCAGCCTGAAGTCACCGGCGTCGAAGAAAAGGAAGAACTTGTCGACCTTTATCCTGAACAGGCGCGCGAAGGTGAAGTGACCGAGTTCGTGGAACACGATCAGCACGGACAGTGCCAGGATTACCTGTATTATCTTTATAAGTGCAGTCATTTAATGTCTATGGTGCTATCTGGAATGGCTTGCGATCAGTTCGCCGGCCTTTACATAGCTTTCGTCGTTAGTCTCGAGGATGTCCTCGACTGTCGGTTTGGCGAGGAACGGGGTGCTGTCCATGATCTTGCCGACAACCTCTCCGATCTGGAAATAGCTGATGCGGTCATGGAGGAATGCGGCTACCGCGGCCTCGTTGGCTGCGTTCATCGCGCATGGTATGTTTCCTCCCTTTGCGATTGCGTCGAAAGCCAGCTGCAGGCATGGGAACTTCTCGAAGTCAGGCTTCTCGAATGTCAGGCTGCCAAGCTCCGCGAAATTGAGCTTGCGGTTGTTGAGGCTGAGTCTCTCAGGGAATGAAAGGGCGAACTGGATAGGCTCTCTCATGTCAGGGTGGCCCATCTGGGCTATCACGGCTCCGTCCTCGAACTCTACCATGGAGTGGATGATGGACTGAGGGTGCACAACGATCTCGATGTCGGAAGGCTTTGTGTCGAACAGCCATCTTGCCTCGATCATCTCGAATCCCTTGTTCATCATGGTGGCTGAATCGATGGTGATCTTTGCTCCCATGTTCCACTGAGGATGCTTGAGCGCGTCGCTGCGGGTCGCACCAGCCATCTGTTCCCTGGTCCATGTCCTGAAAGGACCTCCCGAGGCGGTGAGGTGGATCTTGCTGATCCTGTTGCCGGCTGCTCCCATCAGGCACTGGAAGATTGCTGAGTGCTCAGAGTCTACAGGAAGGATAGGAACCTGCTTCTCCCTTGCAAGTTCCATGACTATGCTTCCGCCGGCCACAAGGGTCTCCTTGTTGGCGAGGGCGATAGGCTTGCCTGCGTTGATGGCCGCGATGGTAGGCCTGAGTCCGCAGAATCCTACAAGGGCGGTGAGGACCATGTCGATATTGTCTCCGCAAACAAGCTCGCATGCGGACTCCATTCCGCAGAATACCTTGATCCCGTGCGGCTGGAGAGCGTCTGCGACTTCCTTGTACCTGTCTTCATTGCAGATGACTACGCTGTTGACGTCATATTTTATGGCCTGCTCGATAAGCAGCTCTGCGCTGTTGTTGGCTGAAAGGAGCTCGACCTGGAAAAGGTCGCTGTGCTGACTGACTACGTCAAGAGCCTGCTTTCCTATCGATCCTGTCGAGCCGAGAATGGCCAGTCTTCTTTTTTCCATGTCCTAGAAACTGATGAAATCTGTTGGGTTGACTGTATCTCCGTTGTGCCAGAGCTCGAACCGGAGGTGTTCGTCCGCTGTCGATGCTTCCGAACTGCCGACGAGCGCGATAGGTGTTCCGGCCTTGATCCTGTCGCCTACCTTATGGAGGAGCTTCTGGTTCCTGCGGTAGATTGAAAGGATGTCGTCCCTGTGCTGTACCATGATCGTATATTCATGTTCGTCACTCCAGTCTGCGCTGATGACGGTGCCGTCGAGGACGGACATCACTACAGAGTTGGCTGGTGCGGAGATCTCGATGTATGGGTGGAGGACCTTGTCGTACTTCTCTGACACTACGCCCTTCAGAGGAGTGAAGAAGTGCTGTCCTTCGAGAGGGAGGGCCCTTGCCTGCGAAGTGCTGCTGACGCTGAACTGCTCGGCATCGAGGACCTTCTGGCGGAGGAGCGAGTCGCGGACATGGAACGCTGCCGCGTCCATGGTATCTCTCGCAGGTGTGTAGCTCTTGACGATGCTGTCGATCTTTACAGGATCGTCGCCGTCGAGCACTCTGCGTATGTTTTCAGAGTAGAACTCCCATCTTGCGATCACGTTGTTGAGGGAGTCGATCCTCATGGCGGTCTGGTCTGAGTTTCTCCTGCCTTCGGTAGGAGAGTAACCAGGGATGTATGTCTTCAGAGGTGTCAGCGCGACAGCTGCCATCACGGCTATGAGGATAAGCAAAACTATTGATATGACGGTAGTGAAGAAGCTCCATCTGGTGAACTTGACGACACTCAGCTGTCTGTGGGTGTTGTCGTCTGCCAAGGTCACTCTGAACTTCTTTACTCTTGGTTCTTTTGACTGTCTGTTCTGTCTCGCCATTACTGAATTCCTGATTATTTTTTGCTAACTTTGCCGAATGGACAGGATTATCGGCATAGATTACGGCAGGAAGAGGACAGGCCTCGCGGTCAGCGACCCGCTTGGCATTTTCGCCTCAGCTCTGGATACCGTACATTCTACAAAGATAATAGAAACTATCAAAAATTATGCTCAGAACGAGACGATAGTTCGTTTCGTGGTGGGTTATCCGAAAAATATGGACAATACCCCTTCTGAGGCAGCAAAGGACGTAGATGTTTTCCTCAAGCAGCTGGCGAAGGCGTTCCCGGACATCCCGGTCACGCTGGAGGACGAGCGTTTCACCTCGGTGCTTGCCCATAGGGCGATGATCGACGGCGGAATGAAGGCTTCTGACCGCAAGGACAAGAACTCTGTCGACAAGATCAGCGCCGCTATCATTCTTCAGAGCTGGCTGGACCGTTCCAACGGACCGGTGGGTGGCACATCTTTTGCGGCTTTTGATATCCCTGTTCCCGATTCGCGTTCGCGCAAGGTTTCGAGAAAGAAAAGATGACACTATTATGATTCAGCCAATTTATCTATACGGATCAGAAGTCCTCAGGCAGAAAGCCGAGGATCTGGACCTCAATGACAAGGAATATATCGCAAAGCTTATAACCGACCTCAAGGAGACTCTTGTCAACTCCGAAGGAGTCGGTCTTGCCGCACCTCAGATCGGCGTAAGCAAGAAAATCGTCATCGTGGACGGTACAGGCATGGCAGATGTCTATGACTACCTCGCAGACTTCAGGAGGGTGCTCATCAATCCGGTGATCCTCTCGCAGAGCGAGGAGACATGTACCTACAACGAGGGCTGCCTCAGCATCCCTGGCATCTATGCCGATGTCGACAGGCCTGTATCGATGACAGTGGAGTACTATGACGAGAATCTTCAGAAGGTCACAGAGACATTCGACAGGTTCGGATGCAGGATGGTGCAGCACGAACTGTCCCATCTCGAAGGTACCATGTTCGTAGATCTCGTTGCTCCTATCCGTAAGAAGATCATCGCAAAGAAGCTTCTCCGTATCTCTCAGGGAATGGCGCGCACCCATTACAACTCGAAAATCAAGTAATATGGGAGCCTTTCACGCATACGACATCCGCGGAGTCTACAACAAAGATTTCGACAAGGAGACCGCCTATAAGGTAGGATACTTCATCCCTGAGCTTCTCGGCGCGGACAAGGTACTTGTCGGCCGTGACTGCCGTGTCTCTTCGCAGGAGATCCATGACTGGCTGATCGAAGGCATCACCGATGCCGGTGCTGATGCATACGACATCGGCCTCAGCTCTACACCTATGGTGTACTTCGGTACAGCGAACTACGGTTTCAAGGCTTCTGTCCAGATCACGGCATCGCACAATCCACCTGAGTACAACGGAATGAAGGTCTCAAGGGAGAATGCTCTTCCTGTAGGACTCGACACCGGACTCGGCGAGATCCAGAAATGGATCGAGGAAGGGAAAGCTATGCCTAAGGCAGAGAAGAAGGGCCAGGTCCACGAGATGGATGTCAAGGACGACTACCTCAGTTTCCTTCTTGGATTCAAGCCTGATTTCACTGGCGTCAAGGTTGCCATGGACCTTTCGAACGGCATGGCATGCCTGCTCGCGAAGAAACTCTATGGCGACATGCCGGAGTACCTTTTCGACGAGATAGACGGCCGTTTTCCTAACCATGAGCCTAATCCTCTCATCCATGACAACGTCGTACCTCTTGAGAACAAGGTCAAGGAGATCGGTGCGGACGCAGGAGTTATCTTCGACGGCGATGCCGACAGGGTGATGTTCGTCGACGAGAAGGGCGAATTCGTTGCTCCGGACCTTATCATCGCGCTCCTCGGCCATTACTTCATCGATGAGAAGGGCCTCAAGGGCAATGTGCTCCAGGAGATCCGTTGCTCAAAGGCCGTGGCTGAATATCTTGAGCCGAAGGGATGTGATGTCCATACATGGAAGGTCGGCCGTGCAAACGCGGCTCTCAAGCTTCGCGAGATCGACGGCATCTGGGGCGGTGAACTTGCAGGCCACTACTATTTCCGTGACTTCTTCTATTCTGACAGCGGACTTCTCGCATCGCTTCTTGTGATGAGGGTCGTAGCCAAGATGAAGAAGGAGGGCGTGACATTCAGCCAGATGATCGCCAGGATTGCAAGATATGAGAACTCGGGCGAGATCAACTTCCGCCTTGATGACAAGAAGGGAGCGATGGATGCAGTACGCGACTTCTATTCTGCCCAGGAGGAGCCGCAGTCCTATATGGACTTCGACGGCTATCGTCTCGACTTCAAGGACTGGTGGTTCAACATCAGGCCTTCAAATACTGAACCTTACCTTCGCTTCCTCTGTGAAGCGAGCTCACGAGAACTTCTTGAGAAGAAGATTGCCGAGGTCAAGGAAATCCTCTTTACAAAATTTGACGCGAAACTCTAAGATGAAATTCAGATATCTCCTTTATTCTACGATACTGTCGGTAATATCGCTCAGCACTGCTATGGCCCAGGAAAACACGGGCGGCGGCTCGGAATCTACTATCAGGAGCGTCAAGGACGCTGAACTGATCATCCCGAGACCTCAGCTCAAGCCTATGAAGTCCCTGGATGCTACTGTCGCCAATGCCCTTGATACGATCGAGACCAATACTCCGGGAGTGATGCTCATCCTGTTCGAAGACTTCAGCTGGAAGTACTACAGGGATCCCCAGACCATCATGAGCCAGTCTGTCTTCAACGAGGACTGGAGCTCTGAACGTGCCGTGCCATATACCACAAAGCTCGAGGACATCCCTGAGAGCATCAAGCTCTGGATCGTGGATGACCTCGGAGAATACAAGTGCCCTTACCAGACCAAGGTGTACTCTCCTTTCGGATACAGGCACCGTCGTCGCCATCAGGGTGTCGACCTTCCGCTCAAGACCGGCGAGCCTGTCTTCGCCGCCTTCTCCGGAAAGGTCCGTCTTTCGAAGTACTATACGGGCTATGGCAACCTCGTGATCATCCGTCACGAGAACGGTCTCGAGACCTATTACGGACATCTTTCTAAGAGGAATGTCGAGGTAGGGGACTGGGTAGATGCCGGACAGGTGATCGGCCTTGGAGGCTCTACCGGACGTTCAACCGGACCGCATCTCCATTTCGAGACCCGCTATCAGGGCTATGCGTTCGATCCTCAGTGGCTGATCGATTTCGAGTCAGGTACGCTTCGCCACCGTCTGTTTGTCTTAAGGAAGAAATATCTCAATGCCAACAGCAAGTATGTCCCTGAGTCTGACGACGAGGAAGAGGATATCCTCCTCGGCGATGAGAGGGACTATGCAGTCGCAGATTCTCTCGCTGCCGTCAAGAAGGCTGCAGAGGAAAAGGCTGCAAAGGAGGCCGCAGCGGCCAAGTACTACAAGGTCCGCAGCGGAGATACCCTCTCTACTATCGCTAAGCGTAACGGCACGACCGTCAATGCGATCTGCCGCCTGAATCCGGGTCTTACGACAAGGACTGTCCTCAAGATCGGCCGTAACCTCAGAGTAAAGTAGGGGTTGGAAGTATCTGACAGGCCCGGGTGCATAAATCATGCACCCGGGCCTGGTCAGTCTATATGATCTGTGAATCTAGTACCTGAGGATTTCCAGCTCTTCCTTGGTGTAGAGGATTCTGTCGATGAGATCTGGTGCAATGTGCGCCAGAAGGACGAACAGGATCAGAAGTGCAGCAACTGCAGCTACTGCCCAAAGCACGATTCTAAGGATGTTCTTTCCCGTCTGGATGCTGCTATGGTATCTGTGGTCCGGGTTTACGTAGTACTCAGCCTCTTCAAGAGGGCTCTTGCGGGGTTCCTCTGCCGGCTCTTCCGGTACAACCGGCTCTTCTACCTCGACTGGATCTGCTTCTTCGATGACCGGTTCTTCAACAACAGCAGCGACCTCTACCTCGACTACAACCGGCTCTTCTGGCATGGCTGGCTCTTCGACAACTGTCGCCGGCTCTTCTGCTACGACAGGAGTTACCTCCTCGACGACAACCGGCTCCTCGACCGGAGGTTCTGCGGTTGAGGAAGGTACCATGGTCTCGGGCTTGTCCATTATGTCCTTGAGGCTGGAGATCGCGGCGGCGACGGCTTCCGGAGTCTCTTCGTGGGTCTTGAGGGAAACTGACTCAAGACCGAAGCCTGCAGGGTAGATGTCAAGGTCTTCGTCGGCAACGAAGAAGAAGTTGTTCTCCCTTGTCGCCCTGAGTCGTCCGAGTCCAGGGAAGATTATTGTCTTCTTTTCCTGAAGGACATCCTTGAGCTCGCGGAGGAAATCGTTGATGATCAGTCCGGCGCTGGCTTTGTCGAGATTGTTGCTGCTGGCATAGAAATCGGCCAGCATAGTGTCTTCTTCTGTCTGCCTCTGTCTGAAAGACAGGCGTCTGTATGGGGGATTGATGGTGTAACCCTTGTCGGAGAAGGTCGAAGGGACAATCTCGGCGACAAAAGTGCCGACACCGGGAAGTGAGACTTCATCGGTGTCCATAATCAATTCCTTGATCATTTTTGACAGAAGATCGATATCCATGACGAGAATGGTTACTTACGCAAAGGTAGAAAAAAATGTGTAAAATTAAAGCCTCAAAAAAATGCAAAAAAAATTTGGAGTTATACCTTTTTATCGTACCTTTGCAATCCCGAACAACATTTGGGGCTGAAAAAACAGCAAAAATTCCTCAATAGCTCAGTTGGTTAGAGCACCTGACTGTTAATCAGGGGGTCGTAGGTTCAAGTCCTACTTGAGGAGCTCCAAGGCCGAAGCAATTGCTTCGGCTTTTTTTTGTATATGCCAGTCTCTCTGCCTCCAAGAATGACGAAAGCCAGAGTGGGAAACTCTGGCTTCATTCGTTGAATAGTTCTAGGTTGCGTTTAGGTGCTAACTCTTGTTTAATCTTTCAGTGGTGCAAAGATATGTCAAGGATTCTGAACAAAAAAATCATAGTCGATGAAACGGGGATTTTTCGGCATGAATTCCATTTTTGCCGTTTTAGAATGATGAAAGCCAGAGTGGGAAACTCTGGCTTCAATCGTTGAATAGTTTTTAGGTAACTTTAGGTGCTAACTCTTGTTTAATCTTTCAGTAGTGCAAAGATATATCAAGGATTCTGAACAGAAAAATCCGAGTCGATGAAACGGGGATTTTTCGGTATGAATTGCTATATTTGAATAAAATAGACACAAATGGACCTTAAAAATGGCATTCCGGGCACCAGAATTCCGGTAAAAGTGACCCGCCTTCTCCTGGTTCTCTGCATTTTAGCGATGCGGATCGGCCCCGTCCATGCCCAGACGGACCAGGACAAGACTAACAGGGCTATATTCGACAAGGTCCATGGTACCGTGACCGACCGCCTTGACCTGCCGCTCGGTGGCCTGGTGCTTGAGGTAGCCAGGTCCATGGAGGGAACTCCCTATGTCGCATCTACCCTTGAGGTCGAACCTGAAAGGCTGCAGATATTCCTCGACAAGACCGACTGCATCCTGTTCGTCGAGACCGCAGTCGCACTTGCCATGACCTTCAAGGGCCTCGAGATAGTCCAGGGAAGCAGCCCGCGGGCTGCGGAACCTTCGTACGAGCTTTTCTGCCGCAATGTCCAGAATCTCCGATACAGGGACGGGAAAGTGGACGGCTATACATCCAGACTCCACTATACTTCAGAGTGGATACTCCAGGGAGAGGCCAATGGCATCTTCACGGAGGTGACGGCCGAGCTTGGCTCGCCGATATCCCAGAAGTTCAGTTTCATGAGCACTCATCCTGACTCATACAGGCAGCTCAGGAACAGCGCGCACTCACGCGAGGAGATAGCGCGTACGGAACGTATGCTGACCAACCATGGTCCTTATCATTCGGTATCCCAGGAGCTTCTCTCGGATCCGAAGGTGGCCGGCCGGATCAAGGATGGCGACATTCTTGCATTCGTATCGACGGTAGGCGGTCTTGACATAACCCATGTGGGCATTGCCTGCACCGCTGAAGACGGAAAGATGCATTTCATACATGCCTCTACGAAGAGCATGAAAGTTGTAATAGAACAGAAGACTCTTGCCGAATATGCCAGGACAGGAGTAAGAGTAATTAAACTTAACTGATTACTATGAGTGTACCACAGGTCTATCTTATTCTGAAAATATGGCTCGTCCTCGCCAACGTAGCGGCATTCGTGGCTTTCGGATGGGACAAATACTGCGCAAAGAAGGGACGCAGACGTATTCCTGAGTCAACCCTTATCGGCCTTGCCGCTATCGGGGGCTCGGCAGGAGCGCTGCTTGGGATGGTCGTGTTCAACCATAAGACCCGCAAGCTGAAGTTCAACCTTACAGTTCCGGTTCTTCTGATCCTACAGGTTGCGATCCTGCTCATCCTTACGATGGGACTTTAGTAAGAATTAATATTATTGACAATGATAATCGATTTCAACACAATGGAGGCCACCGTCATTCCTAATTTCAAGGGTGGCGAGAAAGAAATGACAACCAGGATGTTCTGGGACGGAACGAACCGTATCCTCCGCGGAATCCTCCTTCCTGGCGCAAGCATCGGAGAGCATCTCCACGATGTAAACTGCGAGATTCTTTTCGTGGTTGACGGAGAGGGCACTCTCATCGACGACGGAGTCCCTTCTCCTATCTCGAAAGGTCAGTGTGCTTATTGCCCTAAGGGACATAGGCACAGCCTTGTCAATACAAGCGACGGCCCGCTCGAGTTCTACGCGGCAGTCCCTGATCAGTAGGCATTAAAAAAGCTGGACCTTGAGGCCCAGCTTTTTTTAATTCAGCTTGAGGTCGCCTTCTCCGATCCATCCGATCTTTCGAAGGACGATTCCCATCGCCCAGCAGAGGACGGCAGGGAGAATGATGCTGACCAGTCCGAGTCCGATCCAGTCGAATGCGCTTGGATCAGTCCATCCTGTCCATACACCAATAGGGCCGCAGAGTCCGCATGTTCCCATTCCGGAATTGACGGCAGCGCCGTTCATCTCAAGATGGAAGATGCAGGTAGCGACTGGGCCTGCGACAGCGCTCGCCACGATAGGGGCCACCCAGATCTTTGGATTCCTGATGATGTTGCCCATCTGGAGCATGCTGGTTCCGAGACCCTGGCTGACTATTCCGCCCCAGCGGTTCTCCTTGAAGCTCAGCACTGCGAATCCGACCATCTGCGCGCAGCATCCGGCCAGCGCCGCACCTCCTGCGAGGCCGGTAAGGCCAAGTCCTGCACATATGGCTGCAGATGAGATAGGGAGGGTGAGAGTGATTCCCACCAGTACAGCTACGCAGATTCCCATGATGAACGGATGAAGCTCCGTCGCCCACATGATGAGGTTGCCGATCCAGTTGGCGGCACTTCCGATAGGCGCTGCGATGAGGTAAGCGATGCCGATACCGACGAGAAGTGTCACGATAGGTGTGACCAGGATGTCGACCTTTGTCTCCTTGCTCACCATCTTTCCGGCCTCGGCGGCAAGGATAGATACCACATAGACGGCGAACGGGCCGCCTGCACCTCCGAGTATGTTCGTCGCATAGCCTACAGGCACGAGCGTGAACAGTACCATGGCAGGTGCTTTCAGGGCGTATCCGATAGCCACAGCCATCGCAGGGCCTACCATCGCGGAGGCAAGTGCTCCGATGGTGTATCCCTTGTCGCCTACGGTAACGACCGCGCTGGTCAGGAAACCTATGTGGAACTGGGTTCCGAGAGTGTTGAGTATAGTACCTACAAGAAGGGTACAGAAAAGACCCTGTGCCATTGCTGACATAGCGTCGATTCCATACCTCTTAAGTGATACCACGACGTCCTTGCGTGCAAGGAAGGACTTGAATGATCCCATGGATTACTTTCTTGAAAGGCCCTTCTCGGCGATGAATGCCTCGAGGGTAGAGCCGTCGTCGATGCTTCTTACGCAGTCAGTGATTACGCTGACCTTCTCTGCTGCTGCAAAGTTGAGGATGTTGTTTGTGCTCTCCTTTACGCAGTAGTCACCTGCGATACCGCATACGTCGATGCTTTCAGCGTTCTCGAACCACGCCTTGATGACAGGATAGCCGCTGAGGTCCTCGAATGCACCGTACTGCTCCTTGTCCTGCTCGGTTCCCTTGAGGAAGATCTGGACATCGGATGCACCTCTTGTGAGGACTGCGGAGAATTCGTCTGCGATACCTGCACCCTGGGTGTAAGCGACGCAATGTGAAGGCCAGATACCACCCTGAGCTGCGAATGAGCAGTGGTCAGCAGGATGCCAGTCAAGAGTGAACACTACTGCATCGTAGTCAGCTGCGATAGCTGCGATCTTTGCAGGAAGTTCCTCACTGCCTGATACATAGAGCGAGCCTGAAGGGTCGAAGAAATCTCTCTGGACATCAACTACTACAAGAACCTTTGACTTTGGTTCTACAGATACTTCTGCAGCTGTGTTGCTGCTGTTTGTCTTGCATGATACAAAGGCAAGCGCTGCGAGAGCGCCACACACTAAAAACTTTTTCATTTCCTTGTTGATAGGTCTATTATAATAGGTGCACAAAAATACTATCTTTTTTATTAAATTAGCAAATTGGTAACACTATCATACGATGATGAATTCTAAAAAAATAATTCTCGCATTACTTGCGATCTCGCTTTCTGCTACGACTATCGTGGCACAGGATCTTCAGAACCGCAAGCTTACTCTGGAAGATGTCTATGTCAAGCTGCCATTCACAGGGGGCAGGAGAGCTCCTGTCATCAACTGGACGACAGGCAGCTCCTATGATACTTTCGAGTCCTCAAGCCAGAGATCCCTTGAAGCGGGCTCTGCCGTGGATGACAACCAGCCTACAGCTGTCTCTGGCGGTGCATCCCGCAGCGTGGTGGTCAATGGAAGGGATCTTGTGTCGAACGATATCAAGACAGGAAAGAAGACCGTGCTGGTAAAGGCTGAGCAGCTTGTGCCTCAGGGGAAGACCCTTCCTCTTTCAATCGAGGAGTATGAGTGGTCTTCAGACCGTACGAAACTTCTGATCTTCACGAATTCCAGAAGAGTATGGCGCCGCAACACACGCGGTGACTACTGGGTGCTCAATCTCAAGGACAATTCGCTCAGACAACTCGGAAAGGGCTTCGACGAGTCGCGCCTGATGTTCGCCAAGCTTTCTCCTGACGGGGAGAAGGCCGCATACGTCTACTATAACAATATCTATGTCGAGGATCTCGGGACCGGCAAGATCACTCCTCTTACCAAGGATGGCGACGATGTCATTGTCAATGGTACCTTCGACTGGGTGTACGAGGAGGAACTCGACTGCCGTGACGGCTTCCGCTGGAGCCCTGACAGCAGACGAATCGCATTCTGGCGTTCTGACACCGAAGGTACAGGTGTATTCAACATCATCAACAACATCGATTCAGTCTACTCGTTCACTGTTCCGTTCCCTTATCCTAAGGCAGGAACTACAAACAGTTCAGTGAAGGTCGGAGTAGTCGAGGTCGCAGACGGTGCTACCAGGTGGTTCGACGTCCCTGGCGATCCTCGCAACAATTACATCGCACGTATGGACTTCGTTCCGGACAGCGGTACCGGAATCGTCATGATCCAGCAGCTGAACCGTCTCCAGAACACCAATACGGTGTACTACGGTGATGCGGTCACCATGGACCTTGACAACTTCCTTACCGACCACGACGACGCATTCCTCGACATCCATGACAATATCGTCTGGATGGACAGGAACAGGTATTTCACCTGGACCAGCGAGAAGGATGGATGGCTCCATCTCTACCGTATGTCACGCGACGGCAAGAGCGAGACACTCATCACCAAGGGCGCGTTCGATGTCATGCGTATCCTGCGCATCGACGTGAAGGGAGGCTATGTCTATTACATGGCGTCTCCGGACAATGCTACCGAGAGCTATCTCTACCGCAGCCGTCTTGACGGAAAGGGCAAGGACGAGAGAATCACTCCTGCGGGCTATGTCGGAACACACAGCTATTCACTCTCAGAGGACTGCAGGTACGCTGTCCACAGCTTCAGCAACACCTCGACCCCTACTCAGTCAGAGCTCATAACACTTCCTGACCACAAGACCGTCGAGACTTATACGGACGGTTCTGACATCAAGGCTCAGTTCGATGCATGGGGATTCAACTACCGCGAGTATTTCAAGGTGGACCTTGGCTACATCGAGCTCGACGGCTGGATGCTCAAGCCACGCAATTTCGATCCATCGAAGAAGTATCCTGTAATCTTCAACATCTATGGCGAGCCGGCTTCGTCGACCGTCACGAACTCATGGACTACAGACCTCTACAACCGAGTCCTCAATGACTGCGGCTATATCGTGATGAGCGTCGATCCTCGCGGAACACATAACTATCGTGGCCGTGAGTGGCGCAAGTGCATCTACGGCAAGGTAGGTGACGTGGCGATCGAGGACCACGCAAAGGCCGTCCTCAAGATCGAGGAGATGTTCGACTTCGTGGATCCTGAGAGGATCGGTGTCTGGGGATGGAGCGGTGGCGGCTCTTCGACCGCGCTTCTCATGTTCAAGCATCCGGAGATCTACAACACAGGCATCGCAGTCGCAGGTGTCTACTCGCACTACCTCTACGACACGATCTATCAGGAAAGATATCAGGGCCTTCCTCAGACCAATCCTGAAGGCTACCATAACGGTTCCGCCATCAACTTCGCATCCGGGCTCAAGGGAAATCTTTTCCTTGTCCATGGTACCGGTGACGACAATGTCCACTACCAGAGCTGCGAGATGCTCGTCAACGAGCTTATCCGCCAGAATAAGATGTTCTCGATGATGGCATATCCGATGAGGACCCATGGCATCTCAGAAAGAGCAAATACCACATACCATCTCTATCAGACCATGCTCAAGTACTGGACTGAGCATCTTCCTGCCGGAGCAAGATAGAAAATGAACAACAACTGAATCATAATCATGAAAACAACCGGAATCCTTAAGTCCGCACTAGTATGTGCAATGGCACTTCTCTGCGGCGTTTCAGCAAAGGCGCAGACAAAGGCACCTGGAAACCTTCTTGACCCATCTGCATTCGAGACAGAGATCGATGGCAAGAAAGTCTCTCTCTACACTATCACCAACGGAACCATCACCGCACAGGTTACAAACTATGCCGGCTACATCGTCGGTATCTATGCTCCTGACAAGGATGGCAACTATGACAACGTAGTAGGTCATAACGACAATATCGACCAGTACAAAGGCTTCAGCATGAATCCTTGCGGTGCTGCTCTCGGACGTTTCGCAAACCGTATCGGAAATGCTTCGTTCACTCTTGACGGACAGAAGTACGAGCTTACCAAGAACAATGGACAGCATATTCTCCATGGTGGTGCAAAGGGTTTTGACCACAGTGTGTTCGACGTAGTCTCAGTCACTGAGAATGCAGTGGTGATGAGCATCGACCTTGCTGACGGTCTTGACGGATTCCCTGGAAACATGAAGGCTCTCATGACATTCTCAGTCACTCCTGACAATGGCGTGTCAATCGATTTCAAGGCAGCTTCTGACAAGCCTACCGTCTGCAACCTCTCACACCATGTGTATTTCAACCTCAACGGTTTCGCAGATCCTCAGATCCTCACCCATGTGCTTCAGATCAATGCTGACAACATCACAGAGGTGGATGCAGGCCTTATCCCTACAGGCAAGCTCCTTCCGGTCGCCGGAACTGAGTTCGACCTCCGCAAACCTGTGAAGCTCGGAGACCGTCAGGTCGCAGCTCCTGCAATGCCTATGGGTGGCTTCGGCGGTCCAAGGCCAGGAGCGGGTGCTCCAGGAGCCGGCAGGCCAGGTAACGCACAGGCAGCCGGTCGTCCTCAGGGCGCTCCTCAGGGAGGTGCTCCTGCAGCACGCCCTCAGATGCCTCAGCAGCAGCCGCTTCCTGAAGGAATGGTACGCAACTACGACATGAACTTCTGCCTCAACCATACAGCAGCGGGCGCAATCGAGCCTGTAGCTTCTCTCTATGCTCCTGAGTCAGGTCGTTATATGGAAGTCCTCAATGACCAGCCAGGCCTTCAGCTCTATACCGGAAACCGTGCAGGAATCGCTATGGAGTCACAGCTCTATCCTGACACACCTAACCATCCTGAGTTCCCAGGTGAGTGCGGAGTGCTCCGTCCAGGCGAGATATACAGCCATACTGTAATCTACAGATTCTCTGTAAAGTAGTTTAGGAGTTACCATAATTATTTGTAAATTAGCACGGATTTGCACTCACTACAAGCTAAATAAACCAAATCAATATTTATGAAGACAATCAATTCAGTAATGGCAGCGGCGCTCATGCTTACAGCATCTGTGTCGCTCTCAGCGCAGAACCCTATCATCAGGGACGCGTTCACAGCAGACCCTTCTGCTCACGTTTTCAACGGCAGGGTCTATCTCTATCCATCACACGACATCCCTGCACCTGCAGACTATGCACGTAAGGACTGGTTCTGTATGGCTGACTACCATGTGTACTCATCAGACAACCTCGTTGACTGGGTTGACCACGGCGTGATCGTAGACCAGAAGTCAGTTCCATGGGTGAATCCTACAGGCTACAGCATGTGGGCTCCAGACTGTAACTACAAGAACGGAAAGTACTATTTCTATTTCCCTGCAGGCCAGAAGCCACAGCCAGGCCAGAGATTCGCAGGCAACGGTATCGGTGTAGCTATCTCTGAGAATCCTTACGGTCCATTCATTCCTGAGGAGAAGCCAATGCCAGGCATCGGTGGTATCGACCCTTGCTGCTTCATTGACGACGACGGAAAGGCTTACCTCGCATGGCAGGGACGTGGCCTCCAGGTTCAGCAGCTCAGCGACGATATGCTTTCAGTTGTAGGTGAGCCTTACAATGTATCTGCAATCCTCCCTCATCGTGGTCAGGAGGAAGGTCCATTCCTTTTCAAGGCAAACGGTAAGTACTATTATACATTCCCATGGGTTGACGACAAGCGTGAGTGTATCGCATACGCTATGGCTGACAAGCCACTCGGACCATACAAGTTCATCGGCAAGATCATGGAGCAGGACGGCGAGGAGTATTCTTGCTGGACAAACCATCACTCAGTCATCAACTTCCAGGGCAAGTGGTATTTCTTCTATCACCACAACGACTACTCACCAAAGTTCGACAAGAACCGTTCAGTATGTATTGACGAGCTTCACTTCAATCCTGATGGAACAATCCAGCTCATCACTCCTACCAAGCGTGGTGTAGGTGTCACAAAGGCAACAGATGTCATCCAGATCGACCGCTACTCTGAGCTTATGGAGTGCCGCAACGTCGAGATCGCTTATCTCAACGCTGACCGTCCATTCGATGGCTGGAAGGTCATCTTCTCTAACTCACATCAGGACAAGGGCGCATTCTGGGCAAGATACGACAGAGTTGACTTCGGTAAGGAGAAGTGCAACGCAGTTCAGGCACGTATCCACTCTCTCGCAGGTGGTACCCTCGAGGTAAGAGTTGACTCACCTGAGGGACAGCTCCTCGGAACCATCAATGTCGGTGGTGCAGAAGGCTGGCAGGATGTCAAGGCAGTCCTTGACTCATATCCTACAGGTATGCACAACCTCTATGTAGCTATGACAAACGGTAGCCGCATCGACGTTGACTGGGTAACCTTCAAGTAAGATTATCACTTATTCTTAGAGAAAGCGAGATTCGCTTTCTGATACAGAGCCTGAGCAATGGTTGAGACAGCCTGCTCAGGCTTTTCTGTCTGCTCTTCTGTCCATGTCCAGTCTCCGTTCGGAGTGACCTTGTACTGGCGTACCTGCCTTACAGGTGAGAGGACGGTAAGTATGCCGTCGCTGTAGTATCCAAGGTCCTGGTAAGTAGCCATGAACGCTCTCTCCTTGAAGTCGTCGGCAAGGATGTCCTGGCCGTAGAACTGCGAATCGTAGCTGAATCCAAGGAGACTGAAGAGGGTAGGCATTACGTCGATCTGCGAGCAGACCTTCGATACGTGCTGAGGCTCGACGAAACCTGGGGCATAGATCATCGCAGGAATATGGTAACCCTCGAGCGGCAGGCTGGTCTTTCCTGCACTGGAAGCGCAGTGGTCTGCCATGATCACGAAGACCGTATTGTCGAACCAAGGCTTTGTCCTGGCATCCTCGAGGAACTTGCCGATGGCGTAGTCGGTATATTTGACAGCCGCGGCACGGCTCATAGGATTACCCTCATATTCGATACGTCCTTCCGGATAGGTGTAAGGACGATGGTTGCTGATCGTCATGATATGGGCGAAGAATGGCTGTCCGCTCTCTGACTTTCCGTCGAGAAGTGCAAGTGCTTCGCGGTATGAATCCTCGTCGCATGTTCCCCAGATGTTGTCGAAAAGCATCTGGTTCTTGTCATAGCTGCCCTTGTCATGGATGTCATATCCGTTCCCGCCGAAAAAGGCTCTCATGTTGTCGAAGTAGCTGTCGCCTCCGTAGATGTAAGTAGTGCTGTATCCATTGTCGCGGAGCACTCCGCCGGTGGTGAACAGACCTCCGTTGTCGGGACGCTTCACGATCGACTCTCCAGAACTTGGCGGGATGCAGAGGGTCACGGCTTCGAGACCTCGCACCGTCCTGTTTCCTGTCGCGAAAAGATTGTCGAAGCAGAGACTCTCTTCAAGTATCCTGTCGAGATTAGGCGTTATTCCTCTGGTCTCTCCGTATGCGCTGAGGAAAGATGCGCTCAGGCTCTCGACCGTTATCAGCACGATGTTCTTCTTCTGTACTGCGGTCGAGTCACTGATGTGCTGGATGCCGTCGGCGTCCTGATGGCACATTTCTTTCTGTATCGCATCTGCCTCAGCTTCCGGGATCAGAGGGTAGAACTGGCTGTAGTCCAGCTCGTTGCTCATGAACGCCTCGACGAAATCCCAGTCGCCGTTCTCCTGCAGCTGGGTGAGGAACATGTCCTTGGTGGTCAGGTTCCTGTAGCCCCAGTGGAGCCATGCCGTGCCGGCGAGGGCGCAGACACAGACAAGTGCAAGATGCATGAGCCATTTCTTCCCGCTTTCTATACCCGACTGAGCCACATCGCGGCCAAGACACATCAGCCACACTATGAGCGCGGCGCCGCCGAGCACTCCGAGGGTGACAGGCACCATAGGATAGGACTCCACGATGTTTCCGATCACCTCATTGGTATAGACCAGATAGTCCACGGCGATGAAATTGTACCTGACTCCGAACTCGTCCCAGAAGACAGGTTCTCCGATTATGTTGAGCAGTACGACAAAGAGGGCGTACATGACCATGGTACCGTAGATCGTGGCCTTCCTCCAGTTCGGGCGTACCTTCGGGAGGAAAAGCTTGATGTTGAAGCAGACAAGAAGAAGGAGCAACAGCGCATTGGCGAGGGTAGGGACGACTGAACCGTACTCGTCGGTGATGTCATTGAAACATACGACATAGAATGTGAGCGCACCGAGCAGGGCGTCGATTATCCAGCACCAAGGCTTCTCATACTTCCTGTCAGCCATTCCGCTGTAGAGAATGAATGCAGGGATGACTCCGATCGCTGAGAAAGCGATGTCATTGACGGCACCAAGCACGAACAGCCTGATGAACTGAAAGAATCCGAAATTGATCTCGGTCATAGGCATCAGCAGGAGGATGATCCTGATGATCACTCCTGAAATGACTGTAAGCGCGCAGTAGCGGGGCGCATAGAAGCCGAACCAGTCGGCGACTCTCTTCCTTTCCATAAATTAAGCTTTGGGTTGTTATATCCTGTCGACACTTGTCGCAGGAACGATTACCTTGAGTGCCTGAGGCACGACCTTGATTTCTATTGATTTTCCTTCACTGTAAGGATCCCCGTCGAAATGGACAGGTCCCTGCTGTTCCCTCAAGATTCTGATTTCCTTGCCTTCCAGGCAGGTCGTGTAGCGGCTCTTGTGGGCTGTACCGCTCATCAGACGGATGAGGAGCCCTGGGAATGCCCATGTGTGGAAGGGCCTGACTATCGTCACGCTGAGCAGACCGTCCTTGACAGAAGCCAGAGGTGTGATCTTCGCATTGTTGCCCCATTGGTTGGCGTTTCCGACAGTCACGAGGGTCGCCGATCCGTTCCAACATTCCTGTCCGTCTATGGTGATCCTGTAGTTGTCGGGCCTGAATCCGAACCATGTCTTCACGCTCTCCCAGATGTAGGTCTTCAGACCTCTTGAGCCCGCATTGGCGAATTTCCAGCTGACGAGCGCGTCTATTCCCATGCCGGTCGTGCAGAAGAACGGACGGCCGTTCACGGTACCATGGTCAATCACGACGGTCTTCCCTTCGCAGATCGTACGGGCGGCTTTCGAAGGATCGCGGCTGACCCCGAGATGGAGAGCCAGTCCGTCGCCGCTTCCGCATGGGATGATGCCCATCCTCTTCCCGCTTCCGACAAGTCCTCGGGCAACCTCGTTCTGGGTCCCGTCGCCACCTATGGCTACGACTATGTCGGCGTCGGCCTCTTCTGCGATCGTGCAGGCATGGCCGGCGTACTCGGTATATCGTATCTCATAGGAGAAGCGGTCACGGTCAAGGGCGCCGGTTACCTTTTCAAGTATGGCTTTCTTGTCCTTTCCTCCCGCGATAGGGTTGACTATGAAGAGTATCTTTTCCATCTCCTGTGTGAATCAGAGAGACAAAGATACCATAATTTTTACTGAATCAGGATAGAGTAGATTACGGAAATCAGGTCGTCGGCGGAGTCAGTCTCAGGGACCAGCCAGCTCTGATCGTAGATGAGTCGTGGGATTCCGCTTTTTGATGAGGACGATGTCCGGCCGAACAGTTCGTAGGACTTCGCAAGACAGGCCTGGATCCTTTCGTCCTGAAGGGCTGTTTCCAGCTGAGTCTCGCCAACTATGGAGGCTATATGTCTGCGGGCTTCCTCAGGCGGGATGATATGGTTGACGTCGCCGCTTCCGAGCAGATATTCCTCGACCTGCGGATATTTTTCCGGGAATGAGTACCAGACTGCGAGGCCGAGCTTCGCCATCGTGCAGGATCCTCTGAATGAGTCGATTCCTCCGTGCGGAACGTAAGGGTTGCACTCGTTGCTGAGCGATACAGGACAGAGCTGGAAACGTATGTCGCCGCCGGTCTTCTCTACGACTTCTGGCAGGATCTTGTGGAGAGCGCGGCAATGGTTGCACTGGAAATCGAACATCAGCCTGATCTCGTGAGGGGCGTCGGCAGGTCCGACGGAAGGCAGTTCTTCCGGAGCGAAAGACGGAAGAAGAGCGCCTGTACGGCCGTCGTCATAGACTATCGACGGCATGGTCCAGACCTGGACGGCGGCAAGAAGGGCAGCGGCGGCAAGGCCCGGTACCATGGTACCGTATCTGACTGCCTGGCGCTTCGGGGCAGCGACCGCGATGACGGCGGCGCCTGCACATCCGAGCAGATGTGTGAGTATGCAGTACTTGCAGAACTGGTGCAGCACTGCGATCTGGAGATAACTGAACCACAATGCCACCCCGACGATGGCGCCGCCGAGCATGAGCATCATGGTCCATATTATTCCATTGAGTTCTTCTGACTCCTTGTCCTTCCTGTCACTGAGGAAAAGGATGCAGATAAGCAGGAGAAGGTATGCCACCACTGCCGGTGCACTTACCGGGAGCGCTCCTGCTATGTAGGCCCATAGACTCCCCATCACGCTGTCGCATCCGCTTCCTGTGCCGCATCCCACCAGGCCTGCGCCTGTGAGGGAGTGGACCAGCATATAGATGCCGAGCCCGAGGCAGGCTGCATAGATCGGCAGCGCGATGGTCTTGAATCTACGGAGAGTCATGTATTGTCTATTGACTAATAGATGTTTGCACTTCCAGGTGTAGGGAGGCTTGATGCTACAGGAGAACCTGCTGCGTAAGCTGCCTTGGCTGGGTCTGCGATTGTGATACCTGTACCTGCGACAGCCTCGGAAACAGGATGTGATTTCTTCAGAGGAGCCTGGAGGATGAGCTGGTTAGGTCCGACAGGGCGTCCCCAGCCGCGAGGTACTACGACTGAAGCTACTGTCGCGGTCTCGTCACCGACGAGGACTTCCTGACCTGCGACGAATCCCTGGGCGCTTACGACCTCGAGAACCTTGGTGCCTGCACCTGCTCCCTTGAGAGTCTGGGTCGCACCAGGAGTTCCGACCTTCACGATCCTGGATACCTGTACAGACGCGCCTGAACCGATCACGATAGAAGAACCTTCCTTGAATCCTCTGACGCTTGCGACCTTGATGTTGTCGCTTCCCTGGGCGACAGCGGCTGCGAGGCTGCTTGATGTCTGGATCGAGAAGTCGAATCTGTTGTCGTCCTTGTCAGCGCCGTCAGGATAACGTCCTGCGCTGAGGGCTGCCATGACTGCAGGTGTAGTCGCGCCGAAGCCTCTTGCTGTCACATATGGAGTAGTCGCATAGTTGCCAGGTACGTCCTCGCCTGAATCGGCCTGGTAGCCTTCGCCGAGCCATGGGTCTGTCACGAGACCATAGTTGACTGCGTCTGCAATGTTGCCCTTGGCGTCACGGAGTGAGATGTTTCCACCGCCCTGGCCGAGAGCCGGACCACCGAAGAGAAGATCAGCGGCTGCTGCGCCCTGATAGCCGGCCTGTGACTTGACGTCGACGACGGCAGCATCGATAGGATGGGCTGCCGAAAGAGCGCCGGTGAGCTCGATCTCGTATACGAGTGCGAGTGCAGGCTCGTTGCTGTAGTGGGCATACTTTGTGGCAGGTTCGAAGCTGATACCGGTTCCGGCAACGCTGTAAGGCATGTTCGAAGCATGGTTGTACTTGAGAGCAGGCTCGATGTCGACGCCTGTGCCTGGGTCCTCACCTGGCTTGAGCGGACCGTTGAGGGTGTTGCGGACTGAAGGAGTACCGACCTTCGTGACGGTGACGGTCTCGATTCCATGTCCCTCTGAATCGATGTCAAGACGGATCTTGTCACCTACCGAGATGTTCTCTGTCGAAGAAAGCTTGATGTTCGTGTCACCTGGCTTGGCATCCATCGAGAGGTAGCCCTGGGTTCCAGGCTTGCCGACAGCAGTCACTGTCACGACCTCGTATTTCTCCATCACGTTAGAGACTGCAGGCTTTGTGGTACCGTATCCGAGAGCCATCTTCTGTCCGACCTTGAAGTTGTCGGTCGAAGTCACAGGGATGCTGGTGATGCCGGCTGGATACTCAACTCCGTGACCGCCAGGAAGTGGCTGCCAGATTGTCGTAGGAGTTCCAGGAGCGACGCCTCTGCGTCTGAATGCAGTCATCGGATCTGTAGGTACAGGCGCCGGAGCAGGCTTTGTGACAGCCTTGACCGTAGCCTTTTCTCCGTCGATGATGATCTCATCACCTTCGCTGATTCCCTCGACGCTTCTGACATAGATCTTGCTGTCGCCCTTGGCTGCGTCGACTGCGAGGCCTGAGTTTGCCATGCCGAGGAGATAGTATGCCTTAGGTGCGAGCTTGGTGCCTGCAGGAACCTTGATGTCTGAGAAGTAAGGGATGTTTGCCTGGTGCTGTCTGACAGTCCATCCTGAAAGATCGACTGCCTTGTCGCTGTCGTTGTAGAGCTCGATGAAGGCGTCAGTGATGCTGAACTCATTGATCTTGACAGGAGCGGTGTTCCTGACCTTGAGATGTCCGACCTCCTTCTGACCGTTGAATGTAGCCTCGGCTACGAGGTCTCCGTTGAAAGATGTTGAACCTGAAGTCACGTCGAACTCGGCTACGACTGTCTGTCCCGGCTCGACTGCGTAGGCGATAGTCTGTGCGGCAGATGCCTTCCAGCCCTTAGGAGCCTTGACAGAGAGCTTGAGGCCGGAGATAGCCTGGTCTGTGTTGTTCACGAACTTCACGCTTGCCTTCCTGGTCTGACCTGGAGCGTATGACTGTACGTTTGATGGACGTCCGTCCTCAAGAGAAGGGAAGAGCTCGAGTGTAGCCACCTTGTACTGCGCAGCGACGACATTCGCCTGGATCTTCTGCTGTGTCTCCTTTGAAGGGAATGTTCCGGCAACTGTCATCGCACCCTCGTAGAAGGTACCGGCTGAGCCGTTGCTGTTGTCGCCGCCGTTACCGAGAAGGATGGCGCCCTGCTTACGCATAGGGTCGTAGCTGTTGCGGTCGTTCCTGATACGTCCGCCGTCGTAGTATACCTTGAGCTCGCCCTGCTGCGCGTCACCACCCATAGAACGCCAGTGGTGAGGCTCTCCGTCCGCGGTCGCAGTGACGAAACGCCATGAAACAGCATTGAGTCCTTCGCAGAACTTGTCGTTAGGGTCGTCATTCACACAACCTACGAGATTGTTCTCCTGGTCGGTCATGATCCAAGGACCGTTGTCCTCGCCATAGTACCATCCACGTGAGACACCGAAGTATGTGGTCTCCATGGTACCGTCGCCGTCGTCGCGGCTGTCGGTCTCGGCGTTGCCGTAGTCAAAACAGCAGCCTGAGTTGTAGTGCAGACCGTTGATGACCCAGTACTGGCCTTCGGCCTGGTCGTCTACAGCGGTTCCCTTAGGATCGTTGAGACGCATGCCCATGCCTGGTGCGACGAAGAGGCCATAGACCTTGTGTCCCATGAGGTTGATCGGAGCCCAGTCAGCTACAGGGACGTTGTTGTAGCCACCCATCGCAGGTCCGCTGAAGCCTCCGCGTGGAGCCTGGTAGAGATGGTTCCCGTAAGGCGACTGGTCGTAGATGATGGTCACCCAGCAATAGGTGTCCTTACAGAACTCGTCCTGAGCGGCAGCATCTGCATATCCGCCCGGATCCTCGGCTGAGGCAGGTACGACCTTGATGTCAAGGGTCTTGCCGTCAGACTGACGCATGACCTGGTAGAGAGGTCCGTCGTAGGAAGCATAGAGAGCACGGGTCGTACTGTGCGCGGTGGCACAAGGTGTACCGTCTGCCTCGTAGATGTCACAAGGTCCTTCCGGACGGGCCATCTTCGAACCTACGATTCCATTGCATGCAAGTACCGAAAGCAGGATGACACCCGCCACGGTTGATCCGAAAAAGTACTTTTTCATGATGATTATGGATTAGTATACTGAATTTTTCTGACAATGAGTAAAAATACTGATTTCTTGCCACATTCGAACCCAGCCCCGCTGATTTTTTTGTTAGATTTGCAGTCTAGACATTGAAATTCAGATGGAAGAGAAAGAAATAAGGATATATCCGTTCTCGCTTGACAGCGTCGACGACCAGACGGCCTGGGGTACGGAATCATGGAAGCTCTCGGACCTTGGGTTCCGCGATTCGACCGTCCGTCGTGGCCTTCTGGAGGGCAATACGATCAGCGAGATCATGGAAACCTACCTCGACCGTATAGTCGGGGATGACATATACTACTTCTACGGCAGGCAGTTTCCTGTCCAGGTCAAGCAGCTGAAGGTGACTTCACGTCAGCCGCTGCTCGTGTGTCCTGACGACGAGATCGCAGGAGAGAGATATGATTCGCTCGGAAAGCTCAAGATATGGTATGTGGCAGAGGCGACGGCCGACGCAAAGTTATACCTCGGATTCCGCAGGGACCTGACGGCAGGCGAGTTCTACGGTGCGTGCCTCGACGGCAGCATCGCTGACAGCCTCAACGAGGTGCCTGTCAGGAAAGGCGACTGCTATCTGATCAAGCCTGGAACTGTACATTGTGCGGACAAGGGTGTCACAATCGTCGAGGTCTCAGAGTCCTCTGACCTTGACCTCAGGATATTCAACTGGGGCAAAGATGCTGACAATCAGGAACTTTTCCTTGAGGAGGCATTTGATTTCGTGAACATGAAGGCTGAACTTCCTGCTCTTACGGATGCGACGAAGTTCGTTGTGTCCCAGCAGTTCGTGGCGACCAGGATCGACCTTACCGAGCCGGTACGCATCAACAGCGGCGACAACGGCGGATTCTCAGTCTACTACTGTGTGTCAGGATCGATCTCGATCCAGACTCCTGCGGTGAAGGAGAACGGACAGAAATATATGGAGAGCCTGATCCTGTCGGCAGGAGAGACCGCACTTGTACCTGCCGAGAACCCTGAGTTCTATCTTGTGCCGAACGCGGTTTCCGCAGTCCTTATCGAAGTGACTGGCGGCAAGATCGAAAGAGAAGAGGAAGAGCCTCAGAGACCGGCGCGCGAGGACGATGAGGAAGAGGGCAGCCATAATAAGCTTTGGAACTAGAAATGGCAGATACAGCAAGACTTGACAAATACCTCTGGGCCATCCGTGTGTTCAAGACCCGCACGGAGGCGACAGATGCCTGCAAGGGCAACAAGGTAAGACATAACGGGACCCCTGCGAAACCATCGAAACTGGTCAAGGTCGGGGATGTCCTGGAGATCAGGAAAGGTTCGGTTCAATATATATATAAGGTAAAGGCTCTTCTTGAGCATCGTGTCGGTGCCAAGCTGGTGCCTGACTATGCCGAGAACCAGACCTCTCAGGCAGAACTTGACAAGCTCCGTGCTCCTATCGAGACTTTCTTCCTCAAGAGGGACCGAGGCATGGGTCGACCGACCAAGAAGGATCGAAGGGACATGGACATAATCTGGGACAATCTCGACGCGTCTGCAGAGGATATCCCGGACGATATCGCATTCCGTTTCGGAATTACAGACGAGGACTCTTTGTAGCCCTCGTTTTTGACGACTGACGCGACACCTCTGACCTAGGTCGCCGGCCTTGGCCGGTGACAAATTGTCAGTCGCCGGGCGATGGCACGGCAGTTGATTCTAGGTACTGGCGTACCCGTCAGGGTAGCATGGACATAAAAGATAAAAACATAAAAAATCATAAATATCATGATCAGACCATTAGCAGACAGAGTCGTTCTCGAGCCAAGAGAGGCCGAGACAAAGACAGCTTCGGGATTGTTTATCCCTGATACAGCAAAGGAGAAACCACAGCAGGGCGTCGTCCTTGCAGCAGGTCCCGGTAAGGCAGACGAGCCTATGGAGGTGAAGGTCGGCGACGAGGTCCTCTACGGCAAGTACGCCGGAACAGAGGTGACAGTCGACGGCAAGAAGCTTCTTATCGTACGTCAGTCAGACATTCTGGCAATTCTCTAATCAGTGTTCTGTACTTATTAATTTAGAATTATCATGGCAAAGGATATCAAGTTCAGCGTAGATGTACGCTCAAAGATGAAGGACGGAGCAGATGCTCTCGCCAATGCAGTGAAGGTCACCCTCGGTCCTAAGGGCCGCAACGTCGTAATCGACAAGAAATTCGGTGCACCTCACGTTACCAAGGACGGTGTGACCGTCGCAAAGGAAGTCGAGCTCGAGGACCGTTTCGAGAACATGGGAGCTCAGATGGTGAAGGAAGTCGCTGCAAAGACAAACGAGCTTGCAGGTGACGGTACCACCACAGCTACAGTGCTTGCACAGGCTATCATCAATGTAGGTATCAAGAATGTGACCGCCGGTGCGAACCCTATGGACCTCAAGAGAGGTATCGACAAGGCTGTCGAGGCTGTCGTAGCAGATCTCAAGGCCCGCAGCCAGGAGGTAGGCGAGGACTACTCAAAGGTTGAGCAGGTCGGCACGATCTCGGCCAACAACGATCCATTCATCGGAAAGCTCATCGCTGACGCTATGTCAAAGGTGAAGAAGGACGGTGTGATCACCATCGAGGAAGCTAAGGGTACAGACACTGAGGTGAAGGTCGTAGAGGGCATGCAGTTCGACAGAGGCTACATCTCTCCATACTTCATGACAAACTCAGACAAGATGGAGGCCCTTCTTGACGACGCTTACATCCTTATCACCGACAAGAAGATCTCTTCAATGGAGGATCTCATGCCTGTTCTCGAGCCTGTGGCAAGAGAAGGCCGTGCACTCCTTATCATCGCTGAGGACGTAGAGGGCCAGGCTCTCACCACTCTCGTAGTGAACCGTCTCCGCGGAACCATCAAGGTAGCTGCCATCAAGGCACCTGGCTATGGCGACCGTCGCAAGGAGATGCTCCAGGACATCGCTGTCCTCACTGGCGGTACAGTCATTTCTGAGGAGAGAGGCTATTCTCTCGCAGCTGCTTCAGTCGAGATGCTCGGCCGTGCGGAGAAGGTGACAATCACCAAGGACACTACCGTCATCGTCGGTGGCGCTGGTTCAAAGGAGGCTATCGCTGACCGCGCTGACCAGATCCGCGCGCAGATCGCTACCACAACTTCTGAGTACGACAAGGAGAAGCTCCAGGAGCGTCTTGGCAAGCTCGCAGGTGGTGTCGCTGTGATCTATGTGGGTGCTACCACAGAGGTAGAGATGAAGGAGAAGAAGGACAGAGTCGAGGATGCGCTCAATGCTACCCGTGCAGCTGTCGCAGAAGGATACCTCCCAGGCGGTGGTGTGGCTTACATCCGCGCAGCAGATGCTATCAAGGATCTCAAGGGTGAGAATGAGGACGAGACCACCGGTATCCGTATCGTGGCACGTGCTATCGAGGAGCCTCTTCGCCAGATTGCAGCCAACGCAGGTGCGGAGGCAAGCGTGATCATCCAGAAGATCCGCGAGAACGACGGTGACTTCGGCTACAACGCACGTACAGACGAGTATGTCAACATGTACGAGGCAGGTGTCATCGATCCTACCAAGGTATCGAGAGTCGCTCTCGAGAACGCAGCGTCAGTTGCGGGAATGTTCCTTACAACTGAGTGCGGCATCGTAGACATCCCTGAGCCAGCTCCGGCAGCAATGCCTCAGATGCCAGGTGGCGGCATGATGTAATAGACTAAAAAGTTTTAATATAGAAATCCCTCGGAATTTACATTTCGGGGGATTTTTGTTTAAAATTATGACAATTAGTAAGTTGCGGGGTGTTTTGAGGGAGGAGACGAGCAAAAAGTGAAAAATATTTTGAAAAAGGTTTGGAAGGAAAAGAAAAGTTCGTACCTTTGCAATCCCAACGGAAACGACGGCACTGCGGCGAGCAACCGCGAC
>JAKSJP010000019.1 GCA_024398105.1 Bacteroidales bacterium | reverse complement strand
CCGTGCATCCAAGCCAGCCGATGATTCCGCATAACCTCTTGCTTGAGAGGCTCCCCCTTTCAGCGGAGAGGAGGGATTTGATGAAATTTCCCATGTTCACTTTGTTTTTAGAGGAAATTTTCAACTGTAAAGCAGCTTGCGCCGCCGGAAAGAACTGGGCACAGTTCGCCCATACATCAGGGTACAATTCGCCCTATACAGGGGAATCGGAGGTATGTATGGCGCGTATTTGAGGCAATCCTGCAGAGATTTCGCAGAATTATGCCTAAATTAGACACGCCATAACGGAATCAGGGCTGACAAGGTCCTGTGTTGTACCAAAATTCAATGGCACCTAATGGAGCACTGATCTTGCCGGACTGGGGCTCCATTTTTTATTGTCTGCTGTCTTGATCCTACATATTACTATTGTTTTTGCAAATATAACCTTAGCTTGTGCCATACCGCTGCACAACTTCTTGATTCTACATCTTTGCCGCAAAGATATGACACGGAATCTCAGATACAAAGAAATCCGCCGTCAAAGCAACTCCCTTGACGTCCCATGAAAAACACAGCCACACCGAAAGTTATAACAACATCAAAATCAACATTGCTATAGCTTCACGATATGGCTGTCTTCGCTAACTCAATACGCAACTCTCCGGCGCTGACTAGCAGATCTCTCTTGCGCCGTCGCTGATGACTACATCGTAGATCTTCGGCGCATGTCCGAACTTCTGGGTGAACTGGGTGTTGACTGCATCGATGAAGGCACCGTAGAGCTCGTCCTTGACGAGGTTGATGGTGCAACCACCGAAGCCGCCGCCCATGACTCTTGAGCCAGTCACGTCACACTTGCGGGCAAGCTTGTTGAGGAAGTCAAGCTCCTCGCAGCTTACCTCGTAGAGGCGGCTGAGACCGAAGTGGGTCTGGTACATGAGCTCTCCGACAGTCTCATAATCTCCTCTCTCGAGTGCATCACAGACATCAAGCACTCTCTGCACCTCTCCGATCACATATTCAGCCCTGAGGAAATCCTCCTGGGAGATCTCGCCACGCACCTCGTCGAGCCAGACTCGCTTGCAGTCGCTGAGGCAGTCGATCTCAGGATGGTTCTTCTTTATAGCTGCTGAAGCCCTTTCGCATGACTCACGGCGCTTGTTGTAGGCCGATGAAGCGAGCTCATGCTTCACGCATGAATCGACAAGGACTACCTTGTAGCCCTGAGGATCGAATGGGAAATACTTATACTCAAGAGTCTTGCAGTTGAGCCTTATGAGGCTTCCTTTCCTGCCGAACACCGAGGCGAACTGGTCCATGATACCGCACTTCACGCCACAGTAGTTATGCTCTGTAGACTGGCCGATCTTTGCCAGCTCGAACTTGTCGAAGCCGTTTCCGAAAAGCTCGTTGAGCGCAAATGCGAAGGTGCTCTCGAGAGCTGCCGATGACGAAAGACCTGCTCCGAGAGGAACGTCTCCTGCAAACACGGCGTCAAATCCCTCGACTTTTCCGCCACGCTTGATGGTCTCGCGGCAGACGCCGAAGACATAGCTTGCCCACGACTGAGCTGGCTTGTCCTCCTCGTTGAGCCCGAACTCGACCTGCTCCTGGAAGTCGATCGAGTAGAGGCGTACCTTCGAAGTGCCGTTCGGTCGGATCTCTGCCATGATACCGCAGTCGATTGCGCCTGGGAAGACGTATCCGCCGTTGTAGTCAGTGTGTTCGCCGATAAGGTTTACACGTCCGGCAGATGCGAACATACGTCCATGTCCGCCGAACAACTCGTTGAATTTCTGATTGATAGTGCTTTTCATACTATGCGTTCATTGCCTGGTCGAGATCAGCGATGATGTCTTCCACGTCCTCGATGCCGACTGAAAGACGGATGAGATCCGGTGCTACACCTGCCTCCACAAGCTGCTCGTCGGTAAGCTGACGATGGGTATGGCTTGCAGGATGGAGGACGCATGTACGTGCGTCTGCGACATGGGTCACGATGCAGATCATCTTGAGGTTGTCCATGAACTTCTCTGCGTCGGCACGGGTGCCCTTGAGACCGAATGACATTACGCCGCAGCTACCGTTTGGAAGGTACTTCTGCTGGAGATCATGGTACTTGTCACCAGGGAGGTCACAGTACTTCACCCAAGCGACCTTAGGGTTGTCCTGGAGCCACTGAGCGACCTTGAGGGCGTTAGAGCAGTGACGCTCCATCCTGAGGTGGAGGGTTGTGAGACCTACGTTGAGAAGGAAGGCGTTCATAGGTGACGGAATCGATCCGAGGTCACGCATGAGCTGAGCTGTGCACTTTGTGATGTATGCGAGCTTTCCGAAGCTCTTGGTGTAGGTAAGACCATGGTAAGAGTCATCCGGAGTGGTAAGTCCTGGGAACTTCTCTGCGTTTGCCTCCCAGTCGAAGTTACCGCTGTCGACAACGACACCGCCTACGACCATGGCATGTCCATCCATGTACTTTGTGGTAGAGTGTGTCACGATGTCTGCGCCCCACTCGAAAGGACGGCAGTTGATAGGAGTCGCGAAGGTGTTGTCCACGATGAGCGGAACGCCATGGGCATGGGCGAGGGTGGCGAATTTCTCGAGGTCGAGGACGTTCATGCTAGGGTTTGAGATCATCTCGCCGAACACGCACTTTGTGTTTGGACGGAATGCCTTCTCGATCTCCTCAGGTGTCGCGTCCGCATCGACGAATGTTGTCTCGATGCCGAGCTTCTTGAGGGTCACGCCGAAGAGGTTGAAGGTACCGCCGTAGATCTGAGAGGTGCTGATGAGGTGGTCGCCTGCCTGGCAGATGTTGAACACTGCATAGAAGTTTGCAGCCTGTCCTGATGATGTGAGGATTGCGCCTACGCCTCCTTCGAGGTCAGCGATCTTCTTTGCCACTGCGTCGTTGGTAGGATTTGCGAGTCTGGTGTAGAAATAACCTTCAGCCTCAAGGTCGAAGAGCTTGCCCATCTCGGCGCTCGACTCATACTTGAAGGTTGTGCTCTGATAGATTGGAAGGACTCTGGCCTCGCCGTTCTTCGGCTGCCATCCACCCTGGATGCAGATTGTGTTCTTTTTCATTATCTTGTATTCGTTTTATTGTTTCCGACTTATCTCACAAATTTAGTAAAAACATTAGATAGAGCCGACTACTTGAGGGAGAATTTGTTTCTGTACGGAAAAAGTCCCTCCTGGCATCAGTCAAGCTTATCCTTGACCTCATCATAGACCAGACCACAGAGACGGGCAATCTGTCTAGGAGAAGACTGATATCCGGAACGGAGACGCCTGGCCAGCTTCAAGCGCTGATGGACCGACAGTTTCTTGACCGTCTTCTCACCGAACATCTTCATACATAATTCGTTCTTATGCTGACGCATCTCCTGGACAGGGACGGACAGATAGGATATGAAACTATCCTTGAACTCAACGTCATCATCTTTGGTCCTACCCACGAAATACTGAAAGCTTCTATGGGTACGGAAGACTTCTTCCACCAGATCGGAACGGACGAATGCGCCCGGGAAAACGGTTCCGTCCACCACCTGGGCGGGTCGTACCCATTCTTGTCTGGTCCGCAACATCGACCGGCGGTCCCGAACAGGAAGATCAGCCAGATTCTCGGTACCATGGTACCGTAAAAGACCGTCCTCTCCCGGCCTTGACCAAGGTGGCGAGCACCAGAAGCCGCTTGAACGGAAATAGAGAGGACCACTCGACCACGGGTAATCGGTCGGACAGTACTTCATTCCGGCTGTCGTCGGATTCTTGATGACATAGCAGATCACGGTCTTCAGATAGCCATCGTCCTTGATGACCTGGTACCCGACCGATGCAGCCTGTAGTTTGCTCCTGTCCCCATGGCGAAGGGATATCGCAGCCGACGTCCTTCGTAAATACTCATGGATGAAGCGGTTGCATTCGTCAAATTCCCCATACAGTACAAAATGGATATGCGTGTCCATCAGGCAGAAAGCCAGAATTATCACCTCATAGTCCTGAAGAACCACATGGATACGGTTCAGCCCGGCAGCAAAGTCCCTGTCGTCGTAGAACATGACATCAACAGCCTTCCCGTCCGTATAGAAGTGCCAGCACTTCCTGACAGGAGTCTTCTGGCCCTTGACAAAAGCGACACCTATTCCTAAATTGTTTCTGATCTCATCCATAATCTATTAAAAGTCATAAGATTAATAAATAGTAACATAAAGCGTCGTCAGTTTTCCCGAGTCTTTTTCATATTGGCGGCAACCCGAAATTCATCTGCCACACGAATGTGCCACGGAAGGCCCTCTAGACCATTCCCCCGTGGCAGATATGGGCAAAATCGGCAGACCTGCCACACAGATTGGCCTCTCACAGCCCTCCAAGCCATTTTCGTGTGGCAGATGTTTTTCTAGTTGTCATTGCTATTCCTTTTTATCGACAGAACCAGGTCCACCATTGGCGGAACTGCCTTCCCGGCCTGATAAGGCAGGATCTGGAACAGGTTCCAGAGCAGGACCAAGTCCCAGGCGCAGGATGACTGGACGGTGGTCACTGACGCCGCCGATGTAGCGGGGACCGGAGTAGGTGCGGAGGGGCTTGTCGCCGGAGTGGACGTTGTCGCGGACCGTCAGGAACGGCGGATGAAGGATTTCCATCTCGACAGTGCGTGTTCCAAGCAGCGGAGGGGTGACGAGAAACATGTCGATAAGCTGCCAGCGGCCGTTGAAGCGGATGCTGCCTTCGCCGCGGGCGGAGAGGGGTGAGGCGAGGTTGACGAACGGACAGAGGGTGTCGGCCTGGAAACGGGTGTTTTCGGGCGTGTCGTTGAAGTCACCGGTCGCGACGACCTTCGACACGCCGGCGGTCACCAAGGAGTCTTTCAGGGCCTTTAAACGGGCAAGGGCGGCGTCTCGGCGCCAGTCCGTGTCCCCGCCGCCGTATTTCGAAGGATGGTGGTTCACCAGGACCGCCAGGGTATCGCCGGCAACCAGGACAGCCGCCCCCTGGTCCAGAAGGCGGTCCCCTCCTTGATCCGAAAGCCGGAACTTGGTCATCAGGATGTCTCTGGTGACGAGCACAGCCGGTTCCGGGGCAGCGGCGGCAGAGCCGGGCACGGACGGTGAGGGAGCGGTACCATGGACCCGGACAGGACGGCTTTCCAGCAGTTCGAGCGTCTGCGGCCGGTAGAGAAGGGCGACGTCGATGCCGCGGGGGTCGGGCGAGTCGTAATGGACGATCTCGTAGCCGTATTTCCGGATCATGGTATCTTCGATCAGGCGCCTGAGGACGTAGCGGTTCTCGACCTCCGCGACGGCGAATACATCGGGCATGCGGCCCTCCCGTCCCCCGACCCACATCAGGGTCTTGGCGATCGCGGCGCACTTGGTCTGGAACTTCTTCCTGCCCCAGTGTCTGGTACCATGGGCAGAGAATTCCTTGTCCGAGTCGCTGGTCCCGCCGTCAATGTAGTCAAAGAAGTTCTCGAGGTTCCAGAACATCAGAAGCAGCTTGCCGGAATCGGAGGAGGAAGGCCCGGGGCCGGAGGCGGATGTCTGTGCCGTCAGGGATACGGGTGAAAATGCCAGAAGCAAAGCAACGAAGACTGCTAAGGTAAGATGATGCAGATTTTTCATAATCAGGCCATTCTTGAATTTAGAAAAGGCCTAATTAAGGCATTCTTTCGCTATTCGAGGTAAAGAATCCTGAATTTTACTAACTTTGTAGTGAATAATTTTTGTTTACATGTCACTAAAATGCGGTATCGTCGGACTGCCTAACGTCGGCAAGTCGACCCTTTTCAATTGCATCAGTTCAGGAAAGGCCCAGAGCGCCAATTTTCCTTTCTGCACCATAGAACCTAACCTTGGTTCAACCAATGTCCCGGACAAGAGACTCGACGTGCTGACCGAGATGTGTCAGCCTAAGAGAACAATCCCTGCAACAGTCGACATCGTCGACATCGCCGGCCTCGTCAAGGGCGCCAGCAAGGGTGAAGGTCTCGGAAACCAGTTCCTCGCAAACATCCGTGAGACAGACGCTATCCTCCATGTCCTCCGCTGCTTCGAAGACGGCAACATCGTCCATGTCGATGGCAGTGTCGATCCTGTAAGAGACAAGGAAGTCATTGACGCCGAGCTCCAGATCAAGGACCTCGAGACTGTCGAGGCACGCCTTGCAAAGGTCCAGAAGCAGGCTAAGGTAGGCGCCGACAAGGACGCCAAGAAGCTCTGCGACCTTCTCGAGAAGTATCGCGCAGCCCTCCTCGAAGGAAAGTCATGCAGAAGCGTGGCTCTCGCCAACGAAGATGAAGAGGCTATGGCAAAGGAGCTCTACCTCCTCACCAACAAGAAGGTCCTCTATGTCTGCAATGTAGACGAAGCTTCCGCATCTACAGGCAATGCCCATGTCGATGCAGTACGCGAGGCTGTCAAGGACGAAGACGCAGAGGTCATCGTCATCGCTGCCAAGACCGAGGCTGAGATCGCCGAGATCGACAACTACGAAGACAGGCAGATGTTCCTTGAAGAACTTGGTCTCCAGGAGTCTGGTGTAGTCCGCCTCATCCAGAGCGCCTACCATCTTCTCGGTCTCCAGACCTACTTCACAGCAGGTGCAGATGAGTGCCGCGCATGGACCATCCACAAGGGAGACAAGGCCCCTAAGGCTGCCGGAGTCATCCACAGCGACTTCGAGAAGGGCTTCATCCGCGCAGAGGTCATCAAGTACGACGACTTCGTGCAGTACAAGACCGAGGCTGCCGTACGCGCCGCCGGAAAGATGGGAATCGAAGGCAAGGAGTATGTCGTCCAGGATGGCGACATCATGCATTTCCTCTTCAACGTCTAGACCGCTGAAACACAATGATATAGCAAAAACCCTGTAGGTCGGATTCACCTACAGGGTTTTTATGTATAGGAGCGTTCTATTAATAGAAGCGCGCTCTGTTGTCCTTTACGTCAGCGTCATTCATCATGACTGGAATGATCATCTGGGTGTTGTAGCTTGCGTACTGAGCCTCGCGTGCCTTAGCGTCATCCTCTGTGTAGTATGCGCCTGTGTCGCGGCCGGTTACCTTGAATACGTATACACCGATCTGGCCGACTACCGGACCTACGATCTTTCCTTCAGGAGCAACTGAAAGTGCGCCGATGAATGCTGGGTCGAGACCCTGGCTGTTGAGTGAAGAGAATGCTACACCGCTCTGGCTGCTTACTGAAGTACCGAGCTTCTCAGCGATCTCCTCGAGGCTTGAAAGACCTGCGATCTGAGCCTTGACGTCCTCACCGACCTTCTGACCTTCCTTAAGGAATGCAAGGTTCTGGCGGATTGAAGGAGCTGCCTCTGCAACTGTAGCGTAGCCTTCCTTGTGGATAGCCTTTACAGTAGCGATGAAGAAGAAGTTCTGGTCAACTGTGATGATCTCAGAAACCTTACCTGCCTTGTTGTCGAATACCCAGCGGGTTACCTCCTTGGTATTGTCAACTGAACCGAGACGCTCTGAGCTTTCCATCATGCCGTTTACAGGGTGTGAGTATACACCGAGCTCAGAAACTGCCTTCTTGTAGTTCTCATAACCACCGGCTGCTGCTGTAGCGAACTCGTTTGCCTGTGCATAGAACTTGTTGAAAGTCTCCTTGCTAGGAATTGACTCCTTCTCGAGGATAGCGACCTGCTTCATGAGTACAGGCTCTGACTTCTCTGAAACGAGAACGATATGCTTGCCATACTGGGTGTCGAGGATGAATGGCTCGCCGACCTTTGCTGTGAGTACAGACTCGAAGCCTGGGATCATTGCGTTCTGGCTGAGGTTGCCGATTGAACCAAGCTCGCCGTTGTCCATAGAACCCTGGTCTGCTGAGAACTGAGCAGCGATGCTTGAGATGCTCTCACCAGCCTTTACACGGCTGAGGAGGCTGTCTGCCTTTGCTGTAGCATCACCCTGGAGGAGGACATGCTTTACATAAGCGGTCTCAGATCTCATCTGGCTGTCCATGACTCTTACTACGAAGAAGTCATTGCCTGCTGTGATGATGTCTGATACATTGCCCTCAGCACCCCATACGAATGAATCAACGTTTGAATTCACAGTTGCAAGCTCACCGCTCTTGTACCAGTAGTCGCTGAGAGTGCGGTCTGAGTTCTTGAGAAGGAATGCCTTCATGTTGTCTGTTGAAGCGAACTCATCATAGAGCTCAGCAACTGAAGCCTTTGTAGCCTCGATGTCCTTCTCTGAAGGAACGACCTCGAATACCACGTACTCCATATCTCTGTTGGCGTTCTGCTTGAAGAGCTGCTTGTGAGAGTTGTAGTATGCCTTGATCTCGCTGTCAGAGACTGTGATGGTTGAATCGAGCTGGTATCCGAAAGGAACCATTACGAAATCGACGTCAGTAGTGTTGTTGTTCTGCTCAACTTCCTTGCGGAGCTGGAGAGCGTTCACGACTGAACCCTGTGTGAAGAGAGTGCTGTACTTCTCTGAATACTTCTGGTTAGCGATAGATGTCTGGAGATAGTTCCAGTAGAGACGGAGACGGCCGGTCTCGTCAAGGTTGAGGCTCTGGATGAATGAAGAGAGCTGATCCTTTGAGAAAGCACCTGTCTCATCGACGAATGCTGGGTTCTGGTAGATGAGCGGTGAGAGCATGTTACCTGTTGTAAGGTCAACCATCTCCTTCTCGCCTACATTGATACCTGCTGCCTGAGCCTTCTTTACGAAGAGGTCTCTGTAGATAAGGTTCTGCCAAGCAGCATCTCTTGCCTGTGCCTGAGCCTCTGATCCCTGAGCTGCGCCTACGAGCTCATTGATGGTGCTCATGTCCTGGACGTCAGCCTGGAAGTCAGTGTAAGAGATTCTCTTACCGTTGATATTGCCGACATCGACCTTTGAAGAGCTGTTCTGGAACCTGGAAATCAAATCCTGTGGTGAAACGATGAATGACAACAGACCAAGAGCTACAAGGCCTGTTGCAAACACTCCGAACTTGCCACCGCGAATTTTCTCGAGTAATGCCATTTTATTTAAACTTTTTAGATTTTACGATAATATAAGGAGTGCGAAGTTAAACAATTTCCTCAAAATATCCATCGTTTTAGCCCATAAACCTACTTTTTCTTAAGCAAAGGGCCAATAAAATTGGCAGAATCCACTAGTATCACCGTAGTATCCTGCACAACAACCGTATAACTGTTGAACGGCCGCATGATTATAGAATTCCTCGCTCTCTCGTCGGAACGCATGCCATATCCCTGCATGAAACCGTCAGGAGAGTACATCCTGACATAGCAGTCGGTGTAGATTTCCTGCTTGGAACGGTCCCAGTACAGAGTGTCAGTCTCCATGGTCTGGCGCTTCTCGATATTGCGGACGACCACATGTCCATAGGCCTTCCATATCTCCTCCTCGCCGTTCGTATAGGTCTCATGGCGGGCTTCCTCTGCCTCGATGGTTGACTCCAGGATGCCGTCTTCCTTATAGGCGAACACACTTATTCCCTGTGGGAAAAGTTCATAGCGGAGAGTATCCTTCTCATACTTCTCCATCCTTCCGGTAAGGATTCGCATCTGTATCTGACCGTTCTTGCTGTCGATCATATACATGCTGTCCACCACCTGGAGAGGGGTATCTTCCAGATTCAGGGCCTCTGCCTGGTCAAGCTTTGACTTGCACGAAAAAACGACAATAGCAACCGCCGCAGCGGTTGCCATCATCTTGAGTATTTCTATAATCCTTTTCAAAAGGAATTATTATTACTTCTGTGTTCTTACTGTTGTAGTAGCACGGAGACCACCGCAAGAGATTGAGTAAGACTGACCGTTTGTAAGGTCGTACATGAATGCCTCAGCAGTCTGAGGGAAGTATACGCTGTATGCACCGATCATCTTGTTGCAATCCTCTGTAAGAGACTCATCAGCAGCCTTAGCCTTGTTCATGTAGTCGCAAGCAACCCAGTACTTAGCTCTCTTTGCAATCTCGTCGCCACCACATGCGAGTGAACCCCAGATTGTTCCCATGAGATAGTAGCATGAACCTGTCTTTGATGAGTCGAGCTCCATAGCCTTCTGAGCAGCCTCGAAACCCTTTGCGTTCATCTGGTTCTTCACGCAGAATGTAGCGTACTCGTAGTTGTACTGAGCAGCCTGCTCTGGAGTGATGTCAGCTGAAGCAAGAGCCTCCTCCATGTACTTAGAAGCAGCATCTGCATTTCCCTTGGAGTTGTTAAGTCTGTAGAGGAAGTATGCGCTCTGAGCTGTTGGCTGGAGTGAGTGCATTGTTGTAGCAGCCTGGAGATAGAGGTCGTTGCTTGTACAGTTGTCAGCTGAGCTCATCATCTTCACGATGTTGGTAGCGAGGTCAAGGTTGTTCTTGTCAGCCTCGTAGCGTGGTCCGAAGAGTGCGATGAGGTTGTCGCAGCTTGCAACCTTAGAGCTGATGAAGAGAGACTCCATGTCAGTCTTCACGTTACTGTTCTGTGTCTTCTCAGCATCAGTCTTTGCAGTGAGCTGGTCAACGAGAGAAATGTTTCTCTGGTATGTGTTGATCACTGTCTCTGCATCGAGCTTACCAGCCTGGAAGAGAGCGATGGCTGAGTTGAGGTCGAAGAGAAGGATGGTAGCCTTTGTGTCGGCACCAAGCTTTGTGATGATGTCATCGAGACCCTTGTACATAGCCTCGTCATTGCCCTTGAGGTAGTTGTTGATATCAGTACCCTTGTTGTTGAGAGCAGTTGTAGCAGATGTTGGGAAGTGCTGTGCTCTGAGGTCGTGGAGGGTAAGGAGGGTATCAACAAGAGCCTGCTTGTAAGCTGCGTTGCTAGCGTTCTTTGTGATGAGACGTCTTACGAGGGTACTACCATCTACGAGAAGACCCTGACGTGACTGAGGAGGGCAGAGCTTGTAAGCCTGTCTCCAGTTAGGAATAGCCTCATCATAGTTCTTCTGCTTGTAGTACTCTGAGTAGTAAGAGAGATACTTGATACATTCAGCGCTGTCAGCACCGAACTTGCCCTGTGCCTTTGCAACAAAGCTGCCCATAAGCATGACTGCTGTGAGAGCGATGACGGTTAACTTTTTCATATTAGTTTTTAATTTATTGTTATCAATTAATCCTTACTGCACTTTACAGATCTACTACTGGTACCTGTGCTTGATAAACCAGAGGTCATGTATATTGAAGCCTATCAGGATCTTAGCGTAATTTTCCTGAGTCATGCTTTCCTTCATGCTTCCTCTTCTTCCAATATCTATACCAAGAGTGAGACCATTGTAATATCTTACGACAGGAAATGTCATTCCGAGGGTCAATCCATAGGAATTAACGGTATTTCCGTCAAGCTTGTAATAGGCCTGTTCGTAATAGATTCCTCCACGATATGCACACTGCCTCAGATAGTATCTAAGGTCATTTCTGTTAGGAATGATCTCGAATCCTGCACGGATAGACTGAGACGATGTGGTAGAGAATGTCGACGAACCGAGGTTCGCGAAACCGGTAGCGCTGTCAAAGCCGGATTCATTCCAGTTGCTGAGGGTATAGTTGATCTCGGCAGACCACTTCTCAACCTTCCTGATGGATATACCTACGCCGATCTCGCTCGCAAGCTTCACGTTCTTCTTGAGCGAGAGGGTATCTACATGGTAAGATACCGTGTCAGTCACATTCGAGAGAGTAGCGAACTTATAATCCCTGACCGTACCCTTGAGTGTAGCATCTGTCTTATAGGTAGCGCCTACTGTAAGGTATGTACTTCCTATAGGCTGCTCATACTGCAGACCGAACTTGCCGGCTGTTCCGGAAAGCTGGAGGTCATATCCGCTTGAAATACTTCTGAACGATGAATTGGTGAACGACATATAGGATTTCTTCTCGATGTTTCCCATATATGCGATTACCTGCGCACCTACGGAAAGTCTCTTGAAGAAAGTAGTTCCGACGCCTCCGAAGACCTGGTAGAGACCTCCGGTACCTGAAGCTGTGTATGATACGAAACCTGCTGTAGAGAGAAGGTCAGGATCACTTACTTCATAATTATAGTCATAACCGACACTGCTGTAAGGAGCGATACCTACCATCAGACCGATATTCTTCCTGAGTCGGAAACTAATTGCGAAGTTGTTGAGATTGAGTGTGTTGTTCGCTGACTTGAAATCTCCCTGCCTGAACATCTTGTTATCGTTGCGAAGTCCCATGTCGAACAGGACTGAGAGAGTATCTCTCGCCGAGATGGCCGCAGGATTGGTCATATTGATGTATCTGGCATCTCTTCCTGCAATTCCGACACCACCCATGGTCATATCGCGAGTGTTTCCCTGACTATAAATGTCTCCCACACCGAAGATTGAATATGGTGAATACATAGTATGTGCCCCATCCTGAGCAAAGGAAGGAACACAGAAAACTAACATAAGGAGACAGATAGTCAATACCCTACTTATTCTTTCTGACATACTCGTCTGCGATTAAAGCTAATCCTAGTAATACCAGGTTACAAATTGCAAATATGGACTTTTTAATCCTTTTTACAAAATAATTCGAGTCCCCACCTGTGAATATCACGATATTATCCGGGTGTAGACCCAGGTATCCCTCTATTTCAAACTTTATGCCCGAAATAACTCCTGCAGCTATAGAAGACTCGAAAGAATCGCCTGTGAGGGGTACTTCCTCAGGCATTTCTATAAGGGGAAGAGAGCGTGAGTATCTGTTGATTGCCTTCAGTCTTGACCTGACTCCAAGAGATACCGTACCGCTTTCATATTTTCCGTCCTTGTCCAGGAAATCGACTGCTATGGTAGTTCCAAAGTCTACCACAGTAACAGGTTTTCCTTCGAAAAGATGTCTGGACGCGATTATGGAGGCAGCCCTGTCACAGCTCAGATATTCAGGAATATCATTTTCCTTAAGCAACTGAGTATGAGCACTGTCAAGAAGAATCAACGCACCGCAGGCTTCCTTGTAGAGCTTCTCATCCTGGGACGGGATCTCATAGGCCGATGATATCACAAGCACTTCAGGCTTCTCTTTTTCAAGAAGCGACAAGATGAACTTCCTTACCCTTTCACCTTGATATCTGTAAGTCTTTCCGATGGTCATTCCTTCTGACCACGATGCCTTGACTGCAGTATTTCCTATATCTACTATCAGGTTTGCCATGATAATTTTTCAGACTATCAATCAAAAATAGCAAATTCTATAACTTTTTCAAAGCATTGAGGGCAGCAGGAATAGACTTGATGTTTCTGGAAATAAGTCGGTTCTTTCCGCCTTTGTTGCTGTATTCGAACAGGGTAGGATACTTGCTGATAGTTGCCATGATCTCGAAGAATTCTTTCCTATAATAAGGTGAAAGCTGATTTGATATCATGAAACATATCATGATGCCGTTCTTGATGATGATTTTCTCGAAACCCTTCTTCTCGCCGATCTGACGGATGCGGATGATGTCGAAGAGATTCTTCAGCTCGACAGGCATGGTTCCGAAACGGTCCTCGATACGGGTTGCCAGGCGGTCGATCTCCTCTGACTTGGCAAGAGAGTCAAGTTCCTTGTATATCCTTATCTTCTCGGCATTTACATCTATATATGTATCCGGAATAAGTGCAAGCTGATCTGTCTCGATCGTACATTCCTCAACGAATGAATCCTTTACGTTCTTTGTCGAGATACCTGTCTCAAGACCGAGTTCATCCATAGCTTCCGCAAGGATCTTCTGATAGGTCTCATATCCCATGTCGGCGATGAAACCACTCTGCTCGGCACCGAGAAGGTTACCGGCTCCTCGGATGTCAAGATCCTGCATCGCGATGTTGAATCCACTTCCAAGGTCCGAGAATTCCTCTATGGCCTTCAGACGGCGACGGGCATCGTCGGAAATGGACACGAGAGGCGGCACTATCAGGTAACAGAATGCTTTCCTGTTCGAACGGCCTACTCGTCCACGAAGCTGATGAAGATCCGACAGACCGAAATTCTGGGCCTGGTTTATGATCATGGTATTTGCATTCGGAATGTCAAGTCCGCTTTCGATGATAGTGGTTGAAAGCAGAAGGTCGTAGTCACCCTCTATGAAATCCAACATAATGTTTTCCAGTTCCTTAGGATCCATCTGACCATGGCCCACACATATCTTCATGTCAGGCTCGAGTCTCTGCAGGATGTCCCTGATTGCTGGAAGTTCCTCGACTCTGTTGTGGAGGAAGAATATCTGGCCGCCACGCTTGAGCTCATAGTCGAGTATGCCTTTTATCTCCTGCTCGTCGAAAAGGATGATCTCTGTCTGTACAGGAATCCTGTTAGGCGGTGGAGTGCTGATGATGGAAAGGTCGCGCGCTCCAAGAAGTGAGAACTGAAGGGTTCTTGGAATAGGAGTAGCTGTAAGGGTAAGAGTGTCTACAGAAGACTTCAGCTGGCGCAGTTTTTCCTTGGCGCTCACACCGAATTTCTGTTCCTCGTCGATTACCAGAAGTCCAAGATCCTTGAACTCGAATTCTTTTCCGAGTATCTTATGCGTACCTATCACTATATCTACCTTTCCAGACTTGAGGTCCTTCTTTATCTCGGATATTTCCTTTGCCGTACGGAGACGGCTTATATATGCGATGTTGCAAGGAAGGTTCTTGAGTCTCTTGAGGAAAGTATTGTAGTGCTGGAGAGCAAGGACTGTAGTAGGGACAAGGACTGCTACCTGCTTGTTGTCCGCAACGGCCTTGAATGCCGCCCTGATTGCAATCTCAGTCTTTCCGAAACCTACGTCTCCACATACAAGGCGGTCCATAGGGCTTCTGTCCTCCATATCCCTCTTGATTGCCTTCGTAGCAGACATCTGGTCCGGTGTATCCTCATACATGAAAGAAGACTCAAGTTCTTCCTGGAGATAGGTATCAGGAGAAAATGCGAATCCTTCCGCCGATTTTCTCTTTGCGTAGAGATTGATAAGTTCCTTCGCGATGTCCTTTACCTTTGACTTCGCTCTTGTCTTGAGAGCCTGCCATGCACCTGAACCCAGCTTGTTCACCTTTGGAGGAAGTGAATCCTTCGGCTTATATCTTGAAATCTTATGGAGCGCATGGACTGAGACGAACACAACATCTCCATCCTTGTACATGAGCTTCACTACTTCCTTCATCCTGCCCATGTCGTCTTTCATGCGGACAAGTCCTCCGAATATGCCCACACCATGGTCGATATGGACTACATAGTCGCCGATGTTGAATGAGCTGATGTCATTCAGAGTAAGCTGCTCACTCTTTTCGACTGTCCTTCTGATCGCTACGCGATGGAAGCGGTCAAATATTTCATGGTCAGTATAGCAGCAGGTGAATGTATCGTTGTCGATGAATCCGTTATGGATGTTCTTTTCCGAAATGAACTCAGGAATATGTCCGTTGTTCTGGGAAAGGATGGAGCTAAGTCTTTCCAGCTGAGATTTCTTCTCACCATAGATGCACACACGGTAACCATGGTCAATCTTCTTGTTTATATCAGCGGAGAGAAGTTCAAAGTTCTTGTTGAAGACAGGCTGCGGAGCAATATTGAACTTTACAGTCTCTACATCCTGGTTTCCTACAGGAACCTGGAAGAATACCTTTGTGAAATTCTCTAATGAAAGATAGAATTCCTTCTTGTTGTAAAGATCTGAAGAATCAAACCATACGACAGTGTCCTTAGGGAGTATGTCTATGATGCTGCTTGATTCCTCATTCTCACCTGATACAAGGTCAGGGATTATCTCTATCTCATCGCGGGTCTCTACCGAAAGCTGTGTGTTACAGTTGAATACGCTGATCTTCTCGATCTCGTTTCCGAAGAATGAGATACGGAAAGGATTGTTGTCTGAAAAAGAGAATACATCAACTATGGATCCTCTGATTGAGTACTGGCCAGGTGATGAGACGAAGTCCACTTTCTCGAAATTGTTTTCGAAAAGGACCTGCTTTATCTGATCATGGCTGATTTCATCTCCTTTCTTCAGCTTGAGCACCGAACTCTTTATCTTTCCGGTGACAGGAATCTTTTCCTCAAGGGCTTCAGGATAAGTAACGATGATAAGAGAGTCCATGTCTGATTGTTTTCTCTCCATTATCTTTCCTATGGCCGAAGTCCTCTGTACTCCAAGCGAAGACTTGTAGTTGCTCTTTTCTACTTTCCTTCCTGAAGCTGGAAGAAAGAAGACCTTGTCTCCTTCAATGAGACTATAGAGGTCTGAAGAGCAGTATTCTGCATTTTCTGAATCAGGAAGCACAACAAGATGAGTTCCCTTCAGCGCAATCTGGGAAAGTACGAACCATTTTGCGGAAAGGAACAGACCGCTGCAATATGAATCCCTGTATTTCTCTATTCTTCTTGAAAGAAGAGAGCTTGATTCCGGGCTGATTGTCATTGATCGATCTTTTTCAACAATATGTATAAAATAACTGTTGATAACCTGTGTAAAAACTGTTGAAAAGCATGTTGAAATGTGTACAGCAGAGAGGGTCAATAAGTTATCAACTGCCTGTCAATATGCCATCAAAAGGGTTTTCAACAGAAATATCTTGGTAATAAGTAATTGTAAATCAATAAAGTATCACTACTTATAAACATATCCACAGCAATAACAACATCACCAATATAAAAATTAAAATCATTATATTTGTATTATTATTTCTGAAGACCATGGCGGATTCATTCAACCCATATGCCCAAGGCACTGACAAAGATAAGGATTTAGACGGAATTATCCGTCCGCAGGAACTTACCGATTTCACCGGACAGGAGAAGATAATCTCCAACCTGAAGGTGTTCATACAGGCAGCGAGACTCCGTGGAGAGTCACTTGACCATGTACTTTTCCATGGTCCTCCGGGACTTGGAAAGACGACCCTCGCACATATCATCGCCAACGAGCTGGGCGTAAATATGAAGATAACTTCCGGACCTGTCCTTGACAAGCCGGGCGACCTTGCCGGACTGCTGACCTCCCTCGAAGAGGGAGATGTACTTTTCATCGATGAGATCCATAGACTTTCTCCAGAGGTTGAGGAGTATCTCTATTCAGCCATGGAGGACTATGTGATAGATATCATGATAGACAAGGGTCCTGGTGCAAGATCCGTCAGGATCAGCCTCAATCCTTTCACCCTTGTAGGTGCTACCACAAGAAGCGGTCTTCTTACCTCTCCTCTCAGGGCAAGATTCGGTATCACGGCTGCTCTCGAGTACTATGACATCGCGGATCTTATCAGGATCATAAAGAGAAGTTCCGGAATTCTCAAGGTAGGGATAGAGCACCAGGCTGCAGTGGAGATAGCGATGAGAAGCCGAGGTACTCCACGTATCGCGAATGCTCTTCTGAGAAGAGTCCGTGACTTCGCCCAGGTCAAGGGTGACGGACATATCGACCTTGAGATCGCAAGGTATGCACTCGATGCTCTCAATATCGACAAGAGAGGCCTCGACCAGATTGACAATAAGATACTTCACACCATAATCACAAAGTTCAAAGGCGGTCCTGTCGGTGCCAATACGATAGCTACAGCTGTCGGTGAAGAGGCCGGTACGATCGAAGAAGTATATGAGCCTTTCCTTATCAAGGAAGGCTTCATCCAGAGGACTCCAAGAGGAAGAATTGCCACCGAACTGGCATATAGACACCTTGGTCTTGACAACTATATTCCCAAGTCTATGGAGCAGGACTTCAGTGAACCTACAATTTTTGACTCCTAATAACAATTATATAATTGTAGTTTAGAAGAAAAATAACTAAAATTGCATTCTGATAAAAAGATCTTAAATAATCACAATTTATATGGCCGATAAATTAATTTCTAAGATTCCTGACGGACCATTAGCTGAAAAATGGACTAAGCGTAAGTCAGAAATCCATCTTGTTAGCCCTAACAACAAGAGAAAACTTGAAATCATCGTAGTAGGTACAGGTCTTGGCGGTGCTTCTGCAGCTGCTTCTCTTGGTGAACTTGGCTACAATGTCAAGATTTTCTGCATCAGCGACTCTCCACGTCGTGCTCACTCTATCGCAGCACAGGGTGGTATCAATGCCGCTAAGAACTATCAGAACGACAACGATTCAGTCTATCGTCTCTTCTACGATACCATCAAGGGTGGTGACTATCGTTCAAGAGAGGCTAACGTATATCGTCTTGCTGAAGTAAGTGCAGCTATCATTGACCAGTGCGTCGCACAGGGTATTCCATTCGCACGTGAATACGGCGGATACCTCGCAAACCGTTCATTCGGTGGTGTACAGGTAAGCCGTACATTCTATGCAAGAGGACAAACCGGTCAGCAGCTCCTTCTCGGTGCATACGCATCACTCAACAAGGAGATCGCTGCAGGTACAGTAAAGAGCTACCCACGTCATGAGATGCTTGACCTCGTCATCATCAACGGACAGGCAAAGGGTATCATCGCAAGAAACCTCGTTACCGGTGAGATCGAGCGCTTCGGTGCTCACGCTGTCGTAATCGCTACCGGTGGTTACGGTAACACCTACTTCCTTTCAACAAACGCTATGAACAGCAACGGTTCTGCAGCATGGCAGTGCTACAAGAAGGGTGCATATTTCGCAAACCCTTGCTTCGCACAGATCCATCCTACATGTATCCCTGTCCATGGTACACAGCAGTGCAAGCTTACCCTTATGTCCGAGTCACTCCGTAACGACGGACGTATCTGGGTTCCTAAGAAGATGGAGGATGTCCTCAAGCTTCGCAAGCGTGAAATCAAAGCTTCTCAGATTCCTGAGGAGGATAGAGACTACTATCTCGAGCGCCGTTACCCTGCATTCGGTAACCTCGTACCTCGTGACGTTGCATCACGTGCAGCAAAGGAGAGATGCGATGCCGGCTATGGTGTGAACGAGACTGGTCTCGCAGTATTCCTTGACTTCGCTGACGCTATCAAGCGTCTCGGCCACCAGAAGGTAGCTGAGCGTTATGGTAACCTCTTCGATATGTACGAGAAGATCACCGCTTCTTCACCTTGGGAGGAGCCTATGATGATCTATCCTGCTATCCACTACACAATGGGTGGTATCTGGGTAGACTACGATCTTCAGACAACAATCCCTGGCCTCTACGCTATCGGTGAGGCTAACTTCTCTGACCATGGTGGAAACCGTCTCGGTGCATCTGCCCTCATGCAGGGTCTTGCAGACGGTTACTTCATCCTTCCTATCACAATCAACGACTATCTCTCACACAAGTTCGCTGAGCCTAAGACTGACACATCAGCTCCTGAGTTCGACGAGGCTGAGAAGGCAGTCAAGGCACGTATAGAGAAGCTCTTCTCTATCAAGGGTAAGAAGACTGTCGATTCACTCCACAAGGAGCTCGGTCTCATCATGTGGGACTATGTAGGTATGGGTCGTACAGCAGAAGGTCTCAAGACCGGTATCGCTAAGATCCAGGAGCTCAAGAAGGAGTTCTGGGCAAATGTCAACGTACCTGGTGAGGCTGGTGAGTTCAACCAGGAACTCGAGAAGGCTCTCAGACTTGCAGACTTCCTCGAGATCGGTGAGCTCATGGCACGTGACGCTCTCAACAGAAATGAGTCTTGTGGTGGTCACTTCCGTGAGGAAAGCCAGACACCAGAAGGTGAGGCACAGCGTGACGATGCTAACTACATGTATGTAGCAGCATGGGAGTACAAGGGAGAGGGCGTAGAGCCTGAGCTTCACAAGGAGCCTCTCAAGTACGAGTTCATTGAAGTTAAGACTAGAAACTACAAAGACTAATTGATTATGGAGTTCAATCTCAAAATATGGCGTCAGAAAAACGCTAAGGCACAGGGACATTTCGAGACATACCATATTGCTGACATCGAAGAGGAAGCTTCTTTCCTCGAGATGCTTGACATCCTCAACGAGCAGCTTATCAGGGAAGGTATCGACCCTGTAGCTGTCGACAAGGGATGCAAGAGCAGCGGTCCTGTCTCATTCGATCATGACTGCCGTGAGGGTATCTGCGGTGCATGTTCACTTTACATCGACGGTAGAGCACATGGTCCAGACGATCACGTCACAACATGTCAGCTCTTCATGCGTCATTTCAAGAACGGTGCTACCATTACAGTTGAGCCTTGGAGAAGTTCAGGTTTCCCTGTAATCAAGGACCTCGTTGTAGACCGTACAGCATTCGACAAGATCCTCCAGGCTGGTGGTTTCATCTCAGTCCGCACAGGTTCTGCACAGGATGCCAACAACATTCTCATTCCTCACGATCAGGCTGAGAAGAGTATGGATGCAGCAGCTTGCGTAGGTTGCGGTGCTTGCGTTGCAACATGTAAGAACGGTTCTGCAATGCTCTTCGTAGGTGCAAGAGTTAGCTCACTCGCACTTCTTCCACAGGGTCGTCCAGAGGCTGCACGCCGTGCACGCGCTATGGTAGCTAAGATGGATGAGCTCGGCTTCGGTAACTGTACCAACACCCGTGCCTGTGAAATGGAGTGTCCTAAGGGTATCTCAGTTGAGCATATCGCTCGTCTTAACAGAGAGTTCCTCAAGGCAAAGTTCTCAGAGTAATATAATTACTACATACAGAAAAAGAGAGGCTGATACTTCAGTCTCTCTTTTTTTTATCAGTAATCTGAAAAGATTGTTTCCAGTTTTTTACCAAAGGAAGTTGTTGAATGGCCAGCGTCCTGCATGGATCTCAGCGACCATCTTGTAGATATCGTTCCTCAGCTTAGGAATATTGGTCTTCTGGATGGCTGAGATGAAGATACATGGTGCCTTCTCGTCCGCAATCCAGCTGTTCTTAAGCTCGTCAAGGCTGCGGTTGCCCTTGGCCTTAGGTTCGAGTGAGAACTCGTCATATTCCTCGTAGGTATACTGGTCGATCTTATTGAAAACGACATAGACAGGCTTGTTGTTAGCGCCTATGTCCTGTAGGGTCTTTTCAACCACTTTCATCTGGTCTTCGAAGTCCGGATGAGATATATCTACGACATGTACCAGGACATCAGCTTCACGGACCTCGTCCAAGGTACTTTTAAAGGCTTCTATGAGCTGTGTAGGCAGTTTCCTGATAAATCCTACAGTATCGCTCAAAAGGAACGGTACATTCTCTATTACGACCTTTCTGACGGTAGTGTCAAGAGTAGCGAAAAGCTTGTTCTCGGCAAATACGTCTGACTTGGCCAGAAGGTTCATCAAGGTACTTTTACCTACATTGGTATAACCTACCAGCGCAAGCCTTACGAGAGAGCCTCTGTTGCTTCTCTGAGTCGACATCTGGCGGTCGATCTTCTTGAGTTCATCCTTCAGACGAGTGATTCTTTCCTTGACGATACGGCGGTCGATCTCAATCTGAGTCTCACCCATACCGCCTCGGGTACCCATACCGCCTCGCTGACGCTCAAGGTGGGTCCACATACCTGCAAGTCTTGGAAGCATGTAGTTCAGACGCGCAAGCTCTACCTGTGTCTTTGCATAGGCTGTCTGCGCTCTCTGGGCAAATATTTCAAGGATGAGGCTGGTTCTGTCTATGACACCTGAAGTCTTGATGACCTTCTCGATGTTTCTCTGCTGCATTCCGGTAAGCTCATCGTCGAAAATGACGTAGCTTATCTCGTTCTCTTCGCAGTAATCGGCGATTTCCTGAAGCTTACCGCTTCTGATATAGGTAGCCTTGTCAGGTCTGTCCACTCTCTGGACGAACTTCTTGTCTGGAACTGCACCTGCTGTTGTAGCAAGGAATTCAAGCTCGTCGAGATACTCCATGACCTTCCATTCCTCGTCACCATCTTTGATGATTCCGACGAAGACAGCTTTCTCTATCGCTTTCTCTTTCTCTGATGAAAATTCAATCATATAAACAATTTGTGCAAAGATAACCTTATTTTATTGTAGTTTTGCAAATAGAATATAAGTCTTATGGTATCATATTTCTTCGAGCAGACAAAGTTCCAGTTCAAACAGCGCAGGCTTAACAATGCCTGGCTCAGACTCGTAGCTGAAAGTGAGGTAAAGAAACTCGGACAGATCAATATCATTTTCTGTTCCGACAACTATATTCTCGATATCAACCAGAAGTTCCTTCAGCATGACTACTTCACTGACATCATAACCTTCGACTACTGCGAGGGCAATGTGCTTTCAGGAGATCTTTTCATCAGTGTCGACTCAGTCAAGGAAAACTCGGTTTTCTACAAGACGGAATTTGAAGAGGAACTCAACAGAGTAATTGTCCATGGACTGCTCCATCTCATCGGATACGATGATCACTGTGATGAAGACATCAAGGTGATGAGGGAGAAGGAGAATTACTATCTCGAAATCCGAACACACCTTTAGTATATGTTTCCTTTCTATGATGTAATAGTAGTCGGAGGCGGACATGCGGGCTGTGAAGCTGCAACTGCCGCCGCAAACATGGGTTCGTCGGTCCTTCTCATATCGATGGACATGACCGGATTCGCCAGAATGTCGTGTAATCCGGCAGTTGGTGGAATTGCTAAAGGTCAGATAGTCAGAGAGATAGATGCTCTTGGAGGCTATACCGGCATAGTGACAGACCGCTGTACTCTACAGTTCAGGATGCTCAATAGATCCAAGGGTCCTGCCATGTGGAGCCCACGTGCCCAGTGTGATAAGAGCCAGTTTTCTTCGGAATGGCGTAAAATCCTCGAAACTAATTGTAACATAGATATTTACGTCGATACAGCGACCGATTTTCTCTTCGAAGGATCGCGTATCGTGGGAGTATGTACACGTACGGGAGCAATTTTCAATTCTCAGACAGTTATCCTGACTGCCGGAACCTTCCTTACAGGCAAGCTTTTCATCGGAAGGACTCAGTTCGAAGGAGGACGCATAGGCGAACTCTCTTCTTACGGCCTGACCGAGAAGCTTGTCGAGATGGGACTATCGACCGCCAGGATGAAGACAGGTACTCCTCCTCGAATCGACGTCACCTCTGTTGATACCTCCGTTTCCCAGATCCAGCTTGGAGATGAGAACCCGGCAAGATTCTCTTACCTTCCTATACCATCGGCGCCTGAGGCTGGAAATGAGCAGATGCCTTGTTTCATTTTCCATACAAATGAAAAGGTCCACGACATCCTTCGTTCCGGATTTTCGGATTCTCCGCTTTTCTCCGGACTTATCCATGGTAAAGGCCCGCGCTATTGTCCAAGCATCGAGGATAAGCTGAGAACTTTCGCCGACAAGGATTCCCATCAGCTTTTCCTTGAACCGGAAGGAAGAAACACCAAGGAATATTATCTCCAGGGTTTCTCTTCATCTCTTCCGCTGCAGGTCCAGCTTGATGCTCTCCATGCGATAAAGGGTTTCGAGAATGCAAAGATATTCAAGCCGGCTTATGCTGTCGAATACGATTACTTCGATCCTGTACAGCTCAAGGCAAGTCTTGAGTCAAAGATCATAGAGAATCTTTTCCTCGCCGGTCAGGTCAACGGAACTACGGGATATGAGGAAGCTGCGGCCCAGGGTATAATCGCTGGTATCAATGCAGCACTCAAGGTACAGGAAAAGGATCCGTTCATCCTAGGAAGGGAAGACGCATATATCGGTGTACTTATTGACGATCTTATCACAAAGGGTGTAGACGAGCCATATAGAATGTTTACATCCAGAGCCGAGTATAGAATTCTTCTTCGTCAGGACAATGCTGACTTCCGTCTGACAGAGAAGTCACATGCAATTGGACTGGCAGACGAGGCAAGATATGCCTTTACTATGAAGAAGTACGAGTCTGTACAGAAGATAAGATCATTTGCTGAGACTGCTAAGCTTAAGCCTGCAGTGGCAAATCAATACCTTGAATCAGTAGATTCCAAGCTTGTTTCTGAATCTAAATCGGTATTCGACCTGGTTTCGCGTCCTGAGGTAAGTTTTGAGAAGTTGTTGGATTTTGTTCCATGTGGAACATTTGACCGCAATAATCTTTCGGATTCAGACTTTACAGCGGATGAGGTTCCTGAAGTTCTTTCTTCTAATTACAAGACTGAACTGATCGATGCCGCTGAAATCGCTATCAAATACAAGGGATATATAGACAGAGAGGAGGCTATTGCTGAGAAGATTTCAAGACTTGACTATGTGAAGATTCCTGAGTCATTTGATTTCGACAAGGTAACAGGTCTTACAATTGAGTGCAGACAGAAGCTTGCAAAGTATAAACCGGCAACAATCGGACAGGCTTCCCGTATCTCAGGTGTGTCACCTTCGGATATCTCAGTCCTGCTTGTATGGTTCAATAGATAAAAAAGTGTTCCACGTGGAACACTTTTTTATAAGAAGTATTTTCTAAATCTAGAGTTTCTTCAATGCGGCCTTGATAAGATCCTCGACCTTGGCTTCTGGATTCTTCTTCGCGATATCTGGAAGAACTTTGCCTACAGCAGCCTTTGTGAATCCAAGCATTACGAGAGCTGTAGTTGCTTCTTCCATGACAGCAGAGTTGACTGACATACCTGGAATAAGAGAATCCGAATCTACACCTGCACCCTTTACGATCTTGTCTTTCAGTTCAAGGATCAGTCTCTGCGCTGTCTTCAGACCGAGACCCTTGACGCTCTTGATCCTGTTTACATCCTCGCCGATGATCGCATGACGGATTTCTTCATCGGTAAGAGATGACAGCATCATCCGCGCTGTTCCTACACCGACGCCAGACACGCTGATAAGAAGCTTGAACAATTCTCTTTCATTCTTTGAAGCGAATCCGTAGAACTGTTCGTCGTCTTCTCTGAGGTAGTGGTAGAGATATACTGTTGCGCTGCTCTTTCCCTGCAGCGCCTCGAAAGTCTGGAGTGAAATCATGATGTCGAAACCGAATCCGCCGCATTCGATCACTGTTTCTGCGGGATTGAGCTCGATGATATTTCCTTTGATGTAGTCAAACATTTGATTATTGGTTTTTGATGCGACTTCTGTAGCTGATACAAAAATAGAAAATTCGGCAGAAAAGAAATAGGAATTGTTAAATTTGCAGTCTATATATATAATGTATGAACGTAACAGAGGCTAGAAAATTATTCCCCATATTGGATTCCAAGGTCTATGGAAAGGATCTTGTCTATTTCGACAACGCTGCAACTTCCCAGAGACCGGCATCTTCTATCGAGAGACTGACCAGACTTTCTCTTGAGCACAATGCCAATATCCATAGGGCAGTCCATGCACTGGCTTCGACAGCTACCGATGAATATGAATCTACCCGCGACGTTGTCAAGGAGTTCCTCAATGCCAGGAGCAGAAAGGAAATCATATTCACTTCAGGTACCACAAACTCTATAAATCTCGTAGCTTATTCATTCGCCGAGGCCTTTATCAAAGAAGGCGATGAAGTCATCGTATCAGAGGCAGAACACCATTCCAACATAGTGCCTTGGCAGATTGTCTGCCAGAGAAAAGGCGCCAGCGTCAAGGTTCTCAGAATAGACGACAACGGCGTACTTGACGTCGAAAGTCTCGCAGGCCTTATAACCGACAGGACCAGACTTGTCGCATGTACCCAGATCTCGAATGTCCTGGGTCTTGTCAACCCTATAGAAAGAGTCGTCGAAATAGCCCACAGCAAGGGTGTCCCAGTGTTGGTGGATGGAGCGCAAGGTGTTGTACATCAAGGACTTGACGTTCAGAAATGCGATTGTGACTTCTATGCATTCTCCGGTCATAAGATGTATGCCGCTACAGGAACCGGCGTAATCTACGGAAAGGAGAAATGGCTCGAGCAGATGCCTCCTTTCATGGGTGGCGGCGAGATGATAGAGACAGTCAGGTTCAGCGGAACGACATATGCCGAGCTCCCTGAGAAGTTTGAGGCAGGAACCCAGAATTTCAATGCGATTCCTACCTTCAAGGATGCTATCCAGGTGTGGAAAGAATTGAACAGCAAGGAGTTGACTGACTATGCGGACTCTGTGAAGGAGTATCTGTACGACGCTCTCAGCAAGGATGATAGAATAAGGATCTATGGAGTTCCATGTGGAACAGTCCAGAAGATTCCTCTCTTCTCATTCACAGTAGAAGGCGTTCATCACGAGGATCTTGCACTTATACTTGACAAGATGGGAGTAGCCACAAGATCAGGACAGATGTGTGCAGAGCCATTGATGGACCGTTTCGGAGTGACCGGAATGCTCAGGGCATCTCTTGCACCATACAATACTATGGAAGAGGCGGAGTACTTCATCAAATCCCTGAACAGGGCAATATCAATGCTTAAATAATGGAAAAGACATTAGCGGAAATAAAGGAAGAGGTCATCGATTCGTTCTCAATGTACGATGAGTGGCTTGACAAATACGAATATCTCATCGAACTTGGCAAGAACCTCGATTCTTATCCTGAAGAGGAAAAGACAGAGGAGAAGCTTATCAAGGGATGCCAGTCAAGAGTATGGCTCGACTCCAAGGTCGAGGACGGCAAGATATATTTCTCAGCAGACAGCGACGCGATCATCACAAAGGGAATAATTTCCCTTCTCATCAGCGTGTATTCCGGTCGCACTGCAGCTGAGATCGCATCTGACGACTTCAAGTTCATCGAGAACATCGGTCTCAAGGAGAACCTTTCTCCAACCAGGGCCAATGGACTCGTCTCAATGATATCTACAATTAAAAGAATAGCACAGGAGAATCTCTGATGGAAATAAAGAACATATTCAAGAAGAAGGAAAGTACAAAGCCTTACGGTGATCCTCAGCCAGAGGAGACCCACCCTGTTACGGAAATCGTCGAGGAGAAGAAGCAGAGGGAACCGATGACCGCTGAGGAGGCCCAGGAGATAGCTCCGCTCTATTCGGATGTGGTCCTAGCCCTCAAGCAGGTCTACGATCCGGAGATCCCAGTCAACATCTACGACCTCGGACTCATCTACGACCTGTATATCGACAGGGAGCACAACGTTGAGATCGTGATGACCTTCACCGCACCAAACTGTCCGATGGCAGACGAGGTGCTTATGGAAGTAAAGAATGGCGTGGAGGACGTTCCAGGCATCAAGTCTTGCAAGATCGACCTCACATTCGAACCTGTCTGGGACCAGAGCATGCTTTCGGACGAGGCGCGTGTCGACCTTGGTCTGGACTAGCAGATGGCTCTTTTCTTCCAAATCTGAGTAGGAATGGAAATCTATCTTTCGCTGGGCAGCAATCTCGGGAACCGCAGAGCCAATATAATGCAGGCTCTGGGCCTTCTTGACGAAGCGCTGGGCGTTTCCTTTTCCCGCCTTTCCTCGATAGACGAATCGGAATCATGGGGCTTCGACGGACCCGCTTTCCTGGACTGCGTCGTCCGCTATGACCTGCCGGAAGGCGCCGGGAGCGAAGGTACCATGGTACCGGAACCAGGGCCGGAAGCCTTGCTCGGGCTCTGTAAGGAGATCGAGCGTCGTCTGGGAAGACATGAGACGCTGGAATTCGATGCGGACGGCGGAAGAGTGTACCATGACCGTACGATAGATATCGACATCCTTCTGTACGGAAAGCTCGGGATGGATACTCCGCAGCTTTGTATCCCGCATAAGCTGATTTCCAGCCGCGATTTCATCAAAAAGCCGCTGAGAGAGGTCGTGTCGGAGGAATTAGCCCTGCACTTCAAGGATATATTGGAATAAATGCTTAATTTTGTAGGCTTTGAAAACAGAAAAATAAGATAAAACAATAGTAATTATGACTCAGGACGAACTTTTTAAGGTACTCGTAGCGCATTGCAAGGAATATGGTTTCATCTTCCCTTCAAGTGAGATCTATGACGGACTTGCAGCAGTCTACGACTACGGCCAGATGGGTTCAGAACTCAAGCAGAACATCAAGCAGTACTGGTGGAATGCGATGACCCGTCTCAACGAGAACATCGTTGGTATCGACTCATGTATCTTCATGCACCCTAAGATCTGGGAGGCTTCAGGCCACGTAGGTGCATTCAACGACCCACTCATCGACAACAAGGATTCAAAGAAGCGTTACCGCGCCGACGTCCTTATCGAGGACTACCTCGGAAAGATCGAGGAGAAGATCAACAAGGAGGTCGCAAAGGGTAAGAAGAAGTTCGGCGAGAGCTTCGACGAGGAGCAGTTCCGCGCTACCAACCCTAACGTCCAGAGAGAACTCAAGAAGTACAACGAGGTTCACGACAGATATGTCGCAGCCGAGAAGGCCAACGACCTCGCTGAGTACAAGCAGATCATCGTTGACTGCGGTATCGTATGTCCTATCAGCGGTACATGCAACTGGACAGACGTACGTCAGTTCAACCTCATGTTCAGCACCTCTATGGGCAGCACTGCAGAGGGCGCAAATACAATCTACCTCCGTCCTGAGACCGCTCAGGGTATCTTCGTGAACTACCTCAACGTCCAGAAGACCGGACGTATGAAGATTCCTTTCGGTATTGCTCAGATCGGCAAGGCTTTCAGAAACGAGATCGTAGCTCGTCAGTTCATCTTCCGTATGAGGGAGTTCGAGCAGATGGAGATGCAGTTCTTCATCAAGCCAGGAACTGAGCTTGACTGGTTCAAGAAGTGGAAGGAGACCCGTATGAAGTGGCACGTGAACCTCGGCATGGGTGCTGAGAACTACCGTTTCCACGATCACGAGAAGCTCGCTCACTATGCAAATGCTGCTACTGACGTAGAGTTCCAGTTCCCATTCGGCTTCAAGGAGCTCGAGGGTATCCACTCGAGAACTGACTTCGACCTCGGCAACCACCAGAAGTTCTCTGGAAAGAAGATCCAGTACTTCGACCCTGAGACCAACGAGAGCTACACTCCATATGTCATCGAGACATCAATCGGTGTCGACCGTATGGTACTCGCAGTGCTTTCTCACTCATACAAGGAGGAGAAGCTCGAGAACGGCGAGAGCCGCGTAGTGCTCGCGATCCCTGCACCTATCGCACCGGTCAAGGCTGCCGTCATGCCTCTCGTGAAGAACAACGAGGAACTCGTAAATCTCGCACAGGAGATCATGAACGACCTCAAGTTCGATTTCAACTGCCAGTACGACGAGAAGGATTCTATCGGTAAGAGATATCGCCGTCAGGATGCCATCGGTACTCCATACTGTATCACAGTCGACCACGACTCGCTCGTAGACCGCTGCGTGACAGTCCGTGACCGTGACACCATGACCCAGGAGAGAATTCCTATCTCAGAGCTCCGCGCTCTCATTGACAAGAAGGTCAACCTCAACAATCTTCTTAGAAATCTTTAATAGATTGATACATAATAAGAAAGAGAAGCCATCAAGCTTCTCTTTCTTTGTTTATACTACCTGTCAAGCATTACTTTCAGACGGTTGCAGCGGATGTTTGTAGCGACAATTTCTTCGTCTGATTCTTTCATCCTGATAAGGGAATGCTTCGTGTCGATTCTTTTTATTGATATAACCTCTTCTATGTTGATTATGAACTGTCGGGAAACTCTGAGGAAACGTTCCGGATCAAGCTGTTCTTCAAGACGGTCAAGTGAGAGTTCACAATAACTGCCGGACTTGTTTTTCATGACTGCCTTGGTGGCGCCCATGTCATATTTGAAGAAAGATACGTTCTTGACCTTGATAGGTCTGAGTTCTTCTCCATTCTCTATGAGAATACGTTCCCGCCATCTGACTTTTCCTTCAGAAAGTTTCTTCAACAATTCTGAAAGATCAGAGTCTGAGGTCTGTGGGTGTGATGGCATTTTTGCCAAAGACTTCACAAGATCTTCCTTTCTGATTGGCTTCAGGAGGTATGCTATGCTGTTGAAATCAAATGCTTTCAGTGCGTATTCGTCATAGGCTGTCGTGAATATGATAGGACAATCTATTGACAAGTCTTCAAAAATACTGAAACAAAGCCCATCGGGAAGGCTTATGTCAGAGATGATAAGGTCAGCTTTCCTGCCAGAGCAGAAATAATCCTTACCTTCCTGCACACTTTGGAGCACGGATGTCACATTGGCATCCGCGCAGCACTCTTTCAACAGCTTGACAAGTCTGTCAGCGCTTGGTCGTTCGTCTTCTATGATCAGTATTTCCATGGTTCCATGATAGGTAACTTGACTTTATAGAAATGTTCATTTTCCTCTATGATTGGTGGATGTCCACATACGAGAACATATTTTTTCCGCATGTTTTCCAGGCCCTGCCTGGTTGATGCAGGCTTGGATATCTTCTCTTGCCTGTTGTTAGTGACTATGATGTAATCCACACCATCCTTTCCTGGCTCGAGGGTGATGGAGATGGTAAGAGGGTTCTTCTCACTGTAACTGTTGTGTTTGATAGCATTCTCTACGAGATGCAGTATGGACAGAGGAATTATGTGTTTTTCTCCATAATCTTCTGTATCGGGACCATATTCCAGCTTGATGCACCTGTCACCGAACCTATATCTTTGCATTCTCATATACGAATCAAGTAATTTCAGTTCCTTCGACAGCTGTATTGAGTTTTCTGAACTTAGAGAAATGATACTGCGATGAGTATCAGTAAGTTCCAGAAGGAAATCTTCAGCTTTCTGCGGATCTTCCTGGATCAGCGACGCCAGGACGCTGAAACTGTTGAAAAAGAAATGGTTGTCAATCCTCATGTTCATTGCGTCAGTCTGTGCAATCGCATTCGCTTCAGCAAGGCGTGTCTTTTCCTCAAGAATCTTCTCTTTTTCCACCATGAGCTCATTTACCATGTCCTTGTTGATCAATATAGTGAAGGTGGTGGTGGCAAGCATGGAAATTGTCAGGTCCGTTACAAAATTTATCAGGAACTGGTTAAACATATCTTCCCTGAATTGGCAGAAAGCCCATGAAAAGAGGGTTGATACCAGTATGGATATGAGAATTGTGACGGTATTCAGGTGGACAGAGCTCTTATCTTTATGTTTAAGTGAATTCCATACAATGATGAAAGGCAGTTCAATGAGAGTTGTGGATTCCATTATGCCCAGGATCAGCCTTTGGACCATTCCATTCTGCTTGATGATGTCGGAGAGGTTGTAACCGTTTGAGACAAGGATCAGTGACCATGCAAGATTGGAAAGAATCACTACGGCAGCGATGAAGATGATCCTCACCGAAATATAATCTCTGCTGAAATATGTTTTTGCCATGGTCTGATGAATTCTTTGTAAATATGACAAAAATTCTTTATTCCGTGAAATTTCCACTTCATGGTAGATAGAATCCGTTTCATAGATTTGTTTTTTTTAGTTCTCATTAATTGAATTACTTTTACTTTTGTAGTAAAAAAAAGTTCCTTCTATGAAACTGAAATCATTATTACTAGCCATGGCTGCAGTAGTCTGCAGTTCAGCCCTCTTTGCCCAGAATCGAGAAAAAACAAAACCGCTTACCGACGAACAGTGGATGTCACTCGCGCCGACTCCGCCGATGGGTTGGAACAGCTGGAACAAATTCGGCTGCAATGTCAGCGAGAATCTTATCAAGGACATCGCCGATGCGATGGTTTCCTCAGGAATGAAGGATGCCGGCTACGAGTATGTCGTGATCGACGACTGCTGGCAGATCGACCGTGACGAAAACGGAGTGATTGTCTGCGATCCCGAGAGATTTCCTAACGGAATGAAGGCAGTTGCAGACTATGTCCACGGCCTCGGACTCAAGTTCGGTATATACTCTTGCGCCGGTACTCATACATGCCAGGGCCGTCCTGGATCAATGGGCTATCAGTTCATCGATGCTAAGACCTATGCGGAATGGGGCGTCGACTATCTCAAATACGACTGGTGCGACAACGAGGGCCAGAATGCCAGGGCTGCTTATCTGACCATGGCAAATGCCATCAAGGCTACCGGTCATCCTATTGTCTTCAGCATCTGCGAGTGGGGTGAGAACCAGGCCTGGGAATGGGGCAAGGGCATAGGTCATCTCTGGAGAGTGACTCCTGATATCCGTGCTTGCTATGACTGTAAGTTCGACTGGGGCGGTGTCGGAGTCCTCGGATGTATCGATGCTATGGCACCCCTCCATGAATACGCCGGTCCAGGCCATTGGAACGACGCTGAGATGCTCGAGGTCGGCAACGGTGAGATGACAAAGGACGAGCAGATATCTCATTTTGCAATGTGGTGCATGCTTGCAGCACCTCTTATGAGCGGAAATGATCTCCGCGACATGAGCCTTCAGACAATTGAGATACTTACCAACAAGGAAGCCATAGCGGTAAACCAGGACCCTCTCGGAAAGCAGGCTGTACTTTTCATGGACATGGACGGCCACGACCGTCAAATCTGGGCAAAGCCTCTTGCAAACGGTGAGATAGCGGTATGTTTCCTTAACAGAGGTCGAGACACATGGAATCTTGATTACAACTGGCTCAATCAGACAATGTACTTCGCAACGGAGATCAACTTCAGGACCAACGAGTACAACATCCGCGACCTTTGGGCCCACAAGGATCTTGGTACAAGCAAGGGACGTCTTGTCGCGGATATAAATCCCCATGGTTGCCTGATGGTGAGACTTTCCAGGACAGGAATGTAAAATGAAGACGATCTTACTTTAATTATACACTAACTTATTTTAGTTCGGTCTGGGTTGCATGTGAATGTAGCCCAGTCTTATTTTTGTATAAAGTCAGCGATTTTCGCTACTTTTGCAGAAACATTCATTCAGATGGCAGAACAGAACTTTTCAGATATAGGAAGAGTAGCGGCTATAGAGTCTCTCTACGAAGGCACACCATTCAATCCGCATGAGAGCGCCTGGTTCGAGACAGCGTCGAAGGCCTATATAACAACCCAGTCAAGAGTATTCCTCGAGGGCATAGACTTCGATCTCGTCTACTTCCCGCTCAAGCACCTCGGATACAAGAGCGTCGTCGCAGTCACCGGCGAACTCTACGCAGAGATGTCGCATCCACGTACCATGGACATAAAGATCGGCGTGTCGGCAAAGCTCGACCTTGCCCAGGTCAGGGAACTGTGGTCGGGTATCGTCGCCGCGGCCAAGGACTATGGTTACTGCAAGGTCGGTCTTGACCTTGTCCCATCGCGTAACGGACTGACCATCGCGGTCAGCGCTACCGGCGAGACCAGCATCAATGTCGTAAGACCTAAGGCGGAGACCAAGGACCTTATCTGCGTCAGCGGCAGCCTCGGCGCCGCATACTTCGGACAGCAGGTGCTCGAGAGAGAGAAGGCGCGCTTCGACAAGGAAGGATCCCAGCCGAATCTCGAGAAGTACAGGATGATGATAGGCGCCTACCTAAAGCCTGAGCTCAGCCCGAACGTCCTGCTCAACCTTGACGACAGCGGCATCACTCCGACCATGGGATACCTCGTCACGAGAGGTCTTGCCGACGCGGTCAAGAGACTGGTGCGTGACAGCGGACTCGGCGCGAAGATCTATGCGCAGAAGATTCCTTTCGAGGGCAATTCCTTCGAGCTTGGCAAGGAATTGGATATAGATCCGATATCGGCTGCCATGAACGGAGGCGAGGACTACAAGCTCCTCTTCACAGTCCCTATCTCGCAGTATGAGAAGTTCCGTCACGACTTCCAGACCTTCGACATAGTCGGCCATCTTGCCCTTCCTGAAGTTGGTGCGGTCATGGTGACCCCAGACGGACTGGAAATGCCGATGAGAGCCCAGGGTTGGGTTGAAAATGATGAAGATTAACTTAATATCTATAAATTTAAAATGAAAAAGATTGTTACACTTTTAGTTGCGGGCGCAATGCTCGTAAGCTTCAATGCTCAGGCTCAGAACCTCGGCGGTCTCCTTGGCAATGTGCTTGGCGCTGCATCCGGCGCTGCAGACGGCAATTCCAAGGCAGGAAACATCCTTAATACCATCTCTAACGTAGTATATGCGTACACAGGAAACACACAGGCTGTAAGCCTCCCAGGAAACTGGAAATACACCGGTTCAGCTATCGCTCTCGGCAGCGACAACCAGGTAAGCAACATCGCAGGTGCTGCCGCACGCGGAACAATCGAGACAAAGGTTGACGAGTATCTTTCAAAGGTAGGCCTTACCGCCGGCGCACTCAACTTCACCTTCAACGAGGACCTTACTTTCACATGTACAGTCAAGGGTATTCCTGTCAACGGTACATGGCGTACCCTTGAGGACGGCTCAAAGATCCAGCTTCAGTTCTCAAAGACTCTCAAGAAGCTTACCATGACCGGTTCTCTCAAGCCTACTGCTACAGGCTGCGAGATGCTCTTCGAGGGCAAGAAGTTCCTCAACTTCGTAAAGACCATCCTTACCTACGCAGCAAAGCAGAATGCCGCAGCAAGCTCTATCGCTTCTCTCGCAGGAAACTACAGCGACATGAAGATCGGCTTCAAGCTTGACAGAGTAAGATAATCGTCGCCGGAAACCATACGTCTTTCCAGACATAAACAAAAGAGCCTTCCCGCATCACTGCAGGAAGGCTTAATTCATACATACGTAAAGATATAATAGAGTTAGACTCTTCTGTTTACCGATTGCGAAGTTAGGTGCGAAAGCATCTTTTTTCTTTATCAATTTTTAAAAAAATGCATTTTCAAATTGATAAAAATGTGCAAATAGTCCAAAATCAATGATTTTTATACTATCTTGCGGTGTGCCAAGTGTAAGAACTACATATGAAGTGCTGATTGTCGCGATGATCCTTATGGGACTCATCATGTTCGTCATGCCTGTTCCGAAGGATTCGCGTCTTCGCGTCTATAAGCGTTCCCTTTATCTGATGGCAGTCTCCTACATCGCGCTCGGCGTGTACTGCATTATCAAGTCGTATCTCCCGCTTGAACTTCTGGGATTCCCTTTCCTGATCGCGGCGAGTGTCCAGGTGCTGCTTCTTGGCAATGCCCATCTCATTCTTGTCAACCCGCAGAAGGTAAATACCAAGTTTGTCCTGAAGACTGCTGCGCCAATCTTTTCGTGCGTGCTGCTTTTCCTCGTGGCTGAATGTTTCTGTGGTGTTCTGACCCTTGACAGCTATGCCACAATGAGGTCAGAGCTACTTGACTTCTGTGTACTGGCAAGGGTGATCTGGGGTATAGTCTACCTTGCAGAAGTGATATTCTTCATCCATGTCTTCTATGAATCCTACAGGGGAGCAGAGGTGAAGGTGAACAACTATCTCGCAGAATCCCCGAGAAAGGCGGACGACTATGTCCGTTACAGCCATACCTGCGCGGTCATAATAGGTACGATCGCCCTCGGATCTGCAATGACGGTCAGCAGATTCGCAGTCGGCCTGCACAATGTCATCATGCTTTTCCTCTATATGCTGATGGTGTTCTTCTTCATGAGGTACCTCTCGCTCTTCTATCCGGCGATAGAGGCCGTCGCACCTTCTGACGATTCGGATGATGACCTGGAGATGAACCACTGCGGAGAGGCTACTCCGGGGAAATGGGCAGTAGTCAAGAAGATGATCGAGGACCAGAAGCTCTATCTCGAGCCAGGCCTTACTGTATCTTCTCTTGCCGACATCCTCAAAGTCAACAAGGTCTGCCTCTCGAAGACCATCAACCTTCAGGAAGGCGTCAATTTTGGAACCTTCATCGGCCGTATGAGAATCGCTGAGGCTCAGAGGCTCATGCGTGAGGACCGCAACCGTCCGATCTCAGATATCGCGATGGCTGTCGGCTTCAGCGAACAGAGCAATTTCTCGCGTCAGTTCAAGGCTGTCACCGGCTTTACTCCGGGCGACTACAGACAGTCTATATGACAATAATAAAGCCTGCGTATCCCACAGGCTTTTTCTATTGCATCTTCGCTACGACTCTGTACTTGACTCCCATCGCGTCGAGCTGCTGCATGAATTCCGTGGAGATCGCCACCTGGAACTTCATCGACTTGAACTCGATATTGTAGCCGGTCTTAGGGTCGTGCAGGAGCATATGGAGCGGAATCGAGCCCTTGTTGGCCTTGATCGTCTTCATCAGTTCCTTCCTGAATTCGCCCGAAAGCATAGGAGTAGAGATGCTGATGGTGAACTCCTTCACCAGATCCTCCGCAATGTTGCCTAAAAGCCTTATTTCGGACACTTTCAGCGCATAAGGTACACTCTTCTCAGCCTGGCCCTTCTCTTGCTTTACAAAGTACTTTTCTGCGATTTCTCCGCTGATGTAGACAGCCGTGTGGATCTGGCTTAGCTTATGGGCGAGATTCTCGTGGTCCTTTCCGAAGAGAGCAAGCTCATAGCTGCCGTTATAGTCCTCGATGACAGTCTTCGAATATGGCCTTCCGGTCTTGGTGGTCAGCACATCGTGTGAGATGATAAGTCCTGCGACGGCAACCTTCCTCTTCTTCTTGGCAGCCTCGCATTCAGCGATGGCGGCATTCAGGGTGTCGAGTCCGTTGGTCGTGAACCTCTCTATCTCGAAGCGGTACTTGTCGAGCGGGTGGGAAGAAAGGTACATACCGACAATATCCTTCTCCTTCCTTAGAGTCTCGAGAAGGTCTTCCTCGCCTATCAGCTCAGGCAGCTCAGGTCTTACAGGCTTGAGCTCGACGACGTCGCCGAAAAGTGAGGCGCAGTCGTCTTCCATGCCGCTGCGGAAACGCTGTCCGTAGGTCAGGAGCTCGTCGATGAACAGCTCGCCCTTCTCACATGGAGTGAAGAACTGACCGCGCTTTATGCCCATGGAATCGAAAGCACCGGCATTCACCAGCGACTCGAGGGCCTTCCTGTTGACAATGCCTGACATTCTTTCCATGAACTCCCAGACATCGGCGAAAAGGCCGTTGGCCTCTCTTTCCTTGAGGATGGCGTCCACGATGTTGGTGCCGAAGCCCTTCATTCCGGCAAGACCGAAGCGGATGTCTCCGTTCTTGTTGACGGTGAACTCGGCAGAAGACTCGTTGATATCCGGGTTGAGCACCTTGATCCTGTGGGCCTTGCAGTCCGCCATGATGGCCTTGATCTCGTCCATCGAGTCAAGGTTGCAGCTCATGTTGGCTGCCTGGAACTCAGATGGATAGTGGCACTTGAGCCAGCCGGTCTGGTAGCTCACCCATGCATAGCAGGTCGCATGGGACTTGTTGAACGCATACTGGGCGAACTTCTCCCAGTCCTTCCAGATCTTGTCGAGGGTCTTCTCAGGATGGCCGTTGGCCTGTCCGTTCTTCATGAACTTCTCCTTGAGCTCCTGCATGACGGCGATCTGTTTCTTACCCATCGCCTTACGCAGCTTGTCGGCCTCACCCTTGGTGAATGATGCAAGCTTGCGGCTCAGAAGCATGACCTGCTCCTGGTAGACTGTGACGCCATAGGTCTCCGAGAGGAACTCCTCCATGTCCGGAAGGTCATACTCGATCGGCTCCTGGCCGAGCTTTCTGGCAACGAACGAAGGAATATAGTCCATAGGACCCGGACGGTAGAGCGCGTTCATCGCGATGAGGTCCTCGAAACGCTCCGGATGGAGGTTCTGGAGCCACTTCATCATACCTGGAGACTCGAACTGGAACACACTCTTGGTGTCTCCGCGGCTGTATATCTGCTCATAGGTCGCAGGATCGTCGATAGGAATCGCCTCGATGTCGATGTCGACTCCGAAACGCTTCTTGACGAGGTCCAGACACTTATGGATGATGGTCAGTGTGTTGAGGCCGAGGAAGTCCATCTTGAGCATTCCCACGTCCTCGATATAGTGGCCGTCGTACTGCGACGTCCATACATTCTCGCCTGTCTCCTTGTCGACCGAGAGACAGATAGGGATATAGTCGGTGAGGTTGCCTCGGCCGATGATCGTAGCGCAGGCATGCACGCCGACCTGGCGGATACAGCCCTCAAGCTGAAGGGCGTACCTGAGCACTTCCTTGTTGATCTCAGAACCGTTCTCGAGCTCGTTCTTGAAATCGTCGACAAGACGGTAGCAGTTCTTGAGCTTGATCTTGACGTCGACCTCCTCGAGACCTTTCTGGAAGGTCTTCATGACCTTTATCTTCTGGCCCTCATGGTCTGGATCGTCAACCTCGACTTCCTTCTCGAAGGCCTTGAATCCCTTCTTCAGCTCATCGAGCTTAGGATTGAAAGGATACTCCTTCTCGACCATCTCGCTGAGACGGTCAGGCACCATCTTGGTCAGCCTGTTCGATTCCTCTACGCTGAGGTGGCTGATGCGGGCGATGTCCTTGATGGCCGACTTCGCGGCCATGGTACCGAAGGTGATCACTCGGCTCACATGGTCGGCAGAATACTTGTCCTCGACATACTTGTGCGCAGCGACGAGATTCTCGAAATCCACGTCGATATCAGGCATGCTGATACGGTCAGGATTGAGGAAACGCTCGAACAGGAGCTGGTACTTGATAGGGTCCAGATTGGTGATACCCAGACAGTAGGCTACTACTGAGCCCGCAGCTGAACCACGGCCCGGACCGACCATGAACCCTTCTGCACGCGAAGCGGCGATGTAGTCCTGGACGATGAGGAAGTAGTCAGGGAAACCCATTCGGCAGATGGTCTTCAGCTCGAAGTCGATTCTCTCGACCTGCTCGTCGGTGAAGGTCTCGCCGTAGCGCTTGTGGGCACCGATATAGGTGATGTGGCAGAGATATGCCACGGACTTGCAGAATTCCTCGCCGCGGTCGTTTCCGTTCTTGTCGCAACGGCCCTCGTCGATGATTTCCTTATATTTCTCCAGATGCTCGTCGATGTTCGCAAGGAACTCAGGGTCAATCTCGTATTTAGGAAGCACGTGGCCTCTGTCGATCTTGTAGCTCTCGATCTTGTCGTTGATCTCCAGGGTGTTCTGAAGGGCTTCAGGATGCTCCGGGAACAGAGCCGCCATCTCCTCCTCGCTCTTGAGATACTCCTGCTGGGTGTACCTCATTCGGTTAGGATCGTCGATGAAGGTGTTGGTGGTGAGACAGATCAACCTGTCATGGGCCGGGCCGTCCTCCTTGTTGACGAAATGCACGTCATTGGTAGCGACGGTCTTGACGCCCATCTCCTGGGCAAGCTCGAAGATACCGGCGTTTGCGACCATCTGGCGCTCATATACTTCCATGCTGACCTCAGGGACTTCGGTCTTATGGAGCTGTACCTCGAGGTAGTAGTCCTCTCCGAACAGGTCCTTGTGCCACTGTATGGCCTTGCGCGCAGCGTCCATGTCGCCGTCGACTATGGCTCTAGGGATCTCTCCTGCAAGACATGCGGAGCAGCAGATGAGGTTCTCGTGGTACTGCTGGATGACCTCGTGGCTCACCCTCGGCTTGTCGTAGTATTTTCCTTCGATGTGGCCGATCGAGCAGATCTTCATCAGGTTCTTGTAGCCTTCGTAGTTCTTCGCGAGAAGGATGAGATGGTAGTAGCGACGATGGTCGTTGTCCTTCAGCTTGTGGTCGTAGTGGCGTGTGACGTAGACCTCGCATCCGATGATAGGCTTGACGTTCGGATGCTTGCCTGCGGCCTTGAAGAATTCCTTCACACCGTACATGTTACCATGGTCCGTTATCGCAAGAGCCGGCATTCCAAGGGCGTCAGCCTTGTCAAACAGCTTTGAGATATCGGAAAATCCGTCGAGGATCGAATACTGGGTATGTACGTGTAGATGAACGAAGGCCATGTCTTTGCGAGTTGGATAACAAAGATAAAAAAACAGCCGGCCTTTTGAAAGGGCCGGCTGCATATTGTGGAAAACTTTTCAGTCTTACTTAGCTGACTTCTTAGCCTCAGCCTTTGCAGTAGCGTCGAACATGACAGGAGTACCGATCATGATAGAAGCGTAGGTACCGATGAGGATACCGAGGCAGAGTGCTACAGAGAGACCTCTGATCGACTCACCACCGAAGATTGCGATTGCAAGCATAGGGATGAGAGTTGAAACTGAGGTGTTGACTGTACGTGTGAGAGTTGCGTTGAGCGCAGTGTTCACGTTAGTCTTGAAGTCTGTGTTAGGGTGAAGGCTCTTGAACTCACGGATACGGTCGAAGATAACCACGTTATCGTTGATAGCGTAACCGATGATCGTCAGGATCGCCGCGATGAACGTCTGGTCGACGTCAAGGTTGAATGGGAGGATTCCTGAGAAGAAGCTGAAGAAGCCGATCACGATGATAGAGGTGTGTGCGAGTGAAACGACACCACCGAGACCCCATGTCCAGCCCTTGAATCTTACAGCGATGTAAGCGAAGATTACGAAGAGGGCGATGATGACTGCGATGATAGCATCTCTTCTCATGTCGCTTGCGATGGTAGGACCTACCTTGTCAGAAGAAATGATACCGTTAGGGTTGTCGAGTGTAGACTTGAACTCGTCGTATGAGATTGGTGTAGCATAGAAGCCCTTCATTGCCTCGTATACCATCTGCTCAACCTCTGCGTCAACCTCTGAAGACTCCTGGTCTACCTTGTAGGTAGTAGTGATCTTCATCTGTGATGCACCACCGAACTGCTTGACCTCGACTGAAGAGTTACCGTCTGTGAAGACAGCCTCGGCTGCAGCACGTACAGACTCTGCGGTCACATCCTGGTCGAAACGTACAACGTAGGTTCTACCACCGCTGAAATCAACACCATAGGTGAAGCCCTTGATACTGATTGAGAGGATAGAAAGAACGATGAGAGTACCAGAGATGATGTATGAGTACTTCTTCTTCGCAACGAAGTCGATGTTGGTGTTCTTGAGGAAGTTCTTTGTGAGATTGCTCTCGAAAGAAATGCTCTTGCCCTTGTTGAGTCTGTCGTCGATGATGAGACGGGTGACGAAGATAGATGTAAGGACAGAAGTGATGATACCGATGATCAATGTTGTAGCGAAGCCCTGTACAGGACCTGAACCGAACACGAAGAGAACGATACCGGTAAGGAGGGTTGTGATCTGACCGTCGATAATTGCTGAGTAAGCATTGCTGTAACCGTCAGCGACAGCCTTTCCAAGACCCTTGCCTGCAGCGAGTTCCTCCTTGATACGCTCGTAGATGATCACGTTCGCATCGACCGCCATACCCATTGTCAGGACGAGACCTGCGATACCAGGGAGAGTGAGGACTGCTCCGAATGAGGTAAGGGTACCGAAGAGGAAGAGGACGTTGCAGAGGAGCGCGATATCAGCGATGAGACCGGCACCTGTGTAGAAGAATACCATGTACACGAGTACGAGGAGGAAGGCGATGAGGAATGAGATCATACCTGCCTTGATTGACTTCGCACCGAGTGAAGGACCTACAACCTGCTCCTGGATGATCTTTGCAGGTGCAGGAAGCTTACCTGACTTGAGGACGTTGGTAAGGTCAGTTGCCTCCTCTACAGTGAAGTTACCTGAGATCTGTGAGCTACCGCCGGTGATTTCAGACTGTACTGTAGGATAAGAGTATACGAGACCATCGAGAACGATAGCCACCTGCTTGCCGATGTTGTCCTTGGTGATTCTTGCCCACTTGTTTGCACCTTCTGCGTTCATTGTCATAGATACGGTCGGTGCGCCCTTGTTGACACCCTGACCGTCGTATGATACGCGTGCGTCGGTGACTGAGCTACCGTCGAGAGGAGCCTTACCGTCACGTGAAGCAGCCTTGATGGCTACGAGCTCGTAGACATTGGCGCCTGCGAAGTATGAAGAAGGAGCGACTGACCACATAGCCTTGAACTCAGCTGGGAAGAGCTCCTTTACGCGTGCGTTATTGAGGTATCTGTTGACAACAGCGGTGTCACCACCCTGTGCGTAACCGATGCATGCGTTTCCTCTTGCGCCTGAAGGCTGGAGTACTGAGAAGAGAGGGTTGGCCTTTCTTGCAGCCTCGAGGTCAGCATCCTCAGAGTTGGCGTTGATCTCCTGTGCGAGTACGTCAGCGTTCTCCTCAGAAGCCTCTGCGTCCTCAGCAACCTCAGCATCGTCGTCGAGGATCTGAGCGAGGAGAGCGTTAGCCTCAGCGAGGTACTGCTCGATCTCAGCATTGTCATATGTCGTCCAGAATTCGAGGGAAGCGGTTCCCTGGAGGAGCTTTCTTACACGCTCAGGCTCCTTTACACCTGGAAGCTCGACGAGGATACGTCCGCTGTTTCCAAGCTTCTGGATAGAAGGCTGGGTCACACCGAAACGGTCGATACGGTTACGGAGAACGTTGAATGAGTTGCTTACTGCAGACTCAGCATCCTCGCGTACTACGCTGATGACCTGCTCGTCGGTAGACTCCGGCTTGATACGGTCTCTCATCTCGTAGGTACCGAATACCTGAGCGAGTCTCTGGCCGTTGCCGACTTCCTTCCAAGCCTCTGCGAAGAGAGTGATGAAATCCTGACGTGAGTTGACGCTGCGCTCCTTTGCGAGAGCGAGAGCGTTGTTGAACTCAGGAGTTGCATTCTCGCCTGCGAGAGCCCTTACGAGGTCTTCGAGCTGAACCTGAAGCATTACGTTCATACCACCCTTGAGGTCAAGACCGAGGTTGATCTCCTTAGCCTTTACATCCTTGAAAGTGTAGCCGAAGTAAACCTTCTCAGCTGAGATGGAATCTGTATACCATCTGTTGCGGTCCTTTGAGAGGGAGTCAAGCACGTAAGCCTGATTCTCAGCCGCAACCTTGCTCCATGCAGGAGTCTGCTGGAATGCTGCAACAGCAGCCTCTGCGTACTTAGCTGCCTTCTTCTCCTGCATCTTGGTGACTGCAGTGAAGGAAAGCTGCCAAAGGCAGGCGATACCAAGCAGAATCGCTACAAATCTAATTGCACCTTTACTTTGCATTGTTTTTGGTTATTTTAAATTATTAATTTTCGTCAAAGTTGACCTCAGTATAGGGCGCAATAACCCCTAATGAGGGCAAAATAGAATGCAAAATTACACTTTTTTTCCAAGAAAGAAAGTTTAACGCACTTATTTCTTAAATTTGCAAAGCTTCAGATACCCGAAAAACGAACAATGAGAAGACCAAAAGCATATTTCCCGATAATCGTGGCCCTTCTGCTGGGAGCGGAAGCCATGGCCCAGGCCCCGTTGGACGAGACCGTCCGCAAGGTCGAGGCACTCCGCCAGGAGTACCGTTTCGCCGAGGCTGCCGAGATCTGCGCACAGGCTTTGGAACATGGTACCATGGACCCGGGCGATTCCCTTCGCCTCGAGCAGCTCAGGATGGAGAACCTCAACGGCGAGAACATGCTCCATTTCGCCAGCACCCCGACCGTCGTGGCCAAGAAACAGCTGAGCCTCAAGGGCTTCTACCTCTGGTATCCGAAGGATGCGGGATCATGGTGCCAGACCCCGAACGCCTTCGATTCTTCCTCTGCCTTCCCTGGTGCGACCTACGTGCCTGACGGAGCAAGGGAGATCTATTTCAGCGCCCACGACGAGGACGGCCTTCTCAGCATCATGCGCACCGAGCACAGCGACACCCTCTGGAGCGCGCCGGTAATCGCTGACGAGAAGCTCACGACCGGCGGCAACGAGGTATTCCCATATGTCTCAGCCGACGGCAGGACCCTCTGGTTCGCCTCTGACGGCCTCTATGGCGCCGGCGGCTACGACCTCTACGTATCTCATTGGGACTCAAGGAACAAGGAATGGGGCGAGCCCGAGAACCTCGGCTTCCCATACAACTCCCCATACAACGACTATCTCTTCGTCAACACCCCTGACGGCCGCTATTCGATCTTCGCCAGCGACAGGGAATGCCCCGGCACCGGCGACGTCTGGGTCTACGTCCTCGAATTCGACACGACCCCTGTCCGCCGCGCCCTCTCCGCCCAGGAAGCCCTCTCCCTCAGCAGGCTCATGGTACCTGCGGGTAAGGCCGGTGCAGTTGGTGGAGCTAGTGGAGCTAGCGGTGCTGCCGGTGCTGCATTTGGCTCGTCGGACGGCCAGTCTGGCGTTGGCGGTTCTGCCGGGGCTTCTGCTGCCGGGGCTGTCGGTGCTGCCGGCACTTCTGCTGCCGGGGCTGTTGGTGCTGCCGGGGCTGATGCAACCCGCCGCTACGTAATGCAGCTGCGCGAAGTCCAGTCCCTCAAGGGCAGGATCGCCCGCAGCCAGGAAAGCCTTGACCTCCTTCGTTCGCGCATGTCAAAGCTTGCGGCCGAAGAACAGAAGGAAGTCGCAGACGAAATCCTTGAAAACGAAATGTCACTTGTCGCCACCCGCGACGAACTCAACAAAGCGACCAGGACCTTGCAGTCCATCGAGATGGACCTCATCGCCGACGGAATCGTAGTCGACCCTAAGGCCGTCCTCGCAGCCTCCGACGACAGCGACGCCGCAGCCCTCTTCGGCGGCAACGGCTCTGCCGGTCGCGGGGGTGCAGGCTATGCCGGTCGCGGAAACGACCTTGCCGCCTTCGAATTTGTCAAGACTGACTATGGCCAGGTGCCGCAGATGCAGTTCGCCAAGCCAAAGAGCAGCTTCGACTACACCTTCCAGGTACTCAAGGTAGGCCGTTTCGCCGAGGACAACACCCTTCCTGACGGCCTGATCTACCAGATCCAGATCTTCAGCAAGACCAGCGGCGATGCCAAGGAAAGCGACCTCAAGGGCCTCAGCCCTGTATTCGTCCGCAAGGACGGCAGCAAGAAAGCCTACAGCGCAGGCCTCTTCCGCAGCTACAGCGATTGTCTCAGCGCCTTGTCAAGAGTCAAGCGCGCCGGCTTCCCAAGCGCAGTCATCGTCGCCTTCCGCGACGGAGACAAGATCGCAGTCAACACCGCCCGCCAGCTTGAGAAGACAATCGTCCAGAACTACCGCATCCGCATCAGGCCGGACGGCGGCCGCCTCAGCGAGAGCGCCCTCAGCGCTATCAACAACGCCACCACAAAGGACCTCGTCCGCGAGACCCAGGACGGCGTACTCACCTACGTCCTCGGCAACTGGACCGACATCGACGACGCCAGCACCGTCCTCTCCGCCCTGAAGGCCGCCGGCCTCCTCGGCCTCACCCTCGAAACCGTCACCCAGTAGCGGCGCCTGCGGGGTGCCAAACCGGCTGCGGTCCCTGCCAACGGGTGCCAGCCTTGGACTTCGCCAGCCAGCACCGGTCGTCTGTCTTTTTGCAAATCGGAGTGCAGGGAAAGCGCCGTTCTGTGCGCTGTGTGGCACATTGTCGTGCACTCATAGCCCCTGCAGGCCCCGGAGTGCATCTCAAACGCCATTCTAGGCCCCTAGAATGCAGTTCGGCATGCACACCGAATTGCAAAAACTCAGCTATAGTCGGCCCCCCCCCTTGCCAAAACTCCGCTACCGGCCACCAAAAAAAATAGCTGAACGGACAGCTGTTCCCCGCGGCGCTGTCTGTCAGGCCTTCGGGCTTGGGAAAGCGGCCGTTTCTCCGGCTGGCAATCAGCTCAGCTGATTTCATAAGTGCGAAAAGTGATTTCATAAGGGCGAAATGTGATTTCAAGAGTGCGAAAAGTAAAGAATCCTGCGAAAAAGGTAAGGAATCTTGATTTTCTGACCGGCTCGTGGGCGCCCCTCTTGCGCTCTTTGCTGACAGGTAATACATTTGTGCCAGGCAGAAGCGGCTGTGCCCGCCCACCAGGCAGAAGCGCCTGCGTCCGCCCACCAGGCAGAAGCGGTTGTGCCCGCCCACCAGGCAGAACCGCCTGTACCCGCCAACCAGGCAAACCTCCGTCCCCTGCTGGTCACGCCGACCACCAGTGGCCAGGCAGAACCGCCTGCCAGATCAAATGCATATGAAAATCGACCAATCGACACTCCGGCAGATAGAATCGGACCTAGGGCTGAACAGGCAGTGGGTCAAGGGGCAGACGATTCCGGTGCGGAACTGCTGGCACTTCAGCACGGACGGCAATGCGGTGGATGCGATGTTCTATGATGAGCAGGACTTCCGCGACGCGATGAACGGAATCTACGTGCTCCTACGCAAGTACAAGGTGATAATCCTGGCCTTCGTCCTGATGGACACCCATGTCCACTTCATCCTCTACGGCGAGCTTGAAGAGTGCAACCGCTTCATTCATGACTTGGTCGCGCGGCTCTCCCGTGGCCTCCACGTGCGCTACGGCTACTCCAACAAACTCTCCAGAGTGCCAGTCAATTACCAGAAAATCGACTCCGACCGCTACCTCAAGACGGCGATCTGCTATGTCGTCCGGAACCCCACGGTCGCTGGCCTGTCATACATGCCGTGGAACTACCCATGGTCCTCTGGCCCTCTATACTTCCACCGGGAGCTGCCATGGTCCATGGCGACCCGTCCGAAGGCTTCCGATCTTTCCGAACTGACGGCACTCGAACGGCGTAAGGTGCTGAAATCCAGAAAGGTGGATAAAAATTCCGACGCCCTGATCGAAGGACTGGTGCTGCCACAGGAGTACGTCGCCGTGGACTTGGTCGAGCGCGTTTTCAGGACGGCCTCGGGGTACAACTTCTTCCTCTGCACCAGCCGGGAAAGCGACGTGGAGAGCCGTGAAGGAAGGATCTCCAGGCTGTCGATCCCGATGCAGGAGATGCGCCAGCATAGAATCGAGACCTGCCGGCAGATGTACGGCCGCTCGACGATGAATACACTGGACACAGAGCAGCGGCTCCGGATTGCCCGCGCACTTCGCGCAAAATATAACAGCTCCGCCAAACAGGTTGCGCGGCTTTGCGGTCTTATTTATGAGGAAGTCAAGGATATGATTTGATGAAAAGCCCTTGCAATAAAGAAAAATGTTGTATATTTGCAGTCCAACTTTGGTATTTCGGTCTTGAAACCGTCATCAAGTTGACCTGAAAAGGTGGAACTGGTGAGGTGGGTGAGTGGCTGAAACCAGCAGTTTGCTAAACTGCCGTACGGGTAACCGTACCACGAGTTCGAATCTCGTCCTCACCGCACTGATTTCAAAAAGCCCGACGCTTCTGCGCCGGGCTTTTTTTAATCGTTGAGCTTAATGCTGAAAGTCTTCGATGCAAGTTCCTTGGTTCCTCCGCCAGGTATATCTCGAGTAACACTCAAGGTAGAAGTCTGTGAGAAGGATACTGTCTCATCGGTACATGCAGCGAACTTCTTCTCGTACTCGTCGTAGATCTTCTGGAGCATCTCGCTGTACTTCTCGAACTCCTTTATGGCATCCGCGTCGCCCTTCTTGAAATTCGAGCCATAGGTAGTCACGAACCACATCCAGTTACGGCTGTTGTTGTCAAATTCATTGCATGCGTCTGTGAAAGCCTCAATGAGATCCATGGCTTCACCGCTGATACTATGCTGTGAAATACTTCTGTTAGAACCACGGGAAATTCTGTAGGTGATGTCAGTCACGTTTGAAACACACGAAACAAGGCAGATAGCTGCCACAATTGCGCAGAATAGTTTTTTCATAATACTTTTAGAATTGTTTTGTCAAATATTAGAAAAATCAATTCAATTTTCAAAATT
>JAKSJP010000018.1 GCA_024398105.1 Bacteroidales bacterium | reverse complement strand
TCTACGGCGTTCGCGCCGTGGCGTAATATTTATAAAATTAACGAACTATTGTTATATCAAATATATCAATTATTATTTATATTTGGCATAAGATTAGATTGTCAATAACAGTAAACAATCATATAAAATGAGCTACAGGCATCTTATTACAACTCTTTCAGTTGCCATGATTCTTGGCATCAACGCATCTGCAGGCAATCCATACAGCTATAAGGGCAAGACCGACTCAAAGGTCATGGGCAAGGAAGAAGTCCTCGAGAACATGGTACTCAACGTCGAGGAGACTCCCGCTGGCCTGGCTGTCTCGATGAAGGACTACGAGCTGCTCGGCACAAAGGGAATCTCGATCACCGGCATAGTCAAGGTCAACGAGAAAGGTGAGATCATCGGATTCGACAAGATTGACATCAAGGGTGCTCCCGGCAAGGTCAAGGACATCAAGGGCACCCTCACCAAAGAGGCCGCCGACGTCCGCATGACCGGAAAGGCCGGAGGTCTCTTCAACTTCGATATCAGATATACAGCGAAGATCAGCAAGTAGGCCTAGTAAGCCCACGGATAATTTGCAGGCTGATAGGCGTAATAGCGGTTGATGAAATGGACTTCCGCCATTGCGCCTATTTCGTCACCCATAGCTTCCCTGATGATCCTCTTGTTATCTTCGCTGTTGAGCCACTTGTAGAGTGAGTAGTTAAGCGAATTGACGAAGAGGTCATCGTCAGTATATTCTGTAATTGACTGGACTTCACTAGGTCTAGGTCCCACGAAAGTATATTTCTGCATCTCATTCGTGGTAAGGCCGATTGATTCCTCGCCATCGTCATAGTTCGGAGTGAGGATGGTCCTGTCGTAGAAGCACATGTCCACTTTCGATCCGAACACAGAACGGTTGCCCTCGTTTTCAATCCATTCCTGAGAACCCTGGACTACCTGATGGCCGGTGATACCACCGTTGTTGCAGCCTGTTCCTGCTGTCTGGTCACCTGCGGTATAGCTTGCGATGATTTCGCCTACATTGTAGCCGGCGATGCCACCTACGTTACATCCGGCATTGATCGTGCCCAGATGATAACTTGCCATGATGACTCCACGGTTCTCCCCTACGAAGCCTCCGACATACTTGTCCGTGCCTGCCAGAGGACAGTCGATGGTTCCCTGGAACTTACCTGCGCAGATGATGCCCTTATTGACTTGCGCGAAGCCGCCGGTGGAAGTAATCGTACCGGACGATGAGTCAATGACAAGCTGCTCTATGTGGGCGAATTCTCCGATCGTATGGAAGAATGAGCCACCCTTGAGGCAAGTGATCAGACGGACTCCTGCATCGAAGTATCCCTCGAAAGGCCTTCCCTCCTCGCCTATCTCTATCCAGTCGATAGTGCCGCCGTCAGTCGTAGACGGCGTAGGCTGCATTGTGATATTCGCGTCAAGCTTGACATACTGGCCCTTGAAATCCCTGCCTTCCTTGACCTCATAGGCAAAGGAAAGAAGCTGATCCGCAGTACAGATGGTGTATGGCTTCTCCTTGGTACCGACGTTTCCGTAGATATCCTTGACAGCACCTCCGGCTGCTACATATAGCCACGTCGCGTCCTCTTCAGTGGCTTCAGCGTCATTGGAAGTAGTCACTGAAGAACGGGATACGGTCTGAAGGAAAGTAGAATTCTTTCTGAGCTCACCTTCGTCCGGATTCTCCGCGAACTGCCAGTCAAGATACTCCGCACCGACAGTCATCAGCTCGTTGCTGTGGTTGAGATTGATGTTTATGGTCGTACAATGCCCTGCCCTGAATTCCACTGTACCAGGAAGGACCGCTGTGTATGACTTATCGATCATCTGGCTTGGTTTCATAGGATCAGGATACTTCACATTGAAACTGATCTGAAGATCCTGTTCCTTGGACGGAACCGCGAGCGCGTGGAAAGTAAAGGTCTTGCCCACACCGACACCATGTCCCTCCGGTTCAGGTATCCACATCCTGACATTCTTTCTCTGGTCATATCCGACTGCACCGTCACCATAGATCTCATCAAGGCTGGCCTGGTCATATCTAGGTTCAAGGCTCTGCGCGGCGCTGCTCTGCTGACGCCACTTGTACATCGTAAGCATATCCTTAAGCAGCATCGATTCGACCTTGGTCTGGGTATCAGCCGCATCGCTGCTTGCCGAGAAGCCGACTATGTTCACTATCACCCTGACGTCCGCAAGAGCGTGGCGGAATGTCACGAGGGCTACTGAACCGCCAGGTTCTGCGACCTTCTCCAGGTCATGGGTCAGAAGCAGGTCGTCATAGATGATCTTCTCTCCTGTAGTGTGGTCTATGTCACCCTCGTCCAGCGGATCTCCGATAGAGCCATAGTATGTATCAACACCACCTGCCACGTCTTCGAACACAGTCTTGTTGTTCCAGTCAAACACCTGACCGGCAGCCTGTTGCGGAACGCTGTATCCGATAAAGGTATGCTTGCCTGCCGCATCGCTCCAGTAGATCTTCTCAGGCGCATCCGTGCTGACACCGGTGCTGCCTCTGTCCATGTCCCTTGTCCAGCCACCGAGTTCATGGTTATAGACAATGTCCGAGTAACTGAAAGCATTGATAGCGTTCTCAGTTCTCTTGATTACATTCAGGACCATCTGGTCGCCGTCCACGAATGTCTTGTAACGGCCGACAGGATTGTTCTTGTCCAGCGCAGTCGCCTTGGTGACAGGATCCGTTCCGACTTCAGCCTCGATTCCGACCATCTCGACAGGGTCGCAGTCTGCAGGATATTCTCCTCCTATCCTGTCGTTGCATGAAACCGCAGCAGCAAGGGCCGCGAAACATATAAGATATCTTTTCATGGTAACTTTCATTAGTTGGTAAATCTGAGGTTTACATGATAGCTATGACCTTCTGTGAAGGACTTCTGATCAAGAGTTACGCTGTATCGTCTTGATCCATCCCTGAGCCAGAACACAGCCGGTGCATCATCTGAAAGCACGCAAGGCGGTACGAGAAGCATATAATGCCTAGGGTCCGAAGGATCCTGATATGCAGTGTAGGTTCCGGTGTCGGGAACACTTCCGAAGTACTGAGAGTTCCAGTTTCCTCCCGCAGGAGAAGGGTTTCCGCTCATACCATAGACCTTGGTCCTTCCAGCTGCGTCATCAATCACCTGTATGCCTATCACCTTGCCGTTGTTCTCGTAGCTGCATGAAGCCATCTCCCTGTAATTGAAACGGTTCCATGTATCGGAAGAATAACTCTCATCTGCGTAGTAATCTCCGACCACGACCTCTGCCCCATCGATGTCCGGCATGTTCTCCAGAGTAAGGATGGCAGAATCCGAGAAAGCTTCATCAAGGGCCGAATCGTCGACTTTGATGTCAAGCCTGGCCATCTTGTGTCTGAAATTCATATGGACGCTGACAGCTCCTGTCTGCATGACGGACTGAGCCCAGATAAGGTCGCTCGACTTATAGTCCGCGATCTTGCGCTGGTCGGCATGGAAACAGATGCTTGGACGGCTGTATCTGTAATTGTTGTATACGAAATTCCTGGTCATCGGGCTGTAGACTGCGCTGTAGATATAAGTAGTCTTCTGAGCCTCATATGATCCGACCGTAAGTCCGCTGTTGTCGAGATACCACTCCCCGTTCGTGTCGGCCTTCAAGGATGTCGTATAGTACGATCCCCATGTCTCACCGAGTTCATGGCTGGTCGAATGCGGACAGATGATCATAAGCCTGATCCTGTCATTGGCTGTGAATCCGTCGAGATCGTCATTGACCTTTGTCTTCATATCGTCCTCAAAGCCTTCGAGAGACGCAGAGATCCTCACAGTTGACGGATTGAAAGAAGGAGTCTCAATCTTCTCAGCACATGATGTGATGGCCGAGAAAGCAAGCACGAGAGCACCTGCAAATGATGTAAGTTTCGATATATTGATGTGACTCATATGCTTCAGATTATCAGTTAGGCTGCTTGAGCGGGTTCCACTTGTTCAGTTCAGAAGTACCGTAGACAGTCAGAGGATCGGTCTTCATGAGTGTCGGGTATCTGTTATCGTAGCCGGTTGTGCTGGCCTCGAAATGAGCGTTGCAAGGATGGTCTGCTCCAAGAGAAGCATTGTACCTATAGATCGCGTAGTTCATCGCATGCCATGGAGCAAGTCCGTAATATGTGTCGGCATCACTTCTGCTCAGGAGCACATCCATCGGCACCTTTTCGGTAAGATAGTCGTTCTTTGCCCTGAGGATCTCGCTCTTGCTTCCGCGGATATATTCCAGGAGCGAATAGTCGTCTGCGACAGAGCCGACCGCAGTAGCCGCTGAGGAAAGATCCCTGTCGTAGTAGTTGCACATGAAATTGATGAACTCAGGCTTGGCACTGAAATTATGCGAAGCACGCTGCGCCGCAAGGCTTATCTGAGGAGCGAAGAACCTGTCTGACGGATCGGCATATGCTCCGAGAAGCGCACCTGATGCCGCTGAAAGGCCTGCTGAAGCCTGCATGCATCCGAACATGTTCAGATGGTCTGACCTTCCTACCAAGGCTCCGCCCGCATCGCCTACATGTATGCAACCGACGACATAGGAAGTTCCGTTGACGCCCTCGTCCATGGTAAGAGACGCCGCGATGCTGTTGGCTGTACTCTCTGCGTACAGTGCAATTCCAGCTATGTAGATCGGATTGACACCCTGGTTGAGAAGCGCGGTCCTATGGAGAGACTCGATCCTGAGATTGGTGATTGAGGCACCGCCGTCACCCTTTCCGTTGACATAGCCGAAAAGATACTCGTCCTTGAGATTGATGTTCCTTATCGTATGAAGGCCACCGTCGAAGTTTCCCATGAACGGATTGCCGACCGAGTTGCCGACGGTCTCAAGGCTCCAGTCCTTCATGTCGAGATCCGCGTCGAGAACCACAGTGAAGCATCTTCTCAGATTGTCGTCAAAGAAAGGATATGGTCCCTTGAGGTAGTCACGCTCAGAGTAAGCGGCCCTGTCCGCATTGGCTGCGAAATAATGGTCATAGAAGATATATCCGAGCGCCTCAGCCTCGCTTTCCTCGATCCATTCAGGTTCGTACTGGCTGTTCTTTGTAGACCATCCGTAAGTATCAGGGACAGTCACTGTCTGACCGCCTACGACGGTGTTCCTATAGGTCTTGACAAGGCGGTAGAGACCTGAGACTGCAGTAGTCGCGGTACCATTGACAAGATTTGTGAACTCGATGAATTCATGCTCGTTGCTGATATGGAAGACAGGACGGAAATCTTCGGTTCCGACAGGAATAGCGTCGCTGATGGCCTGCTTCCACCACTGATAGTCAGAAGCGGCAGGTACAGGAACGGCCTGGCCCTGGTCATCCGCATCGATGTCACCAAGGTCTTCATCCTCCCATGAAAGATCCTTGTCAGCAATGATATAGGCTCCGTCATACTTGTAGCCCACCCTGAAGGTATAGCTTGAGCCGGCCTTGAGCTTGAGGCCCTCAGGGAACATCTGCACAGGATTGCCTTCAGCGTCCCTGATGATGTTTCCGCTCGAGTCTCTCTCATAGATGTCCGAGAGGCTGAAGATATGATATCTGCCCTCGTATGAGCCGACGCCGAATGCATCGCCTCCGGTTATATCCCTCATATAGACCCTGAACCTCGTGCATGGTGGAAGCACGAGCACCTCACCCTGGGTCATCGCGTCATTGCTCATGTCATAAGGGATGGTGATCATATAGCATGAACCATTCACATTGCTGAAGAAAGGACGCTTCACGCTGGAAGCGATCTCTTCAGCGGACAATGAGCCATAATTGTAGAACCAGTCTGAATCCAGGGTCTCAAGATTCCTCACCTGAGTATCGGAAAGGCTGTTCCACCTGTCATTCAAGAATCCGCGGAGCATGCTTCTGCTCAGGTCCACGCCCGCAGGCATGCACATCTTGTTATATATCTCTGTAACGAGTGCACACTCAGCCTGCGCCTGCTCGTCAGTCTTTCCTGCTTCAGTTGAAGAAGCGTCATTCTCTGCGATATCTGAATTGTCCAGATACTTGTAGTCGTTCCAGTCTGTACTGATCACGGCAGTCGACACTTCATTTCCGCTGGTCCTCGAGGTGAACTTGATACGACTGCCCATATGCTTGAGCACAAGCGGAATGCCCAGTGTAGGTCCGGAAGCCGTGACATAGTCAGAGATGCAGAAATCAGGATAGAAATAAGTCCTGGTGGAACCTTTGAGGACATTGTGGTAGTTGCTCTGGCTCCACGCCCTGAAACGAAGGGTCTTTCCGTTGTCCCATGTGAGAGAGTCGGCTGCAGTCTGTACGAAAGTCCTGTAGGTACCGGTCGACTCATCGTAGTCCATGCCTTGCCTGCCCGGTTCCGGAAGCCAGTCATTGCCAAGAAGGATGATCTCCGCGACGCGGTCGGCCTTACGGTAATAAGTCCTGTAAGTCTCGACTGAAGACCAGTTCCTGGTATCATCATCCCAGTAGTTACGGTAAATCCTCATTCGGTCCTCCTCATTGAATTCACCGTTGTCATTGCTGGTATATCCCTTTGTATGGAACTCTTCCACGACGGACACGTTGAAATTGACGGCCGTGCCGATCAGGTCCATCTGGCCCGGGCTCATGATATCTCTCACCGGTTCCTCTATCGTACATGATGCGAGGAAGAGAGCTGCTGAAAGAAGTATGTATCCTGAAAACTTATTCATGTCGATTGTCAATTAATACTTTGGAAGAGCTGGGATATGGTCGCTGACTGCATGTGTGCCATCAACTCCGTCCTTGCAGTTCTGCACGTTACCTGTGACGACAGCACCAGGAGAGAACATGTCGGCGCCTATGACTTTCAGGTCAAGCACCTCGGCCCTCCAGCCCGTACCTGTGACAGGATCCTTGTAAGGCACCCATGTATTCCTTTCCTTATGCACGTTGGCTTCCCATTTCCAACCTGCTCCATAGATCGGATTTCCAAGCGCCTCCTCTTCTTCCTGACGTGTCGTGTAGATTCCGTCAAGACCGGAGAAGAGTGATCCACCACCGGTCAGAGTGATCGAGTGATATCTTCTGTCCTTGCGTCCGAAGCCGTCCAGATGGCCAGTGAAGACGAAGTCTGCGGGCAGAAGTGACGAATCGATGGTGATGTCCTCTTCGAGAATGAAATAGTCTCCGTGGTGTGATCCGCCTTCGTATGCCTCAAGGAAAGCCTCGATCCAGTCGGAAGTGCTTACATACTGTGCAAGGTCCTCGTCGTCAGTATCATACCTATGTCCGTCGGTCACCTTGTCATCTGCTACGCTTGTATTCCTGAATGCTCTCTGCCAGCTGCTGCCTGCGAGAGACAGAGTGTTCCCGTTCTGGTTGTTCACTCCGTAGAACCCGTCAGTGACGCTGTTCTCCGACCAGAGCTGGGTACCGGACTCATTGTAGTCCACACCCTCCGCAGTAATCCTGAGATAGACCTTGGTCTCATAGTTCGCATCAAGGTCGAACTCGAAATGCTTGTCGTATGTAAGGCCGTTGTCAAGACTCACCTCGAAGTCTATCTGGTTCTTCCTTGACGCGACCGACTCACGTGCAAAGCCTACTTCATCATACATCACCATCGAAGGAGAAGTATATGTAGGACGTACGATGGCATCATATACAGGGACGGCCTGATAGACGACACGCCTGTAACCGCTTGTTTCACCTCTGCTGGCATATAGCTGCTCGACAGAATCAAAAGAGCTGCTTCCTTCATACACGAAGCCGTTCTCATTCTCATAGACGACTACTTCATCCTGCTCTCCGACATAGTGAGGAATCACTTTCCTGACTGACTGAGCCCAACTTGGTGTAAGAGTATGGAGACCCGTCTGAGGGTCGATCTCGTCGCGTACACCTGCAAGGACATCGACATTGCAGAACTTTATCGCACTGTTCACAGGGTCTTCGACATCGATGTCATTTCCAGCTCCGTCCTTCTTGTATCCCTTGATCCTGGCATGGAGGTCCGGATCGATGAGTATGTATGCGACTACCCTTGAGAGACGATGGCTGAACGGGAGCCTGATCCTTGCCACCGTAGCAGAGATGACTGTATTGGCAGGCATCGCAAGGTAATGTGAAAGTAGAGTATAGTTTCCTAGGGCATTCTGATCCATGGATTCAGCAGCATTGCTCTGATCAGTGGTGAAATCCATTATTCCATCGACCTGGACGTTGTTCACCGTCCTGTCCTGCTTGAGCTCGGACGGATCAGAAGCGAACCTGATCCTGTCAGAGACATGCACTCCTTTGAAATAATGGTCACCGTTACCGACCCATCTTGCAGGAAGAGTCGCAGTACCGTCGTCCTCCCTGTAATTGAAGGTATACACAGCGTAGTCATTCTCTCCGTCGATCACTCTCTCAGGCTGGCCCTCAGCATCTGTCCTGAGCGAAAGTATGGCAACTCTCTCCGACATCGTGACACCTTCCTTTCCATAAGTGATGTCAAGACCTTTGACGAGTGAAGGAAGCAGCCAGTCGATCTTCTCTGCGTCAGTCCTCTCGCCGGACTTGGTCACAACGCTGCCTGTCAGAGGGCTGCCGGAAGAGATTCCTCCGACATTGATTACATCGCCCTGGTCGACAGGCTGTTCATCACTGATCCTTGAGCATGAGACCAATGCGACAGCGGCCAAGGCGGCCAGTATATATCTGTCTGTTCTTTTCATACTAGAAATTAGATTCATTGTCAGGGTTTACTGAATTCTTCTTTCCGATGACCTTCTCCTCAGAAAGTCCGTTAGCCCATGTATGTGCTCCGATAGAGCTTTCAGGCCACCAGTTTCCTTCGCTAGGGCGGTCAGGATTCATTCCATTCGCGACCGTACTTGACGCACCTGTGGTCGCGTATGCTGTATATGCGATGATGCTCGCTCTCGAGCTCTTGTCCTCATCTGTAGGCATGGCACGTCTTGCGATCAGCCAGCTTGCACAGTCCGTGATCTGAAGAAGCGGTTCCTCAGTACGCTTAGAAGCTGTGCCTCCGACGATTCCGCCATAGAAGAAATTAGCAGAGGACCTAGCTGTCGACGAGTAGTCAGAACCTCTTACGCTGTCCTCTGAATCGCCATAGTAACTGCATCTTGTGACAGTCGCCTTCGCAGCACAGGCTATGATACCGCCGGCATAATGCTTCGAGTCATTGCCCATTGTCGAAGGAAGCCACATCCTGACATCGACATCGACCTTGCAGTCAGAGACTGTCGCTCCGCCCCAGGCCCATGCGACCAGACCTGCAGGAGTCGATGACTGGACGAAAAGACCTTCATCTGAAACCACCCTGATGCGTGTCAGGCCTGCATTGCTGCCATAGACCGAATAAGCAAGAGGGGCGATCGCATCAGATGCATTGTATTCATCCTCGTTGAGGCCAGGACTTGCGACCACTGACTTCCTGAGATGGACGGTCAGGTCAGAGATCTGTCCGAATACATGGTTGAACAGCATAGGAGCAGTGACATAAGTCGTCTCGTTGCCGTTGTTCAGGCCATGTCCGTCAGTCGTCCTGACAGTCTTTGTCCCGTCAAGATAGATGGTCCTGCCGTTGCCGTACAGAGAGAACGATACGTTGTTCGGTCCGGCATTCAGATTGTCGGCATCTACGGTACCATGGTACCAGTCCTCAGAAGGGTCATCCGAAGAAACGACAGTGAAGCTCTTCGAGATCCTGAAGATATTTCCTGTTGCATTCAGAGCGCCTTCGCTCATAACCTTATGGAGATCCTGCTGGCAGTCGATCACGCCGGTGTATCTGCTTCCGGCATATCTGTTCTCGTTGGAGTATGGTTCAGACTCAGAGACCGGATTGGTGACATCCGTCGGCCATCCGTTGTTCGTAGCGATCAGCTGCGTACCGCCTGCCTGGGCAAAGATATTCTTGAAAGAAACCGGAGACTGACCTACAGTCATACCATACTCGTAGGTATTGTTCGTGATACGTCCTGAGACGAACCCGGCGATTCCGCCACCTCTGACATTGACTCCGCCGTTGACAGAGGCGTTGACCACACACTCATCTATCACAGCGGCAAGTGACTGGTCTGACTCATTATATGCTGCGATTCCGCCAACATATGTCAGGTCATCGCTGTCAGGGCCATAGACCGGAAGGACAGATGAGCACTGATAGATTGTACCTCTGTTGACGCCTACAAGTCCTGCGACCGTCGCCTTTGCAGTCGTCATCTCATCTTCGACAAGGACGTCCACTCTCTCGATCGTACCGTTGTTGGTCTGGGCGATAGCGTAAGGGACTTCAGCACCGTCCACTACAGTGACAGTACCGTTGACGAGAGACGAAGTCGATGCAAGCTCCGTAAAGATCTGATGTGCAGTCGATATCTGACAGCAAGCGAGGTTGAGAGTCGCATTGAGAGGATATGGGCTCCATGGTGAATCATTTCCTTCCTCATCCTTCTCGAGATCGAGTTCTCCAGGCTGAATGATGGCGACATTACCCTGCTTGTTCTTGTCCGAAGAGAGGAACTGGATAAGCTCAGCACGGTTCCTGATGACAACAGGATCGCCGTTCTGGCCATAGTCGTCACAGATTGTCGAAGTCACGTTGTCGGTCCAGTCCTCGATCCACGCTGTCATGAGAATCTTGCGGCTGTCGCGAGAAAGGGTCGCTGTGATGGTGAGATGCTTTCCCTCAGTGAGGTTGTATGCCAGGTCGGCCTGTGCCTTCTCCTCTTCGCTTCCGTTGACATATCGGCTGTCGTTCGACGCGTAGAACGAGAACTTCTGGTCAGAAAGGACTATCTTCGAGATGATCTCCTCATCCTTCTTAAGCGCATAGTTATGAGGCTCGACGATCGCGTCGAACCTGGTGGTGCTCACATGGCTCTGAGCATCTCCGTTCTTATCCTTGGCATAGTCGATGAACATCTCAGACGACCATGTCCTGTTGATCTCCAGCGGTGTCGAAGAGCCAGGTGCATAGCTGTTGACAGTAAGGTCGATATTATCCTTTGATGTCTCGAACCTGAGAGCCTCGCGTGTCACGCCCTCGCCTGCCTTGAGGATAATAGTGACCCATGCTCTCTTATGCTTCATATAGAGCGGCACCTTCTTGTACTGGTTGGCTGAAGCTACCATGATACCGTTGCTCTGGTAGTAATTCTTGCCTGCATTGTACCAACCCTTGCTGGTCCTGTACTGGATCTGGTCCGGATCGGTACCATGTCCCTCCGCATCACTGCCTTCCCATACAGGAACGTAGGAATGTCCTTCAAGGTAGTCCATGCTGACCCACTTCTCTTCGGTTTCCTGGTCACTTGAAAGCTCACCTGCATTGGCAGTTGCCATGAACCCGTATTCCGCGACATTGTCATTCCAGCGGAGAAGGTCGGACTCGGAAACAGGAGCGAGGGTTCCGTCATAATCCTCCTGTCCGCCGTCAAGGTCAGCGATGTATGAGTAAGTACCAAGCGGTTCAGAGACACCGTCACGGTACATCGATATCGTGTAGTTGTAGCCAAGTACGGATGGCTTGTATGCGGAATGCGCATCCATCCAGTCGCTCTTTGCCGACTTGGTCTCTATGCCTGGGAGCATTGCAGTGAACTGCACGCCATCTCCGGCAAGGATTTCCTCGTCAGCGATTTCTGGGCCAAGCTTATCGGGCGTACAGCCACTCAGGATTGCAAGTGACAACGCAGATATGTAAGCAAACTTTTTCAAATCTTTCTACAGTTAATTGACGATTGTACCGTCTGTGTTATACTCAAGTGCGGAATTCAGGACTGTCCAGTCTGCGATCTCGGTTCGGATGATCGCGAGGGTTCCGCGTCGTATCTCGATGTTCCAGATATACTTGTTGGCGCTCTTGAGGTTCCTCAGATTGTCCTCAGGGACTCTGTAGGTAGCCACATGCATCACGCCTGTCTCCTTCTCCTCCCATGATACCCTGATTGCCTGAAGCTGTCCGAAGGCAAGGGCGTTGAACGACTTGAGGTAGCCGGTGGCGCGGTTTTCCTCGCCCATGTCGAACATCTCGAACGAAGTGCCGAACTGGTTCTCCTTAAGCTGATCGACCGTATATGAGGAAGCAAGGACAGGCTCATATGTGGTCGGCTGGACTTCTCCGTTCTCGTCAATCTCGGTGAACACATATCCCTTCTCACTTACGCCGAGAAGCTCGACCTTCCTGATATTCTCAGGATCCACTTCAACTGACAGGTCGGATGAAGCCTTGATGTTTACCTGCACCTGGCTGAACTGGTGCTTGAAGTACAGGTTGACTCTGTTCGACGACTGGGTCGCTCCCAGCGGAGCCTGGATCGTCAGTGCCTGGCAGATGTCCGGCTGATCCTTGATGGAAGTCTTGTCTCCCCTGGTCAGGTCGAACACGTTTGCAGGAAGGGTCTTGATGATTTCCTGCTTCTTCAGGCTGAGAAGTTCCTTGTAATAGAAAGTATACCTTGGATTGGTCTCGTCGTAACGGGTATTGCCGTAGTTGTCGGTCTCGTAGTACGTAAAGTCAACTACTGCGACACTGGTATCTCCGTCAATGATGAAGTCACCGTCTTCCACCTGGTCGAGTGCTGGAGGAAGCATCGTCCTTTCCACCAATGCGGTCTCTGAAGGAGTATAGATCTGCTCAGGCTCAAGAGCCTTTCCTTCGCTGTCTGTCTTGAGGTAACGGATACCGATCTCCGCCCTGTAGGCATTGACTGACCTGTCATAGAGGAAAGATGGTATTCCTTCAGAGTCATACAGTCTTACCAGACCGTCAATGCTGCCGGTATATGGGAGCTTGTCGTAGTACATGTTGTACTGGACCCAGCCGTAAGTCTGATGGGCGTCGTCGACGATAGTACGTTCTGCCTTGAGAAGAGAGTACTTGCATGACCAGCCATAGGCATAATAATACTGCGCTGTAGCGAAGTCGGCAGGATCGATGCCGTCAGGGACGCGGTTCTTGATATTGTTCTCATAGTTGCTGCCGGCCTCGATATATTTCCTGAGGCTTGACCACGAGCTGAATTCAGCCGGAGCACCATAGACCTGGTAGCCGGAGATGTTCCATTGCTCTGCCTCCTGACCGGTGTGCAGCTGGTAGTCGAGGTCATATGGTTTGAACTTGAGGCTCTGGGATCCCCTGATCGGGCTGTAGGTAAGCTCTGTGGCATGGTTGAGGTCCGTCCATGCGAGGAAAGCATGTTCCTTGCGGTTCTGCCAGTAAAAGCACTTGGCCTCATAGTCATTGCCGGCTGAATCGAAGAGCCCCGAGTCTGTCGGATCAAGTTCCGGGAAGGTACCTCTCCAATACAGGGCATTGCCGACTGGACCGTCGACCTTGAGCCAGCTGGTGACATCGGTACCTCCGGTCACATCATACAGGTCTGAGCCGGTTGCCGACTTATAGTACATACGGCACACGAAACGGTAGCTGTCAGGCATATAGTAAGTCATAGCCTTGGTCACCGTCTCTGTGCTGGATGTATTTCCCACAGAGAAATACACCATCTCGCCCTTCTCCACGCCTTCGTTTCCAAGCTGGACAGGATCGATGTCCTTGTTGCATGAGACGAGGCCGCACGACACGAGCATGAGGGCAGAGCAATATGATATGAATTTCCTAGAAACCATTTACAATTCAAGTGTTTAATCCCAGTCGAGATTTGCGTTTCCGCTTCCTTCAGTCTCCACCCAGTCCTTGACTCTGACAAGGAACTGGACCTTCTCCTTCGAGAGGACGATGGTGTATGTATAGTTCCTGCCTCTCTCCCACTCCGTAATCAGATTATCTGTTCCGCTGACAAGACATTCGTCAAGTGCGACGCTATACCTGGTGCCGTCGGCAAGGACGATGCTGAGAGTCCTGCCTTCAAGTGACTGAGGCATCACCAGCACGTTCGAGAATTTCGTTCCCGTCTCAGCTGAATCCCCTGAAAGAAGGCCTGAGAGAGTAACTTCTGCAGTCGATGACTTGTCCTCGATATCTCCGTCAGCAAGCCTTACGGTGCCCTTGTCATAAAGTCCGGCAATGCTCATGGCAGCTCCTACGAGGTTTACGGCTGAAGCATCTGTGGTAAGATTTACAGTCACCTGGCTCATCACATGCTCGAAGACCATAGGGACCTCTGATGTCCTTGGATTGATAGCCTGTCCTGCAGCATATGGATGTTCAGTGCCGTCTGCCTCCTTGCCTGTATGGGCATCGGTCGTTCCCCATACGATATCTCTTCCCTGAAGAGCTTCAAGAGAACCGTTGACAGAACTGAGCACTGAGGAACCGCCGAAAGAAGCAAGAGCCCTGAAGTAATAACTTGTCTGAGCATCGGCCCAATAGATCACAGGGGAATTCACCCATGACGATCCGTTGAATGAAGATGTAGTCTCCATGGTGCCATAGGCATCGTTCGACATATCCTGAGTGTCGCCATCAGCCTTTACAAGTCTCCAAAGGTCGAACGACGCACCTGAGGCTGTCACATCATTGGTCTTGCCGGAATTGACGACGTCAGCGTCGAAGAGTATGCTTCCTGTCCCTTCGGCTGAGACTGCCGTCCAGTCAAGGATAGTTGCCACTACAGAGACCTTCACCTTCGACACATTTACTGTAATGAAGTAATGGACGCCTGACATTGTTGCCTTTGAAGCATCGAGCTGACTTCCCCAGCCCTCCATGATTGCATCAGTGATGGCAAGTGAATAATTGTTGCCGTCGACATCGCTGATCTCGAGGAAAGCATCGCCGACAGTCAGCTCAGTCTGAGGGACAGTCATAGCCGAGAAGAGTCTCGATGGCTTAGAGACAGTCTGAGTCTCATCTGCGCCATACATGAGGATGTCTTCAGCCGATGTGTCTGATACGACAGCGTCAGTTGCCGAGAATTCTCCGCTGTTATTGAATCCGAGAAGCTTGACTTCTGTGTCTTCGAATGCTCCGCTAGAGAAGCCGTCGCCAGCAACGATGTTCACAGACACCTTGCTCATGGCATGTGTATAAGGGATTGTCAATGTGCCATGTACCCCACCGGAATTCGCGCTCGAATGGCTGTAGGCCACAGGAGCCTGGGTAGTACTCCAGAGCAGGTCTGCATTGCGTACCTTGAGGGCAGTCGACTGGTCAGCAGGAGCAGTCCATCCGAGTACACCTGCAGACTCGTCAAGGGCAGTCGTAGGAGTTCCTCCGTTGTATCCGTAGCCATAATAGCTCTGAAGAGCATGTCCCTGCGTCCTCAGGTCAGTCTCCGGATCGGAAGAATCGCTGAAATCGTCCCAGTAAAGGCCACCATCGACCGAAAGGTCCGATGTCATGTTGACCGAAGCATCCACAGCTGTCATTGCAGAGCCGCCATATACGAACTCCACAAGCATAGGAGCCTTGTCTGCGCTTACCGAAGAATATGAAGATCCATCTTCCTTGACATGTCTGACATATGAGAGAAGATGCTCGTCAGCGTCAAAGTAATTGTCGGAAGCCTTTGTCGCAGTCTTTGTTCCAAGAGTCGCCTCTACAAGAAGCGGAGTCTTCCTGCCGTCGGGACTGAGCGTACCGTAACCATGGTCCTTGGTGCAGGAAGCAGCAAGGGCAGCGATCATCAGGACGTATGTGAATTTGTATGATTTCATAAACTCTTTTCTTTAGAACCAGATTTCTTCGTCAGCGACTGCCTTGACCCAGTCGGTGACCGTAGCTACAGCGTCGATCTTTGTCTTCGAAAGCTTGAGATTGTAGATGTAATGGACTCCGCTCTCCCATCTGCCCTCCGGAGCAACCAATTCTGTCGATCCGTTCTTCCTGATCGGAGCGACGTCGGCATGGTAGATGTCCTTGGTGCCGTCAGCATTGAAGATCGTTATCCTGAATCTCACGTTCGACTCTGCACGAGGGGTCGTGTAAGTCAACTCCTGAGGGACTATTGCGTCAAGTCTCTTCTCAGCGCTTCCTGCGACAGGATTAAGCATATAATCCGATACGCTACCGCTTGTGAATGCGGCCCTGTCGCCCAACTTGATCTCGCCAGAAGTGAAGACATTGGTCACTTCCACCTTGGCTCCTGAAAGATTGACCTTGTCAGATCCTTCAGTCGTTGAGAGAACGACCTCGACCTTGCTCATCATATATGCGAATTCAAGGTTCACGGTTCCCTCCGTAGCACAGACACCGTCAGAGAACAGGTACTTATGACTATGGTCAGGGTTGCTGCACTCCACATCAGCTGCAACATCCGGCCTTGCGACCATCAGGTCTGAAGGGAATGTTCCTTGCTGATACATTGCGTTACCGACCTTGATGACCTGATATTCCTTTGTATCATGGACTGAAGTCTCGACCTTCGGGCTAGTAACATCATCCGCGTCAGTCACTGTAAGAGGCCATACTCCGCGCATCTGGTAATGTATGTCATGGCTTGGCCAGTGAAGCACAGGGCTGAACACCCACTCTGCACCAGGAGCTGATGGATTTGACACCACTGATTCAGCTGCGAAGAAGCCATTGGCATTCCCTGTATTGTCCGCGCTGTATCCGCTGTCGAGAGCAATGCTCCTGTAGAAGCTGAAGGCAGAGAACTCAGCAGGAGCACCACCATCGCCATAGCTTGCATTGACATCGATTACCGGTTCTACCTCTTCTGCGACCACATCGGTCCAGTCAAGGACAGTGGCAGTCACATCGATCCTGGTCTTGTTGACGATGACAGTGATGACATAGTTCTTGCCTGCCTCGGTCCTGAAGTCAGTCGAGCTGTCGAGAGAAAGCATCTTCGCACGGATCTTCTCAGCGCTGACATAATAGATATTTCCGTCAGCATCGATCCTTGCGATGATATCAGTGTCGGCGCTGCCGAAGCATGAGCCAGGAACCACTAGAGCGTCCTTTATTACAGTATATGTGGCATCGGTCGTAGACATGGTCCTCATTGTCACCTTTGAACGGTCACCCTGAGCGCTGACAGATCCGTCAGTCACGTTGACGCTTCCGCTGAGGAAAGGCCACTCGTCGACAGAAGCCGAAGTGCCGACATTGGAAGTCAGTACTACCTGAGGAACTGAAGCGAACTTCCTTGCAGTCGAACCCACTGCTGAAGAAGTCTCGAAACCGTCATTCGCGATGAGTCGGAAAGTGATCTTGCTCATCTGGTGTCTGAACTCGAGAAGCTTTCCGTCGTTCTTCTGGCTGAACTTATAGGATCCGTCGGCTCCTTCGGGCCTTACATTGTTGCTGACAAGAAGATCCTTTGCGCTCCATCCTGTGCTCTGGTCCGCAGCGAGATTCCATGCAAGAGCCGAGAAATCATTGATTACAGCTGCGGTAGAGACGCCATTGACAGCGACACCATAGATCGAAAGGCCTTCTGCCCTTCCTGTCGAAGCATTTGCAGGGTCCGCTGTTCCGAAGTCATCCCAATAGATATCCGGATCGATCGAAACGGCATTATGGCTTCCTGAAGCCGTAGCTACAGTTCCGACTGTCGTGCTTACGACAGTCTCAGGATCATGGCCAGTCCACCTTCCGCTCACCTGCAGAGACAGCCTGGTTCCGCCAGTGAATGCGACATGGCTTGAATGAGAGTCCTCCGAGCCGGCCTTGGTGACTACAGACCTGTCTGCACCTTCGGATATGCCGGCTTTCACAAGGATCTCATTATCAGCATCTCCCACAGAATACACCGGAGTCTCTTTGCTGCACCCTGCCATCAAAGCCAGGGCGAACAGAGGATATATGTATGCTGAAATCTTCATCTGCTATTTGATTTGTACATTATCGTCACCGGCAACCACATCTTCCCAGTCGAGGATGGTCGCTTCAAGGCTTTCTGCACCCTTCTTGGTGAGCTTGAATGTATATTTGTAATTATAGTCAGGATACCAGCGGTCGATCCTGTACTTACCGGATACCTGCTCATAAGGATTCACGATGTTCTTTGTCGACACTGACGAAGCCATGACATTCTCCATATCAACAGTATAGAGGTTGTTGTCCGCGGTCTTGATGACAAGCACTACATCTTCAAGCGACTGTGGCACAGCACCATAGTCAGACCATGTGATCTTGTTGCCGACCTGTGCATGGACTGTCGTGAACTCATAGTCAGACCTCGAATCCGTAGTCTGGACCAGGCCGTTTCCCATATTGACCTTGCCGGACTTATGGATCTGCTCCAAAGTAATGGTCGTGATGTTGCCTGGGGTACCGTCGCCGAAAGAGACAGCCGCATCGTCAGAGGATGTCACAAGTTCGAATGTCACATTGCTCATCACATGCATCATCAAAAGTCTGATGACATCCTTGGTAGGTCCGATCGCATAGCTGATCTGATGCGCTGCGGTACCGTCGAAACCAAGAGTATTCGAGTATACGAACTTCGCATCGTCCGGGGCATCCGCCGAGCCGTCCATCTCCTTGAAAGGCGCTCCCCAGATATAATCATGGTAAGTCTCACCTGCAGAGATTCCGAAGTAATCGCCTCCTTCATTGCTGACGACAGACGGAGCAGAAGAATCCGACTTATCACCGACGGCGCGGAAATGATAGAAAGACGTATTTCCTGGCCAGAACCAGTCAGAACTCTTCTTCTCATAGCCAGTGCTCCAGAGGTAACCCTGGTATGTATCAAATATACCGGATGTATTGCCTGGATCCAGCGAACGATAGAAATCGACGCCTGAAGTCACTGACGCTCCCCTGTCCTCGAGAGAAAGAGAAATCCTTGCGTTGCTAGGCTTATGCTCATCGGCAGTCACGTCCTCCCAGTCGACCACCTTTGCGCTGAAACCGCTGACCTTGGTCTTGGAGACAATGAAAGTGAACTGGTAATGGACTCCAGCGAGGAACTCATCCACAGTCTCGAGCAGGTCGTGCAGTTCTTTCATCGAGATGTCGTACCTGTTGTTGTCGATCTCGAATGTAAATGCATTCTCAACAGTACCGTTCTCGATATCAGTACCTGGGACGAGATATGCCTCAAGAGTATAGTAAGGATCTACCTTCTGGGCATCGGTCCTGCTGAGACAGATGCTTGAGAAGTCCTTCACCTCGACAGAACCAGGTGTGAACTCGCCTTCAGCGACATCGAACGTACCCTTTCCATAGAAGCCGTTGACAGCAAAGCTGTTGTCGGCGCCTGTAGGGACTGATGTGAAACTGAAGTCTGTTCCGTCTCCCTTGAAACCGTCGCCGCAGACGATCCTGACCGTGACACGTGAGAGAGCATGGTAGTATGTCAGTTCTCCCTTGTCGAACTTATGGTGGCCGCCAGCTGTCTCACGATACCTGAGTCTGTAGTCATGAGAATCGTCGACCTTGACGATATTGTTGCTGAAGACAAGGTCGTCCTGGCTGAAAGAAGAACTGTCCTGAGCACTTCCCTCGCCGATTTCCCATGAAACCACAGGAGTGTTCGATGCAGACGAGAAGTTGATGACCTTGGCTGAAGTGCCTACGGTCTGAGCTGTCGCTTCCGGACCGAACACAGCACTGTCAAGCTCTGCTCCTGCCGCTGCCACAGAATATACTGAGATCTTTGTATCACGGGCATACGCATCATCCCAGTAGAGGTAGTTTCCGTCGAAAGCGACGTCCGACTTCGCATCCTCAGAGCCTGCGGCAGCTGCCTTTGCATAGTTATATCCGATCATGGACTGAGTCGGAGACACAGTCTCGTCCTCAGCAACCATCATAAAGAACAGACGCGTATCGCCCGTGAATGCGCGCACAGTCTTTCCGCTTCCATCGGTAACAGTCGCCTTTGTCATCATGCCGTCAGAAGCATAGCCTGCAGACAGCTCGACAGGTGACCTGTCGGACTGTCCGTACGGCTCGTCTTCCTTGCAGCTGATGACTGACAATGCCATCAACGAAGCCAAAGCTATTCTAATGGAATGAAACTTCATGATTAATCCTCAAGATTGATGTCTGTGCTTCCTGAGACTGTCACCCAGTCTGCTACTGTAGCAGTGATAGCCTGGATACCGGTCTTGGTGACCTTGATGGTGTAGGTATAGCTGTGGCCCGGATACCAGCGCTGGATCTTGGCGTCCTTGGTCTGGTTCCTCTGGTCGCTTACAGTGTCAGCTGTGATGTCGCTGAGAGCCTTCACTACATAGTACTGGTTGCTGTCAGGAGTCTGGATGAAGATACCTACATAGTCTTCATCATCAGTACCTCTGGCAAGTACCTGAGGAACTACCGAGAATGTGTAAGGCTTGGTCTTCACATTTGTGGTAGCCCAGTAATCAGCTGGAGTGGCCATTGTATGCTCTCCGATGTCAGCAGAGCCAGTCGCTGCAGCAACCACACCGCGTCCCATCTCGACGGTACCGTTCTTTGAGATCCTGGTGATCTTTACGATTGTCTTGTCGTCGCCGACAGCGAATGCGACCTTACCGTCGTCGGTGCTGGTCTCGAGCACTACATTGATGTTGCTCATCATATGGAGTTCCTGGATTGCGATCGTGCTCTCAGTAGCACCGATTGCTGGATAGAGGAAGTCCTCATAGCCCTTTGTCTCGTCATACTTGAGATAAGCGACACCTGCCTTAGGCTTCATCGGAGCTCCCCAATGTGGATCAGCCGTAGCAGAACCGGCAATCTCAAAGTAGTCAGGGGCATCAGCGTCATTTGCAAGCACTGCTGTACCCTTGTTGACTGTACGGAAATGGTAGTATGTCTTGTTGCTCTCGAAGTACCATGGTGTACTCCACTTACCGTCTGCAAGGTCAGCATGGAGAAGAGTGGTCTTGTAAGCATCGCCGGTGAGATAGTTGCCGAACCAGTTCTTTCCCTCGTATGAGAAATCGTAATTGTCAGCATCGTAACCTGCATTGTCATCAGCAAGTCTGTAGAGGTCGATATCCTTGTCACAAGCCTGACCGCTGGCGCTCATCGAGAACGAGAGATGCGCATTGTTGACAGATGTCGAGCCGCTGACCTCGACCCATGGAGCAAGAGTGGCAGAAAGGCTCTCGATACCGGTCTTCTTGACAGTAATGGTAAGCACATAGTTCTTGCCCTGCTCCATCTGATAGTAGTTGCCTGTAGCGTCGCTCTTCTTCAGGTCATCATTGGCAGCCTCGCTCTCGAGTGCTGCGAACACCTGCTTCTGGGTCACATAGTAAGTATTGTCATCGATCACGAACTGCATCACATTGTCAGTACCGTTCTCATAGAACTTGTAGTCAGGAAGCATCTGTGAGGCATATGTACCGTTTGCTCCGAAATGGTCGCTTGAAGGAGCCATCCTGGTGATGTCAGAGCTGCTGATGTTGCTCCATGAGCCAGCTTTGAGGTCAAGTTTACCTGCAGTGTTCATATCCATGAGCTGGATATTGGTGCCGGTCTTGAAATTGAAGTCAGCAGCGCTGGTCTTTACGCCATCGAAACCGTCACCCTCGACAAGAGTAACTGTAAGACGTGAGAGCGAATGGTTGAAGATAAGGTGACCCTTGTCGAAATGACCTGCATCACTTGGGTCTGCGCCAGGAGCCTGTGTGAACACCAGTCTGCCGTTCTCATGGGAAGCAGCTACACCTGTGGCTGAAGGATATGAGTTTGCAGTATAATCGTATGTATAACGTCCGTATGAGCCTCCGTCCTGGATATTGTTGCTGTAGACAAGATCTTCGGCAGCAAGAGGGTTGCCGGACTGGTCAGTAGCGACGCTCCATGTGATGGTGTTGTCCGGAGCAGCTTCAGCAGCCCAGCTTGAACCACCTGCTAAAAGAGACTCAGCAAGCTTTGTCTGATCAATGCTGTTAGGGATCGCTACTGCATAGACTGAGATCTGTCCCTTTCTTCCGAAAGCATCGTCCCAGTACTTCTTCTGGTCTGAAGAGACATAGTCGACAGAAGAATATCCGGCAGCACCACCGACAGCATCCTTCGAAGCTGTAAGCACTGCCTTGGCATACTTGACGTTGGTCGTACCATTCTCATCGCTCTGGAAACGAGCGATCACACGCGTAGCGGCTTCGGTGAAGCCGGCCTTGGTCTGGGTGATACCATCACCATTTACCGAGAACTCGATAGGAGTCTTCTGGTCGTCCGGAATAGGATCGATGTCCTTTGTGCAGGAGAAAGCAAGTGCTGCTCCAATTGCAAGGAAAGGGATAATGTTGTGTTTCATATACAAGAGTTATTATTATTTTTCAAGATCAGTGTCGAGCGCGCCGTTGACGTCTTCCCATGACGTAAGTGAAGCGGTGAACTCTATTGAAAGCGGGTAGAAACGGCTCAGGACTATGTAATAGGAGTTCAGAGTGTTCTTTCCCCAGCTGAAGACATCAGTTTTCTGACCATCAGCAGACTTGACCGTGATGAGAAGGTCTGAATAGACAGTCTCGTCGCTGGTGCTGTCGTAATGTATCTGTCCAGAGTAGGCCTCGATGAGCTTGGTGTCGACCATCTGTCCTGAGACCTTGAATGAGACCCTCATCTGGACAGCGTCCTGAGGGATCTGCATGAGACCCGAAGAAGCCTTGCACATATAGGCGGTGCTTCTGCTGCGGGCGAACCTGAGATCGTTGGCAGTTCCATCGTCATCCTGGACTGTAAGCAGGAGCGGATGTGAATCTGTCTTGGTTCTTGTAGTGAAATCTCCGCCAAGCATATCTGAAGAAGAAAGATCTGCAGAATATCCCTTGGCCGAAGTCGTGAAACCGTCTGAGACGACCTTCACTTCAATGTCGTGGATAAGGATCGGACCGGATTCAGCCTCGCCGAAATCCTGGACATAGAATCCGAACCTCACCTTTGATGTGATATGGTGGAAAGGAAGTGAGACCGAACGGTTGAGCAATGTCGAACCATGGTTGATTTCCTTTGCCTCGCCGCTCGGGTCCTTTGCGATGAGATCGAAGTCATGTCCGTCCACGTCGCGTAGTATCTGAGCAGGCATATATGGCTCAGCAGCATCGGAAACGAGTCCGTCTGCCGATGTCTGAGACTCGAACACGACAGATTCCGGCAGGACAAGCTCAGTGTCCGAAAGGACGAAAGAACCCATCTCGGAATATGGAGGACAAGGAGAGATCGCATAGAAACGGTACGGAAAGTTCGAATAGTCCCAATACCTCTCATACTGCGTCTGATAGAAAGTATCAGAACCGCCGCTGACATAGCCCCAATGCGAGCTGCCCTGCCATGAATCGTATCTGTACTGAACCTCATACTTATCCATGACCACATGCTGGCCGGTCTTTCCGAAGGCCTTCCAGCTCGATACGAGGAAACCCTGTGTCAACGGCGACGACGCCTTGGTCTCCGCCTGATGGTTCTCATCAGGGCTGGAGAAGCGCATAGGGTCCGTGCTCTCGGTCGAACGGTCGTCATCGATACGGGTTCCGATCTTGGAACATGATACGACCATGGCAAGAGACACTGCCAGCATGTATGTCATGAATCTGCTGTTCATTGATTAATTGATTTCATATTCATACTCTGAAGGAACCCACTCCTCGACTGTACAATTGTCGAAGACGATCGGATAGAGAGCATTCTCTGTATCGGCCTTTGGATCGTTAGGATCGATTGTACCTGGATCGCCGGTTGTACCTGAGCTGCCCTTGGTGATCTTGAAGATGTAGGTATAGTGGGTGTTCGCTGTCCAGTTCGCATTTTCCGCAGGAACAAATACAGTTGCATCCTGTACCTTGATAGTCTCACCAGTGGTTGAGGTAAGGAGGTAAGAGACATGGAAGGTAAAGCCGGTAGTATTGTTCTTAGGAATTGCGTAGTAGCTTGTCACTGAAGCAGATGCGGCATTCCTTGAAGTACCGATCTGAGCAGCCTCAGGAGACTTGAAGTTGAGGGCCGCACTGGTAAATGTACCGGTCTTGCCTGAAACTACAGGTGCTGCGATGTCAGTAAAGTCCACATCGTAGCCGCTCTTGGAGAAATACTGGCCCTGTGAGTAGCTCACATCGTCGCCGCTGGTTGTCCTGACTGAAGGAGCAGCTGACACGCCATAGTCTGCGGTAAGGTCAAGGATCTTCACGTCATAGCCTGCGATATCCTCCCAGAACTTGATGTTCACCTTGGAGATGAGACGTCTGAAGTTGAGCTGGACGTCCTTCTTGTAATCTGTATTGGAAACCTTGGTAGCAGCGTACATATACTCACAAGCCTCAGGAGTGTCATTTCCGTCGACTGACGCAGCGACTACAGATCCATCAGGAATAGTGAGGACCTTTGTCGAGTTGTCGAAAGTAGCGGTGCCCTGTCCGTTGATATAAGGAGCATATGCATAGAAAGAGGTAGACTCGGATGAAAGGTCCCAGTAACGGAGATACTGGTTGTCAAGATTGGACATATACCGGGTCTGGTCCTTTGTGTAGTATCCTTCTGTGCCTACATATGTATACTCAGTCTTTCCGAGCATCTCATACTGCCAGAGAGACTTTCCGTCGACAGTACCTGCGGCATCGCCGAATGTTGTCTGGACTCCGTCAGTCATATAATAGCCCTTCTTTGCAGTCTCGTCCATGAAGCCGACAAGATAGTTTTCCATGATGTTGTTCACCACGTCAGTGTTCTTGTAGGCAAAGACTCCGAAATTGTAATGCTGAGTCTCATTGAGTTTCTGCACCTTGGTTGCGTTCTGACGACTTACCGAGAAAGAGATCACTGAGTCCACCCCTTTGTTTTCATTGATGAGCTCAGTCTTGGAGCAACTGGCGAAGGCCAGTGTTGCTGCGACTAAATAACCGAAATGTTTCATGATATTGATTGTTGAAAGATTAAACAACTGAAAGATCTGATCTGGAGTTATATCTCAAAGTCCCATACGACTTCCTCATAGTCATCGACCGTAGGGACGAACAAGCTTCCTGATCCATCATCCTCACCACCAGGGACTTTGATCTTCTGGGCATCCAGCTCAATGGTGATGATTCCGCCATGGGCCTGTCTCTGGCACTGCTCCGTGACGTCTGCCGAGAGAGTCTGGACCTTGCCGTTGACGAATGTCAGGTCGAAATACAGGATGTTCGAAAGAGAAGCTCTCGAGCCCTTGTAGACCGGACCTTTGGTCACTGTCCATGGTTCCATGTCGCAAAGACCGAAGGTCGTCAGTTTTCCTCCCACGACGTCGGCCTTCTGGCCTTTGACGTCAAGCCCCTTCTTCATGCGGCTCTGGAAATAGACAGGTCCGGATGACATTCCTGTATGTCCCGTATTGACACTGGTCGAAGAAGCGAAACCGGTCACGGCACAGTCACCGTTGGCATCGATGATACGTCCGTCATTATTGTAGATGATGATCTGTACAAGATATATATAAACAAGAGGAGTAAGTGTGGTGCTGATCTTCTTGACCCAGACGTCTTCCTTCTCGTCATAGTAGTCGTAGTCAGAGAAGTTCCTTGAGATAAAGAGGTCCTCGATATATGAAGAGTAGAATATCTCAGGCTGGTTGTAGATAGCGGCCACAGCCTTGGTATCAAGGTTCGCGAGACTTACAAGTCCCTTTGTTCCTGTAGTGGTAGCTCTGACTTCGTCGAGGTTCTTCTCGTCGACCACAAGCACCTGAGCACCATCCTCAGAATCAATATTACTCCAAACAAGCATATCATAGTATCCGAAATTATAGTAACGGCGGAACTGGGTGTCGAAGATCGTGAACCCGTCGACCTGGTCATGGGAATCCTTGCGCTGGTTGCCGAGATAGTACCTCCTGACCTCGTAGTTGGACGGATAAGGATATCCGATCGGTCCCCAATGTTCGACGTCGGTCTCGTCCCAGCCATAGTGCCAGTCGCTCTCGAAGTCGAGGTCTACATCCCATACGACCTGAAGGTCAGTAAGATACATAGGCATATCCACAAGAACTTCATCTCCAGGAAGATGGAGCGGAGGTTCAATGCAAGCACTGACGCCAAGCGAAACCGCCAATGCAAGAAGAATATTTCTGATCACTGCTTTCATCTTGTACCTCCTTTCATGACTGGTTTTCTATAAAGGATATCGTATGTAAGGCTTACTCCAAGATCCGTAGGTCCGAACCATGTAAGAAGATTGTTCCTTCTGACGAAATTCTTTGGCGAGCCAGTGTAGTCATAATAGTAGAGTCTGTCATCCGTGCTTCCTGTGACCGGGTTGCCATAGACATAAGGATCGTAGACCGAGCCTATGTAGCCCGCGGAGACGTTGAATTCGAGACGGAGATTGCCCTTTCTGTTGATCGGAACGACATAGCCCAGATCAAGGCCGCCGCCCCATGCCTCGCCTTCCCAACCGGTATCCGGTCCGAGTCCGATTCCATATACGGCGCCTTCCCCATAGATTCCGGCGTATAGGCCGGTGAATGAGCCGTCGCCCTTGAAATATCGCCTGAGCTCGAGCTTTGCATCCCTGATCTGGAAGAATTTCTGATCGTCCCAATGTCTATGGTTACTCCATGTAAATGAAGCATTTGCAGTATAATGGCCGCCGAGCGGATAGTATTCCAGCTGGACATCAAGCGACGGTGCGAAACCGAAGCGTGGCATATAGAAGAAGTCCCTGATGAGATTGGTCCTGACGGCAAGAAGATGCCTTCTGCTATAGTCAGGGGTCACGTTCTCGACGACTGATGAAGAGAAATCAGGAATCTGGATGCCGGAAGGTGCCGAATGTGTGACTGCATAGACTCCCTGAGGAAGACCTGCCTTCTCGAGTTCCTTGCCAAGGCCTGCCTCTCTGAACACGAACACGACTCTTGTCGCACGCAGGCATGGGAAATAAGTATGGAGAAGCCTGTTCCAGAGAGCGCCACCGTCAATCTTACCGAGAAGAGTCTTGCACTGGAGCTCGTCCCAGCCGCACGACTCGAACAGCTCGCGTACTCTCCTGGCATCCTTGTCGCCTGCCTCTTCCATGAGGTCCACAAGTCTTGCGTAGTCTTCTGTCACTGAAGAAGCAGCCACTTCAAAGGATCTTTCCGCATCGGCGCTGGATGTCGCCTTCCTGATATAATCAAGGAGAACCTGAGTTCTTTCTCTTCCAAGTCTCTGGTTGTTGAGATACGGACCTTCTGGAGATGCCGCACCGCGGATGAAGAGCTGCTGGATCGACACGTTCTCGTCCTTCAGGAGAGGCAGCACCTCATTCTCGAAAAGTCTGAAGAAATCAGCCTTATAGTTGAGATCAGTCTTGTTTACCACGAACTGGATCTCAGTCGAGATCGAATTGAAAAGGGAATCGGTCATGTTGAGATCCTCAAGGGGTGTCTCAGCACGCAGGATTATTATGAATGGATAATCATCAAGGCTTCTGTAGCTCTGGGCATGCGTCTGGAAAGAGTATAAAAAAAGCAGAACCATGAATACCACGATCCTACAGATACGAAACCTGAAAAGACGCATAAACAAGAGTTAAAAGTAAACAACCTAAATAATATGGTCCGAAGACCGACTGAAAGCTCTACAAATATAGATATTTTTTGAATAACAAACAATATTGAGCTAAAAAGTTTTAAAAAATCTTATTATATTCACACACAAACAATTGACATCGTCATCATCTACAACATGGCGAAGCAGGCTGCGCTCCTCCGGAGACCTTCCGCGCTTCGCGCTCCATCCCTCCCACTGCGCTACGCTTGTGGACCCTCCCTCTGACACGGCGAGGGTGGCCATGGGTCCCGGAGGAGACAGCCATCCGCATCTGCGGCAAGTGCCAGGCAAACTTGGTGGCACAAAGCACGGCCGCTTAAGAGCGAAAAAGCAATCGTCTGTCTACTTTTTGCAAATCGGTATGTCAGTCAACTTTTTGCTAATCGGTATGTCAGTCAACTTTTTTGCAAATCGGTATGTCAGTCAACTTATTTTTTGCAAATCGGAGTGCATACCGACCATCATCCTACGGCCCTGTAATAGCGTTTCGCGTGCACTCGCAGGCCTGACAGTGCCAGGAGTGCATGACAATGTGCCACCAAGTGCACAGAACATGGTTTTCCATGCACTCCGTTTTGCAAAAACCAGAATCTATCGCCCCACGGCAAACACAAATACAAAGCTACTGCCTGCCGCCCTGGCGATGTGCTACATAAAAAACGCCACCTTGGCGATATGCTACATAAAAACGCCGCCCTAGCGATATGCTACATAAAAACGCCACCCTGGCGATATGCCACATAAAAAAGACCGACCAGAGGGTCGGCCTTTATTTAGACTTCCTTGTTGGTGACGACCGACTCGTAGTAAGCGACATAGTCGTCGCGGTTCTCGCCGGCCATCCAGGCCATTGCTGAACGTGGGTGGTCGTTCTGTGCGCCTGTTATCATGTAAGGGATGAAGTAGCCCCAGCTGAGATCCTTCTGGAGAGGCTTGATATAGTCCTGGATACACTTGATGACAGGAAGCGAGTGGTACTTAGGGTTCTTGAGGAACGAAAGAAGAAGCTCGAGAGGACAGTTGCCTGCGCCACGGCCGAGACCGAGCATAGTTGCGTCGACCATACGTACGCCCTTGATGAGGCACTCGATGGTGTTGGCGAACGCAAGCTGGGTGTTGTTGTGTCCGTGGAAACCGATGGTCTTGCCAGGAAGAGCCTTCTGGTACTTCTCCACGAGGCTGTGCATATCCTCAGAATAGAGGCTTCCGAAGCTGTCGACGAGGTAGAATGTACCGACGCGTGATGCAGCGACGTCCGCGAGTACCTGGTCGAGAGCACGGTCATTGACCTTTGAGACAGCCATGAGGTTGATAGTAGCATCATAGCCCTTGTCCATCACATGATGTGCAAGCTCGATAGCCTTGTCGATCTGATAGTCGTAGCAAGCGACACGGAAAAGGTCCACCACGCTCTCTGACTTAGGACGGATGTCGTCGTACTTGATACGGCCGATGTCAGCCATCACTGAAAGCTTCATGTCCGTGTTGTTGTCGCCTACGATCTCGCGGAGATCATCCTCAGCGCAGAATTTCCATGGGCCGTACTCGCCACGTGGGAACTGGTCCTCGCTGCTGATATAGCCGATTTCCATCACATCGATTCCAGCTGCGACGTCAGCGTCATAGACAGCCTTGACAAGTTCCTTGCTGAACTGCCACTTATTCATCAGACCGCCGTCGCGGATAGTGCAGTCAAGCACCTTGATATCTTTGATAAACATAGTCAATCTGTTAAATTCATCTTATTGAGGGCTGCAAAATTAGGCAATATTTTGAAATAGTGCAAAGTCAGCCATAGATTTCCATGCCTAACCGATGTACTCCATCCTCTTATAGTCATCTCCGAAGAAAAGCAGGTCGCCGAATTCCATGAAACCGCAGCTGTTATAGAACTCACGAAGATGAGGATGATCCGTCTCGGCAATCAGGGTCACCTTGTCGTAACCCATCGAATGGGCCTTTGCGACGCCGTCGAGAAGCAAGGCCTTTCCCAGGCCCCGGCCCCTGAATTCAGGCTTGACGGCCAGCGAGTCGAGGTAGTACTCCCCCGGAAAAGTCTCAAGGTCGAAGTCCGCCAGCTCGTCATTCTCGAACGGACGGAACATGCGCCATGTCGCGTTCCTGTATTGCATATACTCCTCTCCCGGATACGAGATCAGGCAACCCGCAGGCGTTCCGTCGAGCACCGCAATCCGTGCTCGGCACCATGAATATAACGTATCCTCGCGGATTGTGATCTCGGCCATATGCGGAACGAGATCTTCCTCCAGGCCCATCGCGGTCAGGATTGTCCACGCAATCAGCTGAGCATCAGAGGGTCGCGCGTCGCGGATATAAAGATTGCTTTCCATACGGCAAATATTATTAAAAATATTAAGACATTTATTTTGTTAAAACGATTAAACGATATTATATTTGCACAACGAAAAACAAATATTCACAAATTTATACACACTATCTACTTTACGCTATAACCCTGTTGCCTTGCGGACGACAGGGTTTTTGCTATATTTGCAAAAGTCACATCAATTTCAAGGAGGTACCATGAAACATCTTATCCTTACGCTTTCCGTCCTGTTCCTTTTTGCGCCCGCATTTGCCCAGTCTGCAAAGCAAAGCAAAGCCGACCGTATCTATAAAGACAACTGGTGCACGATCACATGGAACGATTCCGCGTTTGTCTTCAACTCTCTTGACACTGAGACCAACCATATCCTGAGCTTCACCCTTGGCAAGAACAAGGCTTCTGCGATCGCCAAGCTGGAGAAGATGCTCGAGTGGTACGAGGAGGCCGAGGTCAAGGAGAGCGTCACATTCAGGGAAGGCGCGACCAACATCACCTTCTACAAGGCTGATGTCTTCAAGATGATCATCTCAGACGGAGATGTGGAATTCTGCAAGAGCGAGTTCAGCAAGAGGCTGGAGGGCTTCACTTTCGTCCTGGGAGAAGCCGAGCTGGACAAGAGGGCCAGCGCCCACCACTACTCTTTCCTCCAGAAGAAAGCATTGACCAAGCCTATCACGACCATCGCCGCTCTGAAGGACCCGAAATACGGGGACTAGCCAGGACGGCGGACATCAGGCGTGGGCTAGCTACGCAGCAGGATCATCAGGGCACATGCGACGAGCGCCATAGCCATGACGACGTCGACCGTCCTCTGATTCTTGGCGACGAACGGCCTGAGGACTGAACCGGCGACGAGCCAGAGCAGGTTCGCACCAGGTCCCGCGATCAGCAGGAGCGCCGCGACAGGCAGCAGATCGATGAACTTTTCCGAATAAGGCAGCACGAACGTCGAATAGACAGTCAGGTCGAAAAGTATCATCTTGGCGTTGGTGAGCTGTACCATGAACCCGTCCCAGAACGTGCATCCGACATCGCTCCTGTCGGTAATGCTTGCCTTATAGGTCTTCCACGCAAGATAGAGGATGTAGGCCGCGCCGAGATATTTCACCAGGCTGATGTACGGTCCTATCGCCATCCCGACCAGATGGACCGCGGCCGCAGCCAGCAGCGCTGCGATACAGAAGCCGCAGAGAAGACCGACCCACGCCTTCATAGCATTCCTTCTGCCATGCGCCATTGCGCACGACAGCGCAAAGATATTCGCAGGGCCAGGAGTGTATCCCACCGCAAAAAGCGAGATAAGCAGCGAAGGAAGAAGATGGATTGGCATATAATCGTCGGTTATACACAAATATAATTCATTTTGCGATATTATACAAAAATCCCTGTAGTGAAAGACGCACTACAGGGAAATGTATAAAATACTAAAAGTCAAGCGATTAAGCTTCCTTTGACTTTGGGAGTACAAGGTTGAGGATGACTGCGAGGAGGAATACTACTGCGACGCAGTTCTCAGCAAAGACTGTACGGATGATCTGAGGGAAGATGTTGAACATCGCGCTGGCCTGGGTGAAGCCGAGACCGATACTGAGCGAGAGGGCGACGATGACCATGTTGCGGTCGTTGAAGCCACACTTTGCAAGCATTCCGAAGCCGGCGAACATGATCGAGCCGAACATCATGATAGTACATCCACCGAGGACAGCCTGAGGGATGGTTGTAAGGATTGTTCCGACAGCTGGGAAGATACCGCCAAGGATCATGATGCAGGCACCGGTAGCGATAGCGAATCTGTTCACTACGCCTGAGATAGATGCGAGACCGACATTCTGTGAGAATGAAGTAATAGGGGTACATCCGAAGATACCGGCAATCGAGCTGACGAAACCGTCGCATGAGATAGATGCACCGAGCTCGCGGTCTGTAGGAAGGCGCTTGAGGGCACCTGAGCAGAGAGCAGATGTGTCACCGATAGTCTCAGTAGCTGATACACAGAAGATTGCGATTACAGAAAGGATAGCGCCAAGGTCGAACTCGAGCTTGAAAGGAAGGATCTTTGGAAGCGAGATGAAACCGACGCCGTTGAGTCCTGAGAAATCAACCATGCCCATGCAGACAGACAGGATATAGCCGACGATAAGGCCGATGAGCACTGAAAGCGAGCGGAAGAAGCCCTTTCCGAACACCTGGCAGCCAAGGCAGGTCAGCAATGTGACGGTACCGACGATCCAGTTGTGGGCAGCACCGAAATCAGCAGCATCCTGGCCACCGGCGAAAGAATTCGCACCGATAGGAAGAAGTGAGAAACCGATGGCGGTGACGACTGTAGCCGCAACGACCGGAGCGATGATCTTGATCCAATGCTTAGCGAAAAGGCCGAGGAGACCCTCGAAGATACCACCTATCACTACAGCTCCCATGAGCACACCCATACCCTGGGTCGTACCGATGAAGATCGCAAGCGAAAGGAAGGTGAAGCTGATACCCATGACGATCGGGAGGCGTGAACCGACCCTCCAGACAGGATAGAGCTGGACGAGAGTACCGATACCGGCGATCACCATACAGTTCTGCACGAGAGCAGCGCTGAGTTCAGGCGAGATGCCGACGATGTTTGCGAGAATGATGATCGGAGTGATGTTCGAAACGAACATGGCCAGCACGTGCTGGAGTCCGAATGGCACAGCCTGAAGCACAGGTACACGTCCGTCAAGCTGATAGATGTTGCTGGAAGATTTGTCCATATTGATTGGTTTTAGTTGCTGGTTGTCGTCAGTATTTCCGGATGTCGTAGGATCATGGTACCCTGCCCGAGGGCCGGTACCATGAACCCAGTCTTAACCGATCTTGAGGTTAGGGTTCTGGAGCGGCTGAGCCGGCTGGTCACGGAACTTGATGGTCTGAGTCTGCCAGTCCATCGATTCGACGATCGCGATCGACTCGACCCTGAAGCCCTCCTCGCGGAGCATGGCACCACCCTTCTGCTGTCCCTTCTCGACTGCGATACCGATTCCGGCAACTGTACCGCCTGCCTGATGCACAAGGTCGATCAGAGCATGGGCAGCCTGTCCGTCAGCGAGGAAGTCATCGACGATGAGGACCTTGTCAGTCGCATGGAGGTAAGGACGCGAGATGAAGACGTTGTTCATCTTCTTGTGAGTGAATGAATAGGCTTCAGAAACGTATTTGTCGTCTGTGCTGTTCGCAGTCTGGCTCTTCTTGGCGAAGACCACAGGGACGTCATAGAGATGTCCCAGAAGAGTCGCGATAGCGATACCGCTGGCCTCGATTGTCAGAATCTTGTTGACCTCGACGCCACGGAACCTGCGTTTGAACTCGTAGGCCATCTGGCGCATGATGTCGATATCGATCTGGTGGTTCAGGAAACTGTCAACCTTTAGGATGTTGCCCTCTTTGATGGACCCATCCTGCAGAATCTTTTCTTCGAGGAAATTCATAATGAAATTGGGGTTAGTAATACAAATATAATCATTATGCTCAATTAATTCTAAATAAATAAGCTAAATTAGCAACATTATGCCAAGCCACCTTGAATATATGGAAATGGCCATCCAGGAAGCCCGCGAAGGCATCCAGAAAGGCCACGGAGGTCCATTCGGATCTATCATCGTAAAAGACGGAGAAATAGTAGGAAGAGGTCACAACCGGGTCCTCCTCAAGAACGACCCGACCTGCCACGGCGAGATGGAAGCCATCCGCGACACCTGCCATAATCTCGGGACCTACGACCTCACCGGCTGCACCATCTACACGACCGGCGAGCCATGCAACATGTGCCTATGCGCCCTGATGTGGGCCAACATCGACAAGATCTACTACGGCTGCACCATCAAGGACAACGACAGCATCGGCTTCCGCGACGACAAGTTCGACAAGATCTTCAGCGGCCGCGAGAAGCTCGGCGACTTCCTCACCGAAGTCGGCCGCGCCGAATGCCTTGAGCTCTTCAAGGAATACTCCGCAATGAACCCGGAGATCTATTAGTGCCGGAACGGCGTCCAGTCGCCGATGAAGTGATGGACGGTCGTTTCCGATTGTTTTGGTTCGCCGATGAAAAGACAGCGGCAGGCGGATGCCACTGGAAGGCACTGGAACAGGGATTGGCTGCCGCTGACCAAAATGGCATTTTTGGACAGCGGCACGTAATACCCATTCTATGCAACGTATGGCACTTTCGCTGCCGCTGACTTTTCACTCTTGCCGGCCGGAATTCGAGGTACCATGATCAAAAAAACACGAACCGCACTTTGATTTACAACAAATTATCCCTAAAATAGCCATTGGAATCCATACTGTAGCAAGTCGGGAGAAGAATTAGAAAATTTAAACTTGCTATATTATGGAAACAAATGTCTGGGCTGACCGCCCGATAACAGATTGCTATCATTTTTACTCCGACGGCACGATCTGCTCGGAGCTTTTCATTGATGTGACCGACTATGTCCAAGCGATGAACATCGCTGCAGTGCTGTCTTTCCTTTACGGAGTCAAGATATTGTCTATCAACTTGATGTCCAACCACTTCCATATGGTCATAAAAGGCAAGCGCGAAGCCTGTCGCAAGTTCAGCATCATCTTCCACAGGCAACTTTCACGCATTTTGACAAGCCTTGAGAAAAGGAGCCTGAGGACTTCCATGGATCCGATCACAAGCGAAGAACAGCTGATGACAACAATCGCGTACGTACAGCGCAACTGCATAAAAGCCGGTTACGCATACCTCCCCTCTTCCTACCCATGGGGCGCGGGCAACATCTTCTTCACACCAGAAACCGAGTTTGACCATGGTACCAGATGCGGCCGCCTGAAACGGCGGGCACTGTTGGAATCCCTGAATACCCGCATAGACATACCGGATGAATGGGAATACGATGACAAAGGCATGATTATGACGCATTGCTGGATAGACTGGAGATTTGTCAATCAGCTGTATGCAACGCCCAACCGGTATCTAGCATTCCTGCATCAGAGAAACGAAGTCGCAACTTCAATCAAGATGAATTGCCAGAGCCGGCTTCTCGAAGACCTGAATATGAAAGAACTTCGAAAGAAAGCCAAGGAAATACGTAAGTCTCTAATCGGAAAGGAATTACAAGACTGTACGCTCAACGAAAAGCTGACAGTCGCCAATCGGATCTGGTCAACGTCATTCGGCTATTCGCTGAAAAGCATCGTCCGAGTCCTGCAACTTGACTACGCAGTAGTCGACGCAGTCCTAGGCGACCGATGAGCAAGTGACGGACGGTCGTTTCCGATTGCTTTGGGCCGTTGATGAAGAGACGGACGGTGATATTCGATTGCCTTGGGCCGTCGATGAAGAGACAGACGGTGATATATCAATGATATAAGTTCGCCGATGAAAAGACAGCGGCAGGCGAATGCCGCTGGAAGGCACTGGAACAGGGGTTGGCTGCCGCTGACCAAAATGGCATTTTTGGACAGCGGCACGTAATACCCATTCTATGCAACGTATGGCACTTTCGCTGCCGCTGACTATTCATTTTGCATACTGCCGCTGACTTTAATTATACATACTACCGCTGACTTTTCATTTTGCCAACCAGGCCACCAAGTCGCCGATTGCAACCCCTTACTTCACTACTTTATAGACGCCGGCGATGAGTATGACGGCGCCGAGGATGGCCATCCAGGTAATGCGCTCGTGGAGAAGGAGCGAGCCGATGACCATCGTCGAGAATGGCTGGAGATAGAGGATGTTGGTCGTCTTGACGGTGCCGAGGACCTTGAGGGACCAGTTCCAGGCCAGATAGCAGGCCAACGACGCCACGATGCCCAGATACAGCAGATTTCCCCATACAACCGGGTCCGCCAGAACGCCCGAAGCAAAGCCCGAACCGAGACCGTCAGTCACGCCGGAGGCAGGAGCGCCGAGGACCGAAGGCCAGCCGAAGAAGGCGAAGTATGGGAGGATCGTCAGGAGGCCGTAGCCGAAGACCTTGCGGGTGACGAAAGTCGTGTCATAACGGCCGGCCACCCTCTTCATCAGCATCGAATACGCACCCCAGCAAAGCACCGCGCCGAAAGCGAGATTATCGCCTAAAGGATTGAGTTTCAGTATGACTTCGCCATTGAAGATGATCAGCGCAAGACCGACCAGAGCGACGAAGGCACCAGCGAACTGGCTGCGTCTCATCCTCTCCTCGCGGTAGAAAGCCGCCATCAGGATCGAAGTCACAAGCGGCGTCGCACAGAGAATGATCGCCACATTCGAAGCGGTCGAATACTCCAGCGCGCTGTTCTCAGTCAGAAAATAAAGCGAGCCGCCGAAGATACCGAGCAGCAGCATATACAGCTCATCCTTCCAGTTGCGGCTGAGGAACTTCCTGTTCGACAGCACCCACATTCCCGCATACGCGATCGCGAAACGGAAAGCGAAAATGTCCGCCGGTCTCAGTCCATGAGAAAGCAGGATCTTGCTGGACACAAAAGTCTCGCCCCAGACGACGACCGTCAGGAGCGCGACCAGATAGGCCAGAGCCTTGCTGCCTTTTGCTAATTTTGCCATAGGTCCATGGTACCCTGCCCGACGGCCAGACCGTCATTTCAGCACCGTCAGTCGATTACAACGAGATTGTATGAACGGGAACCGAGGCCGATCTGCTCGGCATACTCGGTGATGTGGGTACCGTGCTGACGGTTGATACGCTCGATGAGCGGCTGGTTGTCGTCGCCTGGCTTTCCTTCATAGTTGAAGACCTTGTCGAGACAAGCCTGATCGACAGCGACAGGGTCGAGCGAAGCCATGATGCCCATGTCAAGAAGCTCAGGCTTTGCAGGATGACCGTCACAGTCGCAGTCAACACTCATATTGTTCATCACATTGATATACACTACTCTACCCTCAAAATACTCGTGTACAGCCTGCGCTGCGGCTGCCATGGACTCGAGGAAATCGTCCTGAGTCTTGCCGGAAGCCAGATTGCCAGGGAGCCATGCCTTGGTAGCATTGTCAGTCTTGCCGGCCGAATGGATATAAGCCTTGCCGGCAGTCGAAGCGACACCGATCGAAGCATTCTTGAGGACTCCGCCGAAACCGCCCATCGCATGACCCTTGAAATGCGCGAGGTTGACCATCGAACGATAGTTCTTAAGATGCTCACCTACAATGTCATACTGGATAAACTTCTTGTCCTTGACCGGAATCTGGAACTGTCCGGACTCGTCCATAAGGTCGACCGTGAAAAGTGAATCGAATCCGTGTTCATGGATAGTCTCCCAGTGCTTCTTAGGGTCCTGACGGGTTCCGCCGTAAGCGGTACAGCACTCAACGATGTTGCCGTCCACCTCCTCCACGAGATTGCGGATAAGAGTAGGCTTGAGATAATGGGTGTTGCCACCCTCGCCTGTCGAGATCTTTACGGCGACCTTGCCTTCCATCTCGACGCCGAGCGCCTTGAAAATCCTCACGAGAGACTCCGGAGAAATCTCTGAAGTAAAATATACAGTCGGCGAATCAGGAGTCGGAGCCTGCGCCGGAGTCACCGGCTGATACTTCGCCCTGCCACTTCCGCAGCCAAGCACGGCACACAGTGCCATCAATAAAGCAATCTTTCTCATACCCCACAAATTTAAGATATCCTAAGTATCTATGCAACAATAACTTACAATTTTACTTTCGGTTAATCAGCCGAAAGTAAATTCGTAAGTACTTAACAATCAGCACCTTACGCCAAAACAGTATATCCGGTAGCGGTAATTGCGTCCTTGATCGCCTCGTCGGTGACTTCAGGGGTCGCGGTGACGCAGACTTTGCCGAGGACCGAGCTGGCAGACACGTCCTTTACGCCAGGAACAGCCATGAGCTTGGTCTTGACTGTCATCTCACAATGGGAGCACATCATGCCCTTGACCTTGAAAGTCTTCTCGACAAGAGTCTCCTCTTTCTTCTTACTGAAAAGTCCCATATTCTGAATTATTTAATTTTCAACAAATTGAGTCTCAATGCATTCATTACGACACAGAAGCTTGACAGGCTCATCGCGGCAGATGCGACCATCGGGCTGAGGCTCAAACCGGTCAGTGGATAAAGCACACCGGCAGCCAGAGGAATCATCGTCACGTTGTAGAAGAACGCCCAGAAAAGGTTCTCCTTGATGTTCCTCAGAGTCTTCCTGCTGATCGTCACAGCCCTTGAGACATCCAGCAGGCTGCTTCCCGACAGGACGACATCCGCAGCATCGATCGCGATGTCAGTTCCCGCTCCGATAGCGATACCGACATCCGCGACGGTCAGCGCAAGGGCATCATTGATACCGTCGCCGACCATAGCGACCGCCCCCTTCTTCTGGAGCTTCCACACAATCTCGGCCTTTTCCTCAGGAAGGACCTCCGCATGGACCGTCCCGATACCGGCAATCTTCGCGATGGACTCCGCCGTCTTCCTGTTGTCGCCAGTCAGCATGACGACATCTATTCCCATGTCCTTCAGCCTCTTGACCGCCTCCACGCTGTCATCCTTGATCGTATCCGCAACGCTTACCATGCCAAGGAAACGATCGTCCCGGCTGAAAAACAGAGGGGTCTCGCCTCTTTCCATGCAAGCGGCCGCCACTTCCAGAGCGGCGTTCGAAGGAAGGCCGACGAAGGAAGCGTTTCCGCCTTTGATCATGGTACCATGATTCCGGCCCTGTACCCCGTTCCCAAGGACAGTCTCGAAATCAGTTATCTCGAAAGGCACGATGCCTCTGGAAGTACAATATCCGGTTATCGCCGAGGCCAGAGGATGGCTGCTCTGCATCTCGACCGAGAGAGCCGCGGCAAGGAGTTCCTCCTCCGTACAAGCTTCAGATGGACACACCATGGTCACCTTCGGCTTGCCGCTTGTGACCGTTCCGGTCTTGTCAAGGACGACCGTCCTGACCTTTCCGGCCATCTCGAGAGCCTGGGCCTTCTTGAAGAGGATGCCCGAACGGGCGCTTCTGCCGCTGCCGGTCATGATAGCTACAGGTGTAGCAAGACCGAGGGCGCATGGACAGCTGATGACAAGCACTGCGACGCCTCTGAGCAAGGCCTGACCGAATTCAGCGCCAAGCAGGCACCACGCGGCAGTCGTGACAAGCGCAAGGACGATCACCACCGGGACGAACACTCCTGAGACCTTGTCCGCGATCCTCGAGATAGGCGCCTTGCCCGAAGCCGTCTCGCTGACAAGACGGACCATCTGCGAGATAGTGGTATCCGAGCCTGTCCTGACGGCCTTGCACTTAAGCCATCCGGTCTGGTTTATGGTACCTGCGCTCACAGGACATCCCGGAGTCTTGTCCGACGGGATGCTCTCGCCTGTCATGGCAGATTCGTCGACGCTGCTTCCGCCTTCGACGACCTCTCCGTCGGCCGGAATGCTTTCACCAGGCCTGACGACAAACAGCTCACCGACCGCAATCTGGTCAGAAGCGACCACCACCTCGGCACCGTCCCGGATGACGGTCGCCGTCTTAGGAGTGAGCTTCAGAAGCCCCTTGATCGCATCGGTCGTCCTTCCCTTGGAATAGGCCTCGAGAGTCTTGCCGAGGGTGATCAGAGTCAGGATTGTGCCTGCAGATTCGAAGTACAGGCTGTGGAAGTCATGAGTTATATAAAGCGAGACGAGGCTGAAAATCCATGCTGCAGACGCGCCGAGTGCAACCAGAGTATCCATGTTCGGGCTGCCATGGAGGACGCCCTTTATTCCGCTGACGAAGAACTTCCTGTTGATAACCATGATCGCAAGGGACAGGAGCATCTCGAGCGTCCCGGAAGTCGGGTCCATGGCCATCTTGACCATGCTCAGATACATCAGAGGAGCCAGTACCAGAAGAGAAACAATGAATCTTGTCAGCATCGGACGTGTATCGTCCTGGATCGTGCTCTGGTCCTCAGAGTCCAGTCTTTTCGATATTCCGTAACCTGCGCCAGTGACTGCTTTCATGACAGCCTTCGGCTCAGGAGTGCCTTCGACCGTCATCGAGTTGGTAAGCAGATTGACACTCACGACATCGACGCCATCTACCTTTGAGACAGCTTTTTCGATCCTGGCAACGCATGCCGCGCAGCTCATTCCCTTTATGTTGTAGTGTTCTTTCATGTCGGCAATCCAAAATATCGCATTGGCAATTCAAAATTACGCTATCTTTGGAGAAAATACAAAGACAATGATTCCAGAAAGCCTTACAGTTTTCATCGAAACCAATATCATTCCCTGCTATGACGCCTTCGACAAAGGCCATCAGCAGGACCATGTCCGCAAGGTGATCGAGCAGGGCCTTTATCTTTCGCAGTTCTACGATGTCGACGAGGCTATCGTCTACACAGCCTGCGCCTGTCATGACCTTGGACTGCGCGAGGACCGCAAGACACATCACCTGATCTCTGGAAGGATAATCCGCGAGGAACTCTCAGCTCCGACCGGCACCTCAGACACGTCGGAGGGCCGTCAGTCGCTTTCCGAGTGGTTCACCCCGGAGCAGATCGAGCTGATCGCCCAGGCTGCGGAGGACCATCGCGCATCGTCAGACCATGAGCCAAGGACCATCTACGGAAAGATCGTAGCAGAGGCCGACCGCCAGATCGATGCCGACACAGTCATACGACGGACAGTCCAGTACGGTCTCAGCCACTACCCCGAGCTGGACCGCGAAGGCCATTGGAACCGTACAGTCGAGCACATTGGCGAGAAATACGCCGAAGGCGGCTACCTCAAGCTCTGGATTCCGGAATCGCCTAACGCTGAGCGTCTTGAAGAGCTCCGGGCAATCATCCGCGACCGCGACGAGCTACGCCGCCGCTTCGAAATCCACTACAACGCCAATTTATAGATTTCCATAGTGGCAGCGGCATCGAGCGGGAGATAGCCCTGCATGACCTCACCCTTCAGACGGTGGAGGCGGGCGTTCATGAGCTCGAGATCAGGCGATGGTACGCCAAGCTCAGCGAATGTGACAGGCATCTTCAGGACATCCTTGAACCAGGCCTTGAGGGCTGCGGCAGTGGCGAATGCGTCTGCGACAGCATCACCTGAATCGGAGATTCCGAGCACACGGTGGCCGAGCTGGGCGATCTTGCCAGGGTTCTTCGGAGCCGCATAGGCAAGGAATGCAGGGAAGATCACTGCGAGACCGGCGCCATGGGTCACATCGTACTCAGCAGAGATCTCATGCTCCATCGCATGGCTGTTCCAGTCTTCCTGACGGCCGAGCGAGCAGGTATCGTTATGGGCGATAGTCGCACACCACATAATATTCGCACGCGCCTGATAGTCAGAAGGATCCGCCATAAGCTTCCGTGCGGTCTCCATGATCGCGAGAAGCATTCCCTCAGCGAGGCGATCACCGATCTGGACATCCGGAGTGTTGCTGAGGTAACGCTCGAGGATGTGGGCCATCATGTCCGAAATGCCGGCAGCGGTCTGATAGAGAGGCAGGGTCATGGTAAGTTCAGGGTCCATCACAGCGAACTTAGGACGCAGGAGCATAGGAAGCCTGAGACCGGCCTTGACCTTGGTTGTCGTATTGGTAATCACAGAGTTGCCTGAGCCTTCGCTACCTGCGGCAGGAATAGTCAGCACGACACCGACAGGCATAGCCTTCTGCGCCTTTGCCTTACCGATATAGAAATCCCAGAAGTCTCCATCGTAGCAGAGACCGACCGCAAGCGCCTTCGCAGTATCGATGACAGAGCCGCCACCGACAGCAAGAAGGAAGTCAGGCTGGAACTCGCGGGCCATCTCGAGACCCTCGTAGACCTTGGTGTCGACAGGGTTCGGAACGACACCTCCGAGAAGGCAATATGGAAGGCCTGCCTCAGTCAGTTTGGCCTCGACCTTGGCGAGAAGTCCTGAACGCACAACAGAGCCGCCGCCATAGACGACCATCACTCTTGAAGCACCATGCTTGAGACAAAGATCGCCGACCTGACCCTCAGTTCCCTTGCCGAAAACGAACTCAGTCGGGCTATAGAAAGAAAAATTATTCATAAGTTTCTGGTATAATCATGTTTAGCAAATATAAGAAAATTCTTAATTTTGCTTAACCAATAGAACCTGGCAATATATGGAAAATATAGTAATCCTTTCAGTCGGAAGCGAGATCCATCCATTCTCGACAGTCGAGAAGATGGCAGACTATCTCAGAAGAAATGCCGGCAAGCTTAACCTCACCGAAGGCGACATCCAGGAACTCATCGACGAGAAATTCCTCGACACGAACGTTGCTGACTTCGCCTACGACACAATCAAGATTGACGAATAATGAAACTCAGACTCTACACATCGGTCGCACTCAAGCTGTGCGTCGTGATATGTTCCCTCTGGGGCGTATGGCTCAACATCTGCACCCCTGACAAGATCTTCGGCAACCCGTCCGCCATGCTCTACTTCACCATCCAGTCCAACCTCTGGATCTGCATCGCATGTCTCGTGGGTCTCGTGACCATGGTACGACGTTCGGTCGTCAGCCACACGATGGCCGTCCTGAAGCTCGTCTTCACCGTCGCGATCACCCTTACGGGAATGGTCTACTGCTTCCTTCTCGCGCCTGTCGGCGGACCGGAGGCATGGGCTCTCAAGAGCAACCTCGTCCATGTCGTCGTCCCTGTCGCATCGGTCATCGATTTCTTCGTAGCAAGCTCGATCTGGGGTACCATGAACCAGAGCGCAAGAAGCGCTGAGTCCGGACGTTTCAGCATCCGCAAGCCTCGATACCTGCTTGACGGCCGTGATTCATGGTGGGTGATCCTGCCACCGCTCTACTACCTCGGCTTCGCCAGCATAGGCTATGTCTGCGACTGGCACTTCAGTTCGTCCACCAACTACCCATACTTCTTCATGAACTGGGGCTCCCCTGCCGGTGCCTTCGGCTTCTGCGACGGCCTTCCTTACATGGGAGTAATGTGGTACGTCCTCGCCCTCCTTATCTTCCTCGTACTTGTCGGACGACTCTACGTCTGGCTCGGAAAGCGTTGCTAAAATGCTTATAATCAATTAATTTAAAAGACAATCCATGACAAGGACATTCATATCTCTCATCGCCGCTGCATGCGGAATGCTCAGCCTCGGCAACACAGTCCAGGCACAGACCATGGGCCCTGACCTTATGGACAGGATCGCAGTCCATGGCTTCATCCAGGGCGGATATACATTCGCTGAAAAGAACGGAGTCAAGACCAATTCCTTCGACATGAAACGCGCCATCGTCTGGATGGATGCGGACATCACCCCAAGATGGTCGTTCCGTTTCATGCACGATTTCAGCAGCTCCGTCCAGGAGTATTTCACCGACGTCAGACTGACCAACGACAATATGCTGAACGTCCGCTTCGGCCAGTTCAAGAACGCCTTCTCTATCGAGAACGGACTCGCACCTTTCCTCGCTGAGACCATCGACCTCTGTGCCGAGGGTGTCACCTACCTCGCAGGATGCGGAAGCGACCCGCTCTATGGCGTCTCAGCAGGTCGTGACCTTGGCCTTGCAGTATTCGGCGAGACCGACGACAAGTTCTTCCGCTACGAGCTCAACGTCCTCAACGGTACCGGTATAAACCGCAAGGACCGCAACAACAGCAAGGACGTCATCGGCCGTCTCGAGTTCCGTCCTGTCAACGGCCTCAACATCGTCGCTACCGGCCAGATCGGCTACGGCAACGCCCTTGTCGGCCCTACCGTCTTCAACCCTCTGATGGTCATCGGCCAGGACTACCGTCGCAACAGATACTCAATCGGTGCCAACTACAGGACCGACGGTCTGGGAATCCATAGCGAGTTCGTAAGTGGTTACGACAGAGACGTCGAGAGCCTCGGAGCATACATCACAGGCTTCAAGACACTGTGCAAGACAAAGAACGGCAACGCCCTCGACCTCATAGCATCCTACGACTACTTCGACTTCAACACCAGTCTCGACCTCGACATGCACAAGGCCGTCCTCGGTCTCCAGTACTGGTTCTTCAAAGGCTGCCGCCTCCAGATGCAGTACGTCTACAAGAGCGCCATCACCGACTACCGCTCCGTCTTCAACAAGATCGGCAACCACGCCCTCATGTGCCAGGTCCAGGTCAAGTTCAACTAGACACAGCCATAAATACAAAACCGGAGGACGAATCCTCCGGCCATGTAGAGTTGTGAATAGTGTTTTTAGGTACGTGATAGATTATCAACTCTTGTTTAATCTTTCAGTATCACAAAGTTATAAAAAAGGGCTCCATTTGAAACAGTCACATGGGTGAAATGGCTATTTTTTGAAATGAAATGGCTGATTTAAGCAAAAAACCAGCGTTTTTCACACATTTTGAACTATTTACGATAGTTTAACAGAATTGTAACAGGCGCTGGTCAGCTCACTTCTCGCCGGTTGTACCTTCAACACCTCTGCCGGCATTTGCGGCATTTGCGACTGAAACATAAGCTGCACGTGCGGCTGAAACATAAGTCACTGAAATACAATTAGATACACAAAGTCCCATTGGTTTTTCGACCAATGGGACTTCATTTATATTACTCACTGTCAGAGAGTTACGTTTCAGCAAAATGGCCCAGCTGCGCCGTCACACCATCCAGCTGCACGGACGTCATCAATCAGCGCAGTCTCCTCCCATCAGCGCCGATGACATGATCCTGTCATGCTTCTGGTCATAGAACCAGATAATTGCGATGACGATGGACATAGCGATGAAACCCGACAGACCGGGAACGCCCACTGTAAGGTCACTGCCTCCATGGACCAGAAACAACACAGCTCCGGAAATAGCGTTGACGATTCCGTGCATCATCGCGGCAGGAATGACCGAACCGGTCTTGAGCACAAACCAAAGTTCAAGCGTTCCCTGCAGGATACAGAACACACACATCATTCCTACACCTGCAACAGGGTGCTGTGGATAATTGTGTCCGAGAAGGATGAGCGGAGCATGCCAGATGCCCCAGACAAAGCCTATGAGAAGTGCAGCTTTCCAGAATCGGACACCTCTGAGTGAGTCCACCATATAGTTGCGCCAACCATATTCCTCACCGAAAGCAGCTACGGCATTGACGGTACATCCGGCAATGAGGCCACTGATCAACGTTCCCGTGATGACTGCTGCCGGTGGAATCGAGCTGAACTGAGCGACGATCTGATCAGCCGTCTCGCCCTCCAGTCCCGACATGGCAATAATACCCTCAGGACCATAATGCAACTGCGCACCAGGCATCAATGCACTGATCAGCACAGAAAGCAGAAGCACAGCATAAGGAATGGCAACCGCAATGAGCCACCCCCAGGACACCTTGAAACTGAGGAGTCCCGTTCCAGACGGTTTTTCCTTCCGAGACCATTGCGACACCAGTGCAACGATCATAGGGAAGAACATATACAAGCTCATGGAAACCTGCATGCCAACACCATCCGACGGCTGATCCTTCAGAACGGTGAGCCATACCAACCCGAACACCACCCATGAAAACAGGCAGACACAAAAAGAATATATGACAGCTTTCTTCATAATTCAAAGCACGATTTCACAAATATAAACATAAATAAACGAACACTTTTCCCGGTTTTTATCAATTCACAGGCCACAATTCAAGGAATTGATAAAAGATTTTGGCGGCACCAATGGTAAATTTGTAATACACGAACAACTAAAAAACTAGTAATATATTATGAAAAAGAAAGAGTATTCAGCCCCAGTGGCAAGAGTCTTTGAACTCATCCCTCAGAGCCTGATCTGCCAGAGTCCTAATGACGTACTTTTCAGTGATCCTGGATATGCCGGCAACGGTTATGACCACAACAACATTGATGACTATGGAGATCTGTAGTATGAGAAAGTGTTCTATCTTCATGGTTGCCGCAGCTGCAATAGCACTGCTGTCCTGCAACAAAACTCCGCTTAGCGTAGAGAAAGAAGAAATCACCAGTACTGGTTCAAGGACCGTAGTATTCACTACCGAGATGTTTGAGAGCAAGACCAGCATCTCAGGCAACAAGACAGATGGATACAAGTCAGACTGGTCTGTAGGAGACCGGATCGACGTGTTCGAGAACGGAAAGGTCTATACCTCCGAGCCGCTTGAGACGTCAGACATCGTCGATGGCATCGCCCATTTCACAGTCATCTTCGATGAAGCAGAAAGCGCAAGCGTCTACAGATATATAGCAGTATATCCTTCCCATTACTATGAAGAAGGTGGTGGCGATGGCCCGATATTGTGCTCATTCGAGACGAAAGCAAATGACTGGAGTTTCAATGACGACTACTATTTCGATGAAGAAGAAGGCTACTATTTCTCGCTTTACATGCCATCTGAGCAGAGACCGACAGCCGTCAGCTTCGATCCGAACGCTGACCTGCTTATATCTAAGGAAATCATACGTGAGAATCCTGTCTCTGAAGTCGAATCGTTTCAGTTTGCAAGAATCGGATCAATGATGAAGATTACTCTGAAGGGGTTGGATGATTATGTCGGAAGTAAAGTGGAAAACGTCTGGATCGAATGGGATTATTATACACTTCTCTACGGTTGGGCTGTCTACAGCAGCGAGACAGAGGCATACGAGTTCGACGGAGATTCTCAGTATACAAATCTGATCCCTGATGACACCTATATCAGAGAAGACGGAACTGTCGACCTTTGGACAAGAAGCTTCACAGGCAAGGAAGACACGTCCATGGAAATAAAGCTTATACTTGAAAATGATGGTAAACTTACTCGATTTGCCAGATTTGTCGACCTGGAATCAACGGGCAAGAAACTTGAATTCAAGGAAGGCCATCTCGCCGAATTCTCTGTCGGAGGCTTTCTGCTGGATGACGTCAACTTCGAGCAGGACGCTATCGTATTCCGAAACACCCCGGATGGGAACTCAGTCGTATTCTCATGGGTAGCAAATGAATTCGTAAAGGAGTACGAATGCTATATCGACAACTATCCAGAATATATAGATTTAGGTCTCGCCCAGGTCAATGACGGAATAGCATCCATCTCAGTGCCAAGAAGCAACCTGCCTGAGAACAGCTTCTTCTTCAATTATGAGGTGACAGCCATAGATGGGCATTATACTCCAAGATATTCCGGCTACAAGCAAATGAACAACTATCCGAACCTGCTGGATGGTGGAGTTGACGATGACTATGGTTCAATGTATGCCGACAACGTCAAGCGTTTTCTCGGGGATATCGACCTGGACTTCAACACCGACTACTATTACGCAGACGGTATGCACAACGAAATACTCGGATTCCGCAATGTCATGCTGGACTACGATGGTTTCCTAGGCTACGCCCCAGACATGGAGCCAAGCAGTGACGGATGGAAGATATGGTCGGTCATTCCTCACAAAAAAATGAAAGGAGTAAAGATATTGATGAATGACCCAGACCAAGCCACAATAGAAAGCCTCCATGTCTATGGGGCCTCAGCACCGGGAGGTAAGGATGTTGAACTTCATATCTCTAATATAAAGACGGATTATCTGACATACATCTACTTCGACTTTGACGAGTCATCTGACCTGTCCTACTACACAATCACCTCCGACAGCAGTCTCAGGATTTGGTCTTTAACAGGACTTTACGACTTCTAGCCCACTTTTCGCTGAAACGTAAATTACTAAAATACAATCAATTGCACTAAGTCCCATTGGTCAAAAAGCCAATGGGACTTTACGTAAATCACTAATTGACAAGTAGATACGTTTCAGCGAAAAAGGCGAAAAAATTAGAATCCATCACCCCCAATTCTCAATCCTGACCCCGGACAAGCGGGAAAGGTGTCTTACATTCGAGGTGACGAGAGTGCAGCCATTTGCAATCGCGGCGGCCCCGATAAGAATGTCGAAATCCTCGATCAGGGTACCATGATCCTTGAGAAGGGCCTTCTGCCTGGCGGCCTCCTTGGCAAAGGACTTTGTGTCAAGAACGGCAATCTGAGAGCGCAGAAGGTCGATCCTGGCGGTTTCCCGCTCCGCAAACCTGCTATAAGCAGCACCACAGTAGAGCTCATAGAGCGTTACGTCAGCTATGCAGCAGCTGTCGATTCCGACTGCCAAGATCTTAGAAGCGACTGCCGGATTCCCGTTCCTAAGAAGCGAAATCAGGACATTTGTATCTAGCAGATATCTCATCACAGTTCCTCCACTTTCCTGACCGTCCGGGTCCTATAGATTTCATCTTCGACAGAATCGAAATCACTGCCGGACCACACGCCGAGACAGTTCGACAGGAACGACTTCGTGCGGCTTTCTTCCGACATCTCGACAGTCCTCGCTTCCCTGCCAAGAATCAACTCGACATAGCTCCTCAAAGAAACGCCGACAGAACCTGCCTTCCGCGACAGGACCTCATACTCCTTGGGTTGCAGGCAGATAGCATCAATCAGACATGTACCGGCCGGGTCTTCGAGTCCAGCTTCTTTCGAAACGCCACGATACCCATCGACAAGGTCCATGGTACCTTCTACGGAACCGACACCCGCATCCTCGAGGGTACCGACGCCTGTAATCTGGGTACCAAGCACAGACGAAATCTCAGCCAGAAGGTCAGAGGTAAAATTGTGGTTTCCGCTCAGCCACGAAGTCACAGCCGACGGGCTTTTACCTAACTTGCGGGCCAATTCCGCCTTGGAGACGCCTGCCGAGGCCATCGCCCTTGCAATCTGCCTGGCCGTCTCGCGTCTTCTTATTTCTGTCGCAATACTCATATTGCAAATATAATAGAAATTCTATTATAATAGAAAACAAAAAACGCCAGAACACAAAAAGCTCACGATAAAATAATTGTCTTTAAAACTAAAATTCGTAATTTTACACATAACTAATACACTAAACATGAAAAAGTTAATTACATCTCTTGCATTTCTGTGCCTTGCGGTAGGTAGCTATGCTCAGATCGGGACCAAGAAGCTGGACTATACAATCCCGTATATTCCGGTCGAGAATCGTGCCAGCATCCTGCCGAAGTACAACATCTGCTCAATCGCCCCTGCGGCAGAATCTGCAGACAATTTCATCACCGGCAACGGTACCCTGCGCATGCAGACTTCCGGTCAGCCATACAACGACGTGATGACCTACACCCAGGAAGATCTCTATGAGCCAAAGTGGGCCGAGACTCCACTTCCACCAGACCTTCGCCCAATCATGCCACAAGTGCGCCAGCTTCTGCTCCAGGGCAAGGCCAATGAGGCTAACGCACTGGTAGACGAGGCTCAGAAGAAGGCCGGCTTCGAGAAGTACATGAATTTCGACAACAACATCCTGTACCCTGTAGGCGGTCCTTCAAGACATACAGCATTCACCCTCACATTCCGTCTTCCAGAGCAGACAGATACCCGTGACTATCTGCGTTTCCTCGACATGCAGAACGGTATGATCACCTCAATGTGGACAGATGCCCGCGGCTCTTTCAAGAGCGAGAGCTTCTGCGCATATGACGGAGACGTCACAGTGAACCGCTACACTGCACCTAAGGGCCAGCTTGACCTTGAGGTGGAAATGCAGCTTCCAAGACTGGTCGGCAGCTCCCATGATCTTAAGATCGAGAACGGAGTGATCACCCTCGCGACAGCATACAACCCAGAGTACGGCCAGAAGGGCTATGGTGTAGTCATCCGCTTCATCCCTAAGGGTGGAACCATGGCCAAGACCGAAAAAGGTATGAAGATTTCCGGTGCCGACGGCGTGACGGTCGTATCGAAGATCGTGAGATACGAGAGCAACTTCAGCTTTGACAACGTAAAGCCTGTCCGTGAAAGCCTGATGGCAATGAAGGTCGACTTCGACAAGATGCTCAAGGGCAACGAGAAGTACATCGGCGAGCGCATGGACCGTTCACGTATCCATCTCAGCTCTGACAAAGACCTCCTTCTTTCAGGCGAGGAACTTCTCCGTCGTGCCCACAGCCAGAACGAGCTCGACCCTACCCTTCTTGAGAAGCTCTATGACATGGGCCGTTTCTTCCAGATCTACGAGACTGGTAAGAACATCCCTCCTTTCACAGGCCAGCACAACATCAACACCAACCTCCAGGTGTGTGCAGGTAACAACACCGGTCTCTTCGACGAGATGGACGTATACTTCAAGTACTACGAGACAAAGTTCGACGACTTCCGCACCAACGCACAGCTGCTCTTCGGTGCACGCGGACTTCTCGCCAGCGTCCATTGCGACCCAGATTCAGGTCTTTACTACCACTTCTCACACACCTATCCTCACTACGCCTTCACAGGCGTCCTTGGCTGGGTATTCAACGAGCTTTGGGGCTACTACCTCGTCTCAGGTGACAAGGAGTTCCTCCGCACCCGCGTAATCCCTGCATACAAGGAAATGGCCCTCTTCTACGAGGACTATGCATGCGACCGCGGCCCAGACGGAAAGGTCATCTTCTACCCTTCATTCTCTCCTGAGAACCCTACACCTAACCCTGGCTACGAGACAGTAACCAGCCGAGACAGGAATCCAACGAGAATCAACTCTGTGATGGATATCGCAATCTGCCGCGAGATCCTCATGAACCTTATCGAAGGTTGCAAGACCCTCGGCATCGAGAAGGAGAACATCCCACACTGGGAGGCTCAGCTTGCAGACCTTCCTACCTACCTTCTTGACCTTGACGGCGGCCTCAAGGAATGGGCTTGGCCTACAATCGAGGAGAACTACAACCACCGTCACGTATCTCACCACTATGACTTGTGGCCAGGTCGTGCAGTCACCCCTGAAAAGGACCCAGCACTCGCAGAAGCCATCAAGATCTCCAACCGCAAGCGTGCACAGCAGGACGACTCTGCCCATGGCATCATCCACCGTGCATTCTCAGCTATCCGCCTCAAGGACCTGGAAGAAACCGAGCAGAACCTCAGCCAGCTTCTCAACCACGGCTTCGTACGCCGCACCCTTCAGACCAGCCACTTCCCTTACAGAGGAGTGTTCCCAGATCTTACCGGTGCAGTACCTGCATTCCTTGTAGAGATGAGCGTATTCAGCGAGCCAGGAACAGTAGAATTCCTTCCTGCAATGCCTGACAACCTCATGCAGCACGGAGCAATCGACGGCGTATGGCTTTACACCTTCGCAAAGCTCAACCATATGGACTGGGACGAGAAGGGCATCCATGCCTCAATCACCTCAAACCAGGCCCAGACCCTTACACTCCGCAACCGTCGCGAAGGCTGCCGCATCCTCGTCAATGGCAAGGAGCTCGCAAAGGACGGTGACCACGTACAGTACACCTTCAAGGCCAACGAGACCGCAAAGATCGACATCATCCTCTAATCTTTCCTTCTCAAACCAACCTAAAAAAACAGGCCCCCGTGGCCTGTTTTTTTCGTTCTGGTTTGTTCTGGTTCGTCCCACAGGGAATCGCTTAAGTCACTGATTAACAGTAGTTTAAGCATTATCCTATGGTGCGGTTTACCCTAC
>JAKSJP010000017.1 GCA_024398105.1 Bacteroidales bacterium | reverse complement strand
TGCTTGGCTCTTGAGGGCTGCCGCAATCAACTCTCTGAGCTGGGTAAGTGGCTTGATTTTCATTACTAGTAACTAGATGTGTGGTAACTCTAATTTACTAATAATCAGCCACTTATCCTAATTTTTCAAGCATTATTTTCATCCATTTTTAACACTTTTTTCGGCTTTGTTCTATGCCGTCCGCGGGGTGCTGTAAAGCTACCCGAAAACGGGCTATTGTATACGTAAGTAATTGAAAATTATATAATTGTTAAATTTTTAACGAATCATTGATAGGGACTATTTTTCACTTACATCATTGAGCGCAAGAAGAGACCTGTGAATATTGTACATTAATGTGTATCTTTGACTTTGGAGTGCGTTGCACTTAAGAGCAGAATCTACGTAACTACATTTGCTCAAATATTTATCACTATGGGGTTTCTCTTTGTCTTAATATTTTGGGGTGCGGTCTATTGTTTTGTATCGATGCCGATTCTTTTTATAGTCTACTTGACAGGGAAAAAAGGGACTCGAATACTACGTTTCAAGCGAACGATATTTGGAATGGTTCTGTTTCCGATAATAGCCTCCACACTTGGCATTGCATCGTCTTCAATCCTTGGTACTGATTTAGGAATTGGAGATGACTTTCATGTAAGAATCAAGAATGGCTATTCCTTGTATTGCACTGACATTCCGGCAAATGGATATATTTGCAAAGATCATAATACCGTCATTTCTGAAATTGATAGTATCTCCGTTCATAAAAATACTTCATATCTATATGTGAACGAAGAATATCTATTCTTGAATACAGAGACTGGTGAGGTGGTTCACAATATCTCAAAGCCTGAAGTAGAAATGAAGGATATAACATCATACTATTACATGAGATTTTGGACAACCGGCGCTATAGGATTGATTCTCAGTGTTTTGATCGCAATGGGGCTCTCGGTATTTGTTTCAAGAAAACTGATTCGACCTCGGCATGCGGCATAAATGACGTCATATTTGGTATGGGCGACGTCAATACCCGACAATCACCTTCCACGCCAATCGTGCTCCTACCGTCTTGTATGATGGTTCATGGTGGAAGGTGAGGCAAAATTGCCTCACCTTCCACAGCGACATGCCTCTCACACCCCTAAAAGGCAACATCACGTGGAAGGTGAATTTCGGGAAAGTTCCCAAGAGCTGAAAAGACCTCCGCTGACTTATCATCAAAGGCCCTCTGGCACAAGGTACCATAATCCTATAAATTCCGCTAGATCTTGTAAATGCTGCTATATCTTGATGGTCATGATCTCACTCAGTTCGGTGAGGTAGTTGGGCGTACGGTGCTCGCTTTTGACTTTCCACTTTTCGTTCTTCTCGCCCTCGATGGCGAGGCGTACGGTCTTGAGGCCGTATTTGTGGTTCATCGAGTCGATGGTCTCGGACAACACTACCCTTTCCTCTCTGTTCGGGACCGGGTCGAACAGCAGCTGCTGCACGGTGCCGCTGACTATGTGGCTCAGGATGACCCCGGATTTCTTGTACATGATGCCGGGTCTGTATATGTCGTCCACGATCTTCAGTGCCGCCTCGGTGAGTTCCAGGGTGTCGGCCGAGGGGATTTCCAGCATGGCCGTACCGATGTTGGAATACTGTTCGAGGTCTTCGCGGAAGCGGTTGCTGCATGCGAATACCGATACTGCTCCGGCGGATGACCCCTGGCTTCTCAGGGTGTTGGCGCAGCTGGATGCGAATGCCGCGACAGAGGCTTTGAGCTGGTCTTTCGAGGAAATCATCTCGCCGAAGCTCCTGCTGGTGGATATGCTCTGGCGGCGGAGGATCTCTTCGGTGCTGATGCACGGAGTGCCGTTGAGTTCAAGCCATGTCTGGTATCCAGGCTTATGGAAATGTCTCTGCACCCAGTCTCCCGGCTTGTCCGCGAATTGAAGTGGAGTGGTGACGCCTAGGGAGACAAGCTTCTCGTAGGTCCTGTGCCCTATGCCCCATACGTCTGCAAGCTCGAACATCGAGAGTGCCTTGCGACGTTTCTCTTCGGAGTCGATGATGCAGACCGAGCGGTAGCCCTTGTATTTCTTGGCGAATCTGCTGGCTACCTTGGCGAGGGTCTTGGTCCTGGCAATTCCTACGCTGACGGGAATGTCCGTCCAGAGGCGGATCTTCTCCACCATCCCGCGCATATACTCCACAAGGTCGTAGTGTTCCTCATATCCGTCCAGGTACAGGAACTGCTCGTCTATGGAGTACGACTCCGTCCTGGCGACGGTCTGGCGCATGATGCTCTGCACCCTCTTGGACATGGCCGCATACAGCATGATATTGCCGGAGAAGACCGCGACATGGTTCTTCTCTATGATGTCCTTGACCTGAAAGAATGGCGCTCCGCGCTTGATGCCGAGTGCCTTAGCCTCTGTGGTGAGCGCGACGATGTTGCCGTCGTTGCTCGACAGCACGCACACCGGCTTTCCCTTCAGGCCCGGATGAAAAACCTTCTCCACCGAGGCGAAGAAGGTGTTGCAGTCTGCCAGAGCTATCATATCGGATCAGTCTCTTGCCTTGTGGATGATGTATGTCACGGTACCCCAGATGCTGAAGTCGTCGTCGGGAGTGACCTTGAATCTCGGGTAGTCCGGATTGGCGGGTACGAGCCATGCCTGCCCGTCCTCATACGCGATGCGCTTGAGGGTGTATTCTCCGTTAAGTTCGCACACGGCTATCTCCTTGGCTGACGGGTTGCGGTTGCTCTTGTCGACTATGACGATGTCCCCGCTCATTATGTCGGCATCGATCATCGAGTCTCCCTGGACTCTGATCAGATACGATGCCTCCGGATGCGGGACAAGCATCGACAGTATGTCTATGTCCTGAGACCTCTCGTCATTATCCAGCGGAACCGGGAAGCCTGCCACTACCCTCTGGTCAAAGAACGGCATCATGCGGGAGCGCACCCTGCCCGCCGGGATGATTTCTCCCAGTCTCTGCAGGTTCCGCTCCTTCACCATCAGTGCAGTCTCGATGCTGCTTCTTATGAACTCGGTCTTGTTCGGCTGCTCGTCTATCCTGTCCGCAAGGGCTCCAGGGCAGCGGAAGGCATATAGCCTGCTGTCCCCTTTCGGGCGTCCCGCCCCCGGCCTTGCTCCGCCTCTTCTGTCTTTCTTCTCTTCCATGAATATCTGCTTGCTCCGGCAAATATAGGAAATCTATCTGAAATATGTTATACAGAAATCATAGATCATGCAGTTTTCACCACTTTTATCAATTTGACCGGGCTGAAACGGTGATTTGATAAAGGAAATGAGAATTATTGACATACCTTTGGCTGAAGTAAAAGCTAACTCAAATGTCAGAATTCTTTCAACCATCCATCATGTCCTCGATGTATTATTATGCGATGGACAACCGACATGCCACCAGCTGTGGCATACGTTTCGAACTTGATTCTCCTATAGATTACGAACTGATGAGCAGCACCATCCAGAAAAGGATGAAGCGCTTCCCATACCTTTGTCAGAGACTGGTCGAGCGCGACGGCCGCCTGTACACACAGTACAACGGCGCACCTCTCGTTCTTCACAACGAGCCTCTTGACACCCTGATCAATGCGCAGCAGAATGACGGACATCTCATCCGTTTTTCCTACTGGGGCAATGTGCTTTCGCTTCAGGCTTTCCATGGCATCGGAGATGGAACGGGCATCAACAACGCCATCAAGATGATCCTTTTCGACTATTACAGGGCAAAGGGTGAAGATATTGAAGCACCGGCAGATCTTCTTGACATGGACTCGATATGTCCAGAAGAGACAGCTGATCCTTTTGATCTGATCTATGACGACCCTGAAATCAAGCTCCGTGGTTCCAAGAAGTTCCATATCATAAAAGACAAATGGACAGGATCTGACAACACTTATTTGTTCTCATGCGACAGCGAGCAGTTCATGAAGTATGTCAAGAGCCAGAATGGTACACCTAACACAGTGATCTCCATGATCCTGGCCAATGCCATCAGGGATATTGACCCAAGTTCGAAGAAGAATGACATCGACATCGGCCTTGCAGTCAACAGCAAGCCTTTCCTCGGAATCCCGAAGTCCCACCTTCCGGGTCTGATGTGCATGACCACCAGCTTCAACGACAAGCTGTTCTCAGAAGATCCGCAGATGGTCAACGCCGATCTGAGGAGGAGGATCAAGGAATTCACCCAGATTGAGAATATCCAGAAGGAACTCGCCTACTGCATTTCGCTCAAGCGTATGCTCTCCAACATCAGCGGCATAGAAGGCAAACGACTTCTCTGCAAGCGTGCTACCGAGGTACCTCGTACCACAGCGACCGTCAGCTATGTCGGAAAGGTCGATTACGGCGGTGTAAGCAAACATATCCGGAGCGTCTATGCATTTGGCGACTCTGTATGTCCTTTGCTGGAAATCAACTGCACTTCGGACCGTTTCTACTTCTCGTTCAACACGAAGTTCGATGGCCTGCCATATATGCAGGCAATCAATAAGTCATTGACTGAAAACGGCATAGAATGCAGTCCGGTCAAAAGTCTGCGTAAGGTCTATGCCGACAGCAAGACTTACCGTCTCCACTTCGGACTTAACCGTCCTACTTTCCAGGTGATAAAAGCACTAAGAAAATCAGCCGTGTAAGAAAATTGGCACACAGATTGTAAATAGTTGAGTCAATAATGTGTATATTTACACCTAACATACTATTGTATTATGAAAAAGTTCACATTACTCGCACTCACAGTCGCTGGATTCCTCTTCACTGGCTGCTATGCAGCTAGGATCGTAACCACATCTCCTGGCTACTCAGTAGGTTATTCAACTACTGTTACATATCCGACGACAAATGTCGCTACCAACATCTATGCGAATGACTACGACCTCTGTCTTCACCTCGACCTCCAGGCCGTCGGTGCAGCGTTCGCGCAGTCAGCCAATGTAAGGGATTTCGAGATCCTTCTCAACAATTCTTCTTACATGATCTCTAACCTCGACCTCAACCGCGACGGTTATGTAGATTATCTCCGCGTTGTGGAGGCAGTCGACAGATTCACCCACATCTTCGTGATCCAGGCAGTGCTTGGAAGGGACATCTACCAGGATGTCTGCACCCTCGTAGTCGAGAATCCTTCTCGCGCCAACTGCTACGTCGAGATCATCGGTGCGCCATTCATCTATGGCCAGAAGTATATCGTACGTCCTATCTACAAGACAAGACCTTATATCTTCACACACCTGTGCTCTCGTAACTACAGGGTTTGGACATCACCTTGGCACTGGGACTACTACCCAACCCACTACAAGCATCACGCTCCACACTACCTGACTCACTATCAGGCATATGTGACTACTTTCATGCACAACCATCATTATTGCCATGAGGTGCTCTATCCAACATATTACCACTACACAAGCTGGGATGTGATGACTAGAAGCATGCAGCGCAATGACTATGGCAAGCAGCACCCTGAGATGGCTTTCACCAACCGTACTCAGAATATCGGAGGCGACCACTCTGCAGTCCGCAGAGCTACCAACGCCAGCGATATCCGCGCGGCTCAGCAGGCATCTACCAAGGTGACTACAACAGAGGAGGGCGCTAACAGGACTGGAGTCCAGAGAGCAACCTCTACCAATACAGGATCAAGCGCAAGCAGCAGCTCTGCAAGCCGCTCAACCGCTACAACAAGTGCTAACCGCAGCACCGGTTCAGCTACCAGCAGCTCAGCAAGCCGCAGCACAGCGACAACCTCAAACAGCTCAGCTAACCGCAGCACAGCTACTACAAGCTCAAGCAGTTCAGCGAACCGCAGCACTGCAGGTACAACTTCAGGAAGCACTGCCAACCGCAGCACTACCACAAGTTCAAGCAGCTCTGCAAGCCGCTCAACCAGCTCAAGCTCAAGCAGCTCTGCAAGCCGCAGCACCAGCGGAACTACTGTAAACAGCCGAGTTAACAACAACGGTGCAGCAAGAACCACTACAAGCTCAGGCTCAAGCGTTTCACGCAGCACTTCAAGCTCTTCAGCTCCAGCTCGCTCAACTACCAGCAGTTCAGCATCACGCTCAACCTCTGGTTCAACAGCTACCCGCAGCTCAAGCTCAAGTACAAGCTCAAGCAGCTCAGCAAGCCGTTCAACTGGAAGTTCAAGCAGCACCACTGGTCCTGTAAGACGCACAAGGTAAACAATTCAGCCTAGCTGATAATCAATAAAAGCTCCGCCGCCTGGTGGAGCTTTTTAATACTCAAGACTTAGCCACCTCAGAGGCGAAGTCTTCGTCGACGTTGTTGCTGATACTGGCGCAGACATTTGCGGAGAAGCGGCCGGCAAGGGCGATAAGGTCTGCGACAGAGGCGTCTGAGGACATCTTCGACCGCAACAGGCCATAGACGAATCCGGCGTTGAAGTTGTCGCCTGCTCCGATGGTCGATATAACCTCATCGACTGCCGGGATCGGGAACACCTCGTGTGAGGAATCAACAAACACATGCACAGGCTTCGAGCCGCAGGTGCAGATGAAGTTCGGGCAAAGCGGAGCGATGTGCTCCGTATAGATCTGCTCAGGATCGGTGGTTCCGAAAAGATAGCCGAAATCCTCGTCCGAGCCGCGGACGAAGTCGCTCAGGCGGCAGTTCTCCCGTATATTCTCCATCACCTCCGGGATATCCGGAATGTGGCTCTTTCGGAAATTGATGTCGTAGTAGATCGTCGATCCGGCAGCACGGGCACGCTTCAGAAGCGACAGAGTGAACTCCCTGATCTTCGGATTGATCGCGAAGAAAGAACCGAAAAGGACGATGTCGTCCGGACCGAACTCCACGCCGGTGACCTTCTCAGGGTCGAGCGACGCACCTGCGTGGTTCTTGTAGAACTCGTACTGGGCGTTGTTCCGGTCGTCGAGAAAAGCCATCGAAAGGTGGGTCTGGGTACCATGGTTCCGAGTCACAGCTTCGGTGCTTACTCCGTTGTCTTCCATGTACCTGGTGACGATCGAGCCGATATGGTCGTCGCCGACTTCGGTGACCATCAGGACCTTGACTGCCGCTTCGGACGGGAAAGCCTTCCTGACCACCCTGCCGAGCGAGATCATCGAATTGAAAGTCGAGCCGCCTGGAGTCGCGGACTGAGGCTGGTCGTTCTTGAAGATGACGTCAAGGACGGTCTCGCCGATGCCGATGATCTTCGGCGCCTTCCCTGTTGTATTGACTGGCTCTTTCATATCGCTTAAAGATGTTTGCGGAACCTTGCGGTTCCATGGTAAGACAAATATACACAAAATCGCTATCTTTGAACCAGGATTTCCCTTTTGAGCAAGTACTGACCATGGTCTCCCCTTCGCGCAGCATCAATATGTCCCATATCCGAGGCAAGAACACCACCCCGGAGCTGAAGGTGCGCAAGGCGCTTCACAGGCGTGGTTTCAGGTACAGCCTGAATTCGAAAAGGCTGCCGGGCTCTCCGGACCTGGTGCTGGCGAAGTACAGGACCTGCATATTTGTCAACGGCTGTTTCTGGCACGGCCATGACGGGTGCCGCGCCTATACCCATCCGAAGACCAATCCGGAATTCTGGGAAGCCAAGGTGAGACGCAACAAGCAGCGGGATGAGCTGACGAACGCCAAGCTCGAGGCTCTCGGATGGTACACCATCACCGTCTGGGAGTGCGAACTGAGACGGGCGGTGATCGAAGAGACCATAGACAGGATCGTTGCCATGGTACTGAGCAACCGCGAAGCGTGGCTCGAATACAAGGCCAAGGCGGCGGAAGACAGGCGTATCGATGCAATCCGAAGGAAGGCCGACCGGGCGTACTTCAAGAATTTGAAAAAAAATAATTGTATTTATTAAAAACGGACTAAATTTGCGCCTTTGAAAAAAGGAGTCATGCCTATTTATAAAGCAAACACCTATTAAAAAACAACATTTATTCTTAAAAAAAATGAAACAGTTAGTAAAGATTTTCGCAGCTACAATCGCTGCATGTGCTGTTCTCTTCTCATGCTCAAACGAGTCACCTGTCCAGAAGATCGTTGACTTCGCTGAGACTCTCGGTCAGACTTACGAGTCATTCGCAGACACAGACTGGTCAAACGCTATCGCAACTTACAGCTCAATCAAGGACGCTCTCGCAGGTTACGAGTGCAACGAGGCTGAGCAGGCTCAGGTTGCTGAGGCAGACGCTAAGATCGTAGATATCTTTGCAGCAGCAAAGGCAGCTCTCTCAGAGGAGGCAAAGTCAGTTCTCGAGCATGCAGGTATCCCTGCAGAGGCTCTCGAGGTAGAGATTGAGGACGAGCCTATCGACCTCGAGGCTCTCGCTACAGAGTTCGCAGCTGAGGCTGAGACCGCAGCCAAGGAGCTCAACGTAGAGGTTGCAAAGGCTATTCCTTTCGCAGCTGTAGAGGAGAAGCCATCTTTCGACGGTGGTGATGCAAACAAGTTCTCAAAGTGGGTTTCAAAGCACATCGAGTATCCTGCATCTGCACAGGAGAACGAGATTGAGGGTCGTGTCGTACTTTCATTCGACGTAAATGAGGAAGGCGCTGTCGAGAACGTAAAGGTACTCAAAGGTGTTGATGAGGCTCTCGATGCCGAGGCAGTACGTGTAGTATCATCTTCTCCAGCCTGGACTCCTGGCAAGCAGAACGGCAACGCAGTCAAGGTCAGCTACACCTTCCCTGTAAACTTCACTCTCCGCTAGGTTTTCTGCCATGGTTCGGCTGCTTTCAGGCGATCCTTGGACGGCGGCTATCGAACGGCAAGCCTAAATCGCTGAGTCACAATGCTTTAATAGTTTTCCCTTCGGTCAAATGGCCGAAGGGAAAATTATTATAAGTCTGTCTATCAATTAGTTAGCCCCACAAAAAACCTTACAGTAACTTCATCGCGATATAGGCACATGCCTCGGCATCGGCGAGGGCATGGTGGTGATTCTCAAGGCAGTAGCCGCAGGCTTCGGAGACGGTCTGGAGCTGATGGTTAGGAAGGCAGCGGCCGAAATGACGGCGAGAGGCCGCGAGTGTATCGCGGAATTCATAGTCCGGATAGGTCATCTGATAGACACGGAAGACAGCCTTCAGGCAGCCTTCGTCGAAGCGGCTGTTATGGGCGACAAGCGGAATTCCAAGGTCCTCGAGCGAGACTCCCTGGCCGATTTCCTCTTCCAGGGCTGCCCAGACCTCCGGAAAGACAGGTGCGTCATCGGTATCCTCAGGGCCCAGTCCATGGACCTGCTGGCACCTCCACCAATAATACTCCGGCTCCGGATGGATCAGGCTGTAGAACGACCTGACGATCTCCCCATCCTCAAAAAGCACAGCACCGACGCTGCACACACTGCTCGGCTGCTCGTTCGCCGTCTCAAAATCTATCGCGATTCCTCTTCTCATCTTCGACTGTTCAATACGACCTGACACTATATCTCCTTCAGGTCCATGGTACCTTCGCCACCGACTTTCTTTATAACCCTCGCCGGGTTCCCGACGGCAACGCTTCCGGACGGGATGTCGCGGGTCACGACGCTTCCGGCGCCTATGGTGACGCCATCGCCGATTGTCACGCCAGGGACGATCGTCACTCCTCCTCCGATCCAGACGCTGTTACCGATCGTCACAGGCTCGGCCCACTCCTGTCGCGTATTGCGGGCTACCGGATCGGTACTATGGCATGCTGTATAGATGCTGACATTCGGGCCGATGAAGCAGTCGTCGCCGATTGTGACATAGGCCTCGTCCAGGACTGTGAAATTGAAGTTCGCAAAGAAGCGCTCGCCTATCCTGATATTCTTTCCGTAGTCGCATCGGAACGGCTGGTTGAAGTGGAACTTTTCGCCACATCTGCCAAGGATACGACGAAGCAAAGCCTCCATCTCATCAGTCTTCGATGGATGAAGGTTATTGAATTCATAGATCAGGGCACGCGTCTGGCAAAGGCCCTTGATAAGTTCCGGGTCCTCCGCATTGTAGACCTGCCCTGCAAGCATCTTTTCTTCTTCGGTAAGATTCTGATTTCCTTCAGTCTGCTTCATTCTATCCATTGATTGACATAGCGAATATACGGAAATCGTACATTTTTAACAAAATTCATCTATAGGCAAAGTTTAATTTTAAATAAATTTTGTATATTTGCATTGTCGGGCAACAATATGGCATGCCGACAAAGGACCATGGTTGATTCAGCAGAAAAAAGACGCAAAGTAGCTGCCAAACAGATACTTGACGCGATGTCAGAGAAGGGCTTGACACGAGCTCAGCTCGCAGACCTTATGGGGAGGAGTCGTTCCGAGGCTACTAAATGGCTTAGCGGAAAGCATAACTTCACCCTGGATCTGCTTTCCGAGCTGTCGCAGGTCCTCGGACGTCCGATCACAGGTGTCGAAGAAGATGCTCATTCCTCTACCGTCTGCGGATATGTCCGCCAGACAAACGAAGATGCTGCATTGAACGACCCGGCAGCTGAGCTTTTCAAGACTGACTTCGAAACGGGCAAGAGGATCATCGCCAGGGCGAAGGATCTAGGGCTAAGTGTCGGTGACTATATCAGGGGTCTGGTTGCGAAGGACCTGGAGGAAAGCCTTCCTGTCGTCCGGATCAGCGGACAACCGGGTCGACTTGTCAGGAAATATTCAGGGATAGTCAAAGCGACTGAAATTGCAGGTGACGAAAAATTCGACAGGATATGGAAGCGGTAAAGCTGTTTCTGGACACGAACGTCGTGATAGATTTCTATACTGGCAGGCAAGGCGACGGATGTGCTGAAAAGGTGATACAGTGCTGCGAAAGCGGCCTATACAAGGCATGCATTTCAGTCCTCACAGGTGTCAACACCCTCTATGTGACGAGAAAATTCACAAGCAGAATCTCAATGGGAAGCATCTCTGAACTCTTTGAAGTACTGCCTATGGACTCAGGACAATGGATTGATGCTCAAGAAATTGACATCAATAACCCGGAAGACGCAATCCAGCTGGCATGTGCCCGGAGGAATGGTTGCAGGGTGATGGTGACACGTGACAGGCATCTCCTGGACCTCAAGGATCCAGGGATCAGGATACTTACACCAGAAGCATTTTTAGATTATTTTGCTATATTTGAATAATTATGAAAAGAATTCTTTCAATATTGGCTGCATCCATCATCGCAGCACTTCCAGCCTTCGCAGCAGCGGAAGGAGTCGAGGCAAAGAGCGGATCCGTACGTCCAAGGAACGAGGTCAGCGTAAGCTATGGTACCCTGTCAGTTCCACACGTCGCCAACATCCTCGGCGGTGTTTTCGGCACTGCATTCACCGGCGGACTGGCCAAGGTCGACAAGATCGCCACAAGCGGTGCGATAGGCGTCGAATACCTGAACTATCTGAATTCTCATATCGCTGTCGGCGGTTCTATCGTCGAGGAACGTCTGACTCTTAATTTCGGTTCATACGACGGCAAGGACGAGGACGGCAACGCGACCTACAAGGACGGCGAAGACCAGCACAACAACTACATTACGATCATGCCGACGGCAAAGTTGCCATGGTTCTATTACGACCATTTCAGCATGTATTCGAAGGCCGGCGCCGGTATCTGTGTCGGGACGGATTCGGGTGATGTGACTTTCGGAATGCAGCTGAGCCCGATCGGCCTTGATTTCGGTGGAAAGGCTTTCCGCGGTTTCGCCGAGGTCGGTTTCGGAATGCAGGGCTTCCTGCTCGCCGGCCTTCGCTGGGGATTCTAAGCCAGCGGCAGGCACGACTCCTTAGAACCGCTCCCCTAACTGCTCGCCCATCTTTCGGACTGCTTCGCGCATATCCATCTCGAAGGTGGAATGCTCCCTCAGGAACGCCGGACGGCCATCTGAGATATAGTCCAGAAGTTCCGGAGACATCATCGTAACATACTCATTAATAGCATATTCGATATCATCCCTCTGAACCTCGGAAGTAGAGAATTCGTAGACGCGCAGCTTCTGATGTAAGAAGCTGTAAGCCATTTCTATGAGATTCCTGTCAAGCATTCGGATTGATTACGGCCGAGCATTCTGCAATTATAGCAATATTGCGCCGGACTTCCCTGTCGGACGGGCTATTTTTGCTATCTTTGTCTGAATCAATTGCAAAGAATGAGCGGATATCCACAGAAAATTCAGGAGGTCCTCGATTTCCTCGAGGACCATGGCATAAAGTACGAAATCTACACCCACCCTGCCCTCTTCACTATCGAGGAGGCGCTCGAGTATTGGAACAAGATTGACGCATCCCACACCGACGGGACCGGCCCATGCCATTGCAAGAACCTATTCATGCGCAACCACAAGGGCAACCGTCACTACCTTATCTCATACGCCTGCCGCAAGCAGCTTGACATCCACAGCCTCGAGCATATGCTCCACCAAGGCAAGCTTTCCTTCGGTTCGCCGGAAAGGCTTGAGCGTTGCCTCGGAGTCAAGCCTGGCTCTGTCGGAATGCTCGGACTTATCCACGACATGACACCGCTCGAAGGCGCGGACCCGAAAGAGCTGTTCGAGAACGGCCACCGCATGAAATTCTTCTACGACTCTGCCCTGCTCGACGCACCGGCCGTCTCGTTCCACCCATGTGACAACACCGCGACCGTCGTCATCTCGAAGGCCGACTTCCTCCGATTCCTCGAAATCTGGGGCGGCGAGGCCGAGGCTCTGGAAATTGATTAGAATCATGGTACCCCTGTTCGAACGAAGGTACCATGAACGTAATGAAATAATCATCAATATAATATGAAATATCGTAGATTTGGAAAGACTGGCTTCATGACCAGCGAGATTTCACTCGGAACATGGCAGCTCGGCTCCAAGTGGGGCGACGAGTTCAACACCGAGAACGCAATGAAGACCCTTCAGGCTGCTGTCGACAGCGGCATCAACCTTTTCGACACAGCTGACATCTATCAGGACAAGCTCAGCGAGCCTGCGATCGGCGAGTTCCTCAATGGCGAGAACGGCTGGAACAAGCTTCATCCTGAGAAGAAGGTGTTCGTTGTCACAAAGATGGGCCGCGACCTCAATCCGCACGTGGCTGAAGGCTATAACGAGGAGAATCTCCGCTTCTTCGTGGACCGTTCAAGGAAGGCTCAGAAGGTTGACGCGCTTGACCTCACACTTCTCCACTGCCCTCCTACCTCTGTCTTCTCTGACAAGAAGGTGTTCGCTGTGCTTGACGCCCTGAAGGCTGAAGGCAAGATCAAGCACTATGGTGTCAGCATCGAGAAGGTCGAGGAAGGTCTTGCTGCCCTTGAGCACAACATCTCAGCTATCGAGGTGATCTTCAATATGTTCCGTCTCAAGCCAGCCGAGGAGCTCTTCAAGAAGTGCGCTGAGAAGGACGTCGCAATCATCGTGCGCGTTCCTCTCGCAAGCGGTCTTCTCAGCGGAAAGTTCAACGCTTCTACCACATTCGGCCCTCAGGACCACAGAAGCTACAACCGTAACGGCGAGGCTTTCGACAAGGGTGAGACTTTCTCAGGCGTCGACTACATGACCGGTGTCGCTACCGCTGAGCAGCTTAAGGCAGAACTCGGCACCGACAACCTCGCCGGAACCGCTCTCCGCTGGATCCTCATGCATCCTGAAGTAAGCGTAGTGATCCCTGGAGCCAGCCGCCCTGAACAGGTCACCTCCAACATCGCCGCTTCCGAGCTCCCTGCCCTCACCGACGAGCAGATGGCTACCGTCCAGCGCATCTATGACGAAAAGATCCGTCCGCTCGTACACCATCTTTGGTAAGCTCATTACGTAAATCATTAGTTATCAACATATTACAAAATAGCTTTCGGCTAAAAAGCCGAAAGCTATTTTGCAATATGTTAGTACTGAAACAGTTACACCATTCTACTTCCAGAGCAGCTGGGCGAACTCGCGGAGGCAACGGCGCCAGGTGAGCCACTCGTGGGCGGTGCCTGGAGAGACATAGAAGTGTGCGTTCACGCCTGAAGCCTTGACATCAGCGGTCTCTTCCTTAGGATCGGTACCGTCGCCGAAGCCAGGAACACGGTTCTCGAGCTCCTTGCTGCCGAAGCCGACGAAGACGAGCTTGTTGGTTGCGCGGAAGCCTGGGGTGTTGTCAGCGTCTGCGACTGTGATGGTGCCGCCGCTGAAGATACCGATGTTAGAGAAGACGTCAGGATGTGCGAGGGTTACCTGCTTGGTGATCATTCCGCCCATTGAAAGGCCGGCCATCGCGCGATGGGCTGCGTCAGGGATTGTACGGAAGGTCTTGTCGATCGTAGGGATGAGCTCGTTGACCATGACAGCGTCGAAAGCACCGCCGAAGTTGAACATTCCGGCCATACCGCCAGGTCTGCCGCCCTGCTGTCCGGCACCAGGTCTTCCCTGAGGAGCGCCCTGAGGCCTTGGACCAGCACCTGGGCCGAAGCCACCCTGAGGAGCACCCTGAGGCCTTGGACCAGCACCTGGGCCGAAGCCACCCTGAGGAGCACCCTGAGGACGTCCACCTGCTGGAGCACCGCCCTGAGGCCTAGGGCTGGCGACGTCGCTGCAGTCCATTACGACAATGCAAGGGAGAGCCTTGCCGTCGGCGATAAGGTTGTCCATGATCTGGCAGGTCTTGCCCTGGACAGCCCAGCCGTACTCGTTCTCACCGCCACCGTGCTGGATATAGAGCACAGGATAGCGCTTTGAGGTGTTCTGCTCATACTCTGCAGGAGTGTACACGAAGCAATGACGCATGACCTTAGTCGACTCTGACCAGTAGTTGAGCTCGCGGATCATACCCTGAGGGACGTTCTTGAGCGCATAGAAATCCTGGTCAAATGCAGGAACCTCCACGCATGATCCCCAGCGGCTGCTGCCGTAGAAGGTCATAGCCATAGGGTCAGGCATGTTTGCGCCGTCGATTACGATCTGATAGTAGTGGAAACCTTCGTCCTGAGGATCTGATTCGCCCATCCATGAGCCGTCCTCAGCCTTCTTGAGGTCATACTTCTTTCCACCGAGGTCGAGCTGCACGCTGCTTGCGTTCGGAGCCTGGACCTTTACCCTTACTCGTTTCTCAGAGTTGACAGCCGGATACTGCTTGCCTTTCTGAGCGGTAGCTGACGGCTGGAAGTCTTCCTTGACCTGAGCGGTCGATGCGAAGCAACCCAGTGCGAGTGCCATCGCCATGATAAAAATGACTTTTTTCATATCAAATGTTTTTCAAGTGTATAGTCAATATAGGAATTTAGACACAGTTTCGATACATTTGTATAATGGCGGATCGGGGTACCATGGTCCAAAAATATCAGAATATGAAAGAATTTGGTGGAAAAGTCGTCATCGTGACGGGCGGAGCGCAGGGAATCGGACGCTGCATAGTGGAGCAATTCGCCTCTGCAGGGGCCCAGGTCTGCATTATTGACAAGCAGGCGGAGCCGGACTGGCTGCCCGATGGCGTAGGTTGCTATTTCCAGGGCGACATATCTGAAAAGGAGGTCCTCGAGGTCTTCGCGGGCCTAGTCATCAGCTCATACGGCCGCATCGACGTCATCGTCAACAATGCGATTCCACAGATGCGCGGCATCGATGAATGCAGCTACGAGGATTTCCAGTATGCACTGAGCGTCGGCGTGACGGCTCCATTCTATCTGGTCAAGCTCATGGTACCGTATCTCGGGGCCGGTGCCTCGATCATCAACCTGTCTTCCTCGAGGGACCGCATGAGCATGCCGCAGACAGAAAGCTACACGGCCGCCAAAGGCGGAATCGCCGCTCTTACCCATGCGCTGGCCGTCAGCCTCCGCGAGAAAGCAAGGGTGAATTCGATTTCGCCGGGCTGGATCGACACCGATTATACGATCTACGAAGGTCCGGACGCCACCCAGCAGCCTGTGGGCAGGGTCGGCAATCCGATGGACATCGCGAACATGGTTCTTTTCCTCTGCAGCGACAAGGCCGGTTTCATCACCGGCGAGAACATCTGCATCGACGGCGGCATGACCCATCAGATGATCTACCACGCCGAGCATGGCTGGTCGTTAGGACAGTAAACCACGGCTGGTCGTCGAAAATAAAGAAACAAAGACAATATCAGATAATGAAAAGATTCCTTTACATCCCGGCAGCGGCGCTCGCACTTGCCAGCTGCGGAAACAATTCAGAGCTCACAATCAAAGGCAAGACCGACGGTGAGACAGAAAACATCTATGTAGTAGCAAATGGAGGAAAGGACACTCTTGCAGTCGTTCCTGTGGTAAGCGGCGCATTCACGGCGACAGTCCCTGTCGAGGAGCCAGGTTTCCTCTATATCCGCGAGGAGAACGGAGCCCTTGGTGCAGTCGTAGCAGAGCCTGGCAAGGTCCAGTATGAGATGGCTGACAAGCAGTTCAAGGCTACCGGCACAAAGCTCAACGACATCTACGAGAAGTACCGCGAGGACTCACGCGCTCTGTACGACGACTACAGGAATGCGGCTGACGACGCTGCAAAGGAGAAGGCTGCCGACAAGATCAACGATCTCGACATGGACTTCCTCGAGGACAATTTCTCAAACTGGCTTGGAGTCTATGCCCTGACTCAGTTCCAGTATGACATGACACCGGAAGAAATCTTTGAAGCCATCGACAACCTCGATCCTAAGTTCGCGGACAACAAGGACGTCGTCAAGATCAAGGGCAGAGCCCAGACAATGATGAAGGCATCTGTCGGCAATCCATATATGGACATCAAGCTTCCTTCACCTAAGGGCAACGAGATCAGCCTTTCAGAGACTGTCGCTGCCAACAAGTACGTGCTTCTCGACTTCTGGGCTTCATGGTGCGGTCCATGCATGGGCGAGGTTCCATATCTCGTCAAGGACTATGCTCAGTACCACTCGAAGGGTTTCGAGATATTCGGCGTTTCTCTTGACAGGACCGCTGAGCCATGGGTAAAGGCAATCGAGGACAACAAGATGGACTGGATCCATGTCAGCGACCTCAAGTACTGGGACTGCGCTCCTGCAGGCGAGTACGGAGTCTATTCTATCCCTGCAAACTTCCTTATCGACAGCAACGGAACGATCATCGCACGCAACCTCCGCGGCGAGGCTCTCGGTGCCAAGCTTGCCGAGCTTCTCGGACAGTAATCAGCGGCACGAACCCGAAAGACAGGTACCATGAACAATATCACGACACTCAAATCTTCGCTGCTCGCGGGCATCTGCATCGGCATCGCCGGTTTCGGATATCTCGCCGCGGGCGGCTATTTCGGTGCCGCGCTCTTCTGCTGCGGACTTCTTGCTGTTGTATCCTATAAGCTGAAGCTCTACACCGGAACTGCGGGATTCATCGTAAAAGGCGAGCTCGGCCATCTGGCACTGGTGCTTCTCGGAAACATCCTCGGATGCCTCTGCGTGGCGCTTCTTGCCAGACTCTCCCCTATGCCTCTGCAGGAAGCTGCCGAGAAGATCCTCAGCGGACGTCTTGCTCTCGGCCCGCTCAAGGCCGGCGCTCTTGCCATAGGCTGCGGATTCCTCATGACCACCGCCGTCACTTTTGGCCGCAAGGGTCAGATGCTTCCGCTTCTTTTCTGCGTACCGATGTTCATCGTGTGCGGATTTCCCCACTGCGTGGCTGACGCCTTCTACTACCTTACCTGCCCGCTTGCTTTCTGGGCCGAGAATTTCTTCCAGATCGTGATGCTCTACATCGCGATAGTAATCGGAAATTTCATTGGCTGCAATCTCTACCGCTTCATCATGATGGGCGAGGCCTAGGTCAGCACAACAACTTCAGAATCAATACGTTAGTAATTTACCCTTCGGCTGCGCGACCGAAGGGTATTTCTTTTGTTTGCTGGTAATCAATCAGTAACGACAGCCGAGACAATAGTATTCTGCGACAGCTATGATTGCCGGGGCTTATGACCATGGTACCTTGCTTTTGGCCTGTGCTCTTGCGACAATCGTAACAAACCCATACCAGGGCTCTTGCATGGATGATTACGTGCATATCTTTGCACTGTCAAAAGAAAACAATGACAGTTGCCAAGACCATTAACTTTTTAAATACAAAATATCATGAAAGCACTTATCATCATTCTCGCATGCATCGCACTCGCACTCGTACTCAAGGTTGTCGACCTCATGACAAGCAGAAAGATCAACAGCGTCGGGGCAAAGTCAAACAAGCTCTCTGGCGACATGCCTAAGATCGATATCACAAACGAGGCTGAACTCAAGGAAGCTCTCAAATATTATAAGGGTCTGGCTGACTAAAACCCGTTTGCCGGCTGAACCTCAGACATATAGCCGTACTTCGACATAATGTGCGGTTTGTACTTAATTCTGTTAGTGGTGCGTGGCAATCGTTGTTAGCGATTGCCACCATCGTAAATAATCGTTGCAAACTATGGTTTTTTCCTTTTCGAAGGCATATCTTTGCAAAACCTGAATTATTATTGACGGATGGTTCAGCAAGGAACGGACATTGACTATAAGACGACATGGAACTCAGACAGCTGAAATATTTCATCAGGACAGCAGAGACGCTGAATTTCTCAGAAGCGGCAAGGAGCCTGTACATCACTCAGAGCACCCTTTCGCAGCAGATCAGGACACTCGAGGACGAGCTTGGAAGTCCACTGTTCATACGTGATTCACATTCAGTCGCACTAACCGAAAGCGGCGAAAGGATGTTGCCACTTGCGAGGCAGACTGTCATCGACGCCGAGACCTGCAGGTCACAGATCAGAGATCTTCAGGAAGGTCTTTCCGGCACTCTGAACATCGGTGCGACATATTCGTTCAGCCCTATCCTGACAGAGACGATCAACGATTTCATCAACAGGTATCCCGGTGTGAAGCTCAATATCACGAACCGTTCCATGGAAGAGCTGATGGAGATGCTGCGCCGACGTGAAGTCGACTTCGTCCTGGCCTTCAAGCCTGACCTTCAGAGCGACGAGATCGAGTCACGCAGCCTGTTCGATGACCATCTTTCTGTCATAATGCGTACAGACCATCCTCTTGCTGACATGAAAAGCATCCGTCTGGATGACATAAGGAGGAACCGCCTGGTGCTTCCGGCAAAAGGCCTGCAGGCCAGGAATGTGATTGACCGCTACCTGGCTTTCTCAAGCTCAGACAGCAATGTCTCATTGGAGATCAATGGCGTCTACAGCCTCCTCGACGTCGTTGAGAAAAGCAACCTTCTGACCATTCTCTCCGGAGCTACGATAAGGAACAGGGAGAGGCTCAAGGCAATTCCTCTGGATGTTCCGGACAACCAGATGCAGGGCTGCGTCCATGTCCTGAAGAAGACTTATCAGAAGCGAAGTTCTGAGGCATTCATCAAGATGCTGCGCGAATCCCTGGCAATAATGGAACTCAGCGGAAAATGGGATTAAGGATTTCTTAAGCAAAAATCAGTTTAAATAACCTTCAAAATGCAGTTTTGGAACACTCTTTTTGACGGCACTCAAGCTTGGAGCGGAGGTGTCGCCCACTCAATTCTCGTCCTTGCGCTGGTCATTGCGTTAGGAAAAACCCTTGGAAAAGGCAAGATAGCAGGCGTTTCGCTCGGCGTTACCTGGGTCCTTTTCGTTGGTATTGTATTCAGTCATTTCGGGATGACCCTCAACGGAGATCTTCTCCATTTCATGAAAGAGTTCGGTCTCATCCTTTTCGTATACAGCATCGGTCTGCAGGTCGGTCCGGGCTTTTTCTCAAGCTTCAAGGCAGGTGGCCTCAAGCTTAACTTCCTGGCTTTCCTCGTCTGCTTCTTCGGAGCTGCGACTACAATCCTGCTCCACTGCCTGACAAGCACCGAAGTCACAACCATGACCGGTATCATGTCCGGTGCCGTCACGAACACTCCTGGACTTGGAGCCGCCCAGACAGCCTATTCTGACATGTTCGGGCAGAATGCACCGGACATTGCCCTGGGCTATGCTGTCGCGTATCCTCTAGGTGTCGTCGGAGCAATCCTTTCGTTCATCTTCATCAAGCAGATGTTCTACAGGAACGGAACAGTGATCTCTGCTCCTCGCAAGGCTGAAGTCATTGACATCAAGGCTGAAGAAAGCGCAGCGGAGAAGGCGATCATACGTGAGCATGCAGAAGCTGCCGACACCAAGTTCATTTCAAGAAGGATCCCTATCAGCAAGAAGTCCCTCAACGGCAAGAGACTTGGTGAACTGAACTTCGAGCAGGTCCTTGGCGCTTCCATCACACGAATACGCAGATCCGGTCTCGACCTCCGTGCAAGTGAGAACTTCCGTCTTCAGTATGGCGACCTCGTCACTGTTGTGGGCAGCAAGGAGTCCGTCGCCGGGATGGAAAAGGTCCTCGGTAACTCTCTGAAACGGCTCGACGAGCCTAACCTGATTCCGATTTTCTTCGGCATCGCCCTCGGTGTAATCCTTGGAAGCATCCCTGTCGCATTTCCCGGCATGCCTCAGCCGGTCAAGCTGGGACTTGCGGGCGGTCCGCTTATCGTCAGCATCCTGATGAGCCACTTCGGTCCGAAGATGAATGTCATCACCTATGCCACCGCCAGTGCCAATCTCATGCTCAGAGAAGTCGGTATCAGCATATTCCTCGCATGTGTCGGACTTGAAGCCGGCAGCGGTTTCGTCGACACGATCGTCAACAAGGGCGGGTACATATGGATTGCCTATGGTGCCGTCATCACCTTGGTACCTCTGATGCTCTGCGGTCTGATCGGACGTTATGCGATGAAGCTGAACTACAGCACACTGATCGGAGTACTCTCCGGTTCATCTACCAACCCTCCAGCCCTGGCTTACGCCAACGAGCAGGACAAAAGCAGTGACGAATCCTCTATCGGCTATGCCACTGTCTACCCGCTCTCAATGTTCCTACGCGTCCTGATCGCCCAGATGCTGATCCTGTTCCTCTGCTAGTTTTTTAGGACTTGACTCACGTAACAGCATAATAATCAGATAGATGACAAAATACCCTTCGGCTGCGCGCCCGAAGGGTATTTTGTTAGTTAGCTGATAATCCGTCTGTTACAGAATATAAGCAACAAGATTCTTTACCGAAAACATAAATCTTTACCTGCAACGGGTGAATCTTTTCATGATTCTTTACCCTTTATACCCAGCGAATCACTATCATGCGGGAAAAACGGGTATGAAGCGCAGAGATTATAGTGAGTCAGCTTTTGAGCATATCTATCAAAGAGCGTCTGGAAGGGGTATTCTGTTTTACTCAGACATGGATTACATTGTGTTCTTTACTATTGTCTGTGTCTATGCTGTAAAGCACAACATAAGGATTGTCAGTATCAGTCTTATGCCGGATCATTTTCATCTGCTGATCGATTCGCCGTCGTCAGAAAGTACTTCGGCGTTCATGCGGGACTGTACGTCTTATTACGCATTGGGTTTCAATGAGTACTGTCAAAAAAGCGGGAGGCTCTGGCAGAAATCATACGGGAAAGCGTTGAAGGTCAGCAACAAGGCAAAAAGAACTGCGATAGCATATGTGAGCAACAATGGTGTGGAGAAACAATTAAGCCGGAAGACGGAAGGGCACAGATGGAATTTCCTGGCCTATTATGAAAACGGAAATCCGTTTTCTGAGCCTGTCAGGCAGAAGGAGGCATCGTCTTTCCTGAAAAAAGCACAGACCATAGTCCGAAGGTACCATGATCAGAATAAACCGATTGGCATCTATATTCTTGAAAGGATGAGATATGGATTGGACGACAGAGAATGGGGGCAGCTTTGTGATTATGTAGTTTCGCTATATAATGTCATTGATTACCACGCCGCAGTCAACTTCTACGGCGATTACGAGACAATGCTGATTGCCCTGAATTCCAATACTGGAAGCGAATACGAGATTCGTGAGGAGATGAACAGTCTGTCAGATATGAACTACGAGGACATACATGAATATCTGCTGAAGAAAGGCATTTTTGAGCATGAGGTTCAGAATCCCCGACAGCTGCTGAGGCTGACTGAGAATGTAAGGATCGAGCTGGCTGAGAGCTTGCGTCAAGACAGAGTAGCACCTAATTACCAGATACGCAAGTATTTACACTTACCACTAATAAAAGCGAAGAAGTAGTAGGCACACGCCTGACATTTGCAACACATTAACAGTCAAGCACATAAACAAAAACCCTTCGGCTTCGCGACCGAAGGGTAAAGTGCTAAAAGCCTGACACTCTATTGGTTACAAAGGCTCAACAAACAACAAGACGGATCAGCGAAGGAGTGCCTCGATGGCACCTTCTACGCCGAAGCCCTTGTAGATGATGGTTCCGTCTGGAGAGAGGACCATGAGGGTCGGGATGCCGGTTACGCCGTAGCCTGTGGTTGGAGATGCCTCGCCACGACCGCCTGTGTAGATGACAGGCCAGGTGATGCCAAGCTCTGACATTGCCTTCTTGGTGTCAGCGATGCCGTCTTCCCACACTGCGATGCCGACTATGTTGATCTTGTCTGAGTTCTCAGCCCAGAGGTCGAGCATGTGGTTCCAGATTGCACGGCGGCATGGACCGCACCAGCTTGCCCAGAAGTCTACGAGGGTAGGCTTGCCGTTGCCTACGAAGTCGCTGAGGCTGATCTGCCCCCCTTCTGCCACTGCAGAAGCGTCTCCTGCAGATGGGGCAGCACTTGCAGCTGAAGCACCGGTGTTCTTGAGCTCTGTACCTGCGATGTCGATGAACTTAGTACCTACTGAGGTGACAGCATCGTTCTCACGAAGACCTACATACTGCTTTACGCGAGCGTTCTCCTTGATGAGAGGACATGCTGAAGCGTAGTTTGAGCGGACTGTCTCAAGGTCCCATGATACCCTTACGAGCTCAGTGAATGCATAGAGACCGAGACTGTCCTTCCTGTGGGCCTCGAATGCCTCCTGAAGAACTGCATAGTATGCTGCATCCTTCTCATCTTCTGTCTTGAGGGACTCGTCTGAGTAGGCCATTTCTGCCTTCTCATCAAGTTCTGCGATTGCTTCCTGCCAGTTTATTGATGGTTTGCTGCCACATGAGGCAGCTAAAAGTGCGGCGATTGCCACGCCCGAGAAAAGTGTAATCTTTTTCATTGTAATGGTATTCGTTGTCTTACGCGGCAAAAATACGAATATCAATCAAAAAAAGTGGTATATTTGATAGATTTAACACACAATCTGTCTACCACTTAAACACATTTACACTTTATGCTGAGCACAACGAAGAAACATTTCATACGTAGTCTGTCTGCCCTTGCGATGGCGGTCATGGCAAGCTGCAGCCAGAACGGAGGTACCATGGACCCGAAGTCAGCCCATACCGAAATGGACTATGACGAGATGGTCGCGAAGGTCGATGCGCTCTACGAGAACCTGACGCTCGAGGAAAGGGTGGCCCAGGTCTATGGCATAAGGCCGGACGTGATCATGGAGAATGGCAAGCTTTCGCTTGAGAAGTGCCGCGAGGTGATTCCATACGGCGTAGGACATATCTGCCAGTATGCATGTTCGCTGGACATGGATGCAGACGAGCTCAGAGAGTTCGTGAGAGCTGTCCAGGAGTATCTCCAGAAGGAGACAAGGATGGGAATCCCGGCCGTCTTCCATGACGAATCGATCACCGGCATCGCTGCGAAGGGTGCGACCGTCTATCCTCAGCAGCTGGGTGTCGCATGTTCATGGGACAGGCCACTTGCCATGGTCAAGACCCAGGAGACGGCAAAGACCATGCGTCTTCTCGGTTGTGAGCTCGCGCTCTCCCCTATGGTCGATGTCATCCTGACCGCGCACTGGCCAAGAATCGAAGAGTCTTACGGCGAGGACGGCTATCTCAGCGCCGAGATGGGTGCGGCTTTCGTGAAGGGACTCCAGAGCGGTGACGTTCTCGGACAGACGGACCTCCGCAAGGGTGTGGCCGCGACTACCAAGCATTTCCTTGGCTATGGCGGTGCGAACACTCTCAGCTGGAAGGAGATCTATGAGGAAGTGATCTTCCCTCATGAGGTCATCATCCGCGAGGTAGGAAGCAAGTCGCTGATGACCTGCTACGACAAGTTCCGCGAGGACTGGGCAGTATCGAGCCCTACCCTTATCCAGGGCATGCTCCGCGACTATCTGGGATTTGACGGAACAGTCGTAAGTGACTATAACTCAATCACTCACTCAAGCAACAAGACAGACACCGAGTTCCTGAAGCAGTGTGCTGCCGAGGCTATCATGGCAGGCAACGACATCGAGCTTCCGGACAATGCGACATACAGGTATCTTCCTGAGCTTCTCGCGGAGGGAAGAGTCAGCGAGGAGGCTTTCGAGAAGGCTGTGAAGAACGCGTTGATGATGAAGGCCCGTCTCGGCCTTCTCGACGAGAACCCAGTCCTCTGCTCTGAAGGCCCAGTCGACCTCGACCCTAAGGAGCACAGAGCCACAGCCTACAGAATGGCGACCGAGTCTGTCGTACTTCTGAAGAACAACGGCGTCCTCCCGCTCGCAGGCATCCCTGCAAAGGCAACTGACGGCAAGAAGAACGACAGCAGCTCCGGCGCGACGGCATCGACCGGTGCGTCTACATCCGGCGGTCCAAGAAAGAAGATCGCAGTAGTCGGACCTAATGCCAACACCTACTGGTGCATGCTCGGCGACTACACATTCCAGTCAATGCAGGCCTTCTGGCAGAGAAACGTAGTGGACCCTTCATGTCTTTCCATCCCTACCCTCTTTGAGGCTCTCAGCAAGCGCACAGGCTATGATGTGAATTATGCCCGCGGATGCGACTGGAGCACCGAGGACGAGGTCAAGATCGCTCAGAACGGCGACCCACGTGCGGCATACCTGACAGGCAAGCTCCTCGAGTCCGCCGACAGGACAGTCTGGAGCGAGGCTATCGAGCTCGCAGGCAACAGCGACGTCATAATCGCGGCGCTCGGAGAGAACCCGGCGCTCTGCGGCGAGAACCGTGTCCGCAAGGGCATCCGCCTTCCTGGCGACCAGGAGAGGTTCCTCAAGGACCTCATCGCTACAGGCAAGCCAGTCGTGCTCGTGATGTTCGGCGGCCGTCCTCAGGTGATCGACGAGGTTGCTGAAGGATGTGCAGCGATCCTCCAGGCATGGTACCCTGGCGAAGAAGGCGGCAACGCGGTCGCTGACATCATCTCAGGCGTAGTGAACCCATCGGCCAAGCTCAGCGTGACCTACCCTAAGACCGAGAGCACCGACCTCTTCAGCTACACCAACGACACGAAGAAAGAGCTCGTCGCCTATCCTTTCGGCTTCGGTCTCTCATACACCACATACGAATACAGCGACATGAAGGTCCAGAGCAAGGCCAGGACGACCAGCGACTACATCAAAGTCAGCTGCACTGTCACCAACACCGGAACGCTCGCCGGCGACGAGATCGTCCAGCTCTATATGAGCCCGGCATCTGGTCAGCCCCTCAAGCCATTGCAGCTCAAGGGTTTCGACAGGATCAGACTTAAGAGCGGCGAGTCGAAGAAGGTCGAGTTCATGGTACCTGTCGATCTGATGGCCTGGTGGTCAGAGGACGGCTGGACCACATCTGACGGACAGTACCGTTTCAGGATCGGACCATCAAGCGCGGAGCTTCCGCTCGAGGGCGTATGTACGCTTACAGGAAAGCCTTCGGTCAAGCCGATAAGAGAGAAATATCTTACAGAATCACTATAAAGAATGAAAAAATATCTTTCAATCGCAGTTGTGATGATCCTTGGATCAGGTATCGCACTGGCAGACGAGTACCATGTGGCCAAGACAGGCTCGGACAGCAATCCAGGTACCATGGACTCACCATTCCTTACCATCCAGAAGGCGGCTAACGTCGCTCGTTCAGGCGATGTCGTAACCGTCCATGCGGGCGTCTACCGTGAGTGGGTGAACCCTCGCAACGGAGGTGCTGACGTACGCACAAGAATCGTATATCAGGCAGCTGAAGGCGAGGAAGTGTGGATCAAGGGCTCTGAGCAGATCACCAACTGGGTCCGCGAGAGCAAGAAGAGCGACATCTGGAAAGTAACCCTTCCTAACAGCTATTTCGGCGAGTTCAACCCTTATGCTGAGATCCTTGACGGTGACTGGCTCTATGTGACCCAGCCATACATCTGCCTCGGCGAAGTGTATCTCAACAACAAGTCTCTCTTCCAGATCGGAACACATGACGAGCTCAACGACACATCGGAGCATCTCCAGTGGTACTGCGAAGTGAATGACAAGGAGACTACCATCTGGGCAAATTTCGGCGGCGCTGACCCTAACAAGGAGCTTGCCGAGATCAATGTCCGCCAGAGCGTGTTCTTCCCTAAGCTCGCAGGTGTCAACTATATAGTAGTCAGAGGTTTCAACCTCTCACAGGCTGCTACGCAGTGGGCTCCTCCTACAGCTTTCCAGGAAGGTCTGATCGGTCCTCACTGGAGCAAGGGATGGATTATCGAGGACAACCGTATCAGCAACTCGAAGTGTGTGGGTGTCAGCCTCGGAAAGGAACGCGCATCAGGCCACAACCGCTGGGTCACAGAGCGTGAGCTCATCGGTTTCAACCGCCAGCTCGAGTCTGTGTTCAAGGCTTACAACATGGGTTGGAACAAGGAGAACATCGGTTCGCATATCGTCCGCAACAACGAGATCTTCGACTGCGAGCAGGGCGGTGTCGTAGGTCATCTCGGATGTATTTTCTCTACTATCGAGAACAACTATATCCATGACATCAACCACAAGAACCAGTACACAGGTGCAGAGGTCGGCTGTATCAAGCTCCACGCTGCTATCGACGTGCTCGTCAAGGACAACTACCTCGACAACGGCGTACGTGGAATGTGGCTTGACTGGCAGGCTATCGGTACACGCGTGACCGGCAATGTCTTCGTCAACAACTCATACTGCGACCTCATGATCGAGGTGAGCCATGGACCATGCCTCGTCGACAACAATGTGATGCTCTCGCCTATCACCGTGCTCGACATGGCTCAGGGTTCTGCATTCGTCCACAATATCCTCGGCGGCGAATTCACCTTCCGCAGCGTTCCGAACCGATACACTCCATACCACGCTCCTCACTCGACTGATATCGTAGGCGTGCAGTGTTTCCTCGGAGGTGACGACCGTTTCTACAACAATATCCTCATCGGCGGTACCACAGGTCTCTCTGTCTACGACGAGCGTCCACCGTTCTATCCTGGAATCTTCCGCGACATGAACACAGTGAATGTCACCGACAAGATGCCGGAGCCTTTCGCTTCACGCATCAAGAACGGCAGCGTCCCAGCAGGTAGCAACCAGGGTGACAACTTCTGGCTTCCTATGCATGTGAAGGGCAATGTCTACTACAACGGCACCAAGGTCTATAAGTATGAGGAAGGCGCTGTGACAGGCGGCAATATGCCTAAGCCTGTGATTGAGCACAGACCAGACGCGATCGTCATGAAGTTTACTGTCGACTCTGCTATCGACAGGGCAAATACCGTCCTCGTGGACACCAAGCTTCTTGACAAGGCCTACTATACCGACAGCTATTTCGAGAACCGTGACGGCAGCGACCTCACCATCGACGGCGACTATCGCGGCGCTAAGCGCAACGCTTCCAAGCCAAAGGTCGGTCCGTTCGAGAACCTCAAGGCCGGCGAGAACGAGATCGTCCTCTGGCAGTTCTAGATTTTCTGCCGCCGGAGGTGCCAGGTAATCGAGCCGGAGGTGCCAGGTAATCGAGCCGGAGGTGCCAGGTATTCACCCTCTAGAGGCGTCAGGTGCTCGGGATGGAGGTAATCTCACGCGAGATGTGCCAGATGCTCGCCCGCCCGAAGATACAGGCCAGGCCGGTACTAAAACAAAATGACAAGGTGACCTAGGTCAGTTGCAAATGCCGCGACCTAGGTCATCTTCATTTTGTATCTAGCTATGTATCTGCCCATTAGCAAGTCTTGCCGACCTAGGTCAAGAGCGAAACCATGAGACCGGGCGCCCAGGGGGCTTGGGGAAAGGGCGCCCTAACCTCATGGTCTCGCTCTTTCTTCCCAGACGGAAGATTGTAGGTAGGCCCTGCTTTCCCTCATGCGCCCACCTACATCATTTCCCGCCCAAAGTGAGGTAAGTGGGACTTTCAGATGACCACCTACGCCATTTCCTGGCGAAAGTGAGGTAGGTGGGACTTTCAGATGCCCACCTACGTCATTTCTCGGCATAAGTGAGGTAGGTGGGACTTTCAGATGACCACCTATGTCATTTCCTGCCCAATGTGAGGTAGGTGGGACTTTCAGATGACCACCTACGCCATTTCCTGGCGAAAGTGAGGTAGGTGGGATAGATAAAGTATGTGCTGAAGATTTCCAGAGGCACTGGCGAGGGTCAGGAACCCATGGCCGCCCTCGCCGTGCCAGAGGGAGGGGCCCGCGCCTGAGCTATGCGAAGGCGTGGGAAGGGCGAGCGAAGCGAGGGTTCCGATCCTTCGCCGGCGCCTATCGAATCAGCCAGCCTTATCGGATGACCTTGCCGTCGCAGATGACTGTCCTGACGATGTCGGAAGAGGCGGAATAGATCCAGTTTGAGATGAGATTGTGGTTCGGCTGCATGCGGATGTCGTTGAGATCGACAAGGATGCAGTCGGCCACTTTTCCTTCTGCAAGGCCGGCATCGATGCCGAAAGCCTGAGCACCGTTGACGGTCGCCCAGTCCAGGATCATGGGTGCTGGAAGGATGGTAGGATCGCCGGTGTTGGTCAGGAGACCGTCCTCAGAAGCTGAGATGCATTTCGAGAGGAATGAAGCGAACTTCATCTCTTCTCTCATGTCAAGATTGTTATTTGATGAGCAGCCATCTGTTCCGAGCGATATCTTCACGCCGGAGCGGATTGCAAGTTCGTATGGGAAACGTCCGCTGCCGAGCTTCATGTTCGAGCACGGGCAGTGGCTGACGGTCACTCCCCTTTCGGCCATGATGTCCCACTCTTCCTCGTCAATGTGGACACAGTGTGCGGCGATCACGTCCGGGCCGAGGAAGCCGATCGAATCGAGATAGCGGACGGGCGTGGTACCATGGGCATCAAGACAGTCCTGGACTTCCTTTGCCGTCTCGGAAAGGTGGATCGTCAGCTTGAGGCCGTTGTCGCGGGCCCATTCAGCGCTTTCGATGAGCTTCTGGGTACCGACGGTGTAGATTGCGTGCGGCGCGATCGAAAGCTGGATCCTTCCTCCGGTCGGGTCCTTCCACTCCTTGACGAAGCGACGCTTGCTTTCAGCGACCGCGAGCGAATGGTTCTCCATGACGGTTATGCCTATGGAAGCACGCATTCCGCTTTCCTCCACGACCTTGATCGTCCTTTCGATGTCGAAGTACATATCGTTGAAGAATGTCGAGCCGGTCGAGATCATCTCTTCTACGGCGATTCGGCTGCCTTTCTCGATGTCGTCAGGAGTGAGCTTGTCCTCGAAAGGCCAGATATGTTCAGTGAGCCATGGCCAGAGAGGCATGTCGTCGGCATAGCCACGGAGAAGGGTCATCGCGGCGTGGGTATGAGTGTTGAAGAATGAAGGAAGGACAGCCTTGCCTTCAGCTTCGATCACTGTCTCTGCCGGTGTATCCTCAGATACGCCGAACGCCTTGAATCGATTACCTTCGATAAGAATATTGGTCTTTGCGTCCTTAAGAAGGACGTTCTTGATAAGAATGCTCATCCTGATATGTGTTATTGAGTACAAATATCGCAACTTTTGTGGCAAAATAGCGTGGATTCTCGCATATTGTGCCTATCTTTAAGCAAATTATGTCCATATCATGAAAAAGTTATTTACACTTATTGTCCTTGCAATTGCATCTTTCGCATACGCATCACAGGCTAATGCACAGAAATACACTGATATTTTCCAGATGATCAGAGGACGTGTCCCTGGAGTGACCGTAGGACAGGCAGGCCCTGGAGGTATGCCTAGCATCATCATCCGCGGTATCGGCACAAACTCGGGTGAGACCCAGCCTATGTTCATCGTAGACGGGCTTCAGGTCGATAACATTTCAGCGATCGACCCGGACAACGTAGACTCGATCGAGGTAATCAAGGACGGTTCATCTGCAATCTACGGCATGCAGGCTCAGAACGGTGTGATCATCATCACCACAAAGGGTGCAGTGATGGCAGCGAAGGCTGAAGCCGAGGCAAGGAAGGCAGAGAGGAAGGCCAAGAGGAACAAGGCCATGATCGACGCCATCCAGATGACAAGAGACAGGAATGAAGCTCAGTTCAAAGCAGACTCAATAGCGAGAGCACAACAACAAAATCAATAGCGTATGGACAAAACCACCTCAGACGGCATGCAGGCTGTCTACGATGCCAGAACCCTTGGCAAGAAGAAAATGGGAATCCTCGGACTTCAGCACATGTTCGCAATGTTCGGCTCGACAGTCCTGGTTCCAGCGATCACCGGTCTTTCTGTATCTGCTACACTTCTGTTCGCAGGTATCGGAACTCTACTCTTCCATCTTCTTACTAAACGTAAGGTACCAGCATTCCTAGGCTCATCATTTGCTTTCATCGGTGGATATGTCGGCGTCACCCAGATGGGTGCCGAGGCAGGACTTACCGCTGCACAGGCGCTTCCTTACGCATGTTTCGGAGTATTCTGCGCAGGTCTTCTCTATTTCGTGATGGCCGGTCTTTTCGCCGCATTCGGGACAAAGAAGGTAATGAGGTTCTTCCCTCCTATCGTGACCGGTCCTATCATCATCGCAATCGGTCTTACACTTTCAGGATCAGCGATCTCATCCTGCACGACCAACTGGTGGATCGCCCTGGTAGCCATCGCCATCATCGTATGCTGCAACATCTGGGGCAAGGGCATGATCAAGATCATCCCTATCCTTCTCGGTGTCTTCGGTTCATACCTCGTAGCAGCGGTTACCGGAAACGCTGACTTCTCAGCAGTAAAGGACGCAGCATGGATAGGCCTTCCATTCAAATGGGACGACACTGCCCTCAGCGTGCTTTCAAATCCGAACTCGAAGCTTCTCGCATCTGCCATCGCCACCATCATGCCTATCGCTCTCGCGACCATGGTAGAACACATCGGTGACATGTGCGCCATTTCTTCTACAGTCGGCAAGGACCTCATCCAGGAGCCTGGTCTCCACAGGACACTCATGGGCGACGGTCTCGCAACTGCAATCGCATCACTCTTCGGAGCTCCTGCGAACACTACCTACGGAGAGAATACCGGAGTCCTCAACCTCACCAAGGTATATGACCCTGCAGTCATCCGCCTTGCGGCTGTCTTCGCGATCCTCTTCTCATTCTCACCTAAGTTCTCGGCTGTAGTCAGCGCAATGCCTTCAGCGACCATCGGTGGCGTATCGCTCATCCTCTACGGAATGATCTCAGCTGTCGGCGTAAGGAACATGGTTGAGGCCCAGGTTGACTTCTCGAAGTCACGCAACGTCATCGTGGCGTCGCTCATCCTCGTGGTTGCAATCGGTATCAAGTACGGTGCAAATGACTCTGTAAGCTTCTTCGGAGCAATCTCGCTCTCAGGTCTTGCAATCGCAGCCATCGTAGGTATCGTACTCAATGCAGTGCTCCCTGGAAAGGACTTCGAATTCAAGGAAAAAGAACAATAAATCAAAACACTATCTATGAGCATCGAATCGCTTCAGAGCCATCTTAGAGTAGTCCCAGACTTCCCTAAGAAAGGCATCCAGTTCTATGACATCACGACTCTCTTCAAGGATGCCCAGTGCATCAGAGAACTTGAGGATATCCTTTACGAGCAGTACAAGGACAAGGGTATCACAAAGGTTGTCGGCATCGAGTCCAGAGGTTTCCTCCTCGGCGCTGCGCTCGCTATCCGTCTCGGTGCGGGATTCGTCCTTGCACGCAAGCCAGGCAAGCTTCCTGCAGAGACCGTCCAGGTCTCATATCAGAAGGAGTACGGCAGCGACACCATCGAGATACACAAAGATGCCATCACTGAAGACGATGTGGTGCTCCTCCACGACGACCTGCTCGCGACCGGAGGTACCATGGTCGCAGCCCTCGAGCTTGTAAACCAGTTCAAGCCGAAGGCAAGCTACGTCAGCTTCATCATCGAGCTCGTCTGCGAAGGTCTCCATGGCCGCGACGCCTTCCCTGAAGGAACTGACCTTTACACAATCATGACATTAGGTTAAGCAACAGACAAAAATTAATTATATAATTATATCATGAAAAAAGCATTCGTTCTGGCAGCTGCTGCCATTTTCGCCTTCGCTTCAAACGCAAAGGCTCAGACTAACCTCCAGACCTTTTACGATCTGTCCCGAAACCATGTAACAACCACCTTGGAGGGCTACTATGGAGACAAATGGGGCGACACCTTCTTCTTCATCGACTATGACTTCAACGCCAAGAACGAGAAGAAGGTCAACCAAGGTGTCAGCGGCAGTTACTTCGAAATTGCGAGAGGTCTCAACTTCTGGAAGGAGTCGGCACTCAAGGACCTCAGCGCACATGTAGAGTACAACGGCGGCGTAGGCTTCGGCAACCAGAACTTCCTCCTCGGCGCCAACTACCTCCTCCACAACGCCGACTTCTCGAACACATTCACGTTCGAGCTGATGTACAAGACATTCAACAACGGAGCAAGCAGCAACTGTCCAATTCAGTTCACCTTCGTCTGGGGAATGCAGGACATCTTCGGAGTTGAAGGCCTCCGCTTCAGCGGCTTCGCTGATATATGGGGTGAGAATGTCGTAAACTTCGCAGAGAACGGCCTCAAGCAGGACGGTTTCGTCTTCATCTCCGAGCCTCAGATCTGGTACAATGTCGGAAGGCATTTCGGAGTTGACAACCTCAGCATCGGAGGCGAGGTCGAGTTCTCGGTCAATTTCGCTGGCTACCACGGCTTCAAGTGCCGTCCATGCCTCGGTACCAAGTGGGTATTCTAGTAATCTGATTCAGACTTATCATGGCAGATTTTCTCCAGAAAGCGTTCGGATTCGACAAGTCGAAGAACAACGTCCGCACGGAAATCGTAGCGGGTATCACAACCTTCCTCACGATGGCGTATATCCTCGCCGTCAATCCTAGCATCTTCAGCGCACTCGAGGGCATGCCTAACGGAGCTGTATTCACAGCTACAGCACTGGCTGCCATCATCGGAACCTTGGTAATGTCAATCTATGCGAAGAAGCCATTCGGTCTTGCACCGGGAATGGGTCTCAACGCATTCTTCGTATTCACAGTCTGCCTCGGAATGGGCTACAGCTGGCAGTTCGCACTGACAGCTATCTTCATCGAGGGTATCATCTTCATCATCCTTTCCATCACCAAGGTGCGTGAGATGATCGTGAACGCGATCCCTAAGACTCTCAAGAACGCCATCGGCGCCGGCATCGGCCTCTATATCGCTTTCATCGGTCTCCAGAACGCAGGAATCATCGCCAACGACGATTCAACCCTCGTTACCCTCGGAAGCCTCAAGAGCCTCGGAAGCCTTCTCTTCATCATCGGTCTGGTACTCACTGCTGTGCTCGTAATCCTCAAGGTAAAGGGCGGCATCCTCATCGGTATGCTTGCTACAACCATCATCGGTATTCCTATGGGAATCACACAGTTCAGCGGTCTCGTATCACTTCCTGATTCAGTAGCTCCTATCTTCATGAAGTTCGAGTGGGGTTCTATCTTCTCTCTCGACATGTTCGTAGTAGTGCTCACCTTCCTCTTCATCGACATGTTCGACACAATCGGAACAGTCGTCGGTGTATCTGTGAAGTCAGGTATGGTTGACGAAGACGGCCATGTCGACAAGGTCAATGAGATTCTCCTTGCAGACGCTGTAGCAACTACAGCAGGTGCATGTATCGGTACTTCTACTACCACAACATACATCGAGAGTGCAGCAGGTGTAGCAGAAGGCGGACGCACCGGTCTCACATCATTCGTGATCGCAGCATGCTTCGCTATCTCTCTCCTCTTCTCCCCTCTCTTCCTCGCAATCCCAAGTGCTGCTACAGGTGCAGTCCTCGTGATCGTAGGTGTGATGATGATGGCTCCTATCAAGAACATTGAATGGGACGACTACAGAGAAGCAATCCCTGCATTCCTTACAGCTGTGATGATGCCGCTCTCATACAGCATCGCCCACGGTATCATGCTCGGTATGATCACATACGTGGTCCTCTACGCATGCACAGGTAAGATCAAGGAAGTGACCCCTACCATGTGGGTTCTTGCAATACTCTTCGTACTCCGCTACATCTTCATGTAGAACACAGGTACATATATAAATAAAAAGCCGGCCTGAAAAGGTCGGCTTTTTCATGTCCCTGGGAATCGGGCCAGGGGCTTACTTCCTGACGAGTGTCATAATCTGCTCACCAGCATCGTTCCTGACGACTGCCTTGTCACCATCGATCTCGATCTTGGCAGCTGAATTGATGGCTTTGGTAATGGCATCTTCGATCTCCATGCTTGCACCAAGCATCATAGTCATACCGATATTGTCGAGCTTGAGAGACTCGCCATCGAACACATATGAGCCCATGAAGGTGTTGACACTTGCGTCGCCGTTTACCTTGCCGTTGCCGTCGAAGCTGATGAAGGCTTCCTTTTCTGCACCTACGGTGCTTACGCCCATGGCTTCTTCGATGTGCCAGTCACCCTTGATCTGGTCTGATGCTACCTTAGTATTTCCACATGAGCTGAGAAATATCATTCCTGCGCTGAGCGCTGCGATCACTATTCTATTCATTTTCATATATTATTTATCGATTTCATTAATAATTTAAACAAAATTACTTAATTTAGTACATTATTACAAACACCACGCCAAATAACATGAAGACAGACATCGAGATTGCAAGGGAATCAACACTTCTTCCCATCAAGGAGGTCGCAGCCAGCATCGGCATCACAGAAGACTCACTTGAACCATACGGAAAGTATATTGCGAAGATACCTTACACTAACATTGACGAGGAGAAGTTAAAGAACCACAAGCTTATTCTCGTGACTGCCATCACCCCTACCAAGGCAGGAATCGGAAAGACGACCGTCAGCATCGGTCTCGCACTTGGTCTCAACAAGATCGGCAAGAGCGCGGTACTCGCACTCCGCGAGCCTTCTCTCGGACCATGTTTCGGAATGAAGGGTGGTGCTGCAGGCGGCGGATACGCCCAGGTGCTTCCTATGGAGAAGATCAACCTCCATTTCACCGGTGACTTCCACGCCATCACATCGGCCCACAACATGATCGCCGCCCTGATGGACAACTACATCTATCAGCACCGCGAGGAAGGCTTCGGACTCAAGGAAGTCCTCTGGAAGAGAGTGCTTGACGTGAACGACCGCAATCTCCGCCAGATCATCACAGGCCTCGGAGCAAAGACCAACGGCGTGACAGGTGAAAGCGGCTTCGACATCACCCCTGCTTCAGAGATCATGGCAATCCTCTGCCTTTCAAAGGACGAGGAAGACCTCCGCAGAAGAATCGAGAACATCCTTCTCGGAATCCAGTTCGACGGAACTCCTTTCTATGTGAAGGACATGGGCGTGGCAGGCGCGATCTGCGTGCTCCTGCGCGATGCGATCAACCCTAACCTCGTACAGACCACAGAAAACACACCGGCTTTTGTCCATGGTGGTCCGTTCGCGAACATCGCCCACGGTTGCAACACCATCATCGCGACAAAGACCGCGCTCACATACGGTGACTACTGCATCACAGAGGCCGGCTTCGGTGCAGACCTCGGTGCAGAGAAATTCCTTGACATCAAGTGCCGCAAGAGCGGTCTCCAGCCATCGCTCACAATCCTCGTAGCGACTACACAGGGTCTCAAGATGCACGGCGGCGTACCTCAGGACAAGATCAAGGAGCCGAACAAGGAAGGTCTCATCGAGGGCTTCAAGAACCTTGACAGACATATCGCAAACCTCCAGAAATTCGGCCAGACCGTAGTAGTATGCTTCAACAGGTTCTACTTCGACACAGACGAGGAAATGAACCTCGTGGCTCAGCACTGCGCAGAGCTCGGAGTAGGTTTTGCTGAGAACAACGCATTCTGCGAAGGCGGAAGCGGTGCTGTAGACCTTGCGAATCTCGTGGTCAAGACTATAGACGAAAACCCTTCAAAGCCTCTCCAGTACCTCTACGACGACGAGGACTCTATCAGGACAAAGATCGAGAAGGTCGCCCTCAACTACTACGGAGCAGGCAAGGTCACATTCCAGAAGGCAGCGCTCAAGATGATCGAGAGAGCAGAAGCTCTCGGATGCAGCAACTTCCCTGTCTGCATCGCGAAGACCCAGTTCTCATTCTCCGACAACGCAAGCCTCTACGGCGTTCCTGAAGGATTCAACTTCACTATCCGCGACCTCGTGATCAACACAGGAGCCGAGATGGTCGTCGCCATTGCAGGCGAGATCATGCGTATGCCAGGCCTTCCTCTCCACCCTCAGGCAGAGAAGATCGACATCGTCAACGGCGAGATAGAAGGTCTGAGCTAGTTGTTTCTATATTGACTCAGCGTCTGCAAGGCTACTGCGCTGAAAATCAGTATCAGACCTAGATAGAAGGAGAAGTTCAGCTGAGTGGCCTCCCCAAGGAACAGCATCGCTATCGCAATCGAGTAGATAGGTTCAAGATTGTACGTCAGATTGACGGTGAAAGCAGAAATCTTCTGCAATGCCTTGATCTGGAAATCGTACTGCACGACAGTACACAGGAACGCCAGCACGAAAAGATAGATGATATCCATTCCCGACGGCCTCATGCCCATAGAAGGGTCCATCTTCAGCATCAATGGCAGGAAAATGGTCAGTCCGATCGCTCCACCTATTATCTGATGCAGGTTCATGGTCTCTGAATCGCATCCTGTCTTCGTGATGACTTTCTTGCTGCTGACGGTAAAGAGCGCGGCAAGCAGGGATGAGATGAAGCCAAGCCCGATTCCGAGCCTGTATCTCGAATCAAAGCCGAAGATCAGAAGGATGCCCGAAAGAGTCAGGAGGCTGAGCAGGATCTCGGTGACCCGGATCTTTCTCCTGTTGACAATCGGGTCGAGGAATGCCGTATAGAAGCCGACAAGCGCGTAGCAAAGGACTCCGATCGACACGTTGGATGCATGGATGCTGGCGTAGAAGAACACCCAATGGATGCCAAGTATGAAGCCGACTCCGCACATCATCAACGAATCGCGCAACGGACGTCGGATCATGGTACCATGATCCCCTGTCCCCTCCTTTGCGGCCGTCCGGCGCCTGCGGACCAAGGTCACGAGCACTATGAGCATCGACGCAAATATAAGCCGGTACCAGGTCAGGGCATAGGCCTGCAGGGATATCAGCTTGCCCAGCACGCCAGTCAGGCCGGCGAGCAGGACAGCTGTATGCAGTTTGATAAATGCCTGTTTCAAAACCAGTCAGCTAGTAACGGACGCGATACTTGTCGCAGAATGCCTTGGCGTCGGCATTTCCGCACTTCGCTGCGAGTGAGCAGCACTTCTCTGCCTGCTTCAGGTTCTTCTGAGCGGCGTACTGGACGCCTAAAGAATAGAGGGTGTTACCGAGAGACTCGTCAGTGAACGGACTCCTGCGGATTCCGGCCTCGGTCGTATTGAACATCCTGTAATAGACATTGACAGCTCTCTCATAGCAGGCGATCGCATTCGCACTGTCCTTGGCTACGGCATAGACGTCGCCCATGGCAGCATGGACCCAATACTCGAGATTGTCGGACTTGCCTTCGTTCTCGGCAAGCCAATCAAGTGAGTACGCAAGGGTCTCCTCATCACGGTCGAGGATATGCGACACCATGATCTGCTGATATTTCTCGAACATGGTAAGTGGCTCATTCTGAGAAATTTCAGTAAAGCAGTCGGCAGCGGCCTCGTACTCTTTTGCCTCGATGTGCTTCTGAAGTGCGCGCTTGAGGCTGTCGCGATATGTCATGAGGGTGAATGCCTCATCCTCAGCGAGCTCGATGCCGTCTTCGATATAGAGTTTCTCGTCTTCCACATGGACATCGCCGAAGATGTCAAACGCAGAGTTGCCGATGATGAGCGGCACATTCTGCTTGGCAATCACGAATGCCGGAAGGTCCTGGACGATAAGATTGCCCAGACGGAGGTTCCTGATGACGAAAGATCCGGCCTTGGTGCTGGAGCCGTCAGGCATCTTCACCACTGTCATTCCCCTGACATCGGCATCGGCAATATAGCCGTTCTCATAGAGGAAGAGATATGTCGTAGATGACATGCTGGCGAACCAGTTCTCCTCTGCATAATAGGTCTTGACACCTACGCCGTTGACGGTGGCATCGACCATATACTTGCCGTCAGGCTGAGAATGGAGCGGAATGACTGTCTGGGCATCCAGACTCATGACAGAGACGGATGCCAAGGCAATTATTGCTATTAAGGTCTTTTTCATTATTCGCTTTCTGCTTCAGAAGCCGGAGTCTCAGCTGGAGCCTCGTCTACTACCTGGAGCAATGCTGCAGCGTCTGCCTCAGCCCTTGCGATTGAATCAGCAACGAATGCTGCTCTCTCTGCCTCAGCTGCGATTCTCTTCTCGCGGAGCTTGTAGCAGTAGAAACCGACACCACAGAGGACTGCAAGAAGAAGTACGAAGTTCCTGAATCTTCTCCAACGTCTCTTTGAGGCGAGCTTTGGATCGACTGACTCGAGTGCAGGGAACTTGGCGAGCTGTGTGAAGTATGAGCCGAATGCTACGTTGACAAGGATGTGAGCGTTGACTGCCCAGCCGTTCGCATTGAGGACAGGAGCAAGATTACGCTTGCGAAGCTTCATCCATGCCATGATTACAGACGGTCCGGAGATAGCTACGACAACAACTGCAAGAAGGATGAATACGTTCTTGACAGGGTTGATGATCGACATCAAAGCTGTACCGATCATGCCTAATGCCATGCCGAAGGCTGCAAAGATACCGGCGAACTTAGCGATGTCGAACGGTGCCTTAGGAGCAGCCGGTGCAGCAGCCTCGCCCTCTGCCGGAGCTGTAGGGATCTGGACTGCGTTTGCCTTATCGGTGATGCTGCTCATTGACTTGGCTTCCTTCTCAGCTACAGACTTGTTGATTCTCTCTGAGATTGTCCTTCCGAACTTCTTATAAGGAGCAAGGAATGCCTGGCGTACGCTGACTGGATTGTCGACGATCTTTGTGACTGTTGCGTCATAGTCGACACCGTCACGGTCGTAGAAGATTGCGTTTGTTCCTACTCGGAGGTTGTCTACGCGGCCCTCTGTGAGGACAGCGGCGATGGTCATTGACTTGCCAGTAGACTTCGATACGCAGTTGCAGTAGATGATGAACATTCCGCTGAGACCTGCCATGTCACCGTGCTTGCCCATGTCAGCGACCTTGATACAGAGATCGAGACATCTCTGGTCGAGATAGAGCTTACCGGCCTGGAAGATCGCCGTACAGTCCTTGTCATAGAAATCGTCCATGGTGACGTAGTTCCTGAGAAGACCGTAGAAGTTCTTGTAGAGACGGATGAACCTGTCGACCTCATCGATGCTGTTTGCCTCTGACTCAAGAGCCTTGTCCTGGTCCACGAGAGCGAGGAGAGCTGCCTTGGCATCTGCCTTGAGGATCTCGTCGATCTTCTCGAGACCGAGAGCCTCTACGCATGAACCGGCCTTTGCGCCCTTCCATGCTGAATATGCAGCGAACTTGGCGACTACCGCGTTCCACTGCTCCTCGGTGATTGCCTTTGCCTCAGGATAGTCCACATCAAGTACGAGAGACTTCACAGAAGCGATTGCAGCCTGCCATGCAGGGTTGATTCCATCGAGAGGAAGCTCTGACGAGCCGTTGATACGTGCAAGAGGATATGAAGCGATCTCTTCTGTGCAGGCAGAGAGGTTGTTGGCACTGATCTCACTTACCTTTGCAACCTGTACGTCGAGAGCAGCGATAGTCTCCTCATCGAATACAGAAAGCTTGCAGCGCATGAAGTAGTCCGCGATCTTGTCCTTGACAGCCTCGACTGCAGCAAGGGCAGCCTCAGTGTTGTCACCGTATGGAAGGACACCCTCGGCAGACTTTGCAGCGCACCATGCAGAATAGTCAGCACATGCAGCATAGAAAGCCTCGATCTGGTCTGCATTGACACCCTGGACACCGCTTCTGTCTGCGACGCCTCCGGTAGCAGCGACAGCAGCCTCGATGACAGCCTTGAGAGCCTCGTCATCGGTAGATGCAGGTGTGATCACACCGTCGCCATTGAATCTTGAATTTGCGAAGATAGCTACAGAATCACCGCTTTCTGCAAGCGAGATGCTGTCCTTGTCAAGACCGAGGTTCGCAAGGATCTGCTTTGCAGAATCATGGAGCTTCTTTCCTGTCTCGCTCCCCTCGTTGAACTGAGAAAGAGCGATGGTATCCTCACCCTTGAGGAGAAGGTCTGCGTCCTTCACTGCAGATGTAAGATATTCAGCGGCAGCGACGATCTCGCCTACGCGGATCTTGCCGTCCTTGTCCTTGTCGATGATCTCGAGAGTCTTCTGGTCGAACTCAAGGCCTGTAGTCGGGCAGCTGAGCACTGTCCAGAGCTTCTGGTCAAGTTCGCCGAGATGCTTGATGTCCTCTCCGCATGAGATGTCAACTCGGCTTGTTCCACCGATTGACTTGAATTTCCAATTGTAAGTATTCTTTTCCATAAGTATATTGTTTTTCCGATTATGAAATGTTCTTCACGCGCATGAATCCGAGAGCCTTTGTGATAAGCCTAGGAAGCGGCTTGTGTGAATCCTTGCTTGCAAGGTCGAGGAAGATACCCCACTTCTTGAGGATAGGAATCTTGAATGTCTCTACAAGCTCGATGAGAGTTCCGTCAGGATCCTCGACATATGTGAAGCGGCCGTCCGCAGCCTCCATCTTGAAATCAGTACCGCTGTCGCAGATGAAATCGCCGCCGAGAGCCTTGATCCTCTCACGCATGCCCTCCATGTTACGTACGTCATAGCAGATCTGGATGAAGCCAGGATCACCCCAGAGACGACCCTCGAAAATCTTCTTGGGACTGCGGTCGAAAGCCTGGAGAAGCTCGATGCATGATGTGCCGAAAAGCTCAGAGAGAGGTCCCTCCGGCTTTGACGAACGCTCGAGCACTACCCTGCGGAAACGTCCTTCGCCTCCTGGAAGAGCCTTCAGGTCTTCGAACTCGCCTGTCTGGTCATAGATGACCTTGTCGTATCCGAGAAGCTTTGAGTAATAATCCATTGACTTGTCCATGTCGGTCACGCCGATGACTGCGCCGTGGGTTCCGCCGGTAGCATAGTTCTTCAGGTCGACGAACACATAGCTGTCCTCAACGATCTCGAAGATATTGCCGTATGGGTCTGTAATGTAGAAATGGCGAGGTCCGTACGGACTTGGGAGGATGTCTGTGACCATGGTAGCACCCTCGACCGTCTTCAAGTGCGCGAAGGCCTTCTCCACATCGGCAGACTTCACCTTGCAGACCGAGATGCCCTTGTCTCCAAGCATCGCCGGCTCTGCTGGAGGAGTGATGTTGTTGTCCTTTGGCTCCCAGACCTCGAATCCGCCGCCACCCTTGAGGTTGACTGCGAGGACCGCACGTCTTGGCCTTGGCTTTCCGCCAGTATATGGGAGCATTCGCTCTGCCACGCCGTAGTCATCCACAACCTTGATATCGCAGCCGAATGCCTTGATATACCAGTTGTAGGCCTCCACGACATCAAAGACGCCAACGCCCACCTGCTGAACGCCACAAACTACTGTATCTTCTTTCATATGCATAAATTATTTATTTTCAATCAATTAAGTTGCTGACACCTTAGGTGCGAGCCTGAAGAAAAGGAATGGAAGCCATTTCCTGATATAGACCATCAGAAGTTCCTTGCCTCCGATCAGCTTACGGTGCCTGCCCCTGGCGATCGCCTTGACGGCAATCCTTGCACAGACATCCGCAGGCATTCCGTTCGCCTGGCCCTGGTCCATGGAAGCATGTGTGCTGCCATCACCCTGCACGGCGCTCCTGCTGATAGGGGTATTGATCCTGCCTGGGATAAGGAAAGTCACCTTGACGCCTGGATTCTCGACATCGATGGTCTCGAAGAATCCGAAGAGCGCATGCTTGGATGCGCAGTAGGCGCTGCGGAGCGGGAAGCCGAAAAGTCCAGAGATGGAAGTTGTCACGGCAAGGTTGAACTGAGGCTTGCCGAGGATGTACTTAGAAAGCTTCTTGGTCAGATAGACTGGACCGAAATAATTGATTTCCATAAGTTTCCTGTCGACCGCGATATCCGTCTCGAATGTCAGAGCCCTCTGGGAGATGCCCGCATTCAGCACCATGACATCGATGTCAAGACCCGATTTCTCGAAGTCCTGGACGAACGAATCGATTGATTCCGGAGACGCCATGTCGACTGTGAAGACGCTTGTCCTGGCCGGGCTGCAGTCCTTTGCGACAGCCGCGAGCCTTTCCTCGTTACGGGCGAGAAGGATCAGTTCAGCACCCTGTCTCGCAAACTCCGATGCCAGCGCCGCTCCGATGCCGGAACTTGCGCCTGTGATAAGTACTTTTTTTCCTTTGAAATCCATATCCTTGTAAAACACACTAAGATACTCGTTATTGCCCAAAAATGCAACTTTTAGCGAAATTATTGCTATATTAGCAATATGCAGGAAACTTTGCTCAACACTTCATGCGGTCCGATCAAGGGTCTGACACGTAACGGAATCAGGATATTCCGCGGCATCGACTATGCCCGTTGCGAGAGATTCTCCCCTGCCGTCAAGGTCAGTTCATGGGAGGGAATCTATGACGCCACTGACTATGGTACCGTGTGTCCGCAGCTTTCCTGCCGCCTGGCGTCCGTCATCGGAGCCGAGAAAGGTTCCGTCATCGACGAGCACAGGCTCTGTCTCTCGATCTACTCTCCCGAGAGCGCGAAGGACCTTCCCGTGATGGTCTGGATCCATGGTGGAGCATATCTTACCGGAGGAAGCGAGGAGAAGCGCTACAGCGCCGAGAGGCTCGTACGGACGGGCAATGTAGTCGTTGTCAAGATATCCTACAGGCTTGGAGCCCTGGGCTATCTCTGGATGCCTGAGAAAGGCATTGCGAACCTCGGCCTACGCGATCAGGAAACTGCTCTGGAATGGATACATGAGAACATCTCCGACTATGGTGGGAATCCATCGGAAGTGACAGTCTTCGGACAGTCCGCAGGAGCTCACTCCCTGGCGGCTCTGATAGCGGCTTCCGGCGACAGGAAACTATTCAGGAGAGCGATTCTTCAGAGCCCTCCTTTGGGCATGGCAGCATCCTTGAAGAAAGCAGAAAGGACTACACGCAAGTTCCTGAGAGCTTTAGGAAAAGACCCGTTCACCGCAAGTATCGATGAGATACTGAATGCCCAGGCGGAAGTCTCTTCCGGAAGTCCAGCTCCGGTCTTCATCCCTATTGTGGAAGACGTCACCGGGATACCATGGAAGCTGGCCTCCGGAGACATCAGTATCGTATGCGGATACACCAGGGACGACGCCTCGCCTTTCGTAAGGAAAATCATCGGTCCGCTGTTCGGGACAAGACTCGGAAACGCCATCGTCAAGGCTGCCACGAAGTCGGTGTTCTCAGCACCTGTGGACAAGTATGTCGAGAGACTGAAAAGCAGAGGAATCAATGCTGAAAAGTACTTCATGACCTGGGCTGCCGAAGGCAATCCATACGGCTCCTGCCACTGTATAGAGATGCCGTTCCTCCTTGGCTTCTACGAGGACTGGAAAGATGCGGCGATGCTGCTGGGAATGACACGCGAGGAGTACGACAGGATGAGCAGGATCCTCCTCAAGGCATGGACCGGATTCGCCAACGGAGAGAAATTCACTATTGACGTAACGGCCCAGAAGAAGGCTGTCAGAAAGCAGATGAAAGAGCTTCGTGAAAGCACTTCAGAAAGCCAGGCAGCAGAGTCCGAAGCCATCGCAAGGCATATCATGCAACTTCCTCAGTGGCAGAATGCTGACACTGTTCTTCTATACCATTCAATCAAGGGCGAAGTCGACACTTCCCTGCTGCTTGCCCAAAGCGGAAAGCGCCTGGTGCTGCCTGTCATCGTAGGCGAGGACCTGGTCCTCAAGGAGTACTCCGAGGACAGGCTGACCGCCGGATACAAAGGCATAATGGAGCCATCGGAGGACTGCCCGACCGTAGACCCGTCGGAGGTACAGCTGGCCCTGATCCCAGGCGTGGCGTTCGATGCAGGGTACCATAGACTCGGAAGAGGAAAAGGTTTCTATGACCGCCTTCTCCCACTGCTTGACTGTCCTGTAATAGGAATGGGATTCAGCTGGCAGGTAATTGATACCGTACCGGTCGAATCCCATGACATCGTCCTGTCCGGGGTCGTAACCCCAGACGGTCTGCTATAGACAGGCCTCTGTTTTCTGTATTGCGTTTATTTTCCTACGATGATGTAGCCATTTTCGACTAGAGCGTTGCGGATCTCGTCGACATGGGCATGGTTCCTTGTCTCAAGAGCGACGCGGAGCTGGCATGAGGTCACATCCGCCGTAGCGGCGGTCCTTTCGTGGTTCACGGCAGTGATGTTCGCGCCGAGAGATGCGACGATGCTTGAGATAGCCACGAGCTGGCCCGGCTTGTCAGGGACCTCGATGGTGAACGTGCACTTGCGGCCGCTCTTCTCAAGACCGCGGTCGATGATTCGGTTGAGGAAGTTGACGTCGATGTTACCGCCGCTGACGATGCAGACGGTCTTCTTGTCACCTACCGGCACCTTGTCGAACATGACAGCTGCAACAGACACTGCACCAGCACCTTCCGCGATGAGCTTCCTCTTTTCGAGAAGCTTGATTATCGCTGCGCAGATCTCGTCCTCGGTTACGGTCACGATGCCGTCGAGAAGGCTTCTGCAGAGCTCGAAGGTATTCTCTCCAGGCTGCTTTACAGCGATACCGTCAGCGATGGTATGGACAGAGTCGAGACGCTCGACGTGACCGTCATGGACACTGTTGAACATGCTAGGAGCGCCCTCTGCCTGCACTCCGTAGACCTTGACACCCGGGTTGAGCTGCTTGATGGCATAGGCCACTCCGCTTGCGAGTCCACCGCCTCCGATAGGCACGACGACCTGCTCGACGTCAGAAAGCTCGTCGAGAATCTCAAGGCCTATGGTACCCTGGCCCGCGATGACCAGCGGATTGTCGAACGGATGCACGAAGGCAAGCCCCTTCTCGTCTTTCAGCTTGAGGGCATAGTTGTAGGCGTCGTCATAGACACCTGGGACCAGACAGATTTCCGCGCCGTAGCTTCTGGTAGCCTCGACCTTCGAGATCGGTGCTCCCTCCGGTAGACAGATCGTAGCAGGGATGCCATAGCTCTGGGCCGCAAGCGCGACGCCCTGGGCGTGGTTTCCGGCGGAGCATGCGATGACTCCCCTCTCTCTTTCCTCTGCAGTGAGCTGCGAGATCATATAGCCTGCGCCTCTGACCTTGAAAGAACCTGTCACCTGGAGATTCTCAGGCTTGATGTATACGTTCTTGCCAAGGCATGGTGTCTTGATGAGGTTAGTCGGACGGATCACAGACTTCAGCACATGTGATGCGCGGTAGATATGGTCGAGAGATAATTTCTGTTCTGACATAGTCATTGTTTAAAAGTGTCCGCAAATGTACATCAATTTCTAAAATAAATTCAGTATATTGCGGGATTATGAAACACATCGACATCTCAACTCTGGACGAGCTCAAGGAAGCGCTCTATCATACCGAAGTCAAGAACTTCATTTTCAGGCGACTGGATTTCATGCCTGTCATCGAAAGAGCTGAAAAGTCCACTTTCAAGGACTGCATCTTCATGGGATGCTACATGACCCCGACCTTGACCGAGAAGGTCCAGAAGGACAATCTCGTCATCTCCAGCCTCAGTGCCACCTTCAGGCTTCCAAGGCATCTCTACACGGCGAAAGGCCTGTACGACACCTACAAGATCGGCAAGCCGGAGACCTTCGCCACGACATACGACCAACGCATCTACAGGCATTATATTTCTGCCGGAAAGGAGATCAACTCCGACTCGGACATCAAGGAATCACTCGCAAGAGTGCTCCATGACCATTCCATCAGCGATTTCCTCCACGACTTCCTCGAGCAGTTCGACGAGAAGAAGGTGGTCGGTGTGATGGGCGGACACGGCATCAGCCGTGACGGCCATTCCTACACCGAGATCGTCAAGTTCAGCAAGACGCTGACTGAGAAGGGTTTCCTGATGGTCTCAGGAGGTGGTCCAGGCGCTATGGAAGCGACACATCTCGGAGCGTGGATGGCAGGAAGGACGATGGAAGAGACCATGGATGCGATTGCCATGGTATCGAAAGCCCCTTCGTTCAAGGACGAATACTGGCTCGACGTCGCCTTCCAGGTGATCGAGAAGTACCCTCAGGACAAAGGCTATGTCAGCCTCGGGATCCCGACTTTCCTATATGGACATGAGCCTGCAGCTGCGTTCGCGACCCATATCGCGAAGTACTTCGACAACAGCGTGCGCGAGGACAAGATCCTCACGATCTCAAAGGGCGGAATCATCTACACCCCAGGCAGCGCCGGCACAATGCAGGAGATTTTCCAGGACGCCAACCAGAACCACTACATGAGCTTCGGATACGCGAGCCCGATGGTGTTCATGGGAAGGAAATACTGGACCGAGGAGATGCCTGTCATCCCGCTTTTCGAGGCCATGCTCGCCAACGGAAGATACAAGAATCTGATTATTTCCCTCGTCGAGGACGGAGAAGAGGCAGTTGAATCGATTTTGAATTTTACGAAGTAAAGTTTTTTGCTATTTTTGCAGATTGTTATCTCGGAAATAAACGAACAGACAAGATATGAAAGTAATGAAATTTGGCGGCACTTCAGTAGGAAGCGCCCAGAGAATGAAGAACGTGGCTAAGCTCGTATGTGACGGACAGACCAACCTCGTCGTCCTTTCAGCGATGTCAGGAACCACAAACAGTCTCGTAGAGATCTCCAACTATCTCTCACTCGACAACAAGGACAGTGCACTTGAGGTCATCAACAAGCTCTACAACAAATATGTAGGCCATATCGAGGAGCTCTACAGCACTCCAGAATACAAAGAGAAAGGAATGGCGCTCATCAAGGAGCGTTTCGACTATATCAGGTCAATCACCAGAGACGTGTTCACAAGCTTCGAGGAGAAGATCATCCTTTCGCAGGGTGAGATCATCTCTACAGGCATGTTCCATCTCTACCTTCTCGAGCAGGGCATCAACGCAGCCCTCCTCCCTGCCCTCGACTTCATGAGGACAGACGAGAACGGCGAGCCTGACCAGCAGTACATCAGGGAGCACATCAACTCTACCCTCGTACAGAACCCAGGATACGAGATCTATGTGACCCAGGGCTTCATCTGCCGCAACGCATTCGGCGACGTCGACAACCTCCAGAGAGGCGGAAGCGACTACACCGCATCCCTCCTCGGCGCAGCTATCATGGCTGACGAGATCCAGATCTGGACCGACATCGACGGAATGCACAACAACGACCCTCGTTTCGTAGAGAACACCAAGCCTGTATCTGACCTCTCATTCGACGAGGCAGCAGAGCTTGCATATTTCGGAGCAAAGATCCTCCACCCTACCTGCGTACTTCCTGCAAAGAGCAACAACATCCCCGTACGTCTGCTCAACACCATGGACCCACAGGCAAGAGGAACCAACATCTCCTCAGTACAGTACAGAGACAGGATCGCAGCCATCGCAGCGAAGGACAACATCACCGCGATCAGGATCCACTCAGGCCGCATGCTCCTTGCCTACGGCTTCCTCCGCAAGGTATTCGAGATCTTCGAGAGCTACAAGACTCCTATCGATATGATCTCCACCTCTGAGGTCGGCGTGTCAGTGACCATCGACAACACCTCACATCTCGACGCTATCGTAGACGACCTCAAGAAGTACGGAATGGTCGAGGTCGACAGGAACATGGTCATCATCTCTATCGTCGGCGACCTTGAGCCTTACAGCCATGGCTATGCAGGAAAGATCTTCAGCTCGCTCACAAACGTGCCAATCCGTATGATCTCATACGGCGGAAGCAGCCACAACGTTTCCATCCTCGTGAAGGCTGAGGACAAGGTCCCTGCACTCAAGGCTCTCAGCGCCGGTCTTTTTGAATAGACACTGACATTATAACGAACTAGACATGACAAAATTTCCCATCGAAAAACTGAAGGCTATCCAGACGCCTTTCTATTGGTATGACATGGACGTGCTCCGCGCCACTCTCCTGAAGATCAGCGAGAATGAGCAGAAGTACAGCGGCTACAAGGTACACTATGCAGTCAAGGCGAACGCCAACACCGTCCTCCTCGAGGAGATCCGCAAGGCAGGACTCGGAGTAGACTGCGTCAGCGGCAATGAAGTGAGATGTGCGGTCGAGAACGGTTTCGATCCTGCAAAGGTGGTATTCGCCGGCGTAGGAAAGTCAGACTGGGAGATCGAGTATGCGCTTGAGGCCGGGATCAGCTGCTTCAACGTGGAGTCAGTCCCTGAGATGCAAGTGATCAACGAGATCGCTGCATCAAAGGGAAAGAAGGCTTGCATCGCCCTCCGCGTCAACCCTAATATCGACGCCCACACACACCACTACATCACAACCGGCCTCGAGGAGAACAAGTTCGGTATCGGAATGTGGGAGCTCGACTCAGTGATCGACTCTCTTCCTTCGCTGGCCAACCTCGAGCTTATCGGACTCCATTTCCACATCGGATCGCAGATTCTTGACACAGATCCTTTCCAGGAACTCTGCAACAGGATCAACGGCCTCCAGGACCAGCTTGAGAAGAAGAACGTACAGCTGAAGACCATCAACGTAGGTGGCGGCTGGGGAATCGACTATGAGGATCCAGACGGAAATCCGGTTCCTGACTTCGATTCATACTTCGCCACATTCAACAAGTACCTCTCGCTCCGTCCAGGCCAGGAGCTCCATTTCGAGCTCGGCCGTTCAGTCGTAGCTCAGTGCGGTTCACTCATAACCAAGGTATTATATGTAAAGGAGGGTCAGAAGAAGAAGTTCGCCATCGTAGACGCCGGCATGAACGACCTCATCCGCCCTGCCCTCTACGAGGCATACCACAAGATCGAGAACCTCACTTCCGACAAGCCCGCCGAGAAGTATGACGTAGTCGGTCCTGTATGCGAATCATCAGACTGCTTCGGAAAAGACCGCGAGCTTGCAGGCACAAGCAGAGGCGACCTTATCGCAATGCGCTCTGCCGGAGCCTATGGTGAGATCATGGCAATGAGGTACAACCTCCGCGATATCGCAAAGTCTTACTACTCAGAGTAATACGAATTTCCCTGTAGGTGCTCCGCGCCCACAGGAAAATGCATAAAATATTAACTGTCAACTACTTACTGTTGCAATGAAAAACCTGTTTCTTTCCGCCGTTGCCGTTCTGATGCTGTCGGCTTGTGCTACAAAGCCTGTTGAGCCGGTGGTGAGGATCGAGACCTCGATGGGTAACGTGAAGGTCGTCCTCTACAACGACACTCCCATCCATCGTGACAACTTCCTCAAGCTTGTCGACGAGCATTTTTACGACGGAATCCTTTTCCATAGAGTAATCAACAACTTCATGGACCAGTTCGGAGACCCGGACTCGAAGACAGCGGCACCAGGTGCACCGCTCGGAGAGTCTGACGCAGGATACACACTTCCTGCCGAAATCCTCCCACATCATATCCATAAGAGAGGTGCGATGAATGCGGCACGCCAGGGAAACGACGTCAATCCTGAAAGGGAGTCAAGCGGTTCTCAGTTCTGCCTCTTCATGGGACGCCAGTTCGACGACGACGCTCAGCTGGACTCTGTGGTCAACAAGGTGAACAGCTCATGGAGGAAAGACTGCCCTCTCGTCCTCACAGACGAGCAGAGAGAAATCTACAAGACTCTCGGAGGATCCCCTCACCTTGACGGCGAATATACCGTCTTCGGCGAGATCATCGAAGGCCAGGATGTAGTCGACGCCATCGCAGGCGTTCCTACCGACAGCCTCGACCGTCCAGTCAGCGACGTCAGGATCATCACGATGGTAAGAGAAAGATAGCACGGACCATCGGACAGGGTACCATGGACATGAAAGAGCGGCTCAGGCTGCTCTTTTTTTATTTTCAGCGATAAATATTTCTCTGTATATATTTAATATCTATTAGATTTATATATATTTGCACTTATACTTCATAAGCAAAATGAAAATAAATCTTACTTTCCTCAAGAACAAGAATTTCTGGAAGGAACTCATAATGATGACAGTCGGACTGCTGATCGGAGCAGCGGCCGTATACTATTTCCTTGTACCAAGCAGCCTCGTCATAGGTACGATCTCCGGCCTTGCGATCGTCGTAGCCCAGCTGCTTTCCGGAATCGGCATCACGATCAAGGTCTCAATGCTTGTCCTTCTGATGAATGCGGTGCTCATCCTGCTGGCCTTCGCATGCCTGGGCCGTGAAGTGGGCATCAAGACGGTGTTCGCTTCCCTGCTTCTCGGACCGTTCATGGACATATGGGAGGCAATCTGCCCTTACGAGAGGCTGATCGAGCCCGGAATGACATCCGTCATGGGCGAACCGATCTTCGACCTCCTGGCGTTCGTTCTCATGCTCGGTGCGTCGCAGGCCTTCCTGTTCAGGATCAACGCTTCTACCGGAGGCCTTGACATAGTGGCTCTCATCATGAAGAAATATCTCCATCAGGACATCGGAACCTCAGTCACAATAGCAGGCTTCGCTGTCGTGCTGACAGCTTTCGCCATCCATCCGTTCAGGATCGTCGTCATCGGCATGATAGGAACATGGCTGAACGGAATCGTCGTCGACTACTTCACAGCCACCCTGAACAAGCGCAAGAGAGTGTGCATCATCAGTTCCGAGCACGAAAAGATCAGGCAGTACATCATCGACGAGCTCTACAGAGGATGCTCGCTCTATGAAGTCAAAGGCGGCTACAAGGGAGACGAAGGCATCGAGATCCAGTCACTCCTCACCCAGTCAGAGTTCGCTAACCTGCTGGAGTTCATCAGGAAGAACGGAATCCATGCTTTCATCACCGCAGGAAACTGCAGCGAGATCTACGGCCTATGGCATTCCCGTGAGCAGATCAACAGACATAAGCTCGAGCGAGGAAGATAGTCTCTGCCGACTAACACGAATAGTTTTTATAGACAAACCGATTTTTTACAAAGAATTATGTGTAGTTCTTTTTGAAATTGGTTTGTTTATCATTATATTTGGGGATATAAAGACACATATAATCACTAGAATCATTAACAATTCTTATTTGATATGATCAATCAACCTACAGTGAAGCTCGGTATCGTCGGTGTTAGCCGCGACTGCTTCCCAATTTCACTTACCCAGGCTCGTCTCGCAGCCGTTATGGCAGAAGTAAAGAAAGCTGGTCTTCCAGAAGTATACGACTGCCCTGTTACTATCGAAAACGATGTTGACACCTACAAGGCTCTTGACTGGGCTAAGGAGAATGGCATCAATGCAGTCTGCATGTTCCTCGGCAACTTCGGTCCAGAGGGTCCTACCACCCTTTTCTGCCAGAAGTTCAATGGTCCTGCAATGGTACTCGCAGCTAAGGAGGAAGGCAAGGCTAACCTCGCTTCTGACCGTGGTGACGCTCTTTGCGGTGTCCTCAACTTCTCTTACAGCGTAGGTCTCCGTCGCCTTAAGGTCTACATCCCTGAGTATCCTAACGTAACTCCTGAAGAGGCTGTAAAGGAACTCGCTGACTTCCGTAACATCGCTCGCGTTGTCATCGGTGTGAAGAACCTCAAGGTCATCGGTTTCGGTCCACGTCCATGGGACTTCCTCGCTTGCAACGCACCTATCCAGCCAATGTACGATCTCGGCATCGAGGTTCAGGAGAACTCTGAGCTCGACCTCAAGAAGTCTTACGACGAGCACGCTTGCAAGACTGCAGAAATCGAGGCTGTAGCAAAGGACATGGAGAAGGAGCTCGGCCCAAGCCGCAACACCTATCCAGAGGTTATCAAGAAGATGGCTCAGCTCGAGGTTACTCTCCTCGACTGGTACGAGAACCAGAAGGGCGCTTCAAAGTACGCTGTATTCGCTAACAAGTGCTGGCCAGCATGGCAGCCAATCTTCGAGTTCGAGCCTTGCTACGTTAACTCACGTCTCACAGGTCGTGGTATTCCAGTAGCATGTGAGGTTGACCTCTATGGTGCTCTCTCTGAGTACATGGCTGAGTGCGCTACTGAGAAGCCAGCTACTCTCCTCGACATCAACAACTCAGTTCCTGCTGACGTGATCCCTGCAGGCGCAAGCCTCGCTGGTGCTGACCTCAAGGACCTCTACATGGGCTTCCACTGCGGTAACACATGCTCACAGTGCATGAAGGACTGCAAGATCAAGTATCAGCTTATCCAGGCACGTCTCATGAGCCCAGATATCACAAAGGGTACTCTCGAGGGCCAGATCAAGCCAGGCAAGTCTACAATGTTCCGTCTCCAGTCTAACTCAGACTCTAAGCTTGTTTCTTACATCGCTCAGGGTGAGTTCCTCGATGTTGATCCATGCTCATTCGGTGGTATCGGTATCCACGCTATCCCAGGATTCGCACGCTTCTATCGTCACGTCCTCGTTGGCAAGCACTTCCCTCACCACGGTGCATACGCATTCGATCATTGCGGCAAGGTCCTCTTCGAGGCCCTCAAGATGCTCGGCGTAGAGGATATCAACACTCCTCTTCCAGCAGGTCAGCTCTATCCAGGCGAGAACCCATTCGCAATCTAATTCTGCGAAAGCATATAAAAATAGGTCGACTGAAAGGTCGGCCTGTTTTTTTGCCCCCTGGTCACCTTGAGCAGCCGACGGCTCTTCTCCGGAGACCTTCCGCGCTTCGCGCTCCATCCCTCCCACTGCGCTACGCTTGCGGGCCCCTCCCTCTGACACGGCGAGGGCACTGAAAAAGGGTAGCTTTTAATAAGT
>JAKSJP010000016.1 GCA_024398105.1 Bacteroidales bacterium | reverse complement strand
TCATTGATGATTCACTGGATGATACGCAATAATCAGGGCCTTTTTCAGTGCCCTCTACGTGGCCGCGGGTGGCCACGGGTTTCTTGCAGCACCACTGCACAACAGCACAGCCCTCGACTCGGAGAGCAGGTCAACTGGAGGCCGGGCAGTGACTGCCTTTGAGAGGCGTGTCCACCCCCGGACACGGGCAGGGGGAAGGGTCCGCCGGAGACAAGTTCCGCGACAGCGGGACGCAGGAAACGGTGGAAGGGGCCGGAGCGAGCTTCGCGAGCGCAGTCCTCTCAAAGGCAGTCGCAGGCCGGCAGACGGCTGACGACAAACGGCTGACAGACAGGTCGGCAGGAGGCCAATAGCCAGAGGGATACCAGTAGACTGGAGGGAAGTCAGCAGAAAAGCGGGAAGGCTACAGACTGAATGAAAGTCGACAGGAAGGAGAGATGTCGACAGATTAGAGGAAAGTCGGCAGGAAGGAGAGATGTCGACAGATTGGAGGAAAGTCAGCAGGGAGGCGGAATGCCAAGAGGCCGGGGGACAAAAAAAGAGACCGTCCGGCGGGACGGTCTCTTATGGTCGGCTGGCGGACGCCAGATTAATATCTGTTAAGCGGACGGCCTGAAGTCATCATGTGGACCTTCTTGCGTACTGAGTCGAGGACTGCCTTGTGGGCGTCGAGCTCTGCGAGCTGGGCCTCGGTAGGCTCCTTGGCTGCGATTGCGTCGATATGGTCAGATGCTGACTGGAGGACGGTGTTGATGAGCTTTACGATCTCAAGCATGTCCTTCTCGACAAAGCCTCTTGAGGTAACGGCTGGAGTACCGATACGGAGACCTGATGTCTGGAATGCTGAACGGTCGTCGAAAGGTACCATGTTCTTGTTGACTGTGATGTCAGCCTTTCCGAGCTCCTTCTCAGCGACGCGGCCTGAAACCTGTGGGAACTTGCCACGGAGGTCGATGAGCATGAGGTGGTTGTCGGTACCGTCTGAGATTACCTTGTGGCCGCTCTCGATGAATGACTTGCACATAGTCTGTGCATTCATGATCACCTGCTTCTGATATTCCTTATATTCTGGCTGGAGAGCCTCGTAGAATGAGACTGCCTTTGCTGCGATCACATGCTCGAGCGGACCACCCTGGATGCCTGGGAATACGCTTGAGTTGAGGAGTGCGCTCATCTTCTTGATCTCACCCTTTGGAGTAGTGATGCCCCAAGGGTTGTCGAAATCCTTGCCCATGAGGATGACACCGCCACGAGGTCCGCGAAGTGTCTTGTGGGTTGTTGTAGTCACGATGTGAGCGTACTTCACAGGGTTCTTGAGGAGGCCTGCTGCGATGAGACCTGCTGTATGGGCCATGTCGATCCAGAGGATTGCGCCTACCTTGTCAGCGATTGCGCGCATTCTCTCGTAGTCCCACTCTCTTGAATATGCTGATGCACCGCCGATGATGAGCTTCGGCTTGTGCTCGAGTGCGAGTTCCTCCATCTTGTCATAGTCTACGCGACCGGTCTCAGGGTTGAGGCCGTATGCGACTGCATTGTAGAGAAGACCGGATGCGTTCACTGGCGAGCCGTGTGTGAGGTGACCACCCTGCGAGAGGTCAAGGCCCATGAATGTATCACCTGGCTTGAGGATAGCCATTGTGACAGCCATGTTTGCCTGCGCACCTGAATGAGGCTGAACGTTTGCATATTCAGCGTCGAAGACCTGGCAGAGACGGTCGATGGCGATCTGCTCGATCTGGTCAACCACCTCGCAGCCACCGTAGTAGCGCTTTCCTGGATAACCCTCGGCATACTTGTTTGTACATATCGAGCCCATTGCCTCGAGTACCTGGTCACTGACATAGTTTTCAGATGCGATAAGTTCAAGACCAGATGACTGTCTCTCCTTTTCCTTCTTAATCAGGTCAAAAATCTGCAGATCCTGTTTCATGTGCGATTTGTTTAATCCTTTGGTAAAATTGTCCGTTTATCCAACAAATATACTATTAATTCGGGAAATGCGACTCTTTCGCAGCTTGTTTTTTGCTATCTTCGCGACATTAAAACGATTATCATGGCAAACGACAGGAAACTGCTTAATATAGAATTGGGAAGAGTATCCGCACAGGAGTACAAGGCCCTGCCGGAATCCGGCGTCGTAGCGGTGCTTGACAATATCAGGAGCGCCCATAACGTAGGTTCTGCATTCCGCAGCTGCGACGCGTTCAAGATCGACAGGATATTCCTCTGCGGCATCTGTGCAGTCCCGCCTTCTGCCGAGATCCACAAGTCCGCCCTCGGAGCCGAGGACAGTGTCGACTGGGAACATGTCGACGACACCGTCGCTCTTGTGGACAGGCTTCACGAGGAAGGTTACACTGTCGTCAGTGTCGAGCAGACTGTCAATTCAAAGAAACTGGACGTATTCCGTCCGGAGCCCGGCACGAAATACGCCCTTGTTTTCGGTAATGAAGTGGACGGAGTCAACCAGGAGGTCGTCGACAGATCCGACTTTTCCCTTGAGATCCCACAGTTCGGAACGAAGCATTCGCTGAACGTATCCGTGTCCATGGGCGTCATTCTCTGGCACTTCAGGTTATTTCTATAGAGCAAGGCACCGGCCTATAGAACAGGGCCCGGCCTAAAAACAAGGCACCGGCCCTGGGAGCCGGTACCATGGTCATTCCAATCCTAGTTGTTGACAGGACGGATCACGAAGTTGAAACTTCTTTCCTCCGCCTTGAGGATATAAGGTGCGAGAGGAATCGCGCCCCATGAGTTGACACATCCTACACCCATCTGGACAAGGTCGAAGAGCACATAGGTTGTACCGTTCGCACGGTCTGACTCGTGTGCCTTGCTGAGGATGTCGTATGAGTGCTGCGATTTTGCAGACTGATGGTTGGACTTGTTCTCAGCATAATCGCGAGGTCCGAGGAATGCGACATCGAGGTCCTCGATGCTGAATGGGAGTGCAGATGCGGAGAACTTGACGTCAGAGGTGATCTCAAGGCCCATTCCGTTGTCGTCAAGAAGCCTGAACCATCTGAGGCCGGTCTTTGTGCCTGATTCCTGGGTACGTACGTATCCGTAGTGGTACTGCTCGTTGACAGTCTGCACATAATGGCCTACCATGGCCGAAGACTCTCTGTCAGAATAGTTCTCCCATGGACCCTTGCCATAGAAGTCCACGTTAGAGAAACGTCCTGGCATCGCGAAGCGCATACCATAGCGGAACATCGCCGGAGCCTCGGCAAGCTTGCCTGCATCCTTCATGGTCTCAGCACCTTCGATAGTGCCGTCGCCATGGACCTTGTAGGTCATGACCACTGTAGCAGCCTCAGCGATAGGCATATATTCAACGGTCACCACATATACGTCTGCCTCGGCCTTCACGTCCATTGACTTGAGCTTGAACTCAGGCTGGCGCCACATCGCATACCTTCTCTGGAGGTTTGCTCCGAGGTCATTCTCGACCACTGCCCTGTTGAAGTTAGGCATGATAGGCTCTGACACCTGCTGCACGCCACCTACGGTGTATGAACAGATAGCACCTGTCGCCTTGTCGAATGCGACGGTCCAGTCTGCATTGAGGCTGCCTGAATAGTTGAATGAGCCACAGAATTCAACCTTTCCGCCATTCTCTGCCATTGCAGGAAGGACTGTTGAAGCTGACTCATAGGCCTTCACCGGCATCTCGTTGATTGCGATCTGGTCATATGCCACCTCTGTGTCTGCAGGAAAGACTCCGTCCTGACGGTTGAGCACATAGCTTACATTGAGGTAGGTGTTGCCCTGAGGAAGTTCCGAAGCATCGAAGCCGAGATCGATCTCGGCAGTCTTGCCTGGAGCCACCTTGAGATTGCTCACCGCTCCGCTGAGGATCTTATCGCCGTCTACCTCCACATTCCACATCATAGTGTAGCGTGAAAGGTCGATGAAGAAGTTCTCGTTGTATACCTTGACTGAAGAAGGCTTGCTGCCTGCTGAAGTAAGGATTGACCTGTACTGATACCTGACTTCATATGAATGAGGATGGTATGTCCTGTCAGCAGCGATAACGCCGTTGGAGTTGAACGACGCGTCCGATCCGTCATACTCGTTGTAGTCACCACCGAATGCAAAGAAATGGTCAGAGCCTGTCTTCGCTGCATCCGAAGGTGCCCAGAGAGCCTGGTCTACGAAGTCCCAGATGTAGCCGCCCTGGTAAGAAGGATACTTGCGGATGAGATCCCAGTACTCCTTGAGTCCACCCATCGAATTACCCATGGCATGGGCGTACTCACACTGGATGAGAGGTCTTGTAGGATTGTTGTTGAGGTAACGCTCGCAGCCTTCAGGTGAAGCGTACATAGGACAGTAGATATCAGTGTTCCATGACCTGATGCCCTGCTCGTACTGCACCGGACGTGTGCTGTCTGCCGCCTTGATCCAATTGTAGCATTCTTCGAAGTTCACACCGTTGCCGGCCTCGTTGCCAAGGCTCCATACGATGACGCAAGGGTGGTTGAAGTCGCGGCGTACCATTCTCTTGTCACGCTCGAGATGTGCAGCCTTGTAATCCTCACGTCTCGCAAGTGAAGACTGGCCATATCCCATGCCATGAGACTCGATGTTACCCTCATCTGTGACATAGAGACCATACTTGTCGCAGAGGGCGTACCACCTTGGGTCATTAGGATAATGGCTGGTCCTGACAGCATTGATGTTGAGCTTCTTCATGACAAGGATGTCCTTGATCATGTCTTCCTCAGAAAGCAGGTAGCCCTTGTATGAATTCAGCTCATGACGGTCAGCGCCCTTGATGAGCACTGGCTGGCCGTTCACGAGAAGCTGTGCGTTCTTTATCTCCACGGTCCTGAAACCGAAGTCGATCGAGGTGCTCTCCACTACACCGTTACGTGTCTTTGCAGACACCTTGAGGGTATAGAGATTCGGAGTCTCCGCTGTCCAGAGTGCCGGATTCGAGACGCTTGCCTTTGATGTAAGAAATACGTTGCCGTTCTCTGACTGAGCGTATTTCTTGACTACAGGATCGCCGAAAGAAGCGACTGTCCTGCCCTTTGCGTCGACCACCTGGTATGCCACCTCCGTGATTCCCGGAGTAAGCTCAGAGCGGACTGAGATGTTGCCGTCCATGTCCGCAGTGATGTTCACGTCCTCGATGCGGAGCTTCTCCCTGGTGTACATATAGGCACCTCTTGCGATACCGCTCAAGCGCCAGAAATCCTGGTCCTCGAGGTATGAGCCGTCACACCAGCGATAGACCTCAAGAGCGATGAGATTCTCGCCTTCCTTGACATACTTGGTGATGTCGAAGCGAGCCTCAAGCTTGCTGTCCTCGCTGTAGCCGACTTCCTTGCCGTTGACCCACACGCGGAGGTTGGATGTAGCAGAGCCTACGCAGATACAGATCTGCTTGCCGATCCAGGACTTGTCAATGTTGATGGTCCTGCGGTACTGGCCCACATGGTTGTCCTGAAGAGGGACCAGAGGTGGATTGTTCTCATAATGGCCTCTCCAGGCATAACCGTTGTTGACGTAGAGAGGGTCACCATAGCCGTTCATCTCCCAGAGACCTGGCACAGGGATCGTGCCCCATGACTCGTCATTGAAGTCGACGGCCTGGAAACCGGTCTTTGAAAGATCTGGATTTTCAACGAGCTGGAACTTCCATGTGCCGTTGAGGTTGATTGTCTGCTGCTGGTCAGTCACAAAGGTGGCGGCCATAGGAAGCCTGTTCTTCTGGAACACCTCCGGATCCTGCCAGTCAGGAAGTGACGGTGCTGCCATTACAGCAAGCAAAGCGGTAATCAAAAGTTTCATCTGTACAGTATTAGTTAATAATTTATATCACTTCAATGTCGCTGGACTTGATCCAGCCCTGACGACCGTCCGCAAGGGTGATGTTCTTCCACTCACCAACATCGTCCAGGATCTTGACCTTCGCACCCTCATGGAGCACGAAAAGATCCTTCGCAGAGCCTGCGGTAGGCGAACTCTTCACCGATGTCACCGGCTTCATCACGATGGCACCGTCCGCCTTCAAATAGTCCGAACGCTGCCACATCGCCGATCCAAGGCAGATAAGGCAAAGGACCATGGCAACCATTCCACCGTAGAACCCTGCCTTACGCTTTCCAACCGCCGGGGCAAGGAGGAAAAGCAGTACGAGGCCAAGGGTAAGGGCGAAGAAGATCAGAGCAAGGACAGCCCAGGTGTTTGAAGACGCCATATAGCTGACCTTCCTCATCATGCTCTTGAGGATGAACTCAGGAATCTCGTCGATCCTGTCCTGGAGCTGGTTCTGCGCGAACTCGAGGTTGTATCTTGCGTCAGAATATGAAGGGTTGATCCTGAGAGCCCTCTCATAGCAGAGGACCGCACGTCCCCACTCGCCTGCCTTGAACCATGCGTTGCCGGCGTTATAATAGACCTCGGCATTTCCACAGCCTGCCGAGATGATAGACTCCCATGCTGAGGCCGCCATGTCCCACTGACCGTCCGAATAGGCCTGGACACCGGCATTCCAGAGAGAATCCGGATAGTCCTGGGCCGCATCAGCCACTGACGGAACCGCAAGCAGGAGCACTGTTGCGATGACTGCCGACCTGGCAGCTGACTTTCCTGTCTTCATTGATGAATCTATTGTTGAGATTGCGTCGACTGCTCCCTGATAGTGTGCAGCCATAGCCTCGTTGCCCTCTGAAGGGGCATATCTTGCATATTCACACGCATCGACAAGTCCGACGAACTTGTCGACGGTCTCCTTGGCCACGCCGCCTGCAAGAAGCCTCTCTGCGATGTTGTCCTTGCTGAGGTCTTCCATGTTCATGGCAAGCTTGTCGGATGCAAATCCGAGAAGTGCCTTGTGAAGCTCCTCGTAGAAGGCTGTATAAAGATCCTTCTTGAGGAATTCCTCAGCCTGCTTGAGACGCCTGAGGGCCATCTTGGTCGCCGTCCTGTTCTTTGTTCCGACTACGTCGGCCTTCATCGCGGCCGCCTTCCTGAACGCGAACCAGCAGCCTGCGGCGATTGCGGCAAGAAGTGCGACAAGCACCCAATACAGCGTCTTGCCTACCATGAAGACAGTCTCTCCGTCGAAAGAAGGTGCCTTGACTGAAATGTATCTGATGTCCTCTCCGAGGTTCTTCACATTCTTCCTGTCAGAGCCCTGAAGCGTAGAGCCTCCCTGGGATGCTGTCTCCGCTCCCTTTTCTACGAAATACGGGATCTCCGGGACGGTCAAGGTGACATACTTGCCGGCATTGACGTCATAATAGCTGTATTCGATCGGTCCGACCACGAAGTCGCCGTTCGACCTAGGGATGAACGGATACTCGAAGGTCTTGCTTCCGGAAGTGCCGCCGTTGCCCTTCTCCGAGCGGTCTACAGTCTTGACGTCATACACATCCATGTCAGGATGGAAGTTGATCTTCGGAGCCTCGAGGAGAGAGACGTTGCCCTTACCTGTGACAGTCACGGTAAGCGATGCCGCCTCATGGGCCTTGAGATTGTCCTTGCTGAGCTGAGCATCGATGCTGAAGGTACCTACACCGCCGCCGAAAGATGCAGGAGCACCTGCAGGGAGAGGCTTGACATGGACAGTGACGGCCGGAGTCGTGACACGCTTGCGTACCGTCCTGTAGCCGTCGTCAAAGAAATCGTCGAAGATGCTGTTCGAGCGCCTTGCCGTCCTGAGATTCACCAGGCAGACAAGTTCTGCAGGGTCGATCGTAAGGTCTCCTGACTTCTGCGGGATGAGCACATAGCTCCTGAGCACTGCAGCGTCATAGATCTTGTCGTTATATGACTCCCTGCTGAACTGGATGTTCGTAGGAGCCGCTGTTTCCTGGCTCCAGAATCCGTTGAATGTAGGGAACTTGGCATCCTCGAGTCCTGCGATGGCGACTCTCTGGTAGACCTTGAGGGTCGCTGTTATAGGCTCTCCCACGACTACGCTTGTCCTGCTGAGGGTCAGCCTCATGAAAAGGTCGTCAGAAGAGATGTCTCCGTTGGAAGAAGATGAGGATGAGCTCTGGCTGCCGCCCTGCGAGCGCTGTGACGACGACGATGAAGACGAAGAGGACGATGCTCCGTTCGATACGACCTCGATTGAAGCCGCAGAAGAGACAAGGTCCTTTCCACCTACGGTCGCGCTGGCCCTAGGGAGCTCGAACTTTCCTGCCCTTACCGGTGAAAGGATATAGGTATAGGTGAACTGAGACGACTTCGTTCTCTTTCCGTTGATGATCTGGAGGCTTGTGGAAGAACCCTTCTGAGGTCCCCACACGAGCTTGAAGTCACTTCCCACATTCCAGTCGAACGAGCTCGGCCTGTCCTCTCCCTCGATGATGAAGGTGACATTGAACTGTTCATCCAGGCCTACGACCGCCGGAGCCTCGACACGGAGCGAGTTCTGGGCATAAGCCATGATTGAAGCTGCCATGAGCAGCAATATTGTAAGCAATTTCTTCATACCTGTCATTTCTACCAGTTCTTTTCAGACTCCTTTGACTTGAGGAGAGCCGCCTTTTCCTTGTTGACCTTGTCCTGGGTCTCCTTCTCCTTTGCCTGGATAGCGTTCAGGATCTGCTGTGCCTGCTGAGGAGAGATGCCCTCCGGCTGAGGCTGCTGGCCCTGGTTCTGGTCCTGCCTGTCGTCCTGATTATTGTCCTGATTGTCGTCCTTATTGTCCTGATCCTTGTCCTGGTTATCCTGATTCTGATCGTTGTTCTGATCGTTCTGGTCCTGGTTGTCCTGGTTCTGGTCATTGCCGCCACCGCCTCCGTTCTGCTGGTTCTCCAGCATCTTCTTCGCATAGGCGTAGTTTTCCTTCGCCTCGACGTCGGTCGGATCCATCAGCATCGCCTTCTGGAGCACGTCCACCGCCGTCTGCCAGTCCTTCTGGGCTATGGCTATGTCTCCGGCATTGAAGAGAGCGTGTTCCCCTTTCGGGTTCATGGGAGCCTGTTCCAAGGTCTTGTCAATATATTTCTTAGCCTCTTCAGCATTCTCCTGACGGTAGAGATTCGACGCGAGATTGTAGTTTCCCGCGAAGGATGTCGAATCCTTCACGAGAGCCTTGCGGTAGCTGATGTCAGCATCCTTCCACTCCTCTTTCCTGAACTGGCGGTTTCCCTGGCGCACTTCACGACGGTCGACCTGGGCGCTGGCACAGACGCTGAATGTCAATGCCATCGCAACCACCATTATATATCTCAATACTTTCATCTTAGTCAAACAGTTGTTTCTTTGCCTTCCTGTTGCCGACAAGCATCTCGAGCACGAACAGTGCAAGTGCTATGGCGAAGAAGTACATATACTGCTCATCGTATGCCTCGAACACCTGCGAGGTATGTTCCTCATCCTCGAGACGACGGATGTCGTCGATGATAGGATTCAGTCCGAACTCCTCGTTGCCGGCATGGATGTATGCTCCGTTTCCTGCCTCAGCTATGCTGCGGAGGGTATTCTCGTCAAGCCTTGTCACGACGATGTTCCCCTCCTTGTCCTTGAGAAGTTCTCCTCCCATAGGGATAGGCTGACCCTCGACGGAGCCGACGCCGATCGTATAGACCTTGATGCCCATCTCGGCAGCGTCCTTGGCGGCTGCCACTGGATCGTCCTCATGGTTCTCACCGTCAGTTATCACGATGATGACACGGCTCTTCTCGCTCTGGGCGCTGAATCCGCGGATACAGGTGCTGATAGCTTCTCCTATCGCGGTGCCCTGTACAGGGACGGACTCTGTCGAGATAGTATTGAGGAACATCTTCGCAGAGATGTAGTCAGTCGTGATAGGAAGCTGGACGAACGAACGGCCTGCGAACACGACCAGTCCGAGCCTGTCGTCCTTGAGCCTGTCCACAAGACGGGCGATCGCAAGCTTGGCCCTGTCCAGACGGCTTGGCGAATAGTCCTGTGCGAGCATCGAGTTCGACACGTCGAGCGCAATCATGACCTCCGCTCCCTTGGTAGTCCTTTCCTCGAGCTTCGCGCCCATCTGAGGACGTGCAAGGCCGACTATGAAGAAGAAGAACGCAAGGGTGAAGAGTATCACCCTCACCCAGCCTTTGGCTCCTGACCACGAAGGCATGAGTTCCTTGACGAGCTGCTCGTCTCCGAACTTACGTATCCTTTTCTTCCTGGCTGAACGCATCAGCGCATATACCACAGGAATCAGCGGTACGAGGAAGAGGAAAAGGAGTATTCTATGCTGTGCGAATATTATCATGGCAACCTCCTCATCAAAAGTTTAACAAGAAGTTCAAGGAGCAGGCATGCGAGAGCGGCGAAGCCGAACCACATGAAGAGCTCCTTATAGATAGGGAAGCTGTCGATAGTGGTGCGCGCCTTCTCCATCTTGTTGATCTCTGAATAGATCTCAGCAAGCTTGGTATTGTCCGTAGCCCTGAAATACTTTCCACCTGTGGTCTGGGCGATGTCCTTGAGAAGATCTTCGTCGATCTCCACCTCGACATCCTGTAGCTGGACTCCCCAAGGTGTCATCACAGGATATGGGGCGGTACCGTTTGCACCTACTCCGATAGTATATACACGCACTCCGTAGGTCTTGGCGATCTCGGCTGCGCTGACAGGTGAAATCTCTCCTGAATTGTTCACACCGTCGGTAAGAAGGATGACGACGCGGCTCTTTGCGTCAGAGTCCATGATCCTGGCGACAGCCGTGGCAAGTCCGTTTCCGATAGCGGTTCCGTCGTCGATGATACCCGCTGTCTCGACATCCTTCATCAAGTTGATCAGGGACGCCCTGTCAGTAGTGAGCGGACACTGGGTGTAGCTTTCGCCTGCGAACACCACGATACCCATCCTGTCGGTAGGTCTCTGGGCGATGAACTCGATCGCGATGTCCTTCGCAGCGCTGATACGGTCAGGATTGAAGTCGCGGGCAAGCATACTGGTCGACACGTCCATGGTAAGTACGATGTCGATACCTTCCGTGTCGATCTTCTCCATCTCGCTCGAAGATCGTGGACGGCAGAGCGCGAGTATTACAAGCGACAACGCGGCGATCCTGAGGGCGAAAGGGATATGGCGTATCACCGAGAAGACCGTGTTTCCACCGGCCTTCCACGGAGTCGAGGCAGAGACTCTCATGTGAGGGTTCCTGCCTGTCAGTTCCTTATACAGGTAGAGCAGCACCAGAAGGACCGGTACTGCAAGCAACCATAGAAGATGAGGATACTCGAAAAACATACTACTTATCCTCCTTTGTTTCCTGGGCCGCGTCGGCGGCCTCGTCATCGACTACACTCTGATAAGTCTCCGTGACGAATCTTACCGCGAGCGGAAGAACCTTGGCATTGTCCTCGTCAGGGAGCGTCAGCTTCGCGAACTTGACGAAATCCGAGCTCTCGAAGAGGTTCTTGGCGTCCTCGTAGAGGTCCGCAGGCACGTCCGTGTTCCTGAGAGCCGCGAAGATCTCCGCCGTCGTCATCTCCTTCGCGCCGAATCCGTATCTCTCGGATATGTATTCCCTGAGGGCGTCGGTCACGCCTGAATAGAAGGTCTTCTGTTTCTCCGGAGCCCAGTACCTGTTGCCGCGGAACTTGTCAAGCGCACGGAGGGCTACGATGTGCGGAGCCTCCTTGACCGCCTCACGGACCTCATCCTTGCCCTTGCGCATCATCACGATGCAACCAACCATGATCGCGATCGTGGCGAGAAGCCAGAGGAGGGCGAGATATGGGAGGATCTCGGCCAATGTCAGCGGATAGCGGACCTGGCCTCGGATGTCATGAGGGACGTAGCTTGTCGTATCGACGTCGAAGGTCCTGACCTCGAGCAGCTGCGAGTCGAAGAGCAGGGTGTCGACGGTTCCGTCCGGAAGCGACCTGAGCATATTGATAGGCGGCAACTGGTAGCTGCCTTCGTCGAACGAAGTGATGGTCGCGCTCATGCGGATGTCGTAACGGGAAGGGGTTCCTTTCTTTCCCCTCACCGTCCTGACTGTGTCGGCGGTCCATCCGTTCACCACGACGACGCTGTCCATGATGCCCTTCGAGAGGTCAGGCAGCATGAACGCAGTGCCTTCCTCGACATCGCCCAGGGTGACGCCATAGAGGAGCTGGTCTCCGATGAGGACCGAATCCCTCTTCTGGAGCTGCTGGAGGAACGATCCATCCATCCTGACAAGTCCGTCAGGAGAGACCATCGCGACTGCAGCGACGAGCGAAGCGAGTATGATTGAAAGTCTTTTCATCTTTTATTTCTTACTGAAGAAAGCCTTGAGGTTCTTGACGTAGTCGTCCTCGGTGGCTATGTCGACACTGTCGATCTTGTACCTGTTGAAGAGGGCCTGGGAGCTGCGCTCGACCTCGGTGAACCACTTCGAATAGGATTCCCTGACCTTGCGGCTCGAGGTGTTGACCCACGCGTCCTCACCGGTCTCGGAGTCCTTGATGTGGACAAGTCCGACGTTCGGGATGGTACGCTCGCGAGGGTCGAATACGCGGATCACGGAAAGGTCATGGCGGTTCACTGCCACCTTTATGGCGTCCTCATAGCGAGGATGGCCGGCCGCATCGACGTCAAGCATGTCCGAGAGGACGAACGCCGCACATTTCTTCTTGAGCGCGTTCGAGAGGTATCTCAGGGCATTGCCGATGTCGGTGCCGTCCTCGGTAGGCTGGAAGTCGAGGATCTCCCTGATGATATGGAGGAGATGTCCCCTGCCCTTCTTCGGAGGGATGAAGAGCTCGACCTTGCTGCTGAAGAACAGCGCGCCGACCTTGTCGTTGTTGATGATGGCAGAGAATGAAAGCACTGCCGCGATCTCCGCGATGAGGTCTCTCTTGGTACGTTCCCTGGTGCCGAAAAGTCCTGAGCGGCTGACATCGATCAACAGTACGACTGTCAGTTCCCTCTCCTCTTCGAAGACCTTGACATACGGCGAGCCGAGGCGCGCAGTGACATTCCAGTCCATGTTGCGCACGTCGTCCCCATACTGATATTCGCGTACTTCACTGAATGCCATACCGCGTCCCTTGAACGCAGAATGGTACTCTCCCGCGAACATCTGGTGGGAAAGGGCTCGGGTCTTTATCTCGATCTTCCTGACCTTTTTCAGGAGGTCTGTTGCACCTGGATTCTCCATTATGGAACCATTACGGCGTTGAGTACTTCTGAGATGATGTTCTCGGTCGTCACGTTCTCAGCTTCAGCTTCGTATGTGAGACCGATCCTGTGGCGGAGAACCTCGTTGCAGACTGCCCTGACATCCTCCGGGATGACATAGCCTCTTCTTTTGATGAAGGCGTAGGCCTTGGAAGCAGCTGAAAGCGAGATGCTGGCACGTGGCGAGCCACCGTATGCGATGATGTCCTTGAGATGCTTGAGTCCGTACTCCTCAGGATTTCTGGTAGCATTCACGATGTCGACGATATAACGCTCGATCTTCTCGTCCATGTAGACATCCCTCACGACCTTGCGGGCGCGCACGATGTCCTCCGGGCCGATCACTGCGTGTGCCTTAGGGAACTCGCCTGTGTTGTTCATCCTGATGATCTGGCGCTCCTCGTCCTTCTTAGGATATGAGACTACTACCTTGAGCATGAAACGGTCCACCTGGGCCTCTGGAAGAGGATATGTACCTTCCTGCTCGATAGGGTTCTGGGTCGCCATCACGAGGAATGGGTCAGGAAGCCTGAAAGTCTCGTCTCCGATTGTCACCTGACGCTCCTGCATGGCCTCGAGAAGGGCCGACTGGACCTTCGCAGGGCTTCGGTTGATCTCATCCGCAAGTACGAAGTTTGCGAATACAGGACCTTTATGAACTTCGAAACGACCGTCCTTCTGAGAATAGATAAGGGTACCTGTGAGGTCGGCTGGAAGGAGGTCAGGAGTAAACTGAATACGGCTGAAATCAGCGTTGACAGCCTGAGCGAGTGTATTGATAGCCAATGTCTTCGCAAGACCAGGGACACCCTCGAGAAGGATATGTCCGTTTGCGAGAAGACCTATCATGAGGTTCTCGACAAGCTGCTTCTGGCCTACGATCACCTTGCCCATTTCCATCGAGAGGAGATCCACGAAGGCACTCTCCTGCTGGATGCGGTCATTCAGTTCTTTGATGTTTACGCTCTCCATAAAATTGTTATTTTTGCAAAAATCTTTTTTCAAACATGCGTTACAAGGTCATATTGAGCTACGACGGAGCGGCTTTCCGCGGCTGGCAGATCCAGCCTCATGACGTTTCCGTCCAGGGTTGTCTCCAGGATGCCCTGTCGACTCTTCTGGGCAAGGAAATCACTGTCACAGGAGCCGGAAGGACAGACACTGGCGTCCATGCCATCGGCTACTGCGCCCATTTCGACTGTCAGCGTGACCTTGACGCGAGGGATTTCCGCTACAAATTAAATGCCATTTTGCCTTCCACGGTGACCATTCACGAGATAACCACCATAGGTGAGGATTTCCACGCACGCTTCGGAGCGGTCTCGAGGAGCTATGTCTACTTCCTCAACAGGAACAAGGATCCGTTCATCAAGGATACCTCCTGGAGGTGCGGCTATCCGCTTGATGTCGATGCGATGAACCGCGCGGCTGCCATGATCCTTGGAAAGCGCGACTTCAGCTGTTTCGAGAAGACCGGAGGCAACAACAAGACGTCCGTCTGCACCATCACCAGAGCCGAATGGGTGACCTACGTCCCGGACCATGTCAAGATGCTCGGATTCCCTGCCGAAGAAGGCGACTACCTGGCCTTCCACATCACTGCAGACCGTTTTCTCAGGAACATGGTACGTGCCATCACAGGCACTCTCGTGGACATCGGAAGAGGCCGCCACAAGCCTGAATGGATACTCGAGGTCCTCGAATCCGGCGACCGTTGCGCGGCAGGAGAATCAGTCCCCGGCCATGCACTTTTCCTGGTCGATGTAAAATATTGATTTCTACCAGCCCGTAGGGCTATTTTCTGCAAAATTTGTCTATCTTTGCAAATTGGTGGCATAGTGTATGCAGCCAGACATTGTCACAACGAAACTTAAAGATACTTCATAGTTATGCTATTCAATCTCTTACAGACAGACAGTCTTGCAGAAGTAGTCAGCGATGTAGCTGAATCAATCGCACCCGTAGCAGCGGCAGCTCCTCAGCAGCAGGAGATGTCATATTCACTCATCAGCATGGCAGCCAAGGGCGGCGTCCTCATGATCGTCCTCCTCGTCCTTTCGATCCTCGCAATCTACATCTTCGGAAAGAAGTGGTACATGATCCACGAAGCCGGCAAGATCGACAAGAACTTCATGAACGACATCAGGGACTACATCCATGACGGCAAGCTCAAGTCTGCAGCCACCCTCTGCGAGAAGTACAACTCGCCTGTCGCACGCCTCGTGCAGAAGGGAATCGAGAGAATCGGACGTCCTCTCAGCGACATCCAGACAGCAGTCGAGAACGTCGGCAACGCTGAGGTCGCAAGACTCGAGAAGGGTCTCCCTATCCTCGCGACAATCGCAGGCGGCGCCCCTATGATCGGATTCCTCGGCACCGTGCTCGGCATGGTACAGGCATTCTTCAACATGTCACAGGCCGGCAACAACATCGACATCACCCTCCTCTCGAGCGGTATCTACACCGCGATGATCACAACAGTCGGCGGTCTTATCGTGGGTATCGTGGCCTACTTCGGCTACAACTACCTCGCTTCCAACATCTCTGACCTCGTGTTCAAGATGGAGAGCGCTACCATCGACTTCATGGACCTTCTTCACGAACCTGCTGACAACGCTGAATAAGACATGGCACTCAAGAGACGCACGAAGATCATGTCGGAAATGGGTATGTCATCTATGACAGACCTTGTCTTCCTGCTCCTAATCTTCTTCCTCATCACTTCGACGCTCGTCAACCCGAACGCTCTGAAGCTCCTGCTTCCTAAGAGCACGGGCCAGGTATCGGCGAAGGCAACGGTGAGCGTGTCGATCAAGGATTGGCACAATGACAGCTACACCTACCATCTCAACGGATCCGAGACATCTGTTCCGTTCGACCAGGTAGAGGACGGACTCGTAGAGCTTCTCCAGAGCGAGGAGGACCCTACATTCTCGATCTACGCAGACGAGACAGTCCCTGTAAGGGAAATCGTCTCGGTAATGAACATCGCGAAGAGGAACCACTACAAGGTGATTCTCGCCACACAGCCTGAATAGAAGACATGGCAGACTACAGACAGGAAAGAAAGAGACAGGATACGACCGGAAGGCTCATCGGAGCGGGACTTGCGGCCGGTCTGCATGTTCTTGTCGTAGTGTTCGGAGTATTCTCCGGCATCAAGTACATCTACCCACCTCCTCAAGAGCAGACCTTCCTCATCGATTTCACCCAGGAGGAAGAGCCTAGGCCGCTCCAGCAGCCGCGCGGCAACCAGCCTCAGGCCGAAGAAGTCGACAGGACCCGTCCTGTGGACCTCGTCCAGAAGTCCGAGGCCCAGGAGCAGGGCACGAAGGCCAACACCCAGAGAGAGGCGACAGTAGACGATTTCGGCGACGTGGAGAAATATGAGCCGCCAAGAGAGAAGCCTATCAACAACAGGGCGCTCTTCCATGCGGCGGACAACAAGACTGACAAGGACACCCTCGCAGCTCAGACCGCCTCGAAGGTCAGCGATGCGCTGAAGGCAGGCCATGCGTCAGGCAACACAACCAACGGAAAGCTCAGCGGCGAGCCTAACGCCCACGTAAGGGGCAGGAACACCGTCGGCGCACTTCCGAAGCCAAGCTACCAGACCCAGGCAGAGGGTACGGTCGTAGTGACTGTCCTCGTCGACCAGTACGGCAACGTCACCCAGGCGAAGGCCGGCGCTGAAGGCTCGACCACTACGAACAGCGAACTTCTTGCAGCAGCGCGTGCGGCAGCGATGAAGTCACACTTCAACCAGGACGCGAACGCGCCTGCGGTACAGGAAGGTACAATCACATACGTGTTCAAGCTGCGATGACGCAGCAGACATGAATTTCAGTTAACGTTAACATAAACACTGGCGTGAGCCAGAGCACAAACAATTTCAAATCATCAAGTCCCGCAAAGGGCAGTTATTTATGGAAGAAAACAACAAGGGCGGATTTTCCGCTGAAGGAAGGAAATTAAGACCGAGAAGGCCTAGGGTTTCCGAGAGAGCTTACAGCTCTTCTGACAGATCAGACTCAAACAGAAGCTACGGCAACTCCGAGAGGAGGAGCTACGGCGAGCACAGAAGCAGCTACGGTTCATCTGAGCGTAGAAGCTATGGCGAGCACAGAAGCTACAATTCCGAGGGCAGAAGCTCAGAAGGAAGAAGCTACAGCTCAGAAGGAAGAAGCAGCTACGGAGAGCGCAGAAGCTTCAACTCCAACAGAGGTGGCGAAAGAAGATTCAATTCTGAAGGCAGAAGATTCAACTCTGAGGGTAATTCAGAGGGCAGAAGCTACAACTCAGAAGGAAGAAGCAGCTACGGAGAGCGCAGAAGCTTCAACTCCAACAGAGGTGGCGAAAGAAGATTCAGTTCTGAAGGCAGAAGATTCAACTCTGAGGGCAATTCAGAGGGCAGAAGCTACAGCTCAGAAGGAAGAAGCAGCTACGGAGAGCGCAGGAACAACAACTATGGAGAGCATAGGAACAGCTACGGCGCAGGCAGGAACGGAGCAGGCAGAGGCGGATTCCGCAAGCCAGGTTTCGGTAAGCCAGGCTTCGGCGACAAGCGCAAGGGCGGTTTCAACAACAAGAAGAAGAGCTTCTACAGCTTCGACGATGAGAATTCAGGAATCAACAACATGATAAACCGCAAGCCTATCGTCGCTGACGTACAGGTAAGCGCACCTGTCACTGAGTTCAAGGAGGAGGTACGTCTCAACAAGTACATCGCCAATTCAGGCGTATGCTCACGTCGTGAGGCAGATACCATGATCCAGGCAGGCGTCGTGACAGTCAACGGCGTAGTAGTGACAGAGCTCGGTACAAAGGTCAACGTTCTCAAGGACGAGATCATGTTCAACGGCGAGAGGCTCAAGGGCGAGGAGAAGGTCTACCTCGTGATGAACAAGCCTAAGGGCTATGTCACCACAGCAAGCGATCCTCACGCTGACAAGACAGTGATTGACCTCATCAAGGGATGCGAGTACAGAGTATTCCCTGTAGGCAGGCTCGACAAGAACACCACAGGTGTCCTCATGCTCACCAACGACGGCGAGATCGCAGAGAAGCTTACACATCCTTCATACGACAAGAAGAAGATCTATCAGGTAATCCTTGACCACCCTGTGTCACAGGAGGATTTCGATTCAATCCTCAAGGGCATCACCCTCGGTGACGGTGAGATCAAGGCTGATGAGCTTGAATATATCGACGCAGAGGACCACAGGAAGATCGGCATCGAGATCCACTCAGGAAAGAACCGCATCGTCAGGAGAATCTTCGAATCTCTCGGCTACGATGTGAAGGCTCTCGACAGAGTATACTTCGCAGGTCTTACAAAGAAGGGTCTCAAGAAGGGCGAGTGGAGATTCCTCACAGAGGGCGAAGCCAACCTTCTCAAAATGGGAGCATATCTTTAATGGCTGAGACCTCTACAAAGCACAGAGCAGGATTTGTCAACATCATCGGTAATCCGAATGTCGGCAAATCCACTCTTATGAATGCACTTGTAGGAGAGAAGCTCTGCATCGTCACCGCCAAGGCCCAGACGACCCGCCACAGGATCATGGGAATCGTCAACGGTGAAGACTGGCAGATCGTCTACTCCGACACACCTGGCATCCTCAAGCCTAACTACAGGCTGCAGCAGAACATGATGAACTTCGTCGACACCGCCATCGGTGACGCGGACATCATCCTCTATGTGACAGACACTGTAGAGAAGCGCGATAAGAACGCAGAATACATCGAGAAGCTCAAGAAGATCGGATGTCCTGTCATCATCGCTGTCAACAAGATCGACGTCAGCGACCAGAAGAAGGTCGTTGAGCTGATGCAGTGGTGGCACGAGCAGCTTCCAGAGGCTGAGATCTACCCTGTGTCCGCACAGGAGAAGTTCAACCTCGACAGCATCTTCAACGCTGTCCTCGAGAAGATCCCTGTAGCACCGGCATGGTTCGACAAGGACGCATTCACAGACAGGAACCTGAGGTTCTTCGCATCTGAGATCATCAGGGAGAAGATCCTTCTCAACTACGACCAGGAGATCCCATACTCATGCGAGGTCGTGGTAGAGGCGTTCAAGGAAGGTGAGACGCGCTACGAGATCAGCGCTGTCATCTATGTGATGAGAGATTCCCAGAAGGGTATCCTCATCGGCAAGGGAGGTTCAGCCCTCAAGAAGCTTGGCACCGACGCCAGGATCGAGATGGAGGAATTCTTCCAGAAGAAAGTATTCCTGAGCCTTTTCGTAAAGGTTGACCAGGATTGGAGGACAAGCCGCAGGGAACTGCGCAAGTTCGGATACGAAGACTAAACTGTAACATCACAAGGAGAGAGAACATGAGCGAAGAGTACGAAGACATGCAGCCGATGGACGAAGAGATGAACGAAGCTCCGGTTGAAGAGACCGATGCTGCGCCATCCGGAAAATACCACAAACTGCTTGGTGAGAACAGCAGCAAGTACAAACTGTCTGGAATGTTCAGGGAATGGTTCCTGGACTACTCTTCCTATGTGATCCTCCAGAGAGCCGTGCCTCATATCGTGGACGGCCTCAAGCCGGTACAGAGACGAGTCCTGCATGCCATGTACAAGATGGACGACGGAAGCTACACAAAGGTAGCGAACATCGTCGGCCAGGCGATGCAGTACCATCCCCACGGCGACCAGTCAATCCTCGGCGCCCTCGTCCAGCTCGGCCAGAAAGGCTATGCGGTCGACTGCCAGGGTAACTGGGGTAACATACTCACCGGCGACAGCAACGCTGCCCCTCGATACATCGAGGCAAGGCTCAGCAAATTCGCCAAGGAAGTGATCTTCGACCCTAAGGTCACCAACTGGATGACATCATACGACGGACGAAACCAGGAGCCTACAGAACTTCCTGTCCGTTTCCCTCTGCTCCTCGCACAGGGAACCGAGGGCATCGCCGTAGGTATGGCATCGAAGATCCTCCCTCATAACTTCAACGAGCTGATCGACGCTTCGATCGCCATTCTCAAGGGCCAGCCGTACGAGCTGTACCCGGACTTCCCTACCGGAGGCATGGCAGACTGCAGCAAGTACATGCAGGGCCATCGCGGCGGTGTCGTGAAGGTACGTGCAAGGATCGAGAAGCTCGACAAGAACACTATCGCGATCACCGAGATCCCATACGGAAAGACTTCCGATGTCATCAAGGAATCCATCATCAAGGCCAAGGACAAGGGCAAGATCAAGATCAAGAAGATCGAGGACATGACGACCGACAAGGTCGAGATCATCATCCATCTTCCTAACGACGTGTCCCCGGACAAGACCATCGACGCGCTCTACGCATTCACGGACTGCGAGTGCAACATCGCGCCTAACGCCTGTGTCATCAAGGACAGCAAGCCTCAGTTCCTTTCGGTCAACGACATCCTCGAATACGATACTGAGCACACCAAGGAGATCCTTGCGCAGCAGCTGAGCATCAAGCTCGCAGAGCTCGAGGACGAGTGGCATTGGAACTCACTTGAGAGGATATTCTTCGAGAACCGTATCTACAAGGTACTCGAGCAGGACCAGAAGACATGGGAGATACAGCTCGAGGAGGTGTTCTCAAAGATGAAGGAGTACCAGAGCCTCGTCAAGAGAGAGATCACCATGGACGATATCCTCAGGCTTGTGGAGAAGCCTGTGCGCAAGATCTCGAAGTTCGACACGAAGGTCGTAGACGAGAAGATCAGGAGCATCGAGGAGCAGATCGCAAAGATCCAGTACGACCTCGACCATATCGTCAGGTACACCATCGACTGGTTCAGCTCGCTCAAGAAAAAGTACGGTAAGAACTTCCCAAGGCTTACCGAGATCACAAACTTCGAGACCATCGCGGCTACCAAGGTCGTGAACAACAACGCGAAGCTCTTTGCCAACTACGAGGCAGGCTTCGTCGGCATCGGTCTCAAGAGGGACGACAACGGAGTCTTCGTGGACGACTGCTCAGACCTTTCTGAGATCATCGTCATCAGCAAGGACGGAAAGTACCGTGTCGCAAAGGTTTCTGACAAGGCCTTCTTCGGAGAGAACCTTCTCTACGTAGGAGTCTTCAACAGGAACGACGAGAGGACGATCTACAACGTCATCTACCGCGACGGAAAGGAAAGTACCTACTATGCCAAGAGATTCGCCATCACCTCTGTCACAAGAGACAAGGAATACGACATCACTACCGGCAAGCCTGGTTCAAGCATCATGTGGTTCACAGCGAACCATAACGGAGAGGCCGAGAGCGTCAAGATCTATCTCAGGCCGAAGCCGAAGCTCAAGAAGACAGTGCTCGAGTACGACTTCTCCGAACTCGGTGTAAAGGGAAAGGCTTCACGAGGCAATCTCGTCTCAAAGTTCGCGATCAAGAGCATCCAGCTCAAATCCAAGGGTATCTCCACCATCGGTGGCAAGGATATCTGGTACGAGTCGGAAGTACAGAGGCTCAACGAGGACGGAAGAGGACTCCATCTCGGCCAGTTCAGCGGCGACGAGAAGATTCTCGCGATCTTCAAGGACGGAACTTACTATACGACATCATACGACCTCAGCAGCAAGTACCAGGGCAATCTCCTGCGTATCGAGAAGCTCGACGAGGAAAAGACATATACGGCACTCTACTGGGACGCTGCAGCCAAGGCATTCTATGTCAAGAGATTCTCTTTCCCACAGAGCGACAACAACCCTGTCAGCATAATCTCAGACAGCAAGGGTTCATACCTTGTCGACATCAGCGATGACAAGCACCCTCAGGTCCTCGTGACCTTCGGTGGAAAGTCAGCCGCGAAGGAGCCGGAGGCTATCGACGCAGAGGAATTCATCGGCAAGAAGGGTGTCAGCGCCAAGGGTAAGAAGTGTCACTCGCTCGATCTGTCGAAGGTCGAGTTCATCGAGCCTCTGCACAAGCCGGAGGACGACATAGTCGAGGTCCAGGCCGAGGCTGAGGTACAGGAAGCCGCCGAGGAGGAGGAAGTGATCGACATCCTTGACGACGTAGTCGCACTCGACCTCGAACCGGAAGAGGCAGTCGAGCCGGAGGCTCCTGCAGCCGAAGCGAAGAAGAAGAGCCGCAAGAGCAGCTCGAAGGGCGCAGTTCCAGGAGACGTCATCGACCTCGGTCTTGACGACATCCCGGACGACGAGCCTAACCTCTTCAACCTTTAGTCAGAAAACAGTACAAAACCGGAACAAGGTACCATGATCATAACACTTTCAGGCTTCATGGGCTGCGGCAAGAGCACCGTCGGCCGTCTCCTTCAGGAAAGGCTTCCTGAGTTCGAACTTGTCGACCTCGACGAATTCATCGAGGAAGGCGACGGCAGGACCATCGCCGAGATCTTCGCCGAGGACGGAGAGAAGGCCTTCAGGGAGATGGAGGCAGACGCTGTCGAGTGTATGATGATGGTCTATGGTGCCACGGGAAGGGACATCATCCTGTCCCTCGGCGGCGGCACGCTGATGAATGCCGAGAACGCCAAGACTCTCATGGCAAATACAGAGATTTTCTATCTCAGGGCGACTATCGACACCCTCGTAGAGAACCTTCAGGGTGCCGAGGACAGCAGGCCTATGCTCAGCGGAGGCGAGGATCTCAGGACCAAGATCGAGGGGCTGATGCGCAAGAGAGCGGCAACCTACGAGAAGGTCGCTCACCATATCATCGACACAGATGGAAGGGATTGCGGTGACGTTGCCCAGGAGATTGCAGACAGCGTCAGATAGCACTTTCCGGAATCAGATAACCCCGTCTTCACGTTTTCTTACATCCCTCAGGCGAAGCTGGAGGGTTGAAGATCCGCGGTAATAGTTCTCTACAAGATAGTAGCACACATCTATAGGGTTTCCGCCACGGATGTGCTCGAAGTTGTCAGCCATGTTGAAACCGATGGCGGACACTCTCTGGTATGGCTGTGACTCCTGGATGAGTTCCAGCTTGAGGTGCTGTCCTGCAGGGCCTACCTTTCTTCCTGAGCCGTCGTCATAGACATTGTCAGTCTGGAACACAGGAGAGTTGTTGCCAGGTCCGAACGGTTGGAACTGCTTGAGGATACGGAAGAACTTCGGTGTGATCTGGGCGAAACGCAGCTTTGCGTCGACATCCACCACAGGGACTGACATCTCAGGGTTGAGATGTGTCTTCACATATTCCTCTATCCTTTTGGTAAACTCCGGGAGATTCTCTTCCTTGAGGGTAAGTCCGGCCGCATAGATATGTCCTCCGAAGTTCTCAAGGAGGTCGGCACAGCTCTCGATCGAGTCATAGAGATCGAAGCCGCGTATGCTTCTTGCCGAGCCGGTCACGAAGCCGTTGGACTTGGTAAGCACGAAGGTAGGCTTGTAGAAAGCCTCGACGAGCCTTGAGGCGACGATGCCCACGACGCCCTTGTTCCATTCAGGATTATAGACTATGGTAGCATGTTCGCTGGCAAGGCACCTGCCCTGAGCGACCATCTCGAGAGCATCCTTGGTGATCTCACGGTCGATGCTCTTGCGTTCATTGTTGTTGTCGTTGATCTGCGAGCCTATCCTTGCCGCAGCCCTGTCGTCGGTAGAGGTAAGAAGCTCCACTGCGAGACGGCCCGACTCCATACGGCCGGCCGCGTTGATACGAGGGCCGATCTTGAAGACGATGTCGTCGATGGTGACATGGGCAGGCTCGAGGTTCGATAGATTGATGATTGCCTGGAGACCCTTGCGCGGATGTTCATTGAGCTGCTTCAGGCCATAGTGGGACAGGATCCTGTTCTCCCCTGTCACTGACACGAGGTCGGAAGCGATGCTGACTACCAGAAGGTCAAGCAGAGGCTTGAGCTCATCGAACGGGATGCCGTTCTTCTGGGAATAGGCCTGGACGAGCTTGAAGCCCACTCCACAGCCTGAGAGGTCGTCGAACGGATAGCTGCAGTCCAGTCTCTTCGGGTTGAGGACGGCCACGGCCGCAGGCAGTGTGTCTTCCGGAAGATGGTGGTCACAGATAATCACGTCAATACCCTTCGACGACGCATATGCCACCTTCTCGATGGCCTTGATGCCGCAGTCGAGGGTGATGATCAGGTCGAAGCCGTTCTCAGCAGCCCAGTCGATACCCTTGATCGAGACGCCGTAGCCCTCATCGTAACGGTCCGGGATGTAGAAATCCACGTTTCCGGTCAGGCGGAGAAGGAACGAATAGACAAGCGCCACCGCCGTCGTGCCGTCCACGTCATAGTCGCCATAGACCAGAATCTTCTGCCTTTTCGCAAGCGCCGTCTCGATTCTTTCGACGGCCTTGTCCATGTCTTTCATCAGGAAAGGATCATGGAGTGAGTCAAGGCTAGGACGGAAGAACTCCCTCGCCTGCTCGAAGGTCGTCACGCCCCTCTGGACGAGCAGTTCCGAAAGGACAGGGTCAATGCCGAGCTCCGCCGTCAGCCTCGAGACAACCTCGGGGTCGGCAGCTTCCTTCAAAATCCATTTCCTATCCTGATTCATCGTCTTAAATCTTGACACATTCACACAAAGATACCGAATTTATATTTCAAAATGAAGATTAAATGTGCTATTTTTGTAAAGTAGAATAATAGACTTAAAAATGGCAATAACACAACTCAGCGAGCAGGAAATTCTCAGAAGAGAATCAATGAACAAGCTCAGGGAGCTTGGTATCGAACCATATCCGGCACCGCTCTATCCGGTCAATGCGACAGCAAAGGGAATCGAGGCAGAATATGACCCTGAGAAGGGCAATCTCCAGGACGTATGCATCGCAGGCCGCATCATGTCACGCCGCATCATGGGCGCAGCTTCTTTCATGGAGCTCCAGGATGAGACAGGAAGGATCCAGGTCTATGTCAAGAGGGACGAAATCTGCCCTGGCGAGGACAAGACCATGTACAATACAGTCTTCAAGAAACTCCTCGACATCGGTGACGTCATCGGCATCAAGGGTTTCGCATTCATCACCCAGACAGGCCAGCTCTCAGTCCATGCGAAGGAGCTTACCGTCCTCAGCAAGTCACTCAGGGTACTCCCTATCGTGAAGGAGATGGACGGAAAGGTATTCGACGCATTCTCTGACCCTGAGCTCCGCTACAGACAGAGATACGTGGACCTCATCGTGAACCCGCAGGTGAAGGAGACATTCGTGAAGAGAGCGAAGATCATCGCTACGATGCGCGAGTACTTCAACGCAGCCGGCTGCCTCGAGGTCGAGACACCTATTCTCCAGGCAATCCCAGGCGGCGCTACAGCACGTCCTTTCATCACACACCATAACGCGCTCGACATCGACCTCTACATGCGTATCGCCAACGAGCTTTACCTCAAGAGACTCATCGTAGGCGGCTTCAGCGGTGTATACGAGTTCGCGAAGGACTTCAGGAACGAGGGTATGGACAAGACCCACAACCCTGAGTTCACCTGCATGGAGATCTACGTGGCATACAAGGACTACATCTGGATGATGGAGTTCGTGGAGAAGATGCTCAACAAGATCGCCATGAACGTGAACGGCACGACCAAGGTGAAGATCGGCGAGCACGAGGTAGACTTCGGCGGCACATTCCGCAGGCTTCCTATCCTCGAGGCAATCAAGGAATATGCAGGCGTCGACGTGAAGGGCATGTCAGAGGACGAGCTCCGCGAGACCTGCAAGAAGCTCAATGTCGAGATCGAGCCTAGCATGGGCAAGGGCAAGCTCATCGACGCCATCTTCGGCGAGTACTGCGAGCACAACCTCATCCAGCCTACATTCATCACCGACTACCCTGTCGAGATGTCCCCTCTTACAAAGCGTCACCGCACAGACCCTACCCTCACCGAGCGCTTCGAGCTCTTCGTATGCGGAAAGGAGCTTGCGAACGCCTACTCTGAGCTCAACGACCCAGTCGACCAGCTCGAGAGATTCGAGGAGCAGGCACGCCTCAAGAGCAAGGGAGACGACGAGGCCATGTTCATCGACTACGACTTCGTACGTGCCCTCGAGTATGGTATGCCACCTACCTCAGGTCTCGGAATGGGTATCGACCGTCTCACCATGTTCATGACAGGACAGACCACCATCCAGGACGTCCTGTTCTTCCCACAGATGAGACCGGAGATATTCGGCAGCAAGGAAAACAAGGACAAGGAGTAATGCTCCAGCAGATAACATCGGCTCAGAATCCGAAGATCAAGGACCTTCTCGCACTGCAGGAAAAATCAAGACTGCGTCGCGAGAAGGGTCTTTTTGTTGTAGAAGGCCGCCGCGAGCTTCTCCATTGCCTCGAGTGCGGCTACAAGGCGAAGACTCTCTTCGTGTGCGAAGACATCATCAGCCAGAAGGACCTCAAGGAGGTTCTCTCGGCTGCCGGACCTGGCTGCGGGGCATTCAGCATCCCGTCCCAGATCTACAGCAAAGTCGCCTACAGGGAAGGCACTGAAGGCGTGATAGCAGAGCTCGAGACACGTACCATGGACCTGGGCGACATCCGCTTCAAGGGCGAGCATCCGCTCGTCGTGGTCATGGAATCCGTCGAGAAGCCGGGCAACCTCGGAGCCGTCCTCAGAAGCGCCGACGCGGCAGGTGCCGACGCCGTCATCATCTGCGACCCACTTACAGACATATACAATCCCAATCTCATCAGGGCCAGCATCGGTGCCGTCTTCACGGTTCCGGTGGTAGCGACGACCTCAGAGCAGGCGATCGACTGGCTCAGGGAGAACGGCATCACCATCTACACCGCCCAGCTCCAGGACTCGGAGTGGTACTACGATGTAGACATGGTCCATGGTACCGCGATCATACTTGGTACCGAAGCCACCGGCCTGACCTATCAGTGGAGGCTGGCGGCAGACAAGCACATACGCATCCCGATGCTCGGCAAGCTCGACTCGCTCAACGTATCGGTATCAGCGGCTATCCTCCTGTTCGAAGCAGTCAGACAAAGAAACATCTAGCATGGACAAATTCGGTTTGATAGGCGATCCGATCGCCACTTCCCTCAGTCCCCGTCTGTTCACGGCCGGATATCAGGGAAAGTACATCTATGACCTCATCGAAGGAAGCGATTTCGAGGCTTCCTGGAAGCGTTTCCTTGACCAGTACAAGGCCATCAACGTAACCGCCCCGTTCAAGGAGTTCGCATTCGCACAGGCCGTCACACTCGCCAAGAACGGCTACGGCACAGTCTCAGGACCGGCCCTCAAGATCGGTGCGACCAACCTCGTAGTGAAGGACAACGGCATCCACGCCTACAACTCTGACTTCACGGGAATCATACTCAGCGTGGCAGATGCCATGTTCCCGGGACTCGTAGACCAGTGCTACCAGATGTTCGGAGACAAGGCCTACATCAAGGTACACCAGTACGTCCGCCAGAACATAGAGGAGCATTACGGGCAGAAGCCCCAGGCCCTCGTCGTAGGCACAGGCGGTGCAGGAAAGGCAGCGGCTGTCGCAGCGGCGGAAATGGGATTCAGCACGATCCTGATGAACCGTACCGAAGGCAAGGCTCAGCAGTTCGCGCTCTCGCTTCCTGAATACGGATTCATCGTGGACCCTATCTCGGACTTCAAGGGCGCGTTCAAGGAGTGCGACCTGGTCATCTATACCCTTCCGATGGAGATCGACGCCATCAAGGAACTTGAGGACGAAGACTACAGAGGCAGCGGCAGCCTAAGCAAGATCCTGCTCGAGGCCAACTACAAGACTCCTGCCTTCTCCCCAAGGCCTGACTACTGCTATGTATCAGGACGAAGCTGGGTGCTGAACCAGGCAGTCACAGGATACAGTCTGATGACAGGAGGAGAAGTGCCGGATGCGGCAGCGATGGCGGAGGCCATAAAATAATTCCCGAGGCGGAAGATAGTGCGAGGAAATCTCACGGAAATTGCTTAAATTGCAATCCTAATACAAAAACAATATGTCACTCAACAAAGTAATGTTAATCGGTAACGTTGGTAAAGACCCTGAAGTACGTTACCTTGAAGGAAATTCAGCAAATGGTACAAACGCAAAGGTGGCAACTTTCCCTCTCGCCACATCAGAGAGGTACAAGGACCGCAACGGTGAGCAGCACGAGAACACCGAATGGCACAACATCGTCGTCTGGAGAGGCAACGCCGACGTCGTGGAGCGCTTCGTGAAGAAAGGCACCCAGCTCTACATCGAAGGCAGCATCAGGACAAGACAGTGGACTGACCAGACAGGTGCCAAGAGATTCACCACAGAGATCGTAGCATCGTCGCTCCAGCTTCTCGGAAGAAGAGAAGGAGGAGATTCAGCAGAAGCCGCTGCTCCTGCGGCAAGACCTGCACAGGCTCCGGCAGCACAGAGCACAGCCCGTCCGGTCCAGGCAGCACCTCAGGCTCCCGCAGCAATCCCAGGCGACATGCCTGAAGGCGATGACCTCCCATTCTAGAAACTAAAAAAACACAATAACACATGGCAAAAATTGATGTCGTACTTGGTCTCCAGTGGGGAGACGAAGGCAAGGGCAAAATGGTAGACGTGCTTGCAGGAAGATATCCTGCAGTAGCAAGATTCCAGGGTGGTCCTAACGCAGGACACTCACTCTACTTCGAAGGACAGCACTTCGTTGCAAGAAGCATCCCTTCAGGTATCTTCAGAGAGGGATCGACCAACATCATCGGCAGTGGCGTCGTCCTCGACCCTGTGACATTCCGCGAGGAGTGTGCCGGTGTGGAGAAGCTCGGAATCAATCCTTACGAGAAGATCCGCATCTCAAAGAAGGCTCACCTCATCCTCCCTACCCACAAGCTTCTCGACGCAGCCCAGGAGGCAGCGGCAGGCAAGGGTAAGATCGGATCGACACTCAAGGGAATCGGACCTACCTACACCGACAAGATCAGCCGTCATGGCCTCCGCGTAGGTGACATCCTCACCCCGGACTTCGCCGAGAGATTCGCGAAGGCAAAGGCAAGGCATATCCAGGAAATCAAGAACCTCAACTTCGAATGCAACCCTGAGGAGCATGAGGCAGAGTGGATGGAGGCAGCACAGTGGCTCACCAAGTTCGAGCTCATCGACTGCGAGTACTATGTAAACGAGTGGATCGACGAGAAGCCTATGCTCGCTGAAGGCGCACAGGGTACTCTCCTCGACATCGACTACGGTTCATACCCATTCGTAACCTCATCATCTACCAGCGTAGGCGGCGTCTGCACCGGTCTCGGTGTCGCTCCTACACGAGTAGGCAAGGTCTATGGCATCTTCAAGGCCTACTGTACCAGAGTCGGCAGCGGTCCTTTCCCTACAGAGCTCTTCGACGAGACAGGTGAGAAGATCCGCCAGATCGGACATGAGTTCGGAGCTGTGACAGGAAGACCACGCCGTTGCGGCTGGCTCGACCTCGTAGCCCTCAAGTACACAGTGATGGTTGACGGCGTGACCGACCTCATCATGATGAAGTCAGACTGCCTCGACACATTCGAGACCATCAAGGTCTGCGTAGCCTACAAGGTGAACGGAGTCGAGACCGACCACTTCCCATTCGACACCCAGGCTGAGATCGAGCCTGTCTACAAGGAGTTCAAGGGATGGAACACAGCCCTCAGCGGCATCCGCAGCGAGGCTGAATTCCCTAAGGAGTTCAAGGAGTACATCGATTTCATGGAGCAGCACGTCGGAGTTCCTATCAAGATCATCTCTGTAGGACCAGACCGCGAGGCTACCATCGAAAGATAGTCCGGAAAGAATGATAACCGACAGGATCATCGTAAGGGGTGCGAGCGAGAACAATCTCAGGAATGTCTCCCTCGACATCCCAAAGTACAAGATTACAGTCTTCACAGGAGTCTCAGGCTCCGGAAAGAGTTCGCTGGTCCTGGATACAATAGCTGCAAAGTCGAGAAGGGAGTTGAATGACACCTTCCCGACTTTTGTGCAGCAATACCTTCCCAAATACGGACGTCCCCACGTAGAGAGCATCGAGGGACTTCCTATAGCGATCGTCATCGACCAGAAGAAACCGGCCCAGAACTCACGTTCCACGGTCGGAACCTACACTGACATCTATGCTCTCATAAGGCTGCTCTTCTCGCGTGTCGGAAAGCCTTTCGTAGGATATTCGGACACCTTCAGCTTCAACAATCCTCAGGGCTGCTGTCCTCGCTGCTCCGGCCTCGGAGAGATAAGGGAGCTGGACATCCACAAGCTGGTGGATTTCGACAAGAGCCTCAACGACGAGGACACTATCCACTACATCGCCTTCGGCAAAGGAGGCTGGAGATGGATCAGATACGCCCACAGCGGTCTGTTCGACCTCGACAAGAAGATCAGGGACTACTCCCCTGAGGAACTCGACCTTTTCCTCAACAGCCCTCAGATAAAGCTGAAGAACCCGCCGTCGAACTGGCCTAAGACAGCCAAGTACGAGGGGCTCATCCCCCGCATGTACCGAAGCATCATCAACTCCGAGGAAGGTCTGCTCCACGCAGCAGTCCTCAACCCGATGCTTACAATGGGCACCTGCCCCGACTGCGGAGGAACCCGTCTCAACAGCAAGATACTCTCCTGCCTGATCGAAGGCAAGAACATAGCCGAGGTCTGCGACCTCTCGATCACCAAGCTCAGCGAATGGGTGCGCAGCATCAGCGATCCGCTCGCCGTCGACCTCAAGAACGCCATAGGCGAAAGGCTCACTGCACTTGAGGAGATAGGACTTGGATACCTCAGCCTCAGCCGTCCTGTGGGCACCCTCTCCGGAGGCGAGGCCCAGCGCTGCAAGATCGCCAAGTACATCAACTCCTCACTCGCAGACGTGCTCTATATCCTCGACGAGCCAAGCGTCGGACTGCACAACCATGACATCGAACTGATGAAGCAGTCTGTCCGCAAGCTCAGGGACCACGGCAATACCGTCATCCTCGTCGAGCACCACAAGGAGATGATAAAGATCGCCGACCATATCGTCGACATGGGTCCCGGCCCTGGCCTGCTCGGTGGAGAGATAATGTTCCAGGGAAGCTACGAGGAACTTCTCAGGAGCGACACCAACACAGGCAGGATGCTCCAGGAGGACTCTCCTCTCAAGGCTTCACCACGCAAGCCATCATCTGTCTTCCACATCGGCAACGCGACCCTCCACAATCTCAAAGGCATCAGCGTAGACATTCCTCTGGGCGTATTCGGAGTCGTAGCAGGAGTCGCAGGTTCTGGAAAGAGCTCCCTGATGGAGTGTTTCCGCAGCGAGATGTCCAAGTGCGAAGAAGTGGTCTACATCAGCCAGAAGAACATAGGAGTGAGCCTGCGCTCGACTCCTGCGACATATATGGACGTCGCTCCGGACATCAGGAAGATCTTCGCCAGGAAGCACAGGATGAAGGAGGAATACTTCACTTTCAACGGAAAGGGAGCGTGTCCTGTCTGCGGAGGAAAAGGCGTGATCGTCTCTGAGATGGCCTTCATGGACGACATCGAGACCGTCTGCGAAGCCTGCGGCGGCCTGCGATACTCTCCCGAGGCCCTGAAATACACGATCAAGAGCGACGTGACAGGTGAGGAACTGAACATAGCCCAGGTGATGGACCTCAGCGTCCGCCTGGCATCGGCCTTCTTCCAGGGTACCATGATCGAGGAGAAACTCAGACCGATGATGGACGTCGGGCTCGGCTATCTCCATCTGAACCAGGCCCTATCCACCCTTTCCGGCGGCGAGCTTCAGCGTCTCAAACTGGCTTCGTACCTGGGCGAGAAGGGCAAGATATTCGTAATTGACGAGCCGACCGACGGCCTCCATGTCAAGGATGTCCGACATATACTCGGGGTCTTCGACAAGATGGTGGACCATGGCAACACGGTCTGGCTGATAGAGCATAACATCGACGTCATCAAGTCGGCCGACTATGTCATCGAGCTAGGTCCGGGCGCTGGTGAGAACGGCGGCACGGTCACCTTCTGCGGCACACCGGAGGAACTTGCCATGGACAAGGATTCGATGACGGCTGAATATATGTAAAACGGGAGTCCCCATCCCAGACGAAATGAACAAGGACAACAAACTGAAAGGCCATCTCGCAAGTGCGACAGCCTATACGATCTTCGGACTTAACATTGTTTTCTGCAAGGACATTGCGAACGCGTCTGTCGTTCCGCCGGCAGCGCTCCTGGGCATCAGGATGTGCTTCGCGGCCCTGGCGTTCTGGACCACAGGCCTTTTCATGCCTAAGGAGGAAGTCGACAGGAAAGACCTATGGAAGATATTCATAGCCGCGATGATAGGTCTTGTATCGACCCAGTATTCATTTCTTATCGCCATTACCATGGCAAGTTCCATCGACGCCTCGATCGTAAGTGCGCTGGGGCCTGTCATGACCATGATAATCGCAGCGATCTTCATCAAGGAACCGATCAGCGGAAAGAAGGCGGCAGGTGTCGGAATGAGCCTTGTCGGCGTCCTGACCCTGATCTTCACATCACTGGCGATCGGAAAAGGGAAGGCGGTCGGAGGCAGCGAGCCAATGGGACTTTTCCTGCTGTTCGTCAACATCCTCAGCTTCTCGACCTACCTTGGAATCTTCAGGCCGCTCATCAGGAAATACAGCGTGGTCACCTTCATGAAGTGGATGTTCCTCTTCAGCGCCATAGTATCCCTGCCGATATCTCTGCCAAGTTTCCTGTCGATCGATACCGCAGCACTTGACCTCAAGCTGGTGGGAGAGATTGCGTATCTTGTCATTCTCGCAACTTTCGTATCGTACTTCCTGATTCCCATCGGCCAGCAGAATCTGCGTCCGACGCTCGTCTCGATGTACAACTACGTACAGCCGATCATCGCAGTAGTGATCAGCATCATCAGCGGCATCGACACACTTACCTGGGAGAAAGCCCTCGCTATCGTGCTCGTGTTCGGTGGCGTTGCGATAGTCAATTCTTCGAAGGCGGCAGCTGAGAGGACAGATAGATGATTGCAAAGATCGACTGGAAACTGAACAATAGGTCATCCAAGTCTCTCAGCTATCTGACAAATAATGAATATTGTGAAATATTGTTTATATTTGACTGTGGAGGAAATATTGTTTTAGTCTGCCATGATTTTGAATAGGTATATACTGTCAATCCTTTCTTTGATAATCCTTTCATCATGTATGAAAGAACCAGAAGAGTTTAGTTGTGATTGTGGTCACGTTTCAGGATTCTGGCTCTGTAATAGAGAATGTAATTTCATCAGTGTCGAAAGCGACACTGGGGTAATAAGTGAGGACGATGCAGGGTCAATGGAGATGAATGTTACCGAGGCTCCCGTCAGCGACTATCTGATCAGATGTGATGTGAATTGTGCAGAAGAAATAATCAACATCTTCAGTAATGGAAAGTTTCTCAAACGATATCGGATTCCTGGTGATCCTGTCATAGAAGACCAGATAGAACGACACTTAAAACTCGAAGGCTATTCTATATATAAAAATGACGATTTAGATGAGGATGAGCTCTCTCTTCAATCGAAACGTATATACCCAGTACCATACGAATATAGAACCGACGAATGCCTGTCCATTTCAATCACGTCCAGCCACACACTATTCGGATTAGAACCCGGTGCAAATCTTGCCGATCATTTTGAACTTTTCTGCAGACGTGCCCTGATTACCAATGAAAAGCAATTCTTAGGTCCAGTAGGGAAACTTAGTATCAATGAATACCTTGCGTATCATCCGTTGATCCTCCCATACTATCTTTTCCATTTTACTGGTACACCTCCGGAAGTCCCAGTCGAGACAGACTTCTATGTGGATATCGGATTAGCGGATGGCAGGCACCTGAATGGCGCCACACACATCAGACTACTGAAAGATCAGTAACCTCCTGACTCACCTTCCATCTGAATGAAGGCAGGACAGGAAGAATGCTGATCTGCTCTATGATTTCGATATCATATGACACAACGAACCATTTACCCCCCTATCTTAGCATCAAGCCCATGGTTCTTGAACTGGGCTACAGCTCGTTCCTGATCCTCGACGGAAGGTGTCGTCATCTGGTAATGCTCAGGATTGTACTCCGTCCACTGCCTCTCGTGCTTGCCCTTGCCGACATCATGGTAAGGCAGCAGGTTGACCATCTCCGGTTTCACAGGAAGTGACTCGAGGAAAGCTGCGGAAGCCTCGATGTTGGCCTCGTCCGCATTGACCTCATTGATGAGGGGGATACGGATCCAGTACCTGCAGCCGAGCTCGGAGATGAGCCTTATGTTCTCAAGTATGCGCTCGTTCGGCACTCCTGTCCAGAACTTATGCTTCTCTGAATCCATCACCTTAAGGTCGACCAGGAAGAGCTCACAGTTTTCAGCCACTTCCCTGACAATCGCAGGTGCAGCAAACAGAGTCGTGTCGACTGCCCTGTGGAATCCCCTGCGTCCAAGCTCCTTGAGAAGCTCGACGCAATAAGCCGGCTGCATGAGGGGTTCGCCTCCGCAGAGCGTGACACCTCCTCCGCTGTCCACCATCATTCCGCGCTCCTTCTCGACGACCTTCATCAGCTCGTCCATCTTCCACTCCTTGCCGGTCATCTCAAGAGCAAGCGTCGGACATTCCTCAGCACACTTTCCACAAGCGATGCATGGGTTGGCAGTAGGCATGATGCCGTCCTTGGTGAGGGTGATGGCTCCCTGAGGGCAGGCATCGACACAGCTGTGGCATCCTATGCATTTGTTCTTCTTATAGGACTTCTGCATGTCGAGGGACCAGCTCTCGGGATTGTGGCACCAGACGCATCTGAGCGGGCAGCCTTTTAGAAAAATGGTGGTCCGGATTCCCGGACCATCATTCATTGCGAAACGCTTGATATCGAATATCAGGTTCATTCCTTGACTAGAGCTCTGAGTTTTCAGTTCTTGCGATAACCTCGTTCTGGAGCTGGCAGCTCATGTCGTTGAAGTAGTCTGAGTAGCCGGCGACTCTGACAAGGAGATCCTTGTAGTTGTCAGGATTCTTCTGCGCATCGAGGAGGGTCTCAGTATCAATGATGTTGAACTGGATATGGTGGCCTCCCAGCTTGAAGTACTCCCTTACGAGCTTACCGAGCTTTGCCACATCCTCGTCCCTCTTGAGGAGAGAAGGGAGGAAGCGTACGTTGAGAAGCGTACCGCCACCCTTTGTCTGGTCGAGCTTGCCGAGCGATCTTACGACAGAGGTAGGACCGTTGGTGTCTGAACCATGTGAAGGAGATGTACCGTCGCTGATCGCGAAGTGTGCGAAACGTCCGTTAGGAGTTGCACCGCAGACAGAGCCGAAGTAGTTGTGGCAGGTCGTACTGAGCATATTGAGCTGGGTCTTTCCGCCACGGGTGTTAGGATGGTTCTTTATGGCGGCCACGAGGTCGTCATAGACTTTTACGGCAATAGTGTCAGCATACTCGTCGTCGTTGCCGAAGAACGGAGTATGGTTGCGTATATACTGCCTCATCTTCTCCTCGCCTTCGAAGTTGTTGTCGCAGGCTGAGATGATCTGGTCCATGGTATATTTTCCATCCTCGAAGACATGCTTCTTGATTGTGGTGAAGCAGTCGGTGATCGTTCCGAGGCCGGTACACTGGATGTATGTGGTGTTGTATCTCGCGCCGCCGCTGTAGTAGTCCTTGCCCTTTGCGATACAGTCGTCGATGAAGAGGCTGAGGAAGGTCGCTGGAGCGTAGAGTGAGAACATCCTCTCGATGTAGTTGTTGACGCCGAGCTTGAGGTTCACGAAGTAGACCATCTGCCTGTGCCAAGCATCATAGAGTTCCTCGTATGACTTGAACTGGCGAGGATCGCCGGTCTCGATTCCGATCTTCTTTCCGGTCTCAGGGTCGATACCGTTGTGGAGAGTGATCTCGAGCACCTTAGGAGTATTGAGGTAACCTGTGAGAAGGTAAGCCTCCTTACCGAAGGCACCTACCTCGATACAGCCTGAGCAACCGCCTTCACGGGCGTCCTCGAGAGACTTGCCCTGGTTCACAAGCTCCTGTACATATGTGTCAGGATTGAAGAGTGAAGGATAGCCATGTCCCTGGCGGATGACCTTGATGCCTGCATGGAGAAGCTCGTCCGGAGTTCCCTCTGCGATATGTACGCTGAGGCCTGGCTGGAGCTCATGGAGCTCTTCCTGGATCTCAAGTACGATGTATGAGATCTCGTTGGCTACAGCATTGCCGTCACGGTCTACGCCACCGATGTTGATGTTGGTGAAGTCGTTGTATGTACCTGACTCCTTGGCGGTGATTCCCACCTTAGGAGGAGCCGGCTGGTTGTTGAACTTGACCCACAGGCAAGAGAGAAGCTCCTTTGCCTTGTCACGGGTGAGAGAACCGTCCTCGATGCCCTTCTGGTAGAAAGGATAGAGGTGCTGGTCGATATGGCCAGGGTTCATGCTGTCCCAACCATTGAGCTCGGTGACAGTTCCGAGATGGACGAACCAGTACATCTGGATTGCCTCCCATATATCCCTAGGGGCATTTGCAGGTACCCAGTGGCAGACATCCGCGATCTTCTCGAGCTCTGCCTTCCTCTGAGGGTCAGACTCCTTGGCTGCCATCTCTTCGGCAAGCTGGGCATGGCGCTCTGCGAGGAGGATTGCCGCATCGCATGAGATTTCCATTGCCTCGAGCTCCTGCTGCTTGTCAGTAGCCTCAGGGTCATTGATATAGTCGAGGGCCGCGATTGCAGCAGCGATTCTCTTCTTCACGTCGAGAAGGCCTTCATGGTACATCTTTCCGTCCATGGCAGTATGGCCTGCGGCTCTCTGCTCCATGAACTCAGTGAACACACCTGCATGGTATGCCTCTTCCCACTCCTTTGACACGTGGTTGAAGATTCTCTCGCGCTGGGTCTTACCCTCCCAGTAAGGAATCACTTCCCTTTCGTAGGTATCGATGTCCTCCTGGCTGATGAGATACGGCTGGAGGTCACGCTCGTTGAGGACGTGAAGGTCCTCTACAGAATGGCAGGTAAGCTCAGGGAATGTAGGGACAGCCTTTGGAAGCGGTCCTCTCTCACCGACGATGAGCTCGTCCTTGCCGATATAGATGGTTCTCTTCCTGCAGATCTCATAGAAGTTCTTCGCCCTGAGGATCGCGATCGGATACTTGCCATAGTTTTCCTTGTAGAACGCTGTCTCGATCAATGCTCTCTCGATTGTAAGAGTAGCAGGTGTCTCAAGGCTCTCGGCATGGAGTCTCTTGACTCTGTCGTTCATTCCCCCGTCGTTCTGAGGGTATTTTATAGGAAAGTTCTTCATTTCAATTCAATTTTTGTAATGTGCTTAGTCCATGTTCTTTGCTGCGAGCACTTCCTCGATGGTCATAGGCTTCTTCAGAGAGCCGAGCATTCTTGCTCCGTTCTCCTCGATGACATAGTCGAGCTCGTTGCGGAGGCCTGAGAAGCCCTTCCACTCCTCGATCTTGTCATAGTTGATGAACTCGGTGAACTTCTTCTCCGCATGCCACTTGTCGATGAGCTCCGGCATGAAATAGATTCCTGGCTCGACAGTGAATACGAAACCTGGCTCGAGAGGACGTGCGAGACGGAGGGACTTGAAGCCGAACTGTGTGCTCTTCTGCATGCCTTCCGCATAGCCTACATACTGCTCGCCGAGATTCTCCATGTCATGCACGTCAAGGCCCATCATATGGCCGAGACCACATGGGAAGAAGATTGCGTATGCACCGCTCTCAGCCGCATCTGCAGCATTGCCCTTCATGAGACCGATCTCCTTCATGCCTTCCACGATCTTTGTAGCGGCCGCGATGTGTGCCTTACGGAAAGGAACGCCCACTCCGAGCGTGTCGACCGCAGCCTTGAAGCTCTCGAGATGGATGTTGTAGATGAGCGCCTGCTTCTCTGTGAAGTTGTCGCTTACTGGGAAAGTAGAAGAAAGGTCACCTGCATAGTGCTCAGCGCTCTCTGCGCCTGCATCCACGAGGAAAAGGTCGCCTGCCTTCGCGGTATGGATGAAGCCATGGTTGTGAAGCACCTGGCCTTCGATCGTAGCGATCGTAGGGAATGAGAGGCATGTGCCTTCCTGCTCGTTCGCGATCTTGAGGATCGCAGCTGCGACCTCAGCCTCATGCATGCCCGGCTTGATCATCTTGTATGCCTGGAGATGCATCCTTGTACTGATGTCCACAGCCTTCTCGATCTCGGCGATCTCCTCGGCGCTCTTATAGTTACGCTGCTTGATGATGGCCTTTGTGAACTCGAGGGACGCCGCTGAAGGAATCTCAGCCGTTGCGACGCCGAGAAGCTCGTGAAGCATTACTTTGTGGTCGCCTCTGTATGGATTGAGGAAATGGATCTTCTGACCCTTTGACTGAGCCTTTGCCAGATAGTTCCTGAGCTCTGACATAGGGAGAGTCTCCTGGACTCCCACGAGAGAACTCTTCTCCTTGAGTGTAGGCTGTGTGCCCTGCCATACGATATCGTCGATGGTGAGCTCATTGCCGAAGATTATCTCCTTGTCCTCGTCGATGTCGATCACTGCTGCAAGAGAAGCGTAGCTGAGACCGAAGAAATAGAGGAAAGAACTGTCCTGACGGAATGGATAGGTGTTGTCAAGATAGTTCATAGGGGCCTCCTCGTTACCGAGGAAAAGAAGAAGTCCCTTGCCCATGTCCTTCTTGAGCTGGGCACGTCTGCGGATGTATGTTTCTTTTGCGAACATGATCTGTTAGTTTTCTGATGTATAGAGATTTACTTTCTTATGCTTGCTGAGCTGGCCTTCGAATGCAGGGAAATACTGCGAGATGAGCTCGTAGAGACCTGGGTCATAAGCCTTGAGGTCCTCACGGGTGTTTACCCAGAAATGCTTGCCGTCTGCCTTAGGCATCTCGGCGTTGCAGTTGAACCAGTCCTGGACACCTTCTGCCCAGTACTCAGTAGCATTGGTGTTTGCATAGACGTTCTTGTACTTGCCTTCTGCCATTGCCTTGTCGAGAAGGCCCTGGAGCTTGTCATGGAACTCAGGATCCACGCTCTCGATACCGATGAGCTGGATCGAGTGTGCGAACTCGTGGATGAGGATGTCCTCCGCATGGTACTGGTCGATCTGGTAGCCGAGGATGTTCTCCTCCGCGCATGTGGTGAGAGGAAGCTCGAGAGTTCCCTCGAGACCTCTTGCGCGTACGTCCATGTTGACGCCGGTCTCCGAGTGGTCGAGCATGTATGCATGCTCAGGGATGTCGGTGGTACCCTCGTAACGTGCCATGATTGCGACGCGTGTGCCCTTGTCGACCATTGCCTTGAGGACGCGCTCAGGGAGCATGTTGGTCATCGCATAGATGATCTTCTCAGCCTGTACGAAACATGAGTCTGGAACTCGCCATGAGGATACGATAGGAATTCCGTTGACATTGACATGCTTGCTGTAGAACTTAGGAAGCTTGAGCTCCTTAGGAGGGGCGGTTATGGTGTACTCAGGAGTCTTGAACGCCTGTTCCTCAGCGCTCTCAGGTTCCGGCTTCGAATCCGGGCCATAGAGGTTGACGTATGGATGGCGTCCGATCTGTTCCTCGATCGGAGGGAAGTACTGAGCGATGAGCTCATAGAGACCTGGGTCATAGGCCTTGAGTTCCTCGCGGGTGTTGACCCAGTTATGCTTGCCGTCTGAATATGGCATCTCGGCGTTGACGTTGAACCAGTCCTGGACGCCTTCTGCCCAATACTCAGCAATGTCTGTCTGTGCGTAAGTGTTGTCAAACCTGTGCTCCTCCCTTGCCTTTGCAAGAAGGGCCTCAAGCTTGTCATTGATTGAAGGATCTACCTGGCAGATACCTACAAGATGGATTGAATGCGAGAACTCATGGAGGAGGATATCCTCTGCATGGTACTTGTCGATCTGATAGCCCATGACGTTCTCCTCTGCGCCTGAAGTCATAGGGAAACGTACGCTTCCGCCGAGACCTCTCGCCCTGAGGTTCCAGTTGAGGACGATGTCAGATGTGTCGCGGTTGGCCATGTAGCTGTGTTCAGGGATGTCTTCAGTTCCCTCGTAACGCGCCATGATGGCAACCTTGGTATTTACCTTGGCCATAGCTCCCACCACTTCTGCAGGGAGGGCGCTGGTCATGGTGTAAATGGTCTTGAACGCCTGTCTGAGGACAGAGTCAGCCACCCTTTCAGACGAAATGATGTGGATACCGTTTGCGTTGACGTACTTCTTGTAGAAAGAATCAAGATTCAATGAATCAGGAGGAGTTGTGATTTCACACTCAGGGACTACCAGTGTGAACTTCTTGTCAGTGCTGCACGAGAATGCGCAGAATACTGCGGCAGCAGCGAGGAGCAATGTTGCTATCTTTTTCATTTCGTCAGTGTAATTAGTCGGTTTGTTACTGGATATCATAGCAATAACGCAACCTCGCCGGTCGCGAGGCTGCGTATTGCGTATTAAATCATTACATCATTTCCTTGATGTAGCCGTAGCGATAGTCGGTAGGTGAGACGAGAGTCTCCTTGATCACTCTTGGGATGACCCAGCGGATGAGGTTGAACTCACCACCTGCCTTGTCGTTGGTACCTGAAGCACGTGAGCCGCCGAATGGCTGGCAACCTACGACTGCTCCGGTAGGCTTGTCGTTGATGTAGAAGTTACCCGCAGCATAGCGGAGTCTGTCAGCTACCTTCTGGACTGCGAGGCGGTCCTGTCCGAATACGCAGCCTGTGAGGCCGTATGGAGAGGTTGTGTCGCAGAGCTCTACTGCCTCATCGACCTTGTCGTCGTCGTATGGATAGACTGTGATGACAGGTCCGAAGATCTCCTCCTCCATTGACTTGAAGTGAGGATCTGTGGTCTCGATGACTGTAGGCTCAACGAAGTAGCCGACACTCTTGTCGCACTTGCCGCCCATCACGATCTGTGCGTCAGGTGACTGCTTTGCATACTCGATGTATGATGAGATGTTGTCGAATGACTTCTCGTCGATGACAGCGTTGATGAAGTTCCTTGGATCCATCACGTCACCCATCTTTGCCTCTGCTGCCATAGCCTTCACACCTGCGAGTACCTCTGGCCAGATGCTCTTAGGGCAGTACATACGTGAAGCTGCAGAGCACTTCTGTCCCTGGAACTCGAACGCGCCGCAGAATACTGCAGTAGCGACAGCCTTAGGATCCGCAGAAGGAGTAGCGAAGATGAAGTCCTTTCCACCTGTCTCGCCTACGAGGCGTGGATATGAGACATACTTGCCGAGGTTGGCGCCAGCCTGCTGCCAGAGTGAGTTGAATGTGCCTGTAGAGCCTGTGAAGTGGATACCTGCAAACCACTTTGAGTTTGTGCAGACCTTGCCGATGAGAGCACCGCTTCCTGGGAGGAAGTTGACTACGCCGTCAGGAACGCCTGCCTCCTTGTAGAGCTGCATGAGATAGTAGTTGCTGAGGAGAGAAGTCGTAGATGGCTTCCAGATAGCGACGTTACCCATGAGGACAGGAGTCATACAGAGGTTCGATGCGATAGATGCGAAGTTGAACGGAGTCACAGCGAGGACGAAACCCTCGAGAGGACGGAACTCTGTATGGTCGATGCAGTTAGGAGCATCCTTAGGCTGCATTGAGTAGATCTTCGAAGCGTAATGTACGTTGTAGCGGAAGAAGTCAATTGTCTCGCAGGCTGAGTCGATCTCTGCCTGGTAGAAGTTCTTGCTCTGTCCGAGCATGGTAGCCGCATTGAGGACAGGACGGTACTTTGTAGCGAGGAGCTCAGCGCACTTGAGGACGATGGCAGCTCTTACTGTCCAGTCAGTCTCAGACCACTGCTTGTGAGCCTCCATAGCTGCGTCGATAGCCATCTGGATCTCCTTCTCACCTACCTTGTGGTAAGTTGCAAGTACGTGCTGGTGGTCATGAGGACATACTACCTTACCGGTATCTCCTGTACGGATCTCCTTTCCACCGATGATGATAGGAATATCGACTACGGTGTTGCTCTGACGCTCAAGCTCAGCCTCGAGAGCAACACGCTCTGGAGAGCCCTTGAGGTAAGACTTTACCGGCTCGTTTGCCGGAAGCGGGAATGTTACAATTGAATTTCTCATTGCAGTATAAATGTTAGTTAAAATATTGATCATCCTGCGGGTCTGAACCTGCGCCCAGACCATCTTCAAATATAGCAAATCTACAGCAGAATAATAAGGAAAAAGCCCCATTTTTTCGATGGAGCTTAAAAAAAACACGAAGAGGAGGCGTTACTTGACGTTGACCGGAGTCGCGCCCTCCACTTTGATCCTGTAAGGCCAGTGAATGTCGTTGGAATTATTGTCGTCCCACCTGTGGACGATATAGTTCTTAGGCGTTGCAGCAATGACCGCCCACACCCTGTAGGCATCCTCCGGAACTGTCCACTCAGCGGAAGCCTTTAATCCCGTATCGGCTCCAGCCATGGTCGGAGTGCTGTAGTAACGGACCTTCTTGTCAGAGGCAAGAGCGACGAAGCCAATGGTCCAGCCACTGTCAGATGCAGAGCCGGAACTGTTGTATCCCGGTTCATCAGGAAGGCCTTCGAACTCGACTTTGACCTTCTCCCCCTTGGCTGCTCCATTAAGCCAGATGATATTGAAGCCCGTAGCCTCAGGGCAGACGCTGCTGCCGACCTTGTACCAGCCTTCTTCGTCCTTCACATAATTCCAGGCGAATTTGTTCAGATAGCTGACGCCTGTCTCGGCAAGACCCTTGAAGTCCCATGTCGCAACATGTGCCGCATAGTCATAGAACTGCGCATTGAGTTCCTCCATGGACAGGTTGTGCAGAGCCTGATACACCTGGACGGCATCTTTTGGAGACCTAGCGGATTTCCACACATCAGCGACCGCTCCGATACCGTATTTATCAGTCCAGTAATGATGGATGAAATAGTTGGTATAACGGTTGTCCTCGTGAAGCAGGTGCTTATGGACATTCTTGCAATACTCTCCGAAGTTATAGTTCGTGAAAGTCTCCGAAGGCACCATGACATAGGCCTGCCACTGGGCTGTCTGCTCCCAGAACCCGTTGCCCTGACCGATGTCATACCTGAATGCAGCGCTTGCGGTGCTGTTGACCGTCCTGTTCTTCAGAAGGTCACAGCCGACCATATACTGGAAGGAATGTCCGATCTCATGGGCCAGGGTTGACTTGTCATTTGCGGCATCCGGATTTATCCAAAGACATCCGACCTTGTCCTCAAGGCCTGAGCCGTATGCAGCCCACTCGGTCGAATACTGAAGCCAGATGTCAACCTTGGTGTTGTCAAGGATGGTCTTGCCTTTCTCAGCGAACTTCAAAGTATTGACATAACACTCGTAGCACTGCTCTGCCCAGGACAGGAGGGCGTTTATGTCCACCCTGTACCTCGTATTCGGGCAATTGGACGGATTCGTATCGCCAAACTCGCCGAAACCTGGTTCCCAGAACACTATGAAATGCTCCGACTGAGCACTCCTTCCGAAGAACCACTTACCTTCACTTGAGAAGAATTTCTCCCCCTCGTATTCCTTAGGTATGTAGATCCTGTCTAAGTCCTTGACATCTTCCTTGGAGATTGTCAGGCTGCCTCTGGACTGGGTCACCGTCACTTTCTTCTCCGCGAGTCCGGATTTGATGGTGATCGTTCCGACACGGCTTTCCTGAAGGCTGTTGGTCTTTGCACTTACGATGGAACGGTATTCCGTCCCGGCCTCGCCTCTGGTCACGCTCATCGACAGCCATGGCACGTCCATGGTTGCCTCCCACTGATATGTAGAAGAAATCTTAAGATAAGACTGCGCGTCAGCCTCCTTGGCCGAGAACCCGATCTCAGTCTTGCTGAGGGTGATCGTACCGAACACCTCCGGCTCCTTCTCTCCGCATGAAGCCAGGATGAAAGCAGCCAGAAGACAGCAGAATACAGTTCTGATTTTTCCCATAAGTAAAAAAAAGCCGCGGGACCGAGGTTCCGCGGCTTAAAGATAACAATTATTATTCAACGATCTTAACGACTACGTTGAAAGGAATTCCGTTGAGCATGTTCTTGGATGTCACGGTCTCGCCCACCTCTGCATTGTCAGGGTTGAAACCGATGCAGAACGCATCGACAGCCTTGTAGCCTTCATAGTCGGCGAAGTTCTGGTAGAACCAGTAGATGTGGCCTGCTGACCATCCGCAGCCATTGCCGTCCGCATCCACCCACTGACCAGGAGCATATGTGGTCCACTTGGTCTCACCGTCAGCATTGGTATACTTCTCGCCGTCAGCATTGAGCGGATAGAACACCTCGATGTCAGAGAGGTCAACGTCGCCCACGATGCCCTTGAGCATTGCAGAATTGAGTTTGAAGTAGCCTACTACCCAATCCTCCTCCTGCACGTCAAAGTTGTAAGCCTTTGATATCTCTGCATTGATGGTCACGCCCTTGTCTGTAACAGAATATGTATACTTGTGAGCGGTCTCTGTCATCTCGTAGTCACGCGCGTAAAGGAAGCCCTCACCGGTAGGCTCGGTGCTGCCCGGCGTCGCATCCTCTGGATCTTCCATTTCGGTTGTTGAGAACTTCACGGTCACGTTGAACTCATAGTTCTCTCCATCGACCACAATGATGTTCTTGCAAGCCACGGTCTTGCCTGAGACAGCCGCGGTGGTGTTTCCAGGATTTGCACCGATATAGAGGATTGAAGGGAATTCCTCGATGTCGTAGTCATATGAAGTACTGCTCCATACATACCACTGCCAGAATGTGACACCCTCGCTCCAAGAGCATGGATTTCCATCTACATCCACCCACATGCCAGGAGCGTAAGAAGTGAACTTGTCAGCCTTGCTTCCATCAGCATTGAGACCGTAGAAAGTAGACTCGTCAATTTCCGATCCCACGAACGTGCCAAGGAAAGCGTTGATGTCAGAAACCGGAAGAGTGAAGTGACCGAGCTCATAGCCACCCTTGAGGTTGTCAGCGGTGAGGTACTCCTCGAGGTCGATATTCACGATTACGTTGATCGCAGAGCCGGATGCATCCCAGGTATAGGTGCTCTTTGTCTCGGCTCCATCAAAGGTGACGAGATTGCCAGAGCCGCCGAACACCTCGATCTTCTCCCTCTCGTTGAAAGGGACGTCTGGATTAAGCTTCTCGTACTTGTTGCAGCTCACGAGAGCCACAGCAGCGAGAGACAATGCTATAAATCTGTTGTTCATAATCATTTTCAGTTTTTAAGTCTTTGTCACCTGGCTGTTAATATCCAGGATTCTGCTTCATGTTACCGTTGGTGTTGAGCACGTCAAGCGGAATCGGGAAGAGAGCGGTATGACCGTCAGGAATAGCCTCGTGGTTGAACCAGCTCTTGCTTGAGAATGTACCGAAACGGATCATGTCATCACGTCTGCGGCCCTCGAGTGCGAACTCCCATCCCCACTCGTCGTACATACCGCCAAGGGTGACAGGGATAGCATCGGCACCAGACTGGATCGGCTTCTGTGATGCCTCGAGCTCTGCAACGACTGAAGACCAGTCGTGGTCACTATCGCACTTCTCCCAAGTCTCCTTTGTAAGCGAGCCCCATGGAAGGAGACCATAGACCATCTTGGTGTTGCCTCTGAGGGTAGCCTCGTCGGTAGCAGGAGCCACACGGGTACGGACAGCGTTCACGAGGTCGGCTGCATTGTTGCCCTTCTTGCTGGCCTCACCGCGGAGGATGCACTCAGCAGCTGTATAGTAAGCCTCAGCAAGACGGAAATAAGGGAAGTCATTGCCCCAGTTGAAGGTAGTCTTCACATCCGGCTCGAACTTGATCTGACGGAGACCGAAGTCGATGCTGGTCATTGAGTTACCACTGTCATCCTTTGAAGTAAGTGAAGGGAGATAGTTGAGGTTTGTCCACACGATCTCTCCGTCTGCCTCGCATGGCCCATACATCCAGGTAAGCTCCTTGCGGGTGTCACCAGGCTGATATGAATCCACGAACTGAGGATTTGCACAGCTTCCGCCCCAGCACTGGTAAGACCACTTGAAGTAGTTCTTCGATACAGGTGGATACCACTTTGGATTCTGCGAGTTCTTGTGGCCTCCGGTAGAGTTCTTAGCATCGTAAGGGATGGCAAACATCACCTCTGTGTTAGAAGGGCCGAGATCCACGATGAAGTTCTCGCTGAAAGTTGCAGAAAGTGAATATGGGCTGTCCGAGATGATCTCCTCAGCGATTGCAAGGGCCTTGTCATACGCCTTCACACCGACATATGCCTCAGCATTGAGGTAGACACGCATGAGACACATCGATGCGCTCCAGTAGTTGAGACGGGTATATGTCACACCACTCTTCTCCTTTGTAAGGAGGCCGCTGCCGATTGCGTCAGAAAGTTCCTTCACTACGAAATCGTATACTTCCTTGCGGGTAGCCTGTGTAGGGACCTCGTCAGTGAAGGCAGTTACGATAGGAACGTTTCCATGTGTAGAGAGAAGGATTGAGTACCAAAGGGCACGGAGAGCCTTGAGTTCAGCGATCATGCTCTCAGTCGCATCACCTGCATTGAGGGCTCCTGACTCGATCTGGCCGAGTACTCGGTTACATGTATTGATACCTGAGAAGCATGTCTCATATGTGTTCTGAGGCTGCCACTCCTCTGGTGTCCATGTATGCTTGTGCATACGCTGGTATGTACCGCCATCGTCCCAACCGTTAGGACGTACAGGAGTGATGACTACGTCAGCAGACTCCTCGACTGCGTCGAAAAGGCCCTGCCAATCCCAGAAATATGCAAGTGGAGTATATGCACTCGCGAGATATGCTGATACGTCCTGAGCTGAAGGAGTGAATGACTCCTGGAGAATCTCAGAGAACGGCTCCTCATCGAGGTTGAAGCAAGCGGTGAACGAAGTCATCGCTGCCGCAAGCATTGCAATTGTTGTTATCTTAAGATTTTTCATTTCTACCGGGAATTTAGAATGACACATTAACACCGAATGTATAAGAACGGATGGTAGGATACTTGTCACGGTCATCTGTACCTGGGTCATATCCGTTGCCGCCGTAGCTTACGCGGATTTCCGGATCAAGACCTGAGTAGCTTGTGATGGTAGCGAGGTTGTTCGCTGAACCGTAGACACGGATCTTCTTGATGAAGTTGTTCTTCTTGAAGTTGAATGTGTATCCGAGGGTCACATTGTCGATCTTCCAGTAATCACCGTTCTCGATGTAGTAGCTCACATAACGCTGAGAGTCGCTCAGGACGGTCTTCGTACCTGTCTTCTGGCCTGTGTACTCATCAACCACATCGATAGGGTCGAAGGCGCACTTGAGCACATTGTACTGGATGGTAGGGTTACCATAGAAGAGCTTCTGGTAGTTGAGCACCTGGAAACCGAACGCACCGCGCATTGTGATCGCAAGGTCAAAATTCTTGTAAGAGAAGTTGTTGTTGAAGTTTGCGTAGAAGCTTGGCACACCGTTTCCGAGAACCTGCCAGTCTGCAGAAGAAGCATTCTCTGCAAGGTCAGGATATCTTCCGACGACGTTGCCGTCAGCATCGAAGCTGTAACGCTCCACAACCCACTTGCCAGCCTGGTTGAGGCCGACAGACTTAAGTCCGAAGAAGTTACCGATAGCCCAGCCTTCCTTCACACGGTGTGTAGATGTCTGGATAGGCTCTCCGGTGTAACCTGTATCGAAATAGTCTGTTGACATCTGGAACTCGTCGTTCTGGAGAGAGACGAGCTGGTTGTCATTTGCAGAAAGAGTGAGTGAGGTGTTCCACCTGAAGTCGCTTGTGAGCACAGGAGTAGCATTGATGAGGACCTCGACACCACGGTTGCGGATGTGTCCTACGTTAGCCATGATAGAGCTGTACTGGTATGGAGGCACTGGAACGGTATAGTTGAAGAGTGCATCCTTGGTATCTCTCTGATAAACGTCGATAGATCCGCTCAGTCTCTCGTCGAGGACTGCGAAGTCGAGACCGAGGTTGTACTCGAACTTCTTCTCCCAACGGAGGTTAGGATTGTCGTTTCTCACAGGGGTGAGGACTGGAATCCACTGGCCGTTTGAGTAGAAAAATCCATCATAGTTGAGGGATGCGAGAGACTGGTAAGGGCTGTTCACGTCGATACCTGTCACACCGTAACCGAGACGGAGCTTGAGGTTGTTGAGCCATGTGGCACTCTGCATGAAGTCCTCATTGTTGATACGCCATCCGAGTGACACACCTGGGAAGTTACCCCACTGGTTGTCCTTACCGAACTTTGACGAACCGTCACGACGGTATGAGACCATGAGGAGGTAGCGGTCATCGTAGTTGTAGGTAGCACGGGCGAAAAGACCGATGAGCTTGCTGCTCTGCTTGTATGAATACTCCGATGCGGTTCCCTCGGTAAGACCCTGGCCCTTTCCAATGTTATTGTAGAGGTACATGTCTGTAGGGAAGTTCCTGTTGCTCATGTTGAAGTTCTCCGAAGTCTGGTCCTCGTAGCTGTAACCGATGACGCCTGTCACATGGTGGTCGCCGAAGTCCTGCTGATAGTTTGCAGTAGCCTCGAAGAGATTGTATACATAGTCGGAAGCTGAACGTGAAGCATATCCGTTGTATCCTGACTCTGTAGTTGTCACATCATTGTGCGAGTAGTAGTAACCTGTCATAGAGGTCTGGCCCTTGCGGACATATGAAGCCTTGAATGTAAGGTTGTCGGTAGGCTTGAGTTCAGCGACGCCGTTGAATCTTACAGACCTGTTGCGGCTCATACCTGTCCTTTCCTTGATATATGAGACAGGGTTGTCGTAGAAGTATACAGGACGCTCGAAATATGTACCGTCCTCCCTGTAGATAGGCTGTGTAGGGTTCTGGATACATGCCTGGCGGTATACATAGTCAGGATTGAAGCCTGTCTTTCCATTGGTCTCGTCAGCGAGGACCTCGGCTGTAAGCTTGAGCATGTCGTTGATGAGATACTGTGAAACCTGCGCACGTGCACGGAATGTAGACTGGCCTGTACCGACTATAGTTCCCTGATTGTCGTTATAGGTAACATTAGCAGTATATGTGTTGCTCTTGGTTCCACCCATGATAGAGAGGTTGTGGTTGTGGGTGATGGCTGTACGTGAGATCTCGTCAAGCCAGTTCACTGAGTCACCATAATCCTTGTCGTTCGCACCTGAGAATGAGTAGCCCTGCTTATAGAGGTCGCGGAGGTCAGAAGCCTGGAGGAAATCCGGAGACTTTGCCCATGTAGACACAGAAGCATAGCCGCTGTATTCGATTGTAGCAGGCATGTCGCGCTTCGCGTTCTTGGTGGTAATGATGATGACACCGTTTGTACCACGGGTACCATAGATAGCAGTAGCTGAACCGTCCTTGAGGACGTCGATGGACTCGATATCTTCTGGAGCCACGGTCGAGAGGGATCCTGGGATACCATCCACGAGGACGAGAGGATCTGTCGAGCCAAGGAGTGAAGAATAACCACGGAGCATGACTGAAGAGCTCTTGGTAGGGTCACCCGATGAGACGGTGATGTTAAGGCCTGCAACCTTACCCTGGATGAGCTGACCTGCATCGTGGATCGCGCCGGCATTGAACTGGTCAGATTTCACGCTCTGGACTGAAGATGTGATGTCGGCCTTCTTCTGAGAACCGTATCCCACAACGACAGTTTCCTGAAGGAATGAAGTCTCTTCCTCGAGAACCACATCGATGACACTCTGATTGCCGACAGTAATCTCGACAGTCTTGTATCCGATGCATGAGAACTGGAGAACTGAGCTTGATGAAGCTACAGAGATGGTATAAGTACCATCTGGACCGGTAACCACACCATTGCTTGTTCCAAGCTCAACGACACCACTTCCGATGACAGGTTCACCGGATGGGTCGGTCACAGTACCTTTCACTACGACAGCTGCCATCGAAGGGATGGCTGCCGTGAGGAGCAAAAGAGACAAACAGATTTGAAAAAACCTTTTCATGTGTTTGATTGAGTTGGTTAATGATAAAACAGTTAGTAAAATATATGCAACAAAAAACCCTAGCCCTTGAAAAAGGGCTAGAAGCAACTATAAGTCAATTTTAATAAGTAGTTAGTGTAAAGCATGTATACGTTATCTTCAGGTGAAGATAATAGTACATCTATCAATGTTGGTGTGCAAATATAATCGTTTTAGATATCACTTGCAAGATTTAGATTCACTATTCTTCAACATGACTGTGAGCATCAGGGCGACCACGCACACCGCCACAAACATCACTTCGACACAGAACGAACCGCGTACCGCATCCGAAGGATTCGCGGCGAAAATCTTGCCCGAGAGCATCTTAAAGAGCATCAAGCCGAGGTTCTGTATCCAGTAGATGAGCGAAAACGCCGTGCCCAGCACCTTCTCAGGCACGAGCTTAGGGACTGCCGGCCACATCGCCGCAGGCACGAGAGAGTATGCGAATCCAAGGAAGGCCATGCTGAGATAGCCGAACGCCGCAGTGCCCTGAGGCGCGAACGCCAGGATCACATGGGATGTCAGGGCCAGCACCGCACCGATCAGCATCCAGCGGGTTCCCTTGCCGACCTTGTCGACCAGCATTCCGAAGAGCGGAGCGAAGATGACCGTCGCGAATGGCAACATGGACACCATCCAGCTGGCCGCCTCAGGCGGTATGCCGAAGCGCGGAATGAGAATCGCGCTGGCGAATTTCTTGAACGAGACTATGCTGCTGTAGAAGAAGACGCACAGCAGCGCAATCATTATATATCTGCGGTTCCTGAGCAAGGCAAGGACGTCGGAGAAGCGGAAAGGTTCTTCGGAGGTACCATGATCCCCTGCCTCACCGTTCTTTCTGTCGAATCGGGCGTCCATCGCGACGAACAGGGCCCAGAGGACCATGCCTACGGCCATAAGTGCCATTCCCAGGAAGGCCGGCCTGGCGGTCTCGGACAGAGAGTATATCTCCCCTGCCCCCTTGACAGCTACAAGCTTAGGTGAAATGACCAGGGCGAAAGCGGTGCCCAGACGGGCTATCGCGAGCTGAAGGCCCATGGCAAGTGCCATCGGACCGTCCTTGAACCACTTGGCAATGCTTCTTGTAACGGCGACTCCTGCAATCTCGCTGCCAAGTCCGAAGAGCATGCAGCCGATGTAGGCTATGGTAAGAGAAGTCTTTGGTGAAAGGCCTGCGGTTATTGCCCATGCTACCAGGGCGGCACCGCCTGCCATCATTCCGACGAATATCGATCCGGTGACACGTACGCCCCACTTGTCAAGCAGCATGCCGCAGACGACAAGTCCGCCGAACACGCAGAGGACAGAGTATCCGCTGGTATAGAGTCCGTAGTCCGCAGAGTTCCATCCGAGTTCCAGAAGGCTCGGGTTCTCAAAAAGATGGGACAGCGTCGAGAACATGTCGTCGAAGAAGTACGATGCGAACATCGGTACCACGAGACATGCCAGCGCTGCCCAGCAGTTTATTCTTTTCCTACTTGCTGACATTTGCCTTTTCAAGACCATAGCCCTTCTTTGCGTCCTCAGCCTTGAGGAGAAGAGCGATGACGACTGCGATCACTCCGAAGCATGCGAAGATGATCATGGTCTGAGTATAGTCGATGACACCGTCTGCACCGGTATTTGCCTGGTTGACCTTACCGATCATGATAGGGACAAGCGAGAGACCGATGTTCTGGATGTAGAAGATGACAGCGTATGCAGTTCCGAGAAGCTTCATAGGGATGATCTTAGGAACTGAAGGCCACATTGCCGAAGGAACGAGGCCGAAAGCCACACCGAGGACTACCATGACTGCGATGGCGAGCACCCAGCTGCTGACAGGAAGAGCGAAGACGGCGTGCACGATAGTGAGGAGCACTGAACCGATGATCATGAGGGTAGCACCCTTGCCCTTCTTGTCGTAGATGCCTCCGAAGAGAGGTGTGAGGATGATGGTACCGAAAGGAAGCATGGCCGGGATGAGGCCGGCTACGTTCTCAGCCACACCATACTTGAACACCATGAGCTTTGTCGCGAACTTGAGGAATGGGAACACTCCTGCGTAGAACATGAGGCAAAGGATGGCGATATACCAGAAGCCCTTGTTTGTGAAGAGGGTCTTGAGGTCAGAGAACTTGAAGCCCTCCTCCGGTTCTGAGTCTGCAGCTGCGGCAGCGGCATCTTCCTTCCTGTCCATCACCGTATATACGATGAAGCTGACCATACCGATGCAGAGCATGGCGGCACCGAGACCTACAGACGCCGAAGCAGCGCCCATGGCCTTTGCGAACGGAAGTGCGAACGCGAGGGCGGCAGCGGTTCCGATACGTGCGAGGGCAACCTGAAGGCCCATGGCAAGTGCAAGCTCATGGCCTGTGAACCACTTGACTATCACCTTGCTGACCGTGATACCCGCGATCTCGCAGCCAACACCGTAGATGGCGAATCCGAGGCAGGCCACGAGGACCTGTGTATGGTATGTGCCGATTCCGAGAGGAAGGGTCACGACACCTGCGAAATCATGTCCTACTGCGTACCACTTGATGAGCGCGCCGCCGAACATGAGGGCTGTCGAGAGGACACCTGTGAAACGGATGCCGAACTTGTCAAGGATGACACCTCCGAAGAATAGGAGAAGGAGGAACACGTTGAAGAAACCGTATGATCCTGAAAAGAATCCATATTCATCACTTGTCCATCCCAGACCGCCGTCCTGTGCAGAAGCGGTGAGGAGCGGCTCGAGAGGAGACATCACGTCGGTGAAGAAGTATCCGAACATCATTGTGCAGGACACGATCAGGAGCGCAGTCCACCTTGCTGCAGGGCTGTCACTCAGCTTTTTCTTGATGATTTCAGTCATATTGTAAGATAACTAGTCTCAGTTGAGTTTCGCTAAGGTAACGTTTTTTACTGTCATAGTCAAAAAAAAGTCTTATCTTAGCATCCTTATGTACAGGATACTGGATACCATAGACTCGCCTTCTGATGTACGCCGCCTCGACATGGACGGCCTCAGGACCCTGTGCTCAGAGCTCAGGGACTACATCGTAAGATGCTGCGCCGAGAACCCGGGGCATCTCGGATCGAGCCTGGGATCGGTCGAGCTGATCGTGGGAATGCACTATGTCTATGATACCCCGTCGGACAAGCTTGTCTTCGATGTCGGCCATCAGGCATACGCCCACAAGATCCTCACAGGCAGGCGCGAGATATTCAGGAAGAACAGGACAAGGGAAGGCATCAGCGGATTCCCTAATATGGAGGAGAGCGAATACGACGCATTCGGCGCCGGCCATTCATCCACATCCATATCTGCCGCCCTCGGCCTGGCCCAGGCAGCAAGGATACAGGGACTCGACCAGAAAGTCGTAGCCCTGATCGGCGACGGAGCGCTCGCCGCCGGCCTCGCGTTCGAAGGGCTCAACAACGCAGGCACCAGCAAGAGCGACCTGCTGATCGTCCTCAACGACAACAACCAGTCGATCGACAAGAACATCGGCGCGATCCACGAGTATCTCCTCAGGATCACTACGGACCCTATATACAACAGGCTCAAGTCACACATCTGGAACACTGTAGGCGAAGGAAAGCTTCGTGACACGATGCAGAAGATGACCAAGAACACCAAGTCAAACCTCGTCAGGAACTCCGGCGGAGCGCTCTTCGAGGCCCTTGGATTCAGATATTTCGGACCTGTCGACGGAAACGACATAGAGCAGGTCGTAGACGTGCTCAGAAGGCTCAGGGACCTCAAGGGACCAAGGATACTCCACGTGCACACGGTCAAGGGAAAGGGCTACACCCCTGCAGAGGAAGACCCGACCCCATGGCATGCACCAGGAAAGTTCGACCCGGAGACAGGAGAGCGCATCAGCTCCTCAAGCAAGGCATCCAAGTACCAGGACGTATTCGGCGAGGTCCTCCTCGAGATTGCCAGGAAGGACAGCAAGGTGGTAGGAATCACACCTGCCATGGCCACCGGATGCAGCATGACCTTCCTCGCGAAGGAATTCCCTGACAGGTTCTTCGACGTAGGCATCGAAGAGGAGCACGCAGTGACATTCTCTGCAGGCCTCGCAGCCGGAGGAATGAAGCCATACTGCAACATCTACTCTTCATTCTCGCAGAGAGCCTACGACCAGATCATCCATGACGTAGCCCTCCAGAACCTCCCTGTAGTGCTCTGCTTCGACAGAGGCGGACTTGTCGGAGAGGACGGAGCGACACACCACGGAGTGTTCGACATGGCCGCATACAGGAGCATCCCTAACGCCGTCGTCGCAGCCCCTTCGGACGAGAACCAGCTCAAGGACCTGATGTACTCAGGCCTTGACATCAAGGGAGGTCCGTATATTATAAGGTATCCGAGAGGCAACGGCGAAGGCCTTGACTGGAGGAACCATGAACCCGAGACCATGGTACCGGGACACGGACGTCGTCTGCGTGAAGGCAACGGCATCGCGATCCTGGCAGCCGGTCCGTTTGCCCACAGGGCAGCGGAAGCCGCCGACAGGTACAAGGCCGAGCATGGAGACGGACCTGCCGTATATGACATGATATTCATCAAGCCGGTCGACAAGGACATACTAGACGAGGTCGCATCCAGGTTCAGTACGGTGCTGACGGTCGAGGACGGCTGCCTCAAGGGTGGTCTTTTCGGCGAAGTGGCTGAATACATGGCAGACAGGGAGGTTAAAGTCTACGGCTCAGGAATACCTGACCGCTTCATCCCGCAGGACACCCAGAAAGCCCAGAGGAAGGAATGTGGTCTTGACACTGACAGCATCTACGAAAGAATAGTTGAGTTGTCAAAAAATAATTGAAAAGTATTTGGAGAATAAGAATTATTCCCTATCTTTGCAATCCATTTCGGAAGAAACGGAAGACATACTGCCGATATAGCTCAGTTGGCCAGAGCACGTGATTTGTAATCTCGGGGTCGTGGGTTCGAATCCCTCTATCGGCTCAAATTGGTCTTCTGAATTTCGGAATAACCTTAAATGGGAGGATACCAAAGTGGCCAACTGGGGCAGACTGTAAATCTGCTGGCTTACGCCTTCGGGGGTTCGAATCCCTCTCCTCCCACTTTTTTTGTGTCGCGGAAGTAGCTCAGTTGGTAGAGCATCAGCCTTCCAAGCTGAGGGTCGCG